>NZ_LBMG01000058.1 GCF_001005315.1 Kordia jejudonensis
ATTCTTTTTTGTCGCTTGTAGAAGGTTTATTAACCATAACATCATACGAAACGCCCGATTCCATAATGATTTGCTTTACTTCGAAAGCTGTTAAGTTTGGATAATAAGAACGAATTAGTGCTGCTACTCCTGTAGTAATAGCAGAAGATAAAGAAGTACCTAAGTCTTTATCTATATAGTTACCATGAATAGTATATAAATCATTACCTGGGGCAAAAATATCGACTTCTTTGTTACCATAGTTTGAAAAATTCGCAACAAGAGTAGAATCCACCCTGTAAGAAGAAGCCCCAACTTTTATAAAATTATTTGCAAACTCTTTTTTAGTAATAATTGATGAATCATTTAGGTAATCCAATTGAAAGTCTAAATTTTCTCTAAAATTACCTGAAGAAGTTACCAACAATACATCATTTTCCATAGCATATATTATTGCTTCTTCTAGCCATTGTTCGTGTACTGGATAAGATATGCTAAAACTCATATTAATGACTTTAGCACCATTATCTACAGCGTACCGAATAGCAAGTGCAATGTCTTTGTCATAAACCCCATAATATGACATAATATTTACAGGCATAATCTTAATATTATTTAGGATTCCATGAACGGAATCCAAATTATTCCTGTTGGCAGCTATTAAACTACTAACTCGTAAAGCATGGTTTATTTGTCCTACTCCTTTAACATTGTTATTACCATACTTTGTATCTGTAATATCGTTTACATCATCTTTAGATAATCTTCCATTGTATTTTACATTTAATTGTTGTGCTAGTTCTGTAGAAAACTCATTTATTTTATAATGGTAATAATCTTCATTTATATCATATTGCAATAAAAGTTTTTTGTAATCAATATGTTTTTTTATGATAGTATCAGTAATTATATTAGATAATGAGTCAAGTTTTGTTTGAGTAATTTCTTTATTGTAAAAAATACTATCTATTGTTTTATTAGTAGAGATACACTTGTTCAAAAGACCTCTATAGCGAGAAAGTTCGCTGTTAGATTCTTCAATAGATTCATTAAGTGATGTTTGAGCTTTTTTAAATTGTTTATATTGATGTATACTATCTTTATGAACGTCAGAAATAGTTTTATTTAGAAACTGTTTTTCATATGCTTGAACATAACGAGTAAAGCCATAATTTATGGAAGGTAAATTTTCACCAGCGATTGTATTTAAAAAATTCCATCCATGAATATCATCTATATACCCGTTTTTATCATCATCAATACCATTATTGATAATCTCATCGTCATTGATCCAAATTTGATCTTGAATAGCTAGATGATCTATATTAAGTTCTGTATCCAATATTCCAACAATAATATTTTCGGGTGTTTTATTTTTTAAAAAGTCATATGCTTTATCAAGACTTATTCCCGGTATAGTATCACTCTCAATATCTTTAAAATGCCAATACAATAATTGTTTTTCTAAGTATAGAGAGTCAGGTTTTAATCTTGTTTTATTATATGAAGGCATGGCTTTTTGACTGCAACTAAAGCAAAAAAAAGAAATGACTATAATGAAAAAAAATCTATAAAACATATGACTATCAAATTAACATATTCCTCCGTTCACGGGATGTTCAGATTTACAAATTATTATAAGTCGATTTTTAGTTTTTTGTGTAGACGTATCTAAAGGGCATTTTTCCTTGTCTTTAGTTTTTCTATCTCCTCCATTGATTGTGTGTAAATTATACAATCTAGCTACCTTTAATTTGTTAATTTTAAACTTTTTGTTTTTTTTCATCTTTATTATTTATTTATGATTAAACTTGTTCCAAATGTACTTTCTAAAATCAAAAGAACCACAGTTTATAGCCCAAGATTCATGAAAATTGGACATTTGATTAAAGATTGTTCAATCGTTTTATAAAAAATGAGGTGTGAATTCCTGTTCTTTTATAAAATGCCTTGGCATATGACTCTTGATTAGAAAACCCGACTTCATCTGCTATTGCATAAATAGTATATTTTCTAAAAATTGGATCATTTTTTATACGATTAATAGTATAGTCTATTCGTAAGTCATTTAAATATGTGCGAAAATCTTTTTCTTTATAATGATTAACCACTTTTGATAAGTACCTTGAATTTGTTTCAAATTCTTTAGCCAAACTCGCTAATGTAATTCTCTTTTGCAAATAATGTTCTTTCTCTTCAAAAGCTACTAATCTATCTAATATTAGAGTTATCACTTCTTGCTTTATTTCTAAGTTTTTACTAGAATTCGAATCTTGACTTTTTATTATAGGTAATTCTTTTTGTTGTTTTTGAGTCTCTCTTAATAGTTCCTGAAACTTTTGTTCATACTTCTTTCTTTTATTACGATTGTATATTAATAAAGTAAAAGCACTTAAAAGAAGTATGAATAATAAGATACTGCCATACATGAATCCTGTATTAGAGCTTTTTAATTCTTTTATTATATTTTCCCTTTCCTTCAATAATTTAGGTGTGTCATAATTTTTATAAAGATTTAAATCTAAATTACCGAAAGTATTTTCAAATACATTATCCACTTCAAGAAGTTTCTCAATATAATAAAGTCTATTTTTTAAGTCTCCTTTTTTTTTAAAATACTCAATCAGTTCAACGTAAGCGTATCTCGAACTAAAATTAATAATTCCTTCTGAGTCAAAAATTGAATCAATCTTTTTTAAATAGTGAATTGCTTTATCTTCTTGGTTTAAAGATTGATGTGCTGAACTCAAAAAGAAGTATGTGTTAGATAAATTCAAATGATCTTTTTGATTTTTGAAAAATTGAATAGACTTTATCAAACTATCTTTAGCAGCATTGTATTCTTTTTTTTTGAATTTATTAACTCCTTCTATTTGAATAAAATAATAATAATATGGACTTTCTATGGATTTTGCGTAATTATATGCTTTTCGGTTAATTTCTGAGGAAGAATCTAATTGATTGATATTACTATAAGTAGAACTAAGTGCGGATAAAAGGTCAAGGTCAATAGGTTTATTGTTTTTCTTATTGTAAGTTAAACATTCCTTAAATATTTGAAGAGCTTCCTCACTTTTTCCAACTCTCAGTTTGAGAATTCCTATATTAAATCTTGTTGCATCAGACCAGTCTTTATTACCAAGATTTTCAAAATGGTCATTAGCAAGAATGTAATACTTTAAGGCTAGATTATATTTATTTTTTTCTTGATTAAGGTATCCCTTATAAAAATAGCTTTCCGCAAGAATTTTTTTTAGTTTTTTTTCTTTTGATATACTTATACTGCTATCTAAATATTTCTCTCCTAAATTAAAATCAGAAACAGATCTGTATAATCTTTGATAACTGTTGGCTATCGCTACGTAGTTTTCTTTCTCTTTCGCCTTAATCAATGTGTAAGATGCAATAGCAAATTGCAAAGAGTCATCATCAGTTTCATAAAATAATTGTTTTAATTCCTTAAAACTCTTTTTTTCAAGTGTATCAATATTTTTTTGATAATCAATACTATTAGCCTTGGAAATGAGACAAATTAATAAAAAAAACAGGGTCAATATGTTTAAAAATCTATGATTCACAATTTCAAAATAATCAATTTTTATTTTAAGATTACACTATTTTCAATGAAAACAGCCCAATTTTCACTGAAAGCAGTGTATAATTATTTGATGTTTTTAAGGTATAGTAACTACATTTACAATATCAAAAAAATCTGACATCTAAAATAGAAAGAATATATTCAAAAGAAAGAAAAGTTGTAACAAAAATATTTTTACAGTCAAATAATTACAAAGTATGATTCACAAAGAGCAACGTAAAAAACTTAAAAAGGCACTCGGTTATCATTATACAGGTAAAGTATTGAAAATTCTTAAAGAAAAAAATGTAACTAATAGAAGTGGAAAACCCTACGGAACATCTATGATTAGAAATGTATTTAACGGGCTTAATGAAAATTTAAAAATTGAAAACGCCATTTTAGAACTATATACTCGAAAACTAAAAACTAATGAAAAAAGAGAAACACTAAAAAGCGAATTATTCAATATGGATGAAATTTAACATCAGATTTAAAACTATACAAAGCATAAAAAATCTAATAAATATAAATTTTAAACTAAAAAAGCTTCTACTGGAAATAGAAGCCTTTTGAAAATTAAATAAGCATTTGCCCATTTAATAACTGAAAATCAAAGATAGGTATTTTTTTAATACCCACGGCAAATGTTTTTTAAGGATACTTTTCCTTAGGTAGTAGCAAGTGTTTTAATGTGAGTAACGAGATCATTTTTCTCAGTACGCAATTCTACCTCACTACTACTAGTAACAGTCGTGGATGCCGAAAAACGAACGAGTAGGCGTATTTAAAAAATCATACCAATGAAAACAATTAAATTAATTATCTTTAAACTTATGTTACTATTTCTTACAACAACGCTATTTACCAACTGCGAAAGCGATACTGCTTTGGAAACACAAGACGAACTTATCGCTGTTGCCAAGCAAGCTCCGTTTTCGTCAAGTATGGTATATACAAGTGAAATAGAGAACAACGCTTTAATTAGCGAAAAGTTAAGAGGACTAACCCAAAACCGAAACCAATCAAGTATTGAAAATGACAATAATGACTTTAGCGTAGAAACTAATGTGGCAAAGTATGTAGAAAAAAATGATGGTAGTGGCTACTCATACACCTTTGCTATTAGTCGTGAAAATGAAGTTGGTACAGCGTTAGAAAACTTAGTACTATCTGTAAACAATAATACACAAGAGCTTAGTACAGTTTTAATGAAATACCATTACACTGGCGAGCAATTGCAAGAATTTCTTAATACAGGACACGTAAGTACGTATACGGAAATGACGGTAACTCCAATTGAAGGAGACTTTTCAGATTTACTAACGGAAAACTCACTTCCTTGTAGCATTAGTACTACGACATACCACATAACACCTGATACTGGAGATACGTTTATATATGGCGAGCACAGTACATGTCAACACCAAGATGGAGCTGGAAATACTGAATGTGAAGTATATACCGTAACTACTGTTTGGTGTCCGCCAACTAGTCCAGGTGGAGCAGGAACAAGTACTACAACTACTAGTAATCCAAATGACCCAATTACTACAAATACAACTGGTGGCACAACTCCATCTACAAATACTAACAATCCGAATGAACCAAGTGATGAAATTGTAACTACACCTTTGACAAAGCAGGAAGCACAAGAAATTAGCGACCAATTAGATAATACATTTGGAGACGGAAATTGGGATTACGATGAATCCGTACCTGATGAAGCACCAAACTTTGAATCACTTGAAGAGTTGCAAGAGTATTTGGATCAAATAGTATCAGAAAATGCAGTTTTAGAATCTTCCAATGAAGTGCTAGGACAAGATTCTGTTAGAGAAGATGTATATTCGATAAAAATTAATAATACGCCTACTGCATATGTTAAGGCAATTATTAGAGTACAAACACCAAGTGCTACAAATGGACTGACACGGATGAAGGTTTTGAGCATGGATACTGTATTAGATGATACATACATTATATTTGATTGGTTACAAATTAGTGATACCGATAGCGATAGTGCAACGGGACCATATTCAGACTACTATACAGATTCATCAGGTAACAATAAACTTGAAGTTTCTGTTAGAGGACAGTTGATTCTCGGATTTAAGTTTTTTGGTTATCCTGTTGGTGCTACAAATAGCATGAAAATGATATTAAATTACTTTTTAGACGATATTAATCAAATTGACCCACAATATAGTCGTTGGGAATATTTATAGAAAACAAAAAACATGAAAAAAATACTTTTTTTATTCCTCATTCTTATATTCATATTAGGTTGTAATACATCATATCTACCATTTAAAAGTAGAAAAGAGAAAAAGCAAAGTGAAAAGTTGATAAAAAATTCATTTGATTTTTCAAATTACCAACATAAAAGAATTACTCAAAATGATTCTATATCATATACATTATCAAATTTGATTAGAAATAAAAAAGTAGCAAAAAGTAAAATCAAAAAAAGATTAGATTCATTTCTTTTAAACAAATATGACCAAAAAAAATTATGGGTTATTTTGCAACTTGACCAAGCTTTTCCCAACATGGATTTCAACTTTGAAAAAGAAGATGGAAAAAAAAGATTTAATTTTTCAAATGTTAAAGATCTAAAAAAGTTCATGGATCAAATAGACTCTGTTCTAGTAATTAATATAAGAGTCAAGAATGATTCTCTAATAAGAATGAAGAATAAAAAGAAACAAAACTAACTATGGAAAAAACTATTGATTCTTTCAGTGTATTATTAATTTCTGAAATAATACCGATAATCATATTGATTTTAATACTGGTATTTGGTATCAAACTCATCCTAAAACTTTTTAAACTTATGGACTCGCAAATACAACTGAATATAGCGAAGTTGCAGAAGCTTCGAGACGAATTGTAATTTTATGTAAACGAAAAACAGACACCGTTATGCAACGGTGTTAGTTC
>NZ_LBMG01000059.1 GCF_001005315.1 Kordia jejudonensis
TGTAAAATAGCATAGCCAGCTACTTGCATGGCTTTTTTTAACCAAAATTGATTTCGATTAGTAGCCATATTACTAACAAAATCAATCTAATGAAATCAAATAATACGTACTTATTCATAATCATACTTTTAGAGTCTATATTAATCCTCATTGTTGTTATCATATTCATACGAATGTTTTTAAAACTAAAACAAAAGCCGAAGTTTAAAAATGAATTGGACAACGAAATTGAAAAGGAACTTCGTGATAATTCTGAATTCTGAATTATTCCTAAATACTCCCCAAAAGAACTATACGGACAAAACTTTTTCATCAAACCAAAAGGTTTTCACAAAGTAATTGTTCAGGCTTTAAAATTTTTATTTCTTAAAAAGTCATTTAGTGGAAAATTGAATCCACTAATGGAAGCTTATTTAAAAAAATAAACCTAAAAATTGGACCAACTGCTATGGGTCAATAACTACTTTTTTGACCAATTTTCACGAAAAAACAAGCTTTTTTACCTCAAAACTGTTAAAGGAATGTGAAAATCATAAATAGAAAATAACTGTTTGATATTCAATTAATTACAAACAAATTTTGAGAATGATATTTATAAATACCACGAAAAACCATTAAAATCGGGTGTTTTTTTGCTATACATTTACTTCATAATCGCAAAACAAAAACACCATGAAAACTTTAAAAAACTTTACTCAAAAATTAAACTTAAACAGTTCTAAAATTGCTAACCTTTCACACACACATACATTAAAAGGAGGTTTGCTTCCTGTAACAGGTGCATGTGCACAAGCACAAAGTAGACCAACAAATACTTTTACAGCATTGTGTGGACAAGATACTGTAGACACACAAATATAAAAACAACAATTCTTTTTTTTCATTATAAAATGCTATCTCGAAAGCTGTGTAAAATTTCGATTTAGCATTTTGTATTTTAACTAAAAAACATACTACCTACCTCATGAAACGTACGTTTCTTTTCCTCCTTTTAAGTGTATTATGCTTGCAATGCGTTGACCCAATCATTGAAAAGCCTTCACTTGCTCCTGAAAAATCTACAACAAATACCTATTTCAACAAAACAATTACAGATCCGTATCAGTATCTAGAAAACCTTTCGGATACAACCGTACTCAACTGGTTGGCTGAACAAAATGAATATACCAATAACACACTGCAACAAATTTCTGGTCGTACAGCATTGCTTCAAAAAATAGAAACCTATGACAATTTGCGCTCAGAAACGATTTATGATTTAAAAACCGTATCGCCAAACGCTTATTACTATTTAAAAACATCGCCTGATCACGTAGCAAATATTTTGTGCTTTAGAGCAGGAATCACGGGAAAAGAAGTTGAAATTTTCAATTCTAAAAATTACAAACCAACGACACATCATAATTATATTATCAACTATTTTCAGTCGAGCTGGAATGGTAAAAAGATCGCAATCAGCTTTACTAAAAATGATGAAGAAATTTCAGAAGTTGCTGTTTTTGATTTGGAAACGAAACAACTTCATGACGAAATTATTGATCATTGTTGGCCATCTGAATTAGGTGGAATCAATTGGCTTCCCAACGATTCAGGCTTTGTATATACACATATTCCTGAAATTGATACCAAGTCGCCCAATTATATTTTAAATACGTCAGCAGTAGTGTATTACTTGGGTACAAATCCGAAAAAGACAAAAACATTATTTTCCAAAGCATCACATCCGCACTTAGGTTTACAAGCTGCGGATTTTCCTATGATTCATATTTTTGGGAAAGATCAAAAATACATCTTCGGTCGTGTTGGAGGTATTGGATTTAAAGATTATTACTATGCTTCTATTACCGATTTGGAAAAAGATACGGTACATTGGATGCCTTTTTTTAAGAAAAAACACAAAGTAACGAAGTTTATTCCTGTACAGGACGAAGTTTACTATGTTACAGCGCATGAAGCTGCTAATTTTAGAATTTGCAAAACGAATTTACAACAACTCAATTTTGACAATCCAACAGAAATTATTGCTGAAGATCCACAACAAACATTGAACGATTTTACCATTACTAACAAAGGATTGTTTTACACCAAAACAAAAAACGGTGTTTTTCCAAGCTTATATCAAGTACAAAACAACGTTACTACGCAAATATCGTTACCAAAAGCTACGGGAAACATTCGTATGTCTGCTATTGGACCAAACTTTGCCGATTTGTGGATTGAAACCGAAAGCTGGATTACACATAAAAACAGGTATCGCTATCAACACGAAATAAAGACGTTTAAGCAAGAAAACCTGACTCCAGTTGTAGATTATAAGGAATTGGAAGATGTCGTCATAGAAGAGATAGAAATTACTTCTCACGACGGTACACGAGTTCCGCTATCGATCATTTACAAAAAAGGCATGAAAAAAGATGGGAAAAATCGTATGTTACTGAATGGTTATGGTTCATATAATTGGATTAATACGCCAAAGTTATATCCGTATTTATTGTATTGGTTGGGCGAAGGCGGCATGTATGCAGTTGCGCATGTACGCGGTGGTGGCGAAAAAGGAGCAACATGGCACAAAGCAGGATTTAAAACAACAAAAACCAATACTTGGAAAGATTTTATTGCCTGTACCGAATATTTGATTGATGAAAAGTACACATCAGCTGACCGATTTGCCGTTTGGGGCGGAAGTGCTGGCGGAATTAATATCGGTAGAGCTGTAACCGAGCGACCAGATTTGTACGCTGCCGTAGTTATTCGCGTAGGATTGTTGAATACAGTGCGCTCAGAGATTGCTCCCAATGGTCAAAACAATGTAAAAGAATTTGGCACCGTACAAAATGCCGCTGAGTTTGAAGCTTTGTTCGCTATGGACGCGTATCATCATGTGAAAAAAGAAACAGCTTATCCCGCGATGTTATTAACGGCTGGTTTGCGTGATTCAAGAGTGGCGGCTTGGCAACCTGCAAAGTTTGCCGCACGCGTACAAGCCAGTACTACAACAGATAATCCGGTGTTACTAGCGGTAAATTTTACCGAAGGACATGGTTTTGACCGTTCTGGAAAGAGCAAACGCAATGAACTTGCGGATATTATTTCTTTTTTGTTGTGGCAAACAGGAAGTGAGAAGTATGTGCTAGAAAATTAAAAGAGTAGAGAATTCAATGATTTAATGTTTTGTGTTTTGTGTTTTGTACTAATAAAATACCTTTCTAAACATCCAATAATCCAAATAAAAAAAGAGCGCTAGGAATAGCGCTCTTTTTTTATAATTTATGATGTTTCAAGAATCTTACATTCCTGTTACTTTGATATCGTCAATGTGGTAACGTGTTTCAGCGCCACCGTCAGCTCCTAAATATTTGAAAGCTACGTGTACATCTCCACTTAAACAAGAGATATTTAATTCAGAAGATACGAAACTACCAAATCCGCCTCCACCAACTGGAATGTTAGCGTTTAATAGTGTCCATTCTGTTGTTGTTGGATCACCTGTATAGTTTTCAGTAATGAATGCTTCTAACACGGTTCCTGTTTCAAAGTTTGCAGAAATTTCAAAAGATAATTCTTCTTGCGTAGTACCATCTAAGTTGATTGCTGGTGTTACTAACCAAGCTTCTAATGGACTTTCTCCTGTTCCGAAAGCAGAAATTTTCATGTATCTGTCTCCACTAAATGAACTGTCTTCGTAACGCTCAGAACCTCCTGAAACATTTACGTTTGTCCATCCTAAAGCATCTAATTGCGCTTCGTTAGTGATTGCTTGGAAATCTTCTTCAAAAATAGTTGTTGCCGTAGAAACTGGTCCAGTACAATCCAATACATCAGGATCACAACGTACAGTTTCAGTAAAGTTGATATCCGCTAAAGTACTGATTACTAAAACATTTGCATCATCTCCGAAATCTCTTGTAAAGATTCCTTGGATAGATCCTTTGTTTTCGTCAATTGTTAATGATTTGAAATCAGCAAATGTGCTTGTTTGTAAGGCAATGATTCCACCATCTACACATTCTTCAAGGTTTCTAAATCCGTCAAAACTATCAGAAGCTTCTCCAGCGTATGATAATCCGATAGTATTTAAGCTAAACTGAACATCATTTAATTGAATTAATGTGTTTTCATCTGCTTCAGTTAATTCGCCAACAGTAGTTACTTTTGGTGTAATTTGAGCTACTTCAGTTCCACGAACTACGAAATCTTCTAATTCAAATGGTTGAATTTGATCGATGTCGTTTCCGTTAGGTTTTCCGATAGCGTATACTCCATTTTCTAAACCGATCGCTAAACCGTTCATTTTGATGTATACTTTTCTACCAAATTCGTAACTATTGAATAATGCTGCTTGGTTGATATCCACACGGAATCCTAATCTTGGGTCTGCATCTGTTGAAGAACCGTCTTTTTTGTTCTGGATTACTAATTCTTCAAAGAAGTTTCCTGCTTTGTCATTAGATACCACATATCCTTCAATGATAATTTCTGCTTCATCAAGGGCAATTTCTGCAATATCGTCTCCATTTGCTACAGCTTGTTGGTATCTTCCAACCATATTATTAAAAGTAGCATTTGCTGTTAATCCTGGATCAACTGTAGTTGTTCCGTTTGGAATTGCAAATTCATCATCTTGAACACAAGAAGTAATAACTAATCCCATAGTTCCTAAGACAGCTATTAAACTAAAAATTTTATTTGCTTTCATCTGTTTATTTTTATTATTTTTTTATCTCTCAGATAGAACATCCATTGAACCACATGTTGTGTGACTAAATTTTAGATATGGATGTTTCATTTGTTCGATTTTATTTTTTGCTGCGCAACATTAAAGATACGCAATCTTTTATTTTTTTGTTTTGTTTAGAATCTAAAATATACGTTTAAGAAATATGTTCTTCCTCTACCGTACCAGTATCTGTTTCCAAATACTCTTGTTTCTAATGCAGAGTCATCTCTTAATTCTCTGAAGTTAGCATTTCTTCCTTGCTCAAATCCTCCAGTGATAAATTCTTTGTCAAATACGTTGTTGATACTTGCAAAGAAACCTACGAAATAGTCTCCTAATTTCCATGATTTTCCTCCAACAAGATTTACCAACATGTAATCGTCAAATTGTTCTTGTCTTAGTAATTCACGTGCCAATTCTGGATCGTAATCATTAAAAACTTGACCGTCAAAATCCGTGTAGAAGTTACTACTTCTCTGTAATGGACTTACGTCGATGTATGCATTAGAGAAGAAGTTACTTGTAGCTCCAAACCACCAGTAATCTGGATCTCTATATTCGAAACCTAAAGAGAATGCTCTTTGTGGTCCACCAGCAATTCTATAATCTTTTAAGGCTACTTCTCCGAAGTCTAATTTTCCATCTACGAATCCTGCTGCACGTGTTTGAATGTTGTCTTCAGACGTTACAAATAAGTTAGGATTGTTGTCATATGTGTATTGACCTAATGAAGCAACACCTTTCAGTTTTATCGTTGAAGTCGCTTGTACTTCAATTCCTAGTTCTCCACCAAGATGTCTTTTATCCACACCTTGTAATATTTCCTGAACAAATGCTTGATTGTCTCCACCAATTCCGTCTGCGAAGAAGAAAGAGATTTCGTTAGCATCTTCCATTTTTGTGTAGTATCCTGTTAATCTAGCTTTTACGATCGGAGATCTATAGATGTAACTTGCATCAAAAGAAGTAATTTTTTCTTCTGTGATGTCTGGAACGATATTGTTATTTTCTCTAGAGTTAGAGAATGTATTACGAATTGATGGTGCTTTTGTGATATAACCTCCATTGAAATCAAATAAGTGACGTCCTGTTAGTTTGTATGTTAATCCACCTTTTACTCCAATACCTGTGAATGATAATTTTTCTCCTTTTCCAAAAGAATTGGTTGGGAAACCACCATTTCTGTAAAGTCCTTCACGTTGGTATGTTGTGTTTTTAACGCTACCTGATACGAAGAAATCTACTTTTTTGTATTTGAATTGTGCTTGTGCAAAACCTCCAACAGTGTTTGATCTGATTTCGAAGTTGTAACGAAAACGGTCACCTTCGGTAACAACTCTGTTTGGATTGTTTAGATCGTTTTGAACGGCTCCTGGCTCAAGTACTAAATCACTTGCAAAAGGATCTACATCTAAATATCCTCTTCCACCAAGTAAATCTGTTAATTCTGCAAAGTTTTCAGATACTAACGAAGTAAAGTTTACGCCTGCGTTGATTGTAATATGATCGTTAACCGTTGAGTTTAAGATAGTGTTTGCTGTAAACTGTCTGTCATCAGATCTATCTTCATATACAATATTGATTGCATTTCCACCTGCGACTAAGTTGTTTTGGTTAGCTCTGTATAAAGCTGCCCAATCAATTTGTCCGCCTTCAATGAATGCTTGTTGCGCTCCAAAAGCTAATGCAGGATTATCTGGATTGTTTCTAGCAAAGAAACTCGGTAATTTTTGGTAGTATGTTGGACTTGGGTTTAGCCCGTTTCCAATTGGAAATCCGCTTACATCTAAGTCTGTTCCTCCAAAGTCTAAACGACTTCTTCCTTGCTCTCCAAATTGATATGCTACGTTTGTATTTAAAGTAGTGTTTTCAGAAATATCCCAGTAATGGTTTAACATTAAGATAGGTTCATCTACTCTACGAACTCTTGAGTTACGCTTTTCTCCATCTTGGTATCCCCAGAAATCGTTGTATCTAATTCCTTTAAGGTCGTAAACTTCTTGTGTATTTGCAGAAGATTGTCCTCTTCTGTTAGGTGCATAGATTCCTGTGAAGTTAAGGCTATGCTTGTCATTTATTTTCTTTTCAACTGAAATTAATAAAGAATTTGCATCGTAGAAAGTACCGTCGTTAAAACCTTCATCTCCCCATCTTCTTCCTGCAGAAATTGTATATGCCCATCCACTTTCAAGTAAACCAGAAGAATATGATGCCATAATTCTGTTGGTATAACTTCTATCTGATGATGAATACGTTACTCTACCACCTTCTCTGTACTGAGAAGCTCTTGTGTTAATGTTTGTTGTTCCTAAAATTCCTCCAAATGTATAATCTGAAGCTGTTAATCCGTTTGTAAGTTCTTGATTTCTTACCACATCATTCAATCCTCCCCAGTTACTCCATTGTGGTCTTCCATTGAACTGTTTGTTCATTTCGATACCATTGATAAGTACTGTTCCGTTTTCTGAATCTAGTCCTCTTACTCTGAAGAAGGTAGCTCCAAATTCAAAAGCCGCAGTTCGCAAGTAGATATCTCTGGATGATTGTAGTAATCCTGAGATGTTGTCTGCTGCTGTTGAATCATCATTTAGTTCGTCATCGGTCAATGATATTAAGGTAACATCTTCCTCTACGAACCTCTTTAATAAAATGACACCCAAATCGAGTGTTTGACCATCTATAACAGTCACTTTCATTCTTAAAACTGAGTATCCATCTTTCGTAAAGACAATATCGGCTTCTCCCGCGGATATATCAGTTATTTTAAAGTTTCCGGCTGCGTCCGTTGTAACTTCTTTTGTGTTATAACGTGCAACTGAAACCACAACATTTTGAATTGCATCATCCGTATTGGCATCAACTACTTTACCCGTAATTGAGTTTTGTCCACTGACAAACCAAACCGATAGCAACCCAAATAAAAAAATAAGTTTTTTCATACTGTAATTTGCAATTAATTATTATTTAAGTTTAAAAAATCTTTAATAACGACGGGCAAATGTACATTATTTATAATTAATAACTACTTTTGGTCTATCTTTTGCATAGATAATTTAAGATAACATAACATTGACTGAATGAAAAATTTAAAATCCCTAGTCATACTTACTGTTTTACTAGTGTTTACCCAAGCTTGGGCACAGAAAAAAAAGCAGTTTAAAGTACAAACAATTGCCTTTTATAACGTAGAAAACCTCTTTGATACAATCAACGATCCGTTGAAGGACGACGAGAAGAGTCCTATTATGGAAATACAAGGAAATCGAGCTAGAGTATATGAAGATAAGATATCGAAATTAGCCAGAGTTATTTCTGACATAGGCTACGATGTTGCTAAAACTACACCAGCTATTTTGGGTGTTGCCGAGATAGAAAATAAACAAGTGCTGGAAGATTTGATAAATCATCCAAAGTTGAAAGATTCTGATTATGGAATTATCCATTTTGATTCTCCTGACAAACGTGGAATTGATGTTGGATTGATTTATAAACAAGGTATTTTTCAACCACATAGTTTTTCTAAACATCCGCTATATATTTATGATGGTGATCGACGCATTTACACAAGAGATCAGTTATTGGTTTCTGGTGTGTTAGATGGTGAAGAAGTACATATTATTGTAAATCACTGGCCATCACGTAGAGGTGGAGAAGCTAGAAGTAGACCAAAACGTGTAAAAGCTGCTGAGTTGAATAAACGCATTATTGATTCGCTACAAGATATTGATAAGAAAGCAAAGATTTTTACAATGGGCGACATGAACGATGATCCTTTTAATGTAAGTATGAAGGAAGTGTTGAAAACGAAAGATGATCGTAAAGAAGCTAATGGAAAAGATTTGTTTAATCCGATGGAAGGTATGGCAAAGAGTGGAAATGGAACTTTAGCGTATAGAGATGGTTGGAATTTGTTTGATCAGATTATTTTTACTGCGTCTTTATTAGAGAAAGATTTTTCAGAATATCGTTATTATAAAGCTGGAATTTATAATAAGACTTATTTATCTAATAAGCGTGGACGTTATAAAGGATATCCATTTAGAAGTTTTTCAGGAAGTTCGTATACAGGTGGTTATAGTGATCATTTCCCAGTGTATGTACATTTGATTAAAGAAGTGAAGTAGATTGTTTTGCTGTTAGATCTTAGCTCTTAGGTCTTGGGTCTTAGGTCTTAGGTCTTAGGTCTTAGGTAAGAAATAAAATAAAGTATAAAAAAATCCTTATCGTAGCTGATAAGGATTTTTTTTTGTATCCAACTGTCATTCCTGTGAAGACAGGAATCTAGTGAAATTTACTAAAGATTCCGTAACAAGTACGGAATGACAAGAGCTTGAAAATGTGATTATTCTAGAATCGTATTTTGAAAAAGCATAGGAAATCAACTGTCATTCCTGTGAAGACAGGAATCTAATACAACTTCCTAATGATTGCGTAACAAGTATGGAATGACAAGAGCTTGAAAAGTAGTGATTATTTGAGAATCGTATTTTGAAAAAGAAGCATTGGAAATCAACTGTCATTCCTGTGAAGACAGGAATCTAGATGTAACTCTTTCTAAAGATTCCGTAACAAGTACGGAATGACAAGAGCTTGAAAAGTAGTGATTATTTGAGAAACGTATTTTGAAAAAGCATAGGAGATCAACTGTCATTCCTGTGAAAACAGGAATCTAATACAACTTCCTAAAGATTCCGTAGCAAGTATGGAATGACAACATATAGATATAAAAAAATCCTTGTCGTAGTTGATAAGGATTTTTTTTGTTTAGTATTGAGGTTTTAGTATTGAGAATTGAGACAAGTTAATTTAGCCTGTACGTTTTCGAAGTACTAGGTTTTAAATAAGTACGCGTTGCAGAAGGAAGTTCTAAATATCCAATACTACTTTTTTAGTCCTGATTGCAGTGGCATCCTTTTTTTGCTTTGCTATATGGCAAAAAAAGATATAACGGAAAGCGGGAAATAACTCTAAATAGACGTTAGACCGATTTGCTGTTAGAATTGAGATATTAGATTTGTTTTGTATGTCAATTTTAAAGTTGGGAAACTTATTTTAATGTGAATGGATTCCGTAACAAGTATGGAATGACAAGAGCTTGAAAAGTAGTGATTATTTGAGAATTGTATTTTGAGAAAGCATAGGAAATCAACTGTCATTCCTGTGAAGACAGGAATCTAGTACAACTTCTAAAGATTCCGTAACAAGTATTTAATGACAACATATAGATATAAAAAAATCCTTATCGTAGCTGATAAGGATTTTTTATTTGTGTTTTGTATGTATGTGCGACTTATAGTCCTAACCATTGATTCCAAGGGATTCTTGATAGAATGAGTAGTAAACCTAATCCGTAGAAAATGGCAATTTTACCAAAAGCACGCTTGTCTGTTTCTTGTTTTTTATGTTTAGACCAACCAATTGTAATGAGAATGATAGCAAGAATTCCAACGAAAGGATGCTCTAACGCGAGCAAACGTTCTGCTGAAGTCATTCCGCCCATTCCACGTGATGAAATGATGTTCATTCCATTTGGAGATACGAAATACAAGATTAATCCGATGAGTAATTGCAAGTGTGTAAAGATTAAAGCGAAAAGTGAAATACGTAAATCTTTAGCGGTAAATTTTTTACCCGAAGTAAATCCTATGGTAGCGTTTGCTACGGCTACAATTAGTATTAGGAGCACAAAGTATGCCCAATAGGAATGCAGCATTTGTATGGTACTGTACATATGTTTAGTTTTAGTTGATAGACAAAGGTACTTATTTTTTTGATTGTGTTCTTATTTTTACTGTAGAACTCACTATTGCTTTTTGAGAAAAAAAAAGTCTCACATTGCTGTGAGACTTTCTTATGTACTGTATTGTTTTTGTTTCTTAGAACGTATAACGTAAGCTAAAGTTCCAAGTTCTTCCAAATCCGAAGAATGCTTTGTTTGCAGTGTTGATTCCGTCAAATGTATCATCTCCTGGATCAGCAAATATGTTTGTTTGTGATTCAGCGATGTATGTAGTGTTGAATAAGTTGTTGATGTTCAATCTGAAGTTGATTGTTTTATCTTTTTCTTTTCCAACTAACCATTTGTAAGATACACCACCATCAAATAAGTTGTATGCTGGTAATTGTAATGAACCTTGGTTGTCTTCTTCATCGAAATCTTCTGCTCTAATGTCAGCGTATAAATCGTCTGCTCTAAATCCTGAGATATCAAACTTTAAGTTTTCAACTGGCTCTACAATCATTGCTAAACGCATTGTTGTTTGTGCAGCGTTTCCAACTTTTACATCGTCTAAGAATAATGTGTTTTCTCCAACAATAGTGTTATCGTTTGTATCAAATGCAGGTCCAGAAACTGATCCTCCATATTCCCAGTTCCCTACAGAAGCCATACCTCTGAATGTTAACATGTCAATTGGCTTGTATGTGAATTCTAATTCAACTCCTGAGTGAATTTGCTCAACACCTACTAAGCTAGAACGACCTTGTACTTCTTCCATTGGATCAGCTGGATCAGGGAATGTTCCGAATACTTGAATAAATCTATCTTTCCAAGAAGTTCTGTATAAGTTAAGGTTTACGTTTAATTTTTCAGACTTGTATCCGTATCCTAATTCAACTCCAAATACTTTTTCGTTTCTGTAATCTTCATTTACTACGTTTTCAAAGTCAAGAAAAACAGCATCAAATAAAGGTTGTTTTGAGTAATAACCAGCATTACCAAATACGTTGTGGTTTTCATCGATGTTGTAGTTCAATCCACCTTTGATGGTTCCACCTAAGATGTTTTCCCAGTCAGTACGTTGTCCGTCTGCAACTGCTACTTGGAATAAGTCTTCTCTACTAAATCCTTGGTTAGAACCAGAGAACTGTACGAATGCAGACACATCATCTTTTTTGTATTCTAACTGACCAAAGATTCCTAACCAACGAACGTATCCGATGTTATAGTAGTCAATTTTATCTTCGTTATCGATGTCTTTGAAAACATTTACGATAGAAGAGAACTCAGAAGAGTACGTACTTGTTAATACTCTGTTAGGATTGTTTACGTCAGAATCATCTCTGTAAGCATCAGCTCCTAATAAGTTGTCTAATCTTCTGTAGTGGAAACCTTTATATGATCTAGCATCGAAACCAACATCTAACGTTAAGTTTTCGTTGATTTTTGTGTTTAAGTTTGCTAATAAACCAAACCAGTTGTGTGAGTTAATAGAAGCTCTTCTTGAGATACCATTGTCTCTACTGTCGTTAATGAATAAACCGTTTTCTTGGTCTGTTCTTTGGTATACGTTACCATCAGAGAACGTTACTGCGTTACCACTGTTGTATTGTACGATTTTGTCCCAAAGTACTTCTCCATTTGTCTGATCTCTAAAGATAGAGCTAGATGCGAAGTTGAATCCTGGTAATCTTCCGATATCTCCAGTTCCACCACCACGACCGAAAGAAGCGTATCCTACAGTAGATAATTTTGTGTCATCAGAAATATTCCAATCCCAGTTTATAGATAATACTGGCTTGTGGTAGAAGTTTCTTCTCCAGTTGAATTCTTCACCATTTAATGTACCATGGTTGAAGTTATATTTGTCTCCAAATTGTAAGTATTGTCCAATTGTTGCTGCGTTAAAGAAACTTGTTGTTCTTTGGTTGTGAACCTGTGGCGCACCTGTTGCAGTAAATTGAATATCGTGTACTCTATCTTCGTCAGTCCATCCAAATCCTAAGAAATAGTTGTATCCTTCAAAAGCAGTTCCGTTAATATATCCGTCTCCAGCAGTTCTACTTAATAATCCAGAAAAAGCGAATCCGTTTTCCATTCTACCTGTAGAATACGAAGCAATAGTTTTAAGATAGTTATCGTTACCTAAAGTAGTTCCAACAAATCCACCTTCGTTTCTATCGGTAGTTTTTGTTACAATGTTTAATGTACCACCTACAGAAGAGATTGCCAATTTAGAAGAACCTAAACCTCTTTGTACCTGAATTGCAGAAGCAACATCCGCTAAACCAGTCCAGTTACTCCAGAATACACGACCATTTTCCATATCGTTTACAGGAACACCATTTACTAATACTGCTGTGTTAACTTGGTCAAATCCACGAATGTTGATTCTTGAATCTCCAAATCCACCACCAGATTTAGTAGCGTATACAGAAGGTGTTGCGTTTAATAATTCAGGAAGTTCTTGGTTACCCAATCTTTCTACAATTTCTTCAGCTTTAATAGTAGAAACAGCCACAGGAGTTTCACGCTCTTTTGCGATATCAACTACACCAACGATTACTACCTCATCTAAAGAATTGTCAGAAACTAAAGTAATGTTTCCTAAATCTTTTGTTCCGCCCGTTACGTTGAATGTAACAGTTTTTGTTGTAAAACCTACAAAAGATATTTCAATTTCTCCAGTAGCATTTTTTACATTTAATTTAAATTTCCCATCAAAGTCGGTTGATGTTCCATTTTTTGTTCCCTTTACAACTACACTTGCACCTGGTAATGGGCCATCAGCCTCTACTATAGTACCTGTAATAGTTCCTTGAGAAAAAGCAGCTGATGTTACTAAAAACATCGCTACGACTAGAAACAAGTTGTGAATTGTTTTCATAAATTTTATTAGTTTATTTAATGCCGCAAAAATCGTATATATTATGCATGCATATATTAAGCGAATGTTAAATGTTTTAACATTTTTTCAAATTTACACTTTTAACGTATTTGATTGTTTTGCAGCGAATTAAGATATAAACCGAATTATTAACATTTATTTTCGCTTTTCTTTGAAGAATTCTAAAAGATTGGTCGTAGAACTGTCATGTTTGGCAATTTCACTGTTGTTAATGTCTGTTAAAATTTTAGTTGCGAGTTGTTTTCCGAGTTCAACTCCCCATTGGTCATAACTATAGATATTCCAGATGACACCTTGTACAAATATTTTGTGTTCGTACAGTGCAATTAACGCTCCTAAACTTTCAGGTGTAAGCTTGTCTATTAAGATGGTATTTGTTGGTTTGTTTCCTTCAAATATTTTATATGGAAGTAGTTTTTCAATTTCAGAAGCTTCCATTCCTTTCGCAGTGAGTTCGGCAATGACTTCTTCTTTGGTTTTTCCTTGCAATAAAGCTTCCGTTTGTGCAAAAAAGTTTGCCATTAGTTTTTCATGATGATCTTCATTGTTCTTTAATGAATGAACATATCCAATAAAATCTGCAGGAATTAACTTGGTTCCTTGATGAATGAGTTGAAAGAATGCGTGTTGCGAATTCGTCCCTGGTTCTCCCCAAATGAGTGTTCCCGTTTGGTAATTGACACGATTTCCTTGTCTGTCTACACTTTTACCGTTGCTTTCCATGATTCCTTGTTGTAGATATGCCGAAAAACGATGTAAGTATTGTGTGTATGGAATAATTGCTTCACTTTCTGCTCCATGGAAATTGTTATACCATATACTTAATAAGGCCAACACAACTGGAATGTTTTGATCAAATGGAGTCGTTTTAAAATGCACGTCCATATCATGCGCACCCGCCAAGAGCTTGTCAAAGTTTTCATATCCTGTAGCCAAACTGATCGATAAACCTACAGCGCTCCATAATGAGAAACGTCCGCCAACCCAATTCCACATAGGAAATACGTTTTCAGAAGCAATTCCAAATTCATTTATTTTTTTCAAATTGGTAGAAACTGCCACAAAGTGTTTTGCCACAGCTTCCTCAGTAGCATGCGATAGAAACCATTTGCGAATTGTCATCGCATTGGTCAAGGTTTCTTGTGTGGTAAAGGTTTTGGAAACAATGACAAATAATGTCGTTTCAGGATCTAGCTTTTTGATGACTTCTTGCACATGATCGCCATCAACATTAGAAACAAAGTGTACATTTAAATGGTTTTTGTAGTGCTGCAAAGCTTCTGTAACCATTGCTGGACCAAGATCAGAACCACCAATTCCTATGTTTACAACATCTGTAAATGCTTTTCCTGTATGTCCTTTTTTATCTCCAGAAATGATGGCTTCTGAAAATTGTTTGATCTTCTTTTTGACTTCATATACTTCCGGAATGATGTTTTTTCCAGCTACATGAACCGTTGCCGTTTCTTTTTCGCGCAAAGCGGTATGCAACACAGCTCTTCCTTCAGTTTCATTGATCTTATCGCCATCAAAGTATTTTGCAATATTTTCTTTTAAATTGACCTCTTCTGCTAATGCTAACAATAAGTCCATTGTTTTTTGCGAAATGCTATTTTTAGAATAGTCTACGTAAAAGTCTTTCCATTTGATAGTGAATCGATTGGCTCTTTCTGCATCTTCGTTAAAGTATTCTTTTAGCGCAAACGATTTCGTTGCATGGAAATGCTCCTGAAGTTGATTCCAAACTTCAGTTTCTGTAGGGTTTATGTTTGTTAACATGAGTTTTAGTTTATTGCAGTTATTGGTGCTTGTTCTATAGTATATTCTTTGAGCGGCACGCCTTGGATTCCGTCTAATTGAACTTTTAACGGTTGTATGTGTTTTAGGTATGATTCTTTGAGTTTTGCATCAATTGGATCCGCGTCAGGTAGTTTTTGTTTGAACGGATCTACTTGTTTTCCATTTTTCCAAAAACGGTAACATACATGTGGTCCCGATGTGTTTCCTGTCATTCCAACCCAACCAATTACATCGCCTTGTTTTACAAAATCGCCCACTTTTACTTTACGCTTTTTCATGTGTAAGTATTGCGTAGTGTAGGTACTGTTGTGTTTTACTTTTACGTAGTTTCCGTTTCCGCCTCTACGGGCAGATTCTACAACGACGCCATTTGCTGTTGAAATGATTGGTGTTCCACGTGGCGCTGCAAAGTCGGTTCCTTTGTGTGGACGAATTCGGTTTCCGTAGAGTTTGATACGTCTTCGTAAGTTGTACCGTGATGAAATGCGCACATTTTTGAAAACTACTGGTGCTTTTAGAAAGGCACGACGTAAGTTTTTGGCATTTTCATCGTAGTAATCCACAATTTGTTTTACGCTATCTGTTTCAAATTCAAAGGCATAAAACGGTTCGTTATTGTGTTTAAAGAATGCCGCTTTTATTCTGTCAATTCCCACGAAAGTGGTATCGTTTATATATTTTTCAGTAAAGATCAGTTTGTATTGATCGCCTTTTTGCAAACGGAAGAAGTCAATAGTCCATGCGTAAATATCAGACATGTCACCTACCAACTTTTGGCTTAATCCAGCTTCGTCAATAGCTCCAGATAGTGAACTTGTGATAACGCCCGACGTTTCTTTTTCAACAATTTTTACAGGTTTACTTTCCGTATACGCATTGATAGAATCTTTAAATTTTATTACCACGTAGTCAATACTATTTGGCTGATAGATGAAACATTCTGGTCTGTTGAGCGAATCGCCTTTTGTACAAAGTAACGTATAAGGTTTTCCAGCTACTAACCTGCGAATGTCAAATGTATCTTTTGTTTTTTCGGCTATTTGGAAGATTTTGGAGTAGCCAATGTTGTTTTTTTGTAAAATTTCGCCAAAACTATCTCCGTTTCGCACGGTATCTTTTACAACTATGTAGTCGTTTAAGTGAAACCCAAACTCCATCGGATCAGGAGCTGGCACTTCTATTTGCGCAGTTTCTTTTGTTTCTTCTTTGGTTTCTTTGCATGCGTTGAAACCTATTAATACTAGTGTCAGTAGTAAAATTTTCCCTATTCTCATTGTTTCCTTTCTGTGTTGAAGATATGGTCTACCCATTCTTTTCCCCAATCATTTTTTTCATTTTCGCTCCAAATTTCAGGAAAAAAGATCACTTTTTGAAAACTTGGCGGTAAATATTCTCTCCAATTTGTTCCACCAGTGGCTTCAATGGTCTTTTTTTCGCGTCGCAAATAACGATATGCTGAGCCCATATGCATTAATGGCCAGTTGACATTTGCATTGAGATCTAAGCTTTTTAATGCCGAAATGACGTTTTTGTTTTGTTTTATGTCTTCAGGCAACGCTAAATAACGATGATATATTGTACTTGTTTGCACTTCATTGGCAATTCGCATGAAACGTGGTGTATATCGGTATTCGAATTGTTTCAGTGTGAGTGTTTTTTCGCCCGTTTTGCTATCCGTTGCACCTTTTTTCCAATAGATGTTTTCGTATAATTCGTCTAATGTATTTTTTGATGAAAATTGATCACGAACCGTATGATGTACTAAATTTTCAAGTGGTGTGGAATATAATTCAATCATTCTGTATTGTGCAGATTGAAAACCGCTAGCTGGTAACAACGACATTCGGTAGTTTAGAAATTGTTTTCTTTCCATACCATTGATCATGATTTCGAAAGAAGATATTAACGCCTTTAAGTAGTTGTTGATTCTTTGTACGCGTTGTATAAAAAATTCAGCTGTTTGATCTTTGTCATCAATGATTTGTTTTTGCTCATGAATGATGAGTTTAAAATACAATTCTGTGATTTGATGATACATGATGAAGATTTCTTCATCGGGAAAAAACGTGCGTGGTATTTGTAAGCTGAGTAAGGTGTCTAAGTGAATGTAATCCCAATAGGTAAGATATCTTTGGTATAATAAGCCGTCAAGATACGAGCCTAAGTCTTGCCCAGAATTTGTGTATTTCTTGTCTAATTTTTCAATTCGTTCCGCAATTTCTGGTGGAATTTCCATATACTTTTTTAATCTACTATTATTGTAAAAGGATGTTTTAAACCTTTGAACGCATCTAAATCTGCCTTTAAGGAACCTACCATTAGTTTTGCTTTGATAGAAATTGGCACTTTGTTTTCGTCGTCAGAAACCCATAAAGTCAAACTTTCATTTTCTTTGAAAACACGCCCAGCTTGTACATACGGTCTAAATATAAGACACGGAACTTTTCCAAATTTTGTACGCTTGTTTTCTCTTCCTAAGAATTTTAGCTTGAATTTGAAATTTTCTTTATCAAAAAACATGTTTAGTACAATTTCATCTCCTTCTTTTATGTCTGAAATGTCATAGTTGTTTCGCAAGTAGTAAAATGCCGAAACCATGTCTTGCACATCTTTTTCAATGTTATATTCCTTTTTTGTATTGTGCTTTTTGTTATTAACAAGCGCTTTTTGCTTTTGGTAATTAAAGTCTATTTCAATGTCTTTTGTATGTCCGCCTTCGTCAATTTTTCGGATAAATTTGTACGGCTTCCCAGTTTCTTTGTCAAAGTAGCTTTCGTAGTTATCATTTACTTTGAAAAACCAACTTGCAAATCCTGTTGTTTTTCCTTTACCAACAACATGAAATACATTTTTTCCATTGAGGTATTCGTCTTTGACTTCCAAAGTAGCATAACTTGCATTTATGATTCCGTAATGAATTCTAAATTTGAACCATTCGCCAGATTTGAATGCTGAATCTTTATTTTGTGCTTGCAGTGCTACACATAGTAGCAAAAATAGTATAGTAAGTGTACGTTTCATGTTCGATGTAAAGGTGTGTAAAAATAATAAAATTCGTATTACTTTTTGTTAATTTATTGTTGTAACGCAATTACTATTCCAAAAAAAAGTTCAGAAACTGACTTTTGATGGCAATTTGCGCATTACTTTTTTACTTTTTTCCAAATTCATCCGTTTAAATTATAGGGAATTTATATGTATGTCAAGGTTTATTTATATATAATTTTTAACGTAGCTAACTGGCAAATTTCCATTTTTAGTATATTATTTTGTAACTAAATACGTGAATGTAGCACCAATATCATATATAATTTTATATTGTATATTTCTGATTAATTTACGAGCCGACTTCTTACAATCTAATGCTATGATAACAAGAAACTACCAAAAATCAATAATTACTCAGCTTAAAACTTTGTTTTTATTAACGTTCTACACGTCCGTCTTTTTCTTCCATAATGTAACTGCTCAAAATCAAGAAAATATTGCCGATTCCCTAATTTCTAAAGAAATGCGATTGTTCATTTTAACCTCTGATGCTACAGATAAAATTGAAGAACGCATTCAAAACACTTTTGACATAGAAAAAGATACAATGCTTGGCTTGGCATATTGCGAAACGTATTTGGAAAGAGGAAAAGAGAAGGAAAATTATGAGATTCAGTATTTTGCTGGTGTCCGAATGACCTACATGTATTATTCCATGTCTAACTATGACAAAGCGATACAATATGGAAGCTTATCTGTAAAAGCTGCCGATAAATTGAAAGATACACTTGGTGGCATTTCGAGTAATTTACTGTTGGGAAGTTCATTGTATGTTATTGGAAATTATGATGATGCGCTTGTTTCATATTTGGCGGCGAAAGAATTATCAAATCATATGGAAGGTTCGCAGTATGAGGTTGCTTGCCTGATCAATATTTCGAATGCACGTTTAAAGTTGCGCCAATTTGATGAAGCCTTGAAAGGTTTTAATGAAGTTTTGAGCACTATTAAAACGAAAGATAGTACTACATTTTCAGGCTACAACGAAACGTATTTAAGCGCCATGCTGAGCAAAGGATTGAGTCTTTCCGAATTGGAGAGACTTGAAGAAGCCGAAAAAATTTACAATACAGGAATTTCATATAGCAAAGCAACTAAAAATAAAAAGTACGAGGCTTTTTTCAATATCAATTTGGGGAATATTTATTACTTGAGAGACAAATATCATAAATCGCTTGGCTTTTTACAGGAAGGAAGAGCAATGTTGCGTGATTTTAGTGATTTGGAAAATAATAAATTTATTGCCGATTATTTTATTGCCCGAAACTATTTTAAACTCGAAAAATATGACGAAGCGCTCAAACTGATTGATGCAAATTTTGAACGCATCGGCGATAATACCAATACTGACAAAACGAAGGAAATGTATCAATTAGCGATTGATATTTCTAAAATTCAAGAAAACAAAGAGCAAGAATTATTCTATTTAAAAAAACAAAGCGAAGTTGCCGAAGCCAAAAGCAAAAAAAGATTGCTCGCTAGAGAGTTATTGTATAAAAACGATATCAAAGATATTACTATTGAAAATGAGAAACTCAAAGATGAAAAAGCGAAAACACAGGTAGATAAAAGCATCATTTTAACTGTTTCCATTATTTTGGTTTCACTCATATTATTTATCTTTTTGTCGTATCATCGAAAAACCAAGCAGAAGGAACAAAAGTTTTTGGCAATTATTGAAGATATTTCAAAGAATAAAGAACTTGAAACAACTCAAAAAGTATCTCAGGTTTCAAATATTAAAGACGAAAAAGCAAAAGCAATTTTAGAGCAACTTCACGAATTAGAAAGTACACATTTTTACCTTTCTCAAGACGTTACTTTGCATTCTACCGCAAAATTACTCAATACCAATACTACTTATTTATCAAAAGCGTTAAACGCTGTTGAAAACAAATCGTTTAGTCAATACCTCAACAAACTCAGAATTGATTATGTGTTGGTAAAGCTAAAAGAAGATGCCGTATTTCGATCGTATACCATTCATGCAATTTCTACCGAAATAGGATATAAAAGTGCTACGACCTTTATTAAAGAGTTTAAAAATAAAACTGGATTGAATCCTTCGTACTATATTAAGAAAATTGAGGATTAATGCGGGTTTTTTATTTAAATTTATAAATATGAACAGTTACCTTTTGTAGTGAACATTTAAATATTCATACTTTACTGAGTATAACTTAAAACTCTTTTATTATGAATTTGAAAAGCTACACACTGACTGCATTGTGTTTATTTTTTATGTTAAAAATAAACGCACAAGCTACCGATTACTCTCCCGATGTGATGAATAAAATTGATTTGACCCTTTTGGTAGAAGATTCAGTATCGGGACAAAAATTTAGTTTACTTGCCGATGATTTTCATTATGTGCAAATATTGCATTTTGTAAACTACAACGTGCGACTAAATTACCAATCGCAAGAGGATACAACCCATTATTTCAGAATTCGATGCATTTTTGAAGATGTAACGCTTTCCAGCCCATCACACACTACAAGTTTGGTAGATCCATTGATGTTGGGTGCGACAGCTCCTGTGATTATTCCTCCTGTAAAGAAGAAGAAAAAAAGGCAAGTAGTAGACTCAGAACCAATTTATCCGTATTTGGCTAAAATTATTTACCGTATGTATCCAAAAAGATACAGAGTTACTATTGAATTGTTGCAATATGAAACGGAACAAGATTATTTAGACAATACTGGAACTACCGAAGTAAAGGCTACAAAAGTAATCTTTTTAGATACGCTGAGACATTCTAGTGATAGATCATCAATAGTAGCGTATCCAAATCCAACTGTTGACTATTTATATATTCGACAAACAGATCTTGCCGCTGTGAATGAACCGCTACAGATTGTTATTTATAGTGATAAAGGTGCTAAAATGAGTCAACATACATTGACCAATAAAAGTACCACTCCTACCGAAGCTTTATACGATGTAAATACTTCACATTTACCAAATGGCACATACTACGTACATCTTACTCATGGAGGAAAAACGGAAGTTAAAACCATTATAAAAAAATAATCATTTATTAATCGCTACTAAAAGCCATCTACATGATTTTAATTTAGATGGCTTTTTTTTAAAAATATACTCTTATGAAATTACATATTATTACCTTGTCAATACTGTTCTTATTGTTTACTGGAACCAGCAACGCACAAGCAATTTATCAACATTCTAGTGATATTGCACCGATTACCTTATCTGTTAGAGACGTTCAAGGCGGTCAAAGATTTACGTTAGAAACAGACAGTATTCAATATTTTACGCCAGGCAACAATTACAATTTTAAACTTTATCTCAACCATGAATCTGAAGTTCGTGATATTGCATATTTTAGATTCTACTACTCGTTTGATATTCCTAATTTTATTGGAACTCCTGCAAATTTGCAAATATATATGCTAGGAACAACGGTTCCTGTGATTATTCCACCTGTGAAGAAAAGCATTGCAGGCGAACCTAGATCTTACGGTAGTCAATATCCTTTTACATTGACAAGTTTAGTTCCTTTGTTTCCAGAAAATTATGAGGTTACACTGACCTTGTGTAAATATAATACGTATCAAGATTATGTTGCAAATAATAGCAACTGCACGGAAAGTTTTTCTATGACGTATCAATTGAGACAACTTTCGACTTTAAGTCCGTTGGAAAATCAGGCTTCTCGCGTTACTACTTATCCAAATCCTACTACCGATCAAGTTATTATTGCGTATGAAGCTAAAAATTCAGACAGTACACCAAAACAACAAGCGCCAATTCAGCTTACTATTTTTAATAAGGAAGGAACAACGGTTGGCGAACACACTATAGTGAAATCGCACACAAAAGAAAATAGTGTGTTTTATAAATTTGATGCTTCACGTTTGGCAAAAGGAATGTACTTCTTTAAAATTGAAGATGGAAAAAATACTGTTGTCAAAACTATAGTAAAACAGTAGCAAAACCAACCGCCGACATATAACCATCTGTAGGACTTCTGTAGATGGTTTTTTTGTGAATACGCGCTACATTTCCACAAATTTATAAATCTGAAAATACTTCGTTTGTTTTGAGGAAAGGTGCTACATACCTTTGAATTGTCTTGATCGAGATAGGTGGCATCCGAAAAACCTCAACAGAGTAGGAATCATCAAAAAACTTTATCCATTATGAAAAAACTCATGTTAAAACCACATCATTTTATTCTTGTCCTATTATTGGTTGTAGGATCATTAGTTACAATTGGTTGTCAATCGGAAGCTGTTGACAATGAAGAAGAAATACAAATTGAATCCACTACAAGCAAACGTGCTTTAGATCCAGACATTCCGTATACTCCTGACTTTAGTCCGCCAAATATTCCAAATCCTCCAATGATTGATGAACATTGTGTAGTGAGACTTGCCTATTTATCATATTCAGAAAGATGTCCTGAAAATGCCAATGTTGTTAATTACTGGATTGGTGTGTTGCGGACGCGCGGTTTTGAAGGTTTAGCGGTAGGATTTATTACAGCTCCAGGAAATTTACAAAGATGGGATCACCGATATCGATCTTTTTTGCATAGAAACAATATCACAAGTTATCAAATTAGCAAAACGGTATACATAGCCTATAGAGGACTTTTACTAAGAGAACCAGATGTAAATGGTGGTGCATATTGGACGAATATTGAAAGATCCTCAGGACTTATTAATGTTGCACGCGGTATTGGAAATTCTCCTGAGTTTAATAGAAGATTAAGCCGAATTTCTACAGAATGTAACAATGCGGCAAATCGATGTACGTTTTAAATTTCTTTTTTTCAATTATCTATATATCAAATTACGAACAGTTTTTTTAATTACAAGCGGAATCCGAAAAGCTTATAGAGTAGGAATCATTTAATAGTTATCAATCATGAAAAAACAAAAAATTCAAAAGTTAGGAATCAAAAAATCTACGGTTTCCAAACTAACACAAGCGCAACTAAACGGAGGAGGAACGCATACATGTCACGGACATTCGTGTTGCCCAACAGAAGCAGTAACCTGTGCAAATACCTGTGCAAATACGTGTCCTGCTAATTGTGGACTTTCCGTAGGTTGTACTACAGGATCAGGACCAACTAGATTTTGTCCAACCATACAATTACCTGTTTAATACGAACTAAGATTGAATCATTTTTGAAAAGGCTGTCCATACGTTTGGCAGTCTTTTCTGTTTCATAAATGTTTGCTAAATAGGATATAAAAAAAATAAGCCCGATCATACGACCGAGCTCTTTTTTTTAACCAACCAAAACTTTAAATTATGAAAATCTTTTGTTTAAAGTGCAAAAGGAAACCACTCGCTTTTGCACTGCAAATATAAAACGACATTATTTATTATGCAAGCATAGTATTTTACTTTAACAATATTTTTACATTTACAACCGTAGTTCGTCGATGAATTTTATTGAATGTTTAATAAAAAATGGTTTTTAATATAAAATCTTCAATATTTTTTCAGATTCCACTAAAATGAAGGTATAAAAAAAGCCCGATCGTGAGATCGAGCTTTTCTTTATTTATTAACCAACCAAAACTTTAAATTATGAAAATTTCTCTTCTTAAAGTTGCAAAAGGAAACCACTCGCTTTTGCATTGCAAATATAGAACGAGAATTTTGTTATGCAAGCATAGCATTTTACTTTAACAGTATTTTTATGATCACA
>NZ_LBMG01000006.1 GCF_001005315.1 Kordia jejudonensis
CGGAAAAAGAATTTTGTATCGAGAAGTATTTATAGCAATAACGTTTTTCTGTCATTTTGTACTTGATGCTGAATCTATTTCCATATCAATGGATTCCTGCCGCTGCAGAAATGACAATAGAAAGTACCACACGTCACTTCGAGTGAAATTTTTGAAGCAACGCGGAAAAAGAATTTTGTATCGAGAAGTATTTTACAGTAACAACGTTTCTCTGTCATTCCGCACTTGATGCGGAATCTATTTCCGTTTCAATAACCTTCTGCCTAACGGAATTAAGTTCAGCATAAGTTGCAGAAATTAATACAAATTTTATACGTAATTACGGAAAACCTCATTGTATATGTGTAATCTTTAGTTTACTTTTATAGAGAATAATAGGAAGTTGTTGTAAAATTAGTTCCTGTTATTCCCTAAAATTGGTATGATATATGGAATTTGGTATATACATACGTTAGGTGTAATTTGAAAAAAACATATGGATTTAAACAAACTTTATTCTTCCAAAAGAACAGGTGTCGACCAAACAGAGGATAACAATGACCCACGTTCTGGATATCAAAAAGACTACGACAGAATTATTTTTTCATCTGCATTTAGACGACTTCAAAATAAAACTCAAGTTTTTCCATTACCTGGTAGTGTCTTTGTTCATAATAGATTAACACATTCGTTAGAGGTTTCTTCAGTTGGACGTTCTTTAGGTTCTCTAGTTGGAAAATATATATATGATACTTTTGGAGATGATTTAAACAAAGAAAGTAAATCATTCTACCGAAATCACTTAAAAAATGTTTTGTCTGCCGCTTGCTTATGTCATGATATAGGAAATCCTGCTTTTGGTCATTCAGGAGAAGACGCAATGGTTAGTTTTTTCAAGAAGAATAAGGAAGAGTTAAAATCAAACTTTACTGATAAAGAATATTCAGATTTAACCAATTTTGAGGGTAATGCAAATTCAATTCGAGTTTTAACACAGCAACTGAACGGAAAACCAAAGGGTGGTTTAAGACTTACTTATTCAACTTTATCTGCAATAGCAAAATATCCTTGTGAATCAAGTGCTCAAAATGGAAGTTTTACTCACAGAAAAAAGTTTGGCTTCTTGCAATCAGACAAAGGAACATTTGAAAAAATCGCATCTGAAACGGGAATGATTAGAGATACTTCAGTTTCAGATTTGTCATATTTTCGTCATCCTTTTGTATGGTTAGTTGAGGCTGCCGACGATATTTGTTATAACATAATAGATTTAGAAGACGCACAAAGACTTCGAATTATTGAAACTACTCATTGTGAAAAATTACTCGATAATTTAATTCGCTGTTTAGGTATTGAAGATATATTAGAATTCGATAAAACACTTTATACAATAACAGATAAAAATGAAAGAATTAGCTATTTAAGAGCTAAATCAATAAACAGTCTCATTTTTAAAGCGTTCGAATTATATAAAATTCATTTTGATGATATTTTAAAAGGTAAACATAATGATGCTTTATTTGAATTAATTGCTAAAGATTGTGATGCAGTTCAAGAAATAGTGGATTTTTCTTATAAACACATCTATAATGACCGTTCAGTAGTAGAAATAGAGAATGCAGGTTATAATGTAATGTATGAACTTTTAAGTCATCTTGTCTTTCCAATTTTAAAAAGGAAAAAAGAGAAATCTGATAAGAAAGCTTTAGTATTAATTCCCAATCAATACCTAACTAAAAGTGAATCCAATTACGATAAAGTTATGGGTATAGTTGATTACCTATCCGGAATGACAGATATTTACGCAACAGAATTATATAGAAAAATCAAAGGAATTGATATAGGAATGCGGAACTAAAACGGTACCAAGCAATGTATATAAAAAATAGCGTAAGTCATTGCTAACACAAACGCTTAGGGATTTTTGGAAAGTCGCCAAATTTTTAAATTTGACGATTTCCAATAAAAAGATAAATAGTGAAATTTAAAAATTCGGCTTGTGTTTCATCCGAAAAGTAAAAGCTTATTTACTGCGCTACTTTTCATATACGGAGCCGTTAGGGCAAATTAGAAAAATCGAATGACGGAAAAAGAAATTCAAGATATTTTACAACCAATAATCGGAGAATTTGTTTGGGGAGCAAAACAAGGGTATGGCTCTTTCTTGAATCTGGAATTTGGATGTCCAAAAACTGAGCTTAGTGGAATTCATACACCAAAAGAAAAAAACAAATTTCCATTTAACGAATTTGACAGTAGACACGTAAAGATTACAGGAGAACATTCCTTTTTTATTTACATGTCTAATTGGAAAATATACGCAAAAGATAGCGAATTAGCTCACGACGAAAGTGAACGTGATGAAATTGAATTCGCTTTAAGTTTCATTAACGGACAAAAACTGACAAACCTAATTGTAAATACAAAAGAGAATATAACGAAATTGGAATTTGACTTAGGTGGAATTGTAGTAATCTCCAACGAAAATTACTCTGACGAAATAAACGAAATGTGGAATTTCTATACAAAATCAGAAAAGGTTTTAACTTATAGAAATGACAAAAAAGCAAGTTACGGAATGGCTAAAACTGAATTCGGAACTGAAAAATTCACGGATTTAATAGGAAAAATAACTTGCCCACGCTAGCGCGAGTTTCTAACTCGTGTCTATAAACAAACTAAAAAATTCAATCCTTAGATGTATAATAAAATGTACTAACAGAGAAGAATTTGTGACTAGCATCTCGATACAATTTTTCTTCATTACATTCCGAAAAATCACTCTATGTGACGACTAAGATTATCTAGCTACCAAAAGTTCCAACTCATACTTACAAATAAACAAAAATCAAATAAACAAATAACAACAATACTACACCAACCCACGCGCCTTCATCTCCAAATACTTATTAATCGCGTCAATGGTTAGGTTTTCAGGCGATGTTAGGATGGAATGAATTCCGTACTTTTTGAGTTCGTTGACAATCAAGCGTTTTTCGAAGGAGAATTTCTCTGCAATGACTTTGTCATACGCTTCTTGTATAGTTGTGACATCTTCATGAATGAGTTCATCTAACTCTGTATTTTTAAAGAAAACTACGACGAGTAAATGACTTTTAGAAATTCCTTTTAAGTAGGGAAGTTGTCGGTGCAACGCATCTAAAGTTTCAAAGTTGGTATACAATAAAATTAAGCTTCTGTGTTTGATGTTTCGCTTGATATCTGCATACAAACGTCCATAATCCGATTCAAAAAAGTCGGTATCCACATTATATAACGATTCTAAAATCATGCTCATTTGCGCACTTCGCTTTTCGGCAACGACAATATTTTCAACCTTTTTAGAAAAGGTAAACATACCAGCTTTGTCTTGCTTTTTCAAAATTACATTGCTTAATACCAATGTGGCATTGATGGCGTAATCTAACAAACTTAACCCATCAAAGGGCATTTTCATCACACGACCTTTGTCGATTACAGAATAGACAGGTTGCGATTTTTCATCTTGAAACTGATTGACCATCAATTGATTGCGTTTTGCAGTCGCTTTCCAGTTGATAGTTCGTAAATCATCGCCTAAGACATAATCTTTAATTTGTTCAAATTCCATCGTATGACCAATTCGGCGAATCTTCTTAATTCCGTACATCGTCAAATTGTTGCTAATGGCAAGCAAGTCGTATTTCTTCAATTGCAAATACGCAGGATAGGTTGGTACCATCACTTCATTGTCAAAATAAAAACGTCTCGACACCAAACCTAAAATTGATAATACATACACATTCAACTTTCCAAAAATATACTCACCGCGTTCTGTTGGGCGAAGTTTGTATTTGAGTGCAATCGCGCTTGACGCAGGAATCTTTTTTTCAATAGAAAAATCACGTACTTGAAATTGTTCAGGAATTTCGTCAATTATCTTTACGTCAATAGCAAACGTATAATAGTTTTCCAGTTGGATCAGTATAGGATTTTCATCGCCATTGGAAAATTTCTCAGGTGTTTCGCGTTTCCCCGAAATTCCCGTTCGTGTAGCGTATAATATGATAATATCTAAAAATACAAACGTGAGTAAAATTAGCAATAGTAATTTCGACACAAAGAAAAAGTTAGGAAATATAAAGCTGATGACAAAGCATACAATTACGCTCAAGCACGCGTAAAAGAAACGATCTTGAAGATATAAAGATTTAAAAAAACGTATGATTTGCTGTTTCACTAGGCGTTTGTTTTGATACAATTAACGTGGAATTTCAATAGTTTGAATGATTTGTGTAATGATTTGTTTTGAAGTTACACCTTCCATTTCACGTTCAGGCGTAATAATGATTCTATGTTGCAATACAGGAATTGCGACTTGTTTGATATCTTCTGGTGTTACAAAATCGCGTCCATTCATGGCGGCATACGCTTTGGAAGCTTTCAGTATCGCAATGGAAGCTCTTGGCGACGCGCCAATGTATAGAAATTGGTTGTTACGTGTATTGATGATAATTTCGGCAATGTATTTTAGCAAATGCGGTTCTACAATAATATCATTGACTAAGTTTTGATATTTTGTAATTTGTGCTTTTGTTAGGAACGAACTGATTTTATCGGTTTTCTTTCCTTCTTTGAGTGCATGTTCGCGCGCAATGATTTCTACTTCTTCTTCTAAGTTCGGATATTCCACATTAATTTTGAACAAGAAACGGTCTAACTGAGCTTCTGGCAAACGATACGTACCTTCTTGCTCAATTGGGTTTTGTGTTGCCAATACCATAAAAGGTGGCGCCAATGGATATTTCACGCCATCCATCGTAATTTGACGTTCTTCCATCACTTCAAACAAAGCAGCTTGTGTTTTTGCAGGCGCACGGTTAATTTCGTCAATCAGCAACATGTTGGTAAATACAGGTCCTTTTTTGAATTCAAATTCAGATTTTTTCATGTCAAAAATTGACGTTCCTAAAATATCACTTGGCATCAAATCGGGTGTAAATTGAATTCGACCAAAGTCAACCGTTAATGATTTTGCTAACAACTTCGCGGTAATTGTTTTGGCAACACCTGGCACACCTTCAATCAATACGTGCCCTTTGGCGAGCAACGCTGTAAGTAGCATATCAATCATTCCTTTTTGTCCAACAATTACTTTGGCGAGTTCATGTCGTATTTTTTGGATTCCATCTTGTAATTCAGATAGGTCAATTCTGTTTGTGAATGACAACGGAGTCTTTTGCTCGTTATTTTCTCCTTGTAAGTCCATATATTGATTTTATTGTATTTATAATCTAAAGTTATTCCTTTTGGTTAAAGCGTTCTATGGCTTTTGTAATGTTTAGAACGTCTTCTTCTTGGAAATGCACTTTCTTTTTTAATTGTTTAATTAGTAATGTTAATTGGTAAACTTCTTCTTCGCTTTTTCCAGATTTTGAAGCCAAACGTTTTACAAATCGGTCATCTAGTTCTTGTGTATCTATCAAATAATCGTTTCGTAAATGTTCTAAGAAATAGGTAATTTTTTTTCGCACTACATTTGCATGATCTTTTGTTTCATAGAACAGATTTCCGATGGTTTTGGTAAAATCGAGTGTTGTATTTTGAAGCGGATTTATAATGTTTACAATGCGTTGTTTTCGTTTTACATTAAACAGTATAAAAACGACTAATGTGAGTAAAGCTATAAACCAAGCCCAACGTAAGGCAGGTTGAGACAAGATAAAACGCAACGGCGTACTGCTTTTATCCGATCCGTATTTGTTTGGCGAATCGAAGTGAATGTCTTTATTTGGAATGTATGCCAAAACACCTTCTGCATAGTTAGCATGATCGTCTTTGAGTAAATGAAAGTTGGTAAAAACAACAGGTTGTGTATGAATTAGAAATGCGCCATCGCCGACAGGAATTTTGATAAAATTTGTATAGATGGAGTCTTTGCTAAACTTTTGATAACCGAGCGGAATAGTCGTTGTCGTATCAATTTTTGAAAAGTAAATATTTTTGATTCCTTTTTCAAAAGTGACATTGTTGTTTCGTAAATTGGTGTTAGAAAAACCAAATTCAGCTTTGGATTCAATCAAATAATCAAACGATGTTTTAAAACCTAATGAATCTTGAATGTACTCAGGAACTTCATGTGTAGACATAAATATGGTGTTTCCTGCGGAAGCAAAATCAAATAATTCCTCTAATGAAGATTCGTCCGTATAAAAATATGGATGAATGCTTACGTATGTACCTTCAATTTTATATTCATGATTGTCCCAATCGTATTTATCATTAAAGTATTCGTACGGTGTATTGCGAATATTTTTAACGCTGATTTGATTGAATAAACTTTTAAACTCTTCGTGTAAAACCTTTAGACCATAAGGTTTTGAATGTCGTTCATTGTAGGTTTCTGTCCAATCAATGGTTGCAGGTTTTGAGGATTCTATCGACATCGCTACAATAATGATAACGACTAATACGCCGAGATATATTTTTAGTGTCTTACTCATGCGGCAATAGTTTTAAGTAAAACGTTAAAGGATTCTGAAGCTTTGTTGTATTCTGTGCTGTCAATCATAAATTCGCCATACCAAATGTAATTGTACAAATAGGAAGCGTATTGAAATTGTTTGCGAATAGCATCATCTTTTATTTCATAGGTATATTCTAAATTTGTTTTTTCAGGATCGTACGAAATAATTTCGTAGTTGCTCATTTTTTTAAGCATGTTGAGGTATTGATAACGAACGGCCAATCGGTAATCATTATTTGATGTCGCTTCCGCTATGAGTGCTTCAAAATTTACCACATGAATGTTCGTTTCTACATCTTCATGTGTGATTAGTTTCTTGTCAGATCTTCTTCCAAAAACCCAGCGTCCTTCGCCATTCATAATTGCTCTAACAATGAAATACACAACGGCAATGATGATAAGTCCGTAAAAGATAAGTTTAAAAACTTCTAGATATTTTCCAGCTTTTTTACGAGAACCTAAATTGAATAGTTCATCAATTTGTCGTTCTGCCCAATTGACTAATCGGGTAAATGCACCATCTGTTTTTTCAACTTCGTATACATAATCACTACTCGTGTATGCATCCTTGAAATCGTCTTCAAACTCGCGTGGTTGTACATTAGAAGTATCTTCTTGTATAGGAAGTTGCCGCAACATTGTTGCAGAGACCAACATGGTTCCTAAACATAGAACACACAGTAAGATATGTTTGAGTGGTTTTGGCATGAAATTTACTCTCCTTGACCTATTTCGTCAATGGTACTTTGTGTGTGAATATTTTCTTTTTCTTCTTTTAAGCTGTAATAAATAATAGCTTGATTCATTTGACTAATCGCCGAAGTTGTTAGGTTAATCAAATAGGAAAACAACTGAAATATAAGTAGCAAGATAAACTGAAAAGACCAATTCTCTTCGGTAAATTGATATGCTGCATTAGGATCAGATAATGATGTAATTCCCAAAATAGTTGTGATAACCATTTGAATAATTCCTACGATCATTTGAAACACAAAAATGATAATAAAAAATACAACGATTGCTCCCATAGCATGAAAAAACTTTTGGAAACACATGTTAAAACCATATGAAAAACATTCAAAAACACCTTTGTCGGTATTTATATATTCCATTAAAGTTGCATGAAAAAATAGTGCGATAATGGCTCCTAAAAATAATAGAAACGGAATTCCTATGATGGTAATTGATATGACAAAACCAACAATCATAGCGGCAATAAGAGTCACAATACCCACGGGAATACAGGCAAGAATAAAAATGATGAGTTTTGCTATATTGGCTTTAAGCTCATCAAATATTTCTTTCGAATCGAAGTTTTGTCCACGATGTTTGTCATAGAGTTTAAAATATATTGGCACGTACGCATAATTAAAAACACTTACAATAATGAGTAAAAATAATCCCAGCGATCCATAGATAACAATGGAAACTAAGTTTTCATCAAAATAAGTAGTAATTGCGCTAGAATCTCTGTTGAGAAGCATTCCGTTGATCACAATATCTTCATAAACTTTATAAAAATAGTACCACATGGTTACTAAAATCAATAAAAAGATACCATTTACTATAAAGAAGTTTTTAAAGAAATGCTTAGCGTTTAGTTTTAAAAAAGTAAACGTATCCTGAAAATACGCTCCGAAATCTCTCGATTTATACAGTTGAAACATGTTGTAGTTTTAATTTTTTGTGAACGATAAAAGGGTATATTAAATAATAATATGAAATAATACCGAGTGTAACTAAAATGATACCAACAGAAAGCCAATTGGGCATACTATTGGAGTATCGAGTGACAAATCCTTCTAAAAAGCCAGCAGCAAAGGTAAAAGGAAATGTGCTAATTAAAATTTTAATTCCGTTTTTGAGTCCCATTTTAAAGGAAGCCATCCGCGAAAATGTTTTGGGGAATAATATACTTGCGCCAAGTAATAAACCTGCAGCGCCTTCTATGACAATTGCAAAAATTTCCATAGCGCCATGTATCCAAATACCACGAACACTTTCCCAAAGCACACCTTGATCATGAAACATGTATTGAAAAGCGCCCAGCATGATTCCGTTTTGCATCAACACATATCCAGTACCAAAACCTCCAAAAACGCCCAAAATAAACGATTGAATTCCTACGTAGAGGTTATTTAAAGTAATTCCGATAAAACTTCCCCAATTGCTGCCGCTTTTGTAAATAGCAACAGGATCGCCACTTTCAATATTGTCTAGCGTTTCATTTACATAACTATCGCCCAAAATAAGTCGAACAAACGAATCATCATATGCTGCTGAAATCGCTCCGATGGCTACAAAAACGCCAAATATTAAAAATGCATACAACACATATCGCCTAAATTGATGCACAATAAGCGGAACTTCTGTTTTCCAAAAAGAAATAAAGCGATTCGATTTTTCTCTTTTGGTTCTATAAATACGTTGAAAAGCGGCCGAAGCCAACTGATTTAAGTAACTAATCGTTTTACTCTTAGGGTAATACGTTTGTGCATACGCCAAATCATTCATCAACTGTATGTATTGTGATGAAAGTGTATCAGGATTTTTAAATTGATTATTATAAATGGTTTTTTCAAAGTTCAACCATTTTTCTTTATTTTGCTTGATAAATGCAACTTCTCTCATAGATACGCTAAAATAAAACATAAAATGTCAGAGATACAAATTAATACTACTCAAAATGTCAACATCAACTTCACTTTAGCGTCAGTTGGAGAAAGAATCGTAGCACATCTTATCGATTTATTAATAAAGATAGCGTATGCTGGAATTGTATTGTGGATTTTTTCAGAAATTATGGACAGAAGTCGCGTGCTGCAAAATTTAGATTGGTGGTCAAAGATATCCATTTATGTTTTGCTACTTTTTCCGTTTATTTTTTACACGTTGGTACTCGAATCGTTATTCGAAGGACAAACCTTGGGGAAAAAAGTAATGAAAATTAGAGTTGTTAAAATTGACGGTTATCAAGCTTCCTTTATTGACTACATTATTCGTTGGTTTTTTAGAATTGTCGATTTGAACATGATTTGGGGATTTATCGCATTGATTTCTATAATTATTAGTGAAAAAGGACAACGTTTGGGCGGAATGACCTCTGGAACTTCTGTAATTTCATTGAAAAATAAAATTCGTATCTCACATACCATATTGGAAGAAATAGGAGACAATTACAAACCACAATATCCTTCCGTAATTAAGCTGTCGGATAACGATATGCGTATCATAAAAGAAACATTTACTACAGCACGAAAAGCCAAAGATCATGATACGTTGCTAAAACTTAGAAAAAAAGTGGAAGAAGTTATTGGTATTACTTCTACGACAGATACGACTACATTTTTAAATATTATTATAAGAGATTATAACTATTATACCCAAAACATGTAATGCTTTTTTACGCGCTTGATATTATTGGAACTTTTGCTTTTGCCATTTCGGGCGTGCTAGTAGCCATGCAGAAACGAATGGATCTTTTTGGAATTTTCATCATTGCTTTTGTCACAGCAGTTGGTGGCGGAACCTTGCGAGATATACTTATTGGGAAAACTCCAGTAGGTTGGATGAACGATTTAAATTATGTGTATACAATTGCCTTAGCAGTACTTATTTCTATTATTTTTCGAAAAAAACTAAACAAACTTCGCACTTCATTATTTTTATTTGACACAATTGGTTTGGGCGTATTTACAATCATAGGAGTAGAGATTGGAATTTCGTCAGAATTGCATCCTATTATTTGTATAGCTTTGGGAACGATGAGTGCTAGTTTTGGAGGTGTCATTCGAGATATTCTATGTAATGAAATTCCAGTAATATTTAGAAAGGAAGTGTATGCTACAGCTTGTATTTTGGGCGGTATGACATTTTTTGCATTGCGGTATTTTAAACTTGAAGAAGACCTTCTCTATATTTTTACAATATTAATGGTAATTACTATCCGATTGATCGTTGTAAAATTCCGTGTAAAACTTCCCAATATATATCAAGAGTAATAAAAAAAAAGAGTCAAACAGTAATTGCTTGACTCTTGTAAAAGGTATACTTATTTTTTGTTATAAAAATTGATATCCTAAAACAAAAGAAAATTGATTTAAATTAAGTGAAAAATTTGCGCTATTTTCTATAATTTCTCTTGAAGTGGTAATTCTTGCTTCCGCATAGTATTTATCATAATTGAATCCTATTCCTAAAATACCACCAGCTGAAGTTCTAAAATCTTCATTTAAAGAAGCAGCTTCTGATCTAAATTCTCGTTTTAGTGGTAAATCCATAATGATTCCTGCATTCAGAAAAATACGTGAATCATCAGTTAAGAACATATAATGACGAACTCCGACAGGAAATTGTATCGCAGCATATTCTACTTCATATTTTAAATCGGGTGTAAGTCTTAAAGGAGCTGCCTTAAACTCACTTTCACCTTTAAATGATTGATAGTAAGGAGCTGCAAATACGGCCCATTTATTTTTATTAAATCCAAACACATATTCAACATCAATTCCAACTCTAGGACTCCATTGCTGTTCAGTTTCACTGGTATGACTTCCTAATCCAGAAAGAGTACTTGCGTTTTCTAATGTAGTTTTTTGACTTAGAACTCCGATTTCGGCGCGTATATGAAATTTACTTTTATTAATTTGTTTATATTCGGTAACATCGCTATTCATACACTCGTTATATTCAATAAAAAACTTAGTGATATTATTTTTATTATAGCGTAATCTGGATACACTGTTTCTTGAAATTGATTCACACGCTAAATCTGTATATAATTGTTGACGGTATTCATTATTTTCAGCTAATTCGCCATCTTTACTTAGATAAGATTTTTTGATTAATTGCTTAATTTGTCCGTCATCTTTTTTATAAAAAAGCTTGCCCAAATCTCCATTTTTATATCTGTATAAAGATGCTTTTCCCTCTATAAGTACATTTAAAAAAACAGTTTGTTCTTTCCATTCAGGATTCTTGTCATAGTTTAATTTTGATAAGTCCGTATTTGAAACATCAATTAAAACGGTATGTTTTTCATATTTACAAATTGTTGGAATTACAAATTCTTTTACAGCGACTAATTTCCCTGTTTGAATTTTACCATCTTCGGTTAATTTGTATGTAAAATCTGTTGGATTGTTGAGCCAATCGACATTTTTAATGTAGCAATCTGTTTTTTGACCATTATTTGAAATAAAATATCCTTTTTCAAATTTTATCTGGGCAAAAAGTCCTGAGGTCGTAAGCAACAGTAAAAATAGGGTAATGTAATTTTTTGTCATTATTTATTAATTTAAAAAGAGAATTGAAGACTGTCTTGTCTAATTGTTGTTACTATGTTATGTACTTATCTTTAATTTAAAAAAATCGGTACCCAACAAGCAGACCAACTTGATGTAGTTTTAAAGAAGTTCCTGTTGTTTTTTCTAAAAGTTCTCTAGGTGTTGTGTATCGAAGTTCTATAGAGTATGTATTCTCATAGCTATATCCTATACCAAATACAGCGCCAGCAGAAGTTTTAAAGTTATCATTTTGAAGCGACAAAAGACCATCTGATTTTGTATTGAGGGTAACATCGACAATAGCACCAAAATTTAAAAATAATTTTGAAGTATTATCTAAAAACATGTAGTGGCGAATTCCAATTGGTAGTTGTATCGCTGAATATTCAATTTCATAATCAGATCTAGAGCCAATATTTACGCGTACAAATGTTCCGCTTCCTTTGTAAGATTGATAACTTGGTTCAATAAATACTGCCCATTTGCTTTTGTTGAAACCAAATACATATTCTACATCCACTCCAATCCTTGGACTAAATTTTTGTTCACTATCAACAGAGGATGCACTCGAACCAAAAAATGAATTGCCAGTTTCTAGCACAGTTTTTTGGTAGTTAGCACCAATATTCGCTCGTATGCCAATTTTACCATTTGTAGTTTGTTTGAAAGCCGTAAAATCATCATTCATGCACGTATTATATGCCACAAACAACTTAGTTATATCATTTTTGTTATAGCGCAATCTGGAAATACTATTTCTTGAAATTGATTCACACGCTAAATCTGTATATAATTGTTGGCGATATTCGTTGTTTTCAGCTAATTTTCCATCTTTGCTGAGATATGACTTCTTGATCAATTGTTTAATTTGACCATCATCTATTTTATAAAAAAGCTTGCTCAACTCTCCATTTTTATATCTGTATAAAGAAGCTTTTCCCTCTACAAGTACATTTAAAAAAACAGTTTGTTCTTTCCATTCAGGATTTTTATCATAGTTTAATTTTGATAAGTCAGTATTTGAAAAATCTATTAAAACCGTATGTTTTTCATATTTACAAACTGAAGGAATTACAAATTCTTTTACAGCGACTAATTTTCCTGTTTGAATTTCGCCATCTTCGGTTAATTTGTATGTAAAATCTGTTGGATTGTTGAGCCAATCGACATTTTTAATGTAGCAATCTGTTTTTTGACCATTATTTGAAATAAAATATCCTTTTTCAAATTTTATCTGGGCAAAAAGTCCTGAGGCAGATAGTAAAAGGAGTAATAGTGTTAAAAAGTTTTTATTCATAAGTATTAAAATGAGTGAATGAGTCGCGAAACTAATTAAAATTAAAATATATAACGCATACAGTTTTATAAACGTTATGTTTTTTTTGTAAACGTTACCGAAAGTCTTTTTACTCCAAAATTTCTACCTTACGAATCATGATGTTTTTCTTTGGCCATTCACCTTTATCAGTTTCTTGGTTGGCAATTTCGTCTACAACGTCCATTCCTGCAATCACTTTTCCAAAAGCAGTATATTCTTTGTTTAAATGATGTGTTCCTCCTTCTTTCTGAACAATGAAAAATTCAAACGGAGATGCCATTTTATATACATGATCGAGTTCGCCACTTGGCATAGAAATTACACCACGATCATGTTTGAATCCTTTTTTTGTATCTGGTGGAAGCAAATATTTGCCAATTTTTCGACGTTTCTTAGCAATATTCCAACCGTCAGAGTTTCCACCTTGAATTACAAAATCTTTTACAACTCTGTGAAATTGTGTGCCTGCAAAATAATTTCGCTTGGTTAGCATGATAAAATTTGCTCTGTGATAAGGTGTTTCTTCATACAATTCAATGTCAATATTTCCAAAATCGGTTACAATACGTACGCGTGTTTCAGGATTTTCTTTTCCGTAATCTATCATATAATCCAACACATTTTCTGTGGTAATAAAAACCTGTTTTTCTTCTTTCTTAGGTTCTTTTTTGGAAGACATGTCCGTTGCTTTTGACGTTTCAGTTTTCTGTGTTTCGTCAGAAGTAGCTGTAGAAGTTTTAGTATCTTCACAGCTGAAAAATACGCTGATAGCAATCAGTAAAAAACAAATCTTTTTCATAGATGAATTTTGATAATTTTAGAAAAATAGTACCAAAAATAGCAAAAATACCGCTTCCAGGCCTTTCTTCACAGTTAAAAATGGCGCCAAAAATGCGTCAAAAAGCATTAAATGATATGCAAGAACGTATGAAAAATGCTCGTAAATCAGCAGTGATGGCATTGTTTTATCCAAACAATACGTATGAAACTACGCTGGTTTTAATTTTGCGAAGAGCGTATGAAGGTGTACATTCTAATCAAGTTGGATTTCCAGGTGGAAAGGCAGAATTGGAAGACGAAACTTTAGAAGTTACCGCATTGCGTGAAACCGAAGAGGAAGTTGGAATTCCGCAACATACGGTCAACGTAATTCGTGAAATTACATCAACATATATTCCACCAAGTAATTTTATGGTACAGCCTTATATTGGTGTTGTGTATGATACGCCTATATTTATTCCACAAGAATCTGAAGTTGCCTCAATTTTAGAAGTCTCTCTTCAAGATTTATTGTCGGAAGCGTCTACAATTGAAAAAAAAATAACGACTTCGTATGCTACAGCGATCAATGTGCCAGCGTTTTACCTAAATGAAAAGGTAGTTTGGGGAGCTACAGCAATGATGTTGAGCGAAGTTAAAGATATCATTCTAGAAGCCATTTCAAATTAGTTTTTGTAGATTTGTAATTCGCTTAAAATTAAAAATACATGGGATTATTCAAAAGAAATCCTTTCGGACATATACTTTTTTTGAAAAAATGGTTGATTAGAATTGCAGGAACAATGACGCATAGACGTTACCGCGGTTTTAATGAATTGAAGATTGAAGGTTCTGAAATATTAAAAAACTTGCCAGATACGAATGTATTATTTGTTTCCAATCATCAAACATATTTTGCAGATGTTGTGGCTATGTTTCACGTGTTTAATGCAAGTTTGAGTGGAAGAGGAGATTCTATCAAAAATGTTGGATATTTATGGAATCCGAAACTGAATATTTATTATGTGGCTGCAAAAGAAACCATGAAATCTGGGTTGTTGCCAAAAATTCTTGCATATGCTGGTTCGGTAAGTATTGAACGTACTTGGAGAGCCAATGGAGAAGAAGTAAACCGTCAGGTAAAAATGAGCGATATTTCTAATATAGGAATTGCATTGGATGATGGTTGGGTAATTACATTTCCACAAGGAACAACACGACCATGGAAACCAATCCGAAAAGGAACAGCACATATAATTAAACGCTATAAACCTATTGTAGTACCAATTGTTATCGATGGTTTTAGGCGATCGTTTGACCGGAAAGGACTTCGTATCAAAAAGAAAGGAATTCTTCAATCTATGGAAATAAAAGAACCTTTAGAAATTGATTATGAGAACGAAAGTGTAGAAGCAATTATTGAGAAAATAGAATATGCCATAGAGCAACATCCATCATTTTTAAAAGTAATTCCTCAAGAAGAACTTGAAGCCATGGAAGAACTCAATGAAAAACGAAAATGGGAATACTAGAAAGAAACTATCAAATAAAAAAGGATGCATACTACATGCATCCTTTTTTGTTATAAAAATATCCTAGTTTTAATTTTCTGTATTTGTTTCGCTATCCGTACTTGGTGTTTCATCATCATTTAAAGAAGAAGAAACAAAACTTCCAAGCTTGTAAAAAGCGTTGTAAATCAATTGAATAATTCCACCATTTCCACCTGTATACATTGCTGCGTAGGCTTCAGAACTTTCCAAAGCAAATGTTTTAGAAGCTATCTCTTTAGAAAATGTTGTTGTTTGCTGATGCGCGCTTACTGATACACTAAAAGTAAGACACAGGAGTAAAAATGCTATTTTTTTCATAATTGTTAATTTTTTTGGTAATGGTTTTATGATTTCATTTGTTTTAATTCTCTATAATTACGTTTCAGCTTTTTAGTTAAAAGCCCATATAGTAAATAATATACTCCGTAAAATAAGGCTACAATTACACAGGCTAATAAAATGGTAACTACAGCAAGTAATAAATACTTTGTAATATTAGCTTCCGCAGAAAACTTTTCCATGCCGCCAGTTCCTTCAATAAAACCGATAGGAAACGCTACGCAAATGGTAAAAGCAATGACACTTAAACTGTATACAATATAATGTTTTACCGTTTTTCGTGTGGTAATAATATTTTGCATTAAATCTTTAATGGAGTTCGTTGTAGAAATCTTTTTATAATTCATAAAGAATTTATAAATAAAATAAAATACAACCAGTGAGGATGCGTAGCAAAACCAATTGAGCCAAGCTGGCATGGTAGAGTCGCTCATTAAGTCAGGTTGAATAAACAAGGCAAGAATCACAATGGCAATTCCAAATCCGAGTTCAAACAAACTCACGTAAAAAATCCATTTGACTAAAGAAGAAGATTTCTTCTGCGTCATTTTGTCAATATCGTTGTAGGAAAGCTTAGGCTGATTTTCCTCTTGCTTCTTCCAATCTTTTTTTAATAGGTCTAATTCTTCCATGGGTTATGGATTTAAAATCTTCTTCAATTTGGTTTTAATTCTATTCATTTTCACTCTTGCATTTACTTCAGTAATACCAATTGTTTCGGCTATTTCTTTATAATTTTTATCTTCTAAGTATAAGAAAATCAAGGCTTTTTCAATATCTGATAATTGCTTGATGGCTTTATACATAATTTTTAACTGTTCTTCTTCAGTGTCATCATAATCCTCGGATGTTATTTTGAAAATAACACTTTCATAATCTTGTGTCTTTACTGATCTTTTGGATTTTCTATATAGAGTAATAGCTGTATTTAGTGCTACTCTGTACATCCAAGTACTGAACTTTGAATCGCCTCTGAATTTCGGATATGCTTTCCACAGTTGTATCGTAATCTCCTGAAAAAGATCGTTGTGCTGATCTTTGTTAGAAGTGTAAATTCTACACACTTTGTGAACGATATTCTGGTTACGTTCTAGTTCTGTTACAAAATTATGTTCGAGTTCTTTGCTCAATTCTTGATGGTTATTTGATTATATGTATTCTGTTGTACAAATATGTTACATATTTTTTAGAAAAGTTTTTTAAAGCTGTATTTTTGTAGTGTTAAAAGGGATATTTTATGAACATACCAAGAACGAGTTTTCCAAGAATAGTAATTATTGGTTGCGGATTTGCTGGCATTTCGTTGGCAAAAGAGTTAGGAAAACAAGAAGTACAAGTCGTATTATTGGATCGACATAATTATCATACTTTTCAACCACTTCTGTATCAGGTTTCTACTGGCGGATTGGAACCCGATTCTATTGCATATCCAATTCGTAAAATTGTCAAAAACTATTCAAATTTTTACTTTCGTTTAGCAAATGTAGGTTCAGTTGATACTAAAAAAAAATGTGTATGTACCGATATTGGAGACATCAATTATGATCAACTTGTGATTGCAACCGGTTCGAAAACAAATTTCTTTGGAAATGAAGCTATCGAAAAGCATAGTATGGTTATGAAAACGATTCCGCAATCGCTGAATCTACGCAGTTTAATACTCGAAAACTTTGAACAAGCCTTACTAATTTCTGATTTAGAAGAACGCAATGCATTGATGAATTTTGTCATTGTAGGCGCTGGACCAACAGGTGTGGAGTTAGCAGGCGCTTTGGCAGAAATAAAAAAAGGAATTTTACCTAAAGATTATCCTGATTTAGATATTCGTCAAATGAAAATCAACTTAGTGCAAGGTTCCGATCGAATATTGCCTGCCATGAGTGAAAAAGCATCTGAAAAAGCAGAAGACTATTTGCAAGAATTAGGTGTTGAGGTTTGGAAAGAACTACGCGTGACCAATTATGATGGCGATTGGGCTACGACCAATACCGATATCAACTTTAAAACAGCAACCTTAATTTGGTCAGCAGGTGTAAAAGGCGCCACAATTGCAGGTTTGGATGGCGAAGATTTCATTGTGCGAGGAAATCGAATGGTTGTTGACGAATTTAACCGAGTTAAAGGATTTGAAGATGTATATGCTTTGGGAGACATTGCGTGCATGAAAAATGAATTGTATCCATATGGACATCCAATGATGGCACAGCCAGCCATTCAACAAGGAAAACATCTTGGAAAAAATTTATTGCGAAAAATGAAAGGTAAAGAAATGAAACCTTTTGTGTATCATGATAAAGGTTCTATGGCAACTGTTGGAAGAAACAAAGCTGTTGTAGATTTGCCAAACTTTAAATTTCAAGGAATCTTCGCGTGGTTTGTATGGATGTTTGTACACTTATTTTTTTTAATAGGTTTCCGAAACCGAATGATTGTATTCGTAAATTGGGTTTACAATTACATCCGTTTTGACAGAGAAGCCCGATTAATTATCAGACCTTATAAAAAGACGCGTAAGCTTTAATTTTTAGCCGTAATTTTATGATGATGTTCCGTGTGCTCTGTTACCAAAATACCAAAGATGAATAGCAGTTGCGATATTCCATAAAAAAGCATGATAAAAATATCTTTATTCGGAATGGCTTTGTGAAACGAGTGAAGACCAATAATAATTTGGGCAATTGTAAAACAAATGGCAGCGACAAATACTAAAATATAACTGATCTTATTCACATTTTTTAAGCGCAAAAAGGCAATCTTCATCAAGTTTAAAACTACAGAAATATAAACCATTACAGGAATTAGCATATAACCCAATCCATCATACATTAAATAAATTAGTGTTAATGAAATCAATAAAGAGGCAGCTAAAAATGGTAGTAAACGATCAATATCATACGTAGTTTCTCTGTAAAAGTGAAAAGAGTATAGAAGCAATGCAGCTAAAAACAAACACAAACCTGTCAAAAAGGAATAAAAAGGTGTGTCTTCTAACAAAATAATATCGCCAGCACATAAAAAGGACAATGCCAACAGGATAATAACTCTGGTTCTTAATGCCATTTTCAAACTATTTACATAGAAAAAAACAGCTAAAAATATCGTAATTAATGGTTTCGTAAAAAGTCTTAAATCATAAAATTCTTTAGCATTATTAAAATAAATGTCTAAAGAAAGATTTACTAAGAATAAAAAAAGAAAGACTTTAAAAAACTTCATATGATAAATTACTTGCTTCAAAAAAGCACTGTAAGTTAGTAAAAAAAATAGTACAAAATGAATGCGCTATTTAAGTAAGTATTTGTCAAGGAGATTTTTAATTTCAGCACTATCAGGTCCAGGAGCATCTTGATGAACGAGTTTGCCATTTTTATCAAATAAAAGATATCTCGGTATCGTTTTGATTGAGAGTTCCTTAAAAAATGTAGCACTTGTGTAATTTGTAGATAAAAAATTTGCAGTCGATGTTTCTAAATTTTCTGCTGCTACCGCTTTTTTCCAACTTTCCTTATTGCGATCAATAGAAATGTACACAAAAACCACATCTTTGTTTTTATACAAGTCTCCTAGTTTTTTTGAATCTGGCATGACGGCTCTACACGGCGCGCACCAACTTGCCCAAAAATCAATATAAATTACTTTTCCTTTGTTGGTATTTATAAAAGAATCAAGCTGTGTTGTTTTTCCATGAATATCTACAATATGTACATTTTCAGTGTCCTGAGAACTTATATTTTTAGAAAGTCCATAATCTTCGGCTATCTTTTCAAAATAAGTAGCGTAGGTTTCGTTTGAAAATTCATTGTTAAACGTTTCTATCATATTATTCAAGCTTTCTTTTGAAGCGCCTTGCATTGCATCGCCATTGATAGCAACAAATTTAGCGGCGGCAATCAACTCTGTATGTTGAAAATACTTTGGAATGACCTCGAAAGCAGTTTTATAATCCATTTTAAGTTTAGACTTTTCTCTTATTCTTTTTCCATCAAGAATAATCTTTCCAATAAAAACATTTAGCTTTTTATACAATGTATGTTCATCAATAGTATTTTCATTGAAAAACAGATCAGAAGTAATGATCTTTTTAAGGTCTTCGTTTTTTGAATAATTATAGAGTCTGTTCAACTCAAAAAACGTTTCATAATTCAGTTCTTCTTTCAATAATGAATAGAGAGGACGTAATGAAGGTGTTTTGTTGCCAAGTGAATCATAAGTTTTCGCTAACATTTTATACCGATCGACCAAAGTAGTTGCAAGTTGTACCAATGCAACAGGTTTATTTTTAAAATTTTCGTGATTAATTCTTAACGGAAATATCGGATCTAACTTTTGATACGTATTTGATTGTAATTTGAAAGGCGATTTGTAATCAATATAATAAAACGAATTGCGAAGTGAATCTATAGTATCAGTACTGAGTTTAAAATGCTCTAAAACTGTTGCATTGCTAATATTCAATTGTTTACGGTTCAATGCAAGATAAATAGTATCGCCATTTTTTACACGTAAAGTATCTTTTGTTGTAAACTTTGAGGCTACATATACGATTTCAGCTTTGTCAATAGCAAACTGAATTGTATCACTCTTTTTCTTTGTGTACAGATGTCTTTCTGCTGTAAATGATTGTAATGAAAGATTTCGGTAAATTGATACAAATTCTCCTTTCATATCGTTAGAAATAATAAACGTTACAGGAGCTGTATTGACAATGGATTTTTCAGTATTTTCTGCAATTTCAGAAGTAACTTGTGTGTCTTTATTTGTATTGCGAGCACATGAACTGCAAAAAAATAAAAATAATAAGGCAAAAATACATTTATACATACGCATGTAAAAATAGTGAAAACTTGTTTTGAAATAGAAGAAAAAAAGCGATTTCCCTTTTAAAGGAAATCACTTTTACTATGCTCTAGAAAGGACAGCTAGCACAACAATATCCTGTTGCAATACTTCCATCACTATATTCTGTTCCATTCCATTCTGAAGATGCTTGCGCATATGTTACGTAACCAGACCAACTTCCGCCAGTACCATCAGCATTAGTTGTCCATAATCTACACTGATCAAAATCAGCTTGGGTAAGTTCATTTCTTCCTCCTAAGATTTCTTTTTGCTCTTTTTTGTCTAACAAACGAGCATTTTCTAAATTTAAAATGTTTTTCAACATGGTTGATAAGTTAAAAATTATTTTCGTACCTGAGCATTTATAGACTGTCAAGTGTTCAGTCTAACTTTCGCGAAAAGTTTTCTTTAATTCGTTTTTTGAAAAAACAACGGGAGAGAAATAAGTAGGTTTGCTTAAATATACGAATAAATCGTCTGAAAAAGTAAGAGGATGCGCTTAAATTTTGATTTTCAATTTAAAATAAATAATCTAAGTTCGACGTGAAAAATTTAGTTCGATACTTTTCTTTTCCGAATTATAGTAGGGATTTTCCGTTAAAAATTTTTGAAGCCTTGGAAAAAATTTAGGGAAATTCATGCGGTTTTAGTTTTTTTCAGAAAGAAAAACTAAAAATATCTCTGGAAATGTTTACATTCATGAATTCCTTAATTTGAAATAAGTATGCATGAACTAAAAGTTCCCTTTCTTTTGTTGATGCCTGTGCTGAACTTGATTCAGTATTCTTTGGGAAGGCAAAGAAATCGAAGATTCACGAATTCCTATTTAATAAAATAGAAATCACATGAGCTAAAATGAAAATAAAACACTGAAAATGTGGTTTTTAGTAAGGAGTTTCTCAACTCAATTACAAATATGAATAGAATCACTTATATCGAACTCACATTAAATAGCATGTTTCGTTTACTTTACAAGCAAATTAGCGCCGTTTTAGGATATATTTCTGTACGACATAATGGAATGCTAAAATACAAATAGTAGGAAGTGCAATATAAAAAGCTTCGTTCTGTACAACACGCCAACCCCATTTGCTAAAAAAATTACCAGCACCTAACGGAGAAACCAAAATAGGTCGCCATGAAAAAAAATAGCGATGATTGTCAAATGGAATAAAAAAACCAACACCACGACCTCCGTTGGTACACGCATCTAAAAAACTATGTGATAATGTTGCAATCAAGAAAATAAAGAAGAGCGCAATTCCTGTTTTGGAAAAATACTTCACGTTTCTGTAAAAAATAGCTCTAATAACAAACGAAAGAAGAAACGCAAACAAAATACTATGCGAAAATCCACGATGTCCTAATGGATGTTCATACGGAAAGCCAAAACTAAACATGATGACATCTGCATCAGGAATCACAGCACAAAATATTAATAATATTGAAAGTTTTACGGGATGTAACTTAATAGAAGATACCTTTCCTATCGTATAAGCCACTAACGCATGACCAAAAATAGAAGCCATTAGTTGGAGTTAGAATATTCGTCTAACAAGCTTTTTTCTTGCTTAGTTAAACTGTCTACTCCTTTAGCATTAATCTTCTCCAGAATACGATCAATTTGTTGTTGTTTGGCTTTTTTCTTCGCATTAAACTCATCATCAATCGTTTGATACTTCTGTGAAGAACTCCCTGAAAAGGAAGTACTAGTTCCAGATTTCTTTCTAAAAATAATATATAAAAATACACCAATAACGGCAATGGAAATATAAGGCATCAAATTCATAAATGGTAACGCTTCTAACAGTTGTATAGATTCAAAATTACAACAATTCTATTTTTTGTGCAATTAGAATAAAAAATGTACCAAATAGTATCATTCCGTTTTGGTTCCCTTTTTCCGCAGTATAGTAAATGTTTTCCGTTAAAAATTTTTGAATCCTTGGAAAAAATTTAGGAAAACAATTATGGTTTTAGTTTTCGATAGAAAAACTAAAAATACCTCTGGAAAAATTCCCTTTCTTTTGTTTCTTTTCTTTGGGAAAGCAAAGAAAACGAAAGTAAAAACTTCTTTAGAAACTCTAACTAATAATTTAGAACTCATATTTAGATATTTCTATAAAAAAATCTTCGCTAGTACAATTCATCCCAAAATTACAACAATTGAGAACTTTCTTTTTCGTAAAAACTTCATTTCGTAAGAGATTTGCCCCATCATCAATCAAGTATAACAAATATCAATCATGAAAAAAATAATACTTCTCACTTGTGTACTCTTTCAAGTTTTTCTGTACGGACAACATACGGTTTCAGGAATTATTACTGACCAAGCTAACGAACCTATTTTTGGTGCCAATGTGTATCTGAAAGGGACATACGATGGCGGGTCAACAGACGAAAAAGGCGCATTTACATTTACAACCGAAGAAAAAGGAACACAAATCATCATCGTTTCTTTTTTATCGTTTGAAACGAAAGAAATAAGCTTAGACGTTTCAAAAATGAAAAATATAACCATCAAACTTCGCGAAAGTGTAGATGCATTAAATGCCGTAATTTTAAGTGCAGGATCATTTGAAGCAGGCGATAACGCGAAAGTAACTGCGCTAAAACCGTTAGACATTGTTACGACGGCGAGCGCATTAGGCGATGTGATTGGTGCATTACAAACCTTGCCAGGGACAAGTACGGTTGCAGAAGACGGACGTTTATTTGTACGTGGCGGCGGCGGCGGCGAAACACAAATTTTCATTGATGGAATTCGAGTATTTACACCCTACACAAACACAACCAATAACATTCCTGCGCGTGGACGCTATTCGCCATTTCTGTTTACAGGAATTACATTTTCCACTGGTGGATATTCGGCAGAATTTGGGCAAGCATTATCAGGAATTTTAGAATTAAATACAATTAACGAACCCGATCAAGAAAAAACAGACATTTCCGTTATGACGGTTGGTGGCGCGTTGGGACACACTGAAAAGTGGGAAAATGGTTCGGTAAGTTTTAGTACTTCGTATATCAACTTAGCGCCGTATTTGGAACTATTTCCAGATCGTAACGATTGGATAAAACCATTTCAAGGCGGACAAGGAGAAAGTGTATTTCGTCATCATTTTGAAAATGGAACGTTCAAATTTTATACGGCTTTTGATATTACAGACTTTGAACTCGATCAAGAAAGTATCAATTTTGATGAATTGGTTCGTTTTAAGCTGAATAATAATAATTTGTATATGAACGGTTCGTACAAAGGAGTTTTTGGCGAAAATTGGGCAATTACTTCGGGAATGAGTTACACGAGAGACAATTCTAAAATTCGAATTATTGATGATAAAATCAATAGTTTAGAAAATTCGTTTCACTTCAAAACAAAGTTAAAAAAGAGCTTTAGCAATCGATTCAAATTGAGTTTCGGAGCTGAATATTTTACCACAAATTTTGATGAAGCCTTTGAAAATCCGAACGTTTCTAAAATCGAATATGGTTTTAATAGTGATTTGATTGGCGCGTTTGCGGAAGCAGATATTTTCTTTTCTAAAAAGTTTGCTGCTAAGGCGGGAATTCGATTAGATCATGCAGATATTTTAAATGAAACGACCATTTCACCACGATTCTCATTGGCGTATAAGACTTCTGAAAAAGATCAGGTTTCGTTTACATTTGGACAGTTTTATCAAAATCCGAACAATAATTATTTAAAATTTCACACAGGATTCAAGCCAGAAAATGCAACGCATTATATCTTAAATTATCAATATACAAAAAACGATAGAACATTTCGCGCGGAAGTGTATCACAAAGAATACAACGATTTAATTACGTTTTCGGGCAATTTACCACAGTTTGGAACCGATTTTACGAATGATGGTTTTGGACATGCCACAGGATTAGATATTTTTTGGAGAGATAATAAAAGTATCAAAAATGTAGATTATTGGATTTCCTATTCGTACTTAGACACATCGCGAAAGTTTGAAAATTTCCCAACGGAAGCCATGCCAAATTTTGCAACAAAACACAACTTTTCATTAGTTACAAAGCATTGGGTTGACAAGTGGAAAAGTCAAATAGGATTTAGTTATAATTTCTCCACAGGAAGATCGTACACAAATCCAAATACAACCGGATTTTTAAGCGAACGCACCAAAGATTTTCACAATTTAAGTGTGAATTGGGCATACTTAATTTCGCCACAAAAAATACTGTATTTTTCGGTGTCAAATCCGTTAGGTGTACGAAATGTATTTGGCTACGAATATGCAAACCAACCAGACGTAAACGGCGTATTTCAGCGAATGACGCAGCGTCCTGCGCAAGATCAGTTTTTCTTTGTCGGTTTCTTTTGGACAATTAGTGATGACAAAACGAGCAATCAGTTAGATACGCTTTAATTCAGAATTTTTGCTAAATGTTTTAATTTTAGATCTTTAGAAAGTAAGGTTTTACCGTATCAGATTGCGTTATGATTTTCGTAAATTTCTATAAATATTAAAAGAAAAATCATGAAAAAAAGAAATGTAACCACGTTAAAACTTCAAAAAAAGCTAATTTCCTCGTTTGCGAGTGAAACCATTACAGGTGGTGCCACGTATCCATGTTCTACAGGCCCAGGACTTACCTCGGTTGCGCCATATCATTGTAGAGTAAATTGTGATAGTTTAGTGCCAAACTTGTGCAACTAATACATACAAATTAATTGGGAAGCGATCTTCGGGTCGCTTTTTCTATAGTAAGTGTTATAAAAAGTATATAGAAGTCAGTATTAAGTAGTGAGCTTACTATTATTTTACCATCGTCCAAATTTCATATTTTAAAACTCTAAAAACATCACATGATTCGGATTCGTATGTGTTTCAGAAACCACAAAATCATGATAAGCAACGACTTGAAAGTTGTTTTTTGTGTAAAAATTGACAGCGCGTTCGTTTGCAATTAATACATACAACCAAATGCCTAATTGCTGTTTTTGTTTGGCAAAATCGACAAAGAAATCAAATAATTGTTGTCCCAGTTTCTTCCCATGAAATTCTTTCAATATGTAAAAGCGATCCAACTTTGTAATGGGTTGTTGCGGAATATGTTCAGATTCAGTATCCAAAACAATTTTAGAATAGCCAACCAACGTAGCTTCATGAAAGATAAGATGATAAAAGACGGTATTGCTTTGAATTTCTTCTTTCAAGGTGTCTTTGTTAAAAACTTGTGCCGCAAAAGAGCGTACAGCTTTTTCAGGAGTTGTTGCCAAATAAGTGTCTAAAAGTGTCTTTGTACCAAGAGTAATGATACGTTCCACATCGTTGAGAGTCGCTTCACGAATTGTCGTCATTGTAACGTTTCAAATTAAACCATAAAAATAATCGAAATACTTTTTAGTACGCAATTATACGTGTTTTTTAAATTAGGATACTACTACGCTTATACGGGATTAATTTTCATCATACATTTGAATTGTAAAATTTACCCATCAAACCAAAACAACAATTATGAAAAACCCAAAAGGATTAAAACATAGCAGTATAGTAAAGGATTTAGACAAGTTACTTCGCAAAAATAAAGATATGAAAGATGCGTTACTCGTTTCATTGAATGCTGCATGTATTGCTGCAAAAGACAGCTTAAATTCAGACTTGTACAATGCTTTTAATGACGAATTTAATGGAAATGCATGGCCAACGACAATTGAGCACTATTATGATTATTTAGACATGTATGTGCGTTTGGTTCCAGACGAAAGCGACGATCCAAACTATCCGAATGCTTGGAAAAGCACCGATTCTTCTAACGGTTACAACCAAAAAGTATACGATTTATTATGTCAATTTTATTGGTTAGTTGATCAAAAAGTAGAAGGATCAGAACTTTCAATGCAGAGTTTTCCAAAATTTGCAAAGTGGTTGCAGAAATTTGCTATTGCATGGGGCGCATTTTTAGATACCAAAGAATCTTTAACCAAAGAAAGTTACTATTCATTCCGACACAATCCAATGTATAATTATCCTTTATACGGAGACAATTCTGAAAGTTGGACAACGTTTAATGAGTTCTTTTATAGAGAATTTAACAATGCAGATGCAAAAACAGGAATTTCGCCATTGCGTCCAATTGCAGCACCAAACGATAATACAACTATTGTTGCGCCAGCCGATTGTACATACAAAGAAGTGTATGCTATAGATAAAAAAGGAAATGTAGTAGATTCCGATGGGAAAAAGACAACAGATCGTTTAAAACATACACATACTATTGGAACAGTCAAAGAATTACTAGACGGAAGCAAATATGCCAAAGATTTCAATGGAGGAACATTTGTACATTATTTCTTAGGCCCATATGATTATCACCGTTTTCATACGCCAGTCAAAGGAGAAATTTTAGAAATTAAAGACATTCAAGGAAAAGTATTTTTAAATGTCGAAATGACTTCTGACGGACAATGGGACGCTCCAGATGGAGGAGGAGATGGTTACGAATTTCAACAAGCACGCGGTTTGGTCATTTTAGATGGCGGCAAAGATGTCGGAAAAGTTGCGGTACTTCCTATCGGGATGGCACAAGTTTCAGGTGTAATGATGTACACGGCTGACAATCCACCAAATGGAGTTCCGAAAGAAAAACTGATCAAAAAGGGCGATAAAGTAGTGAAAGGAAAAGAATTTGGGAAATTCAGATTCGGTGGCTCAGATATCATCATGTTATTTGAAAAACCACAAAAAGATTTATACATGTTCAAGAACGATCCAGGACATGTGCCAATTCACTTCCAATACGGACAAACAGCTATATATGTAAAGTAAATAGCGAATTGACTACAATGCATAAAAAGAGGCTGTTTGAAAGCTAAATTTTCGTCAAGCCGAACTTGATTCGGTTTCTCATACTCATTGAAAATCAGTATGATGAGATTTTGAATTGAATTCAGATTGACGTTTTTTTAAACTTTTTCAGACAGCCTCTTTTAGCTTAATACCATTTTTTATTTTTTCTATTTTCTAAAAAATAGGAGCATTTTACAACTCTATTTATAACTTCTCTTTTAGGTATTTTCCTGTAAAAGAAGCTTTATTTTTTACAATTTCTTCTGGTGTGCCAGATGCAACAAGTGTTCCACCATTTTTTCCACCTGATGGACCTAAATCAATAATATGATCCGCACATTTGATGAGTTCAATATTATGTTCTACCACAATGATCGAATGTCCTTTTTCAATCAACGCATCAAATGATTTCAATAACTTTTTGATATCGTGAAAATGCAATCCTGTTGTCGGTTCATCAAAAATAAACAATGCTTTCTCCTTTGTAGTTCCTTTTACCAAGAACGATGCAAGCTTAATACGTTGCGCTTCTCCACCAGAAAGTGTTGACGAACTTTGTCCGAGCGTAACATAACCTAAGCCAACATCTTGTAATGGTTTTAGCTTGCGATAGATTTTTGTTTGCTCATGTTTCGTAAAGAAATCCATTGCATCATCAATCGTCATTGTTAAAATATCGTCAATGTTTTTATCTTGAAAAGTAACTTCTAAAACTTCCTTTTTAAAACGTTTTCCACCACAAGTTTCACATTCCAAATGTACATCTGCCATAAATTGCATTTCAATCGTAACTTGTCCTTCTCCTTTGCAAGTTTCACAGCGTCCGCCATCTACATTGAATGAAAAATGTTTGGTTTTATAATTGCGAATTTTCGATAATTTCTGACTTGCATACAACGCACGAATGTCATCATATGCTTTAATATAGGTCACAGGATTCGATCGTGAAGAACGTCCAATGGGATTTTGATCTACGAATTCAATATGTTTTACCGAACTGTATTTTCCTTCTAATTTCGTGAATTGACCTGCTTTTTCGCCATATCCACCAGTTTCTTTCAACATAGAAGGATACAAAATCTTTTTCACCAACGAACTTTTACCACTTCCTGAAACACCTGTTACAACTGTAAGCATGTTTAGTGGAAAAGTGACATCAATGTTTTTCAAATTATTTTCACGTGCGCCAACTACTTTTATAAACTGATTGGAAGTTCTACGTTTCTCAGGAACTTCGATTTTAATGGTTTTGTTGAGGTATTTTGCAGTCAACGAATCCGCTTTTAAAATGGTTTCATAATCGCCAAACGCAACGACATGTCCACCATGCGTTCCAGCTTCAGGTCCAATGTCAATAATTTCATCTGCGGCATGCATAATGTCTTCATCATGCTCTACTACAATCACCGTATTTCCTAAATCGCGTAGTGAAAGTAATACTTGAATCAAACGTTCGCTGTCTTTTGGATGCAGACCAATACTAGGTTCATCTAAAATATACATAGAACCCACCAAACTACTTCCTAAGGAAGTTGCCAAGTTAATTCGTTGCGATTCTCCACCCGAAAGTGAATTCGATTTACGATTTAGGGTTAAATAATCCAATCCGACATTCGTTAAAAATGTCGAACGGTTTTTAATTTCTTTTAATAAACGTTTTGCAATATTTTGATCGTGTTCACTTAGTTTCAATTCATCAAAGAAAACAACCAATTCGTTTAATGGCAATACCACTAAATCTGTGATGGTTTTTCCATCAATTTTCACATAATTTGCTTCTTTACGAAGTCGTTTCCCTTCGCAAGTAGCACATTTGGTTTTTCCACGGTAGCGTGATAACATCACACGATTCTGTATTTTATAACTTTTTTCTTCTAAGAAAGAAAAGAATTGATGCAATCCTTCAAAATATGTATTTCCATCCCAAACGAGTTTCTTTTGTGCTGTTGTCAACTCAAACCAAGGTTTATGAATTGGAAAATCAAAATGATACGCATTGTTTACCAATTGATCTCTGTACCAACTCATGCTTTCGCCACGCCAAGGAAAAATAGCGTTTTCATACACAGAAAGTCCTGTATTTGGAACGACTAAATCTGCATCAATACCAATAACATCGCCATAACCTTCACATTTTGGGCATGCGCCATATGGATTGTTAAAACTGAATAAATGTACATTGGGTTCGAGAAATTTCATTCCGTCCAACTCAAATTTATTGCTAAAATGCACACTTTTTTGATCTGAAACTGTTTCGATATAACATTCGCCTTTTCCTTCAAAAAAAGCAGTTTGTACCGCATCTGCTAAACGATTGTAAAAATCTTCATCATGTGAAACTACAATTCGATCAATAACCAACGAGAATGCTTCTTGAAAATCTTCATTAATTTCATCAATGCGGACAATAGTATCATTCTTCTTAATTCTTGCATATCCTTGTTGTGCCAATACTTTGATGGTATGAAAAGCACTTCTTCCTTCGGGAACAGTTACAGGCGCAAGCAATAATAGTTTGCTGCGTTCATCAAATGTTTTTACATAATTGATAACGTCTGAAACCGTATGTTTTTTTACAGGTTCGCCAGAAATAGGAGAGATGGTTTGTCCGATACGAGCAAACAATAACTTTAGGTAATCGTAAATTTCTGTTGTAGTTCCTACAGAAGAACGTGGATTGGTAGAATTCACTTTTTGTTCAATGGCAATTGCAGGCGCAATTCCTTTGATATAATCTACTTTTGGTTTGTGTAAACGTCCTAAAAACTGTCGTGCATATGAGGATAAACTTTCTACATAACGTCGTTGTCCTTCGGCATACAAGGTATCAAACGCCAAACTAGATTTTCCAGAACCTGAAAGTCCAGTAATAACCACCAATTTATTGCGCGGAATGACCACATCAATATTTTTTAGGTTGTGCAGTTTTGCACCTTTGATAATAATATTTTCTTTTGGATTTACTGTAGCAAGATCTTGTGTCATTGGAAAAAAAATAATTGCAAAGATACTGCTTTTAATACTCGAAATAAAATGAATTTGAGGTAAAGAATTATTGTAAATGTATAAAGAAAGTACATAAAGTATGATTGCAAAAAGCCGTTTCAAGTCAGTAAATTCAAGGAAAATGTTAAAATATTTGATTTTATTTGCATTTCTTTAACGATTCTTACTATATTTGAATTTATTAATAATCACTACAAAACAACTGTATATAGCAAAAAAATTACTTTTTAAAAATTTAAACAAATTTATCAGCCTCGATAAATATCAAGTACAAAAAGTAATGCTATGGCACAGATTCTGCAAGATTCAATATTGGTATCTAATTACATTAAAGGTGACGAATGTTCACTTGGCGTTTTAATTGAGCGTCACAAACAGCGTATATACAGCTTTATATACTCGAAAGTTTTGGATAGAGATATTACAGAAGATATTTTCCAAGACACTTTTATCAAAGTAATTAAAACACTCAAAAAAGGGAATTATAATGAAGAAGGTAAGTTTTTACCTTGGGTTATGCGTATTTCTCATAATTTGGTAATTGATCACTTTAGAAAAAACAATAGAATGCCAAAGTATGACAACAATGGCGATTTTAATATTTTTTCAGTACTAAGTGATACCGATTTAAATGCGGAGAAAAAAATTATCAAAAATCAAGTAGAACGCGATGTGCGTCGCTTGGTTGACGAACTTCCTGAAGATCAGAAAGAAGTATTGTTGATGCGTATGTATCAAGATTTAAGCTTCAAAGAAATCTCAGAAAAAACAGGCGTAAGTATCAATACAGCATTGGGAAGAATGCGTTATGCATTGATTAATTTACGTAAAGTTATAGACAAGCATAATATAGTTTTAACAAACTAATACAATAAAATAAAAATCTGTACGTTGTTCTTTTAAATATAAAAACCGACGTATGGCGAAAAATTACACTAAAAGTTCATTTAAAAAGAAAAATATGTTGCCTAAAAAGGAAACAATAGACTTTTTATTGAACTATTCTAAGGCTTTAAGTGTTATTAATTACAAAAGGATGAAGTTTGAAACGCTTCTCAACTAAACTTTGGAAAAGACTCGTTAGCTGCGAGTCTTTTTATTTTTATTCACTTTTTTTGATTGAATGATTCAAGGATTTAATGATTCAAAGATTTAATGATTGAAAAATTACTTGCTATTTCACTTCACGAATAACGAATTTTGAAATTATAAATGTTGAATGCTAAATGCTAAATGTAAAATTTAGTTTCAATTAAACATAGAACATAGAACATAGAGCAATAAAGGCAGTTTCTGTGTTTATAAGTTTAGTAGTTTGCATTTGGATGAAACATTTAAAACTAACATTTTTAAAACCAAAAACCAAAAACCAAAAACCAAAAACCAAAAACCAAAAACCAAAACCCAAAACCCAAAACCCAAGACCCAAAAGCAGTTGAATTACAAATTCAGAAGTATTGATAAATTTTAACCAAACAGCTTCACGAATAACAACCAACAACCAACTATTTCCCTCTTTTCGTTTTTAACTTCATATACTCGTCAATTACCGTTTTTCTACCGATTGTTTTTGTAATAATATCGTTGTCTAAGTTCCAACCGCGTGCTGGGCAATATTCTCTACCGTACCATATAATTTGTAAATGTAAATCGTTCCACTTTTCTTTTGGAAATAAACGTTTTGCGTCTCTTTCTGTCTGTACCACATTTTTTCCGTTGGTTAAATTCCAGCGATACATTAATCTGTGAATGTGTGTGTCGACTGGAAATGCAGGAATTCCAAAAGCTTGACTAATTACGACACTGGCAGTTTTATGTCCTACAGCTGGCAATTCTTCCAATTCCTCCAGCGTTTTTGGCACTTTCCCATCGTGTTTATCTATTAAAATATGTGACAACCCATGAATTCCTTTTGCTTTCATAGGCGACAAGCCAACAGGTTTAATAATTTCTCTAATTTCTTCTACCGAAAGTTTAATCATATCATACGGATTATCTGCTTCCGCGAACAATAATGGCGTAATTTGATTGACGCGCACATCTGTACTTTGAGCGGACATTAATACGGCAATAAGCAATGTATATGGATCTTTATGATCGAGTGGAACAGGAATTTCAGGATATATTCTTTCAAGAGTGTCAATTACGAACTGAACCTTTTCTTGTTTAGTCATTTTTCAGTATTTTTATACAAAAATAATCAATAAATTATTGAAAGCTATGAATACTTTACAAACAGGAGTTAAAGTGCCTGATTTTACAGTGAATGATCAAGATGGAAACGCAGTTTCTTTATCAGATTACAAAGGAAAAAAATTAATCGTTTTCTTTTATCCAAAAGCAAGTACGCCAGGTTGTACGGCTGAAGCTTGTAATTTGAGAGACAATTATGCCGAATTGCAAAGCAAAGGATTTGAATTAGTAGGCGTAAGCGCAGATTCTGAAAAAAGACAAACCAATTTTAAGAACAAATACGAATTTCCTTTTCCATTACTAGCAGATGAAAACAAAGAAGTTATTGAAGCTTTTGGTGTTTGGGGCGAAAAGAAATTTATGGGAAAAGTATATGATGGAATTCATCGTAAAACATTCTTAGTCAATGAAGAAGGTGTTGTTGAGCACGTGATTGATAAAGTGAAAACGAAAGCACACGCCGAACAAATTTTGGATTTAGTAGGATAACTCCTAGATATGGATATGTCACATCGGGCGCAGTCGAGATGTCGTTCCTATGAAGACAGGAATCCAATATACTTCAAAGTAGATTCCGCAACGAGTGCGGAATGACAAGATTCGTATATAAATATAATTAACAGACTTTACATTAGTGTAGCGTCTGTTTTTTTTATGTTTGTTGTCATTCCTGCGTAGGCAGGAATCAATAGTGTTTACAAGTGGATTCCGTATCAGGTGCGAAATGATATTAGTATGTACTTTGAAGTAATAATCGTCAAATTGAGTGGCGAATCTGTGATTCGTTGTATCGAGATTTGCTTATAAATCAATTTTTTAATGTGGTTTTTGTGTAATCGCGTAAGCGGAATAGACAAGAATTATATCGAGAATAATTTACATATAAAAGCGTTTTGGTTCCAACTTTCTACTTCAATTCAATAAAATCCAACTCCAACTGAAACGACTCTTGTTTTCCGTTTGCAATTAAAAAACCGAGTTCTTCAAAAGTACTTGCAGAAAAGTTTCCAATGTCCAACGTACGTCCGCGAAAACTTGGATATAAACTGTTTAGCGAAATTTCAATCGTTTCCCAATCGCCAGAAGTTTCAAATTGTGTCGTAAATGTATGACGATCATCTTGATTTTCTTTGAGTCTAAATTTGTATTGCTTTCCATCTCCTTTTAAGCGAATGACTAGCGTTGTTTTCTCAGAAATTTCAGTTTTTCCAATGTCATAACGAACAGAAGAAAAGCCACCATTATTTTCAAGTGACACGTTTCCTTTAAAAACGCCAACACCATTTTCATTCAGTGAAAACGTACTTTGGGACATTCCGCCCATAACGCCATCATTGACAATATACCAATTGGAGATATCACTGTTTTTTGTAAAATTAAATAGTTGTAAACTCATTATAGTTGTAATTAAAACTGAAGCTAAGATTAAAAATCGAGTCAAGATCTGAAGCGTATAAAAAAAGCTCCTAGAGAGGAGCTTTTATATGATGTTATTTGTTTTCTATCAATTCGTTTTGATTTTGAGCTAAATACCCAAATAGGTTTTTCTCTTTGATAATTTTTGCAACTCCATCAGGTAACATCGTTTCCCAACCTTCTTCATTATTTGCAATCATTTTTAATACTTTACGAGAGAAAATATCAAGAATGTTATTATCAAAATCAAAAATATCAACCACTTTTCCGTTGTATTTAAAGAATTTGTACAATTCTTTCATACGTGGATGTACTTTTAGATTGTTGCTGTTTACCAATTCGCCAGTTTCCTTGCGATGCATTGGATATAAGTATACTTTTAAATCTTTATAGAACAGTTTTCCAAAAGCTTCTAAAATTCCACCACTTATATGACGGTAGTATTTCTCATCAAAAATATCAACGAGGTTATTTACGCCCATCGTTAATGCCATACGTTCTTTGGTGTAGTTAGAGAAGTAGTCGACTAATCTGTAATATTCCTTAAAGTTCGAAATCATGACTGTTTGCCCAAGTGAACCGAGTAATTGTGCTCTGTCCATAAAATCTTGTTCGTCAATTTCTCCTTCTGCTCGAAGATTTGACAGGGTAATTTCAAATAAAACTACTGTTTTTGCTTCTTCTACTTTATTCTCTCTAATAAATATATCATATGACTTTTGGTACATATCCATATTTACTTTTGTTACAGGACGAAAACTTCCACGAAGCGTAAGTACATTTTTCTTGTATAATAAGCGTGCAGGAAGAATATTGTTTCCATCAGGACCAAAAATAACGGCTTCTGTCATACCATTTTTCAATAGTTGCAAACTCATCAATCGGTTGTCAACATCTTCAAATTGTGGTCCAGAGAAGTTGATAGTATCAATCTCAATTTTATCTTTATCGATGTGATCGTATAAATATTTTAGAAGATTTTTTGGATTGTTGTATTTGTAAAAAGCGCCATGGATTAAATTTACGCCCATCGTACCAAGCGTTTCTTGCTGTAATTTTGCATCATTTTCATGAAAACGAACATGCAAGATAATTTCGTTATATTCTTGTTCAGGATCAATTTGATATTTGATTCCCATCCAACCATGACCTTTGTATTTCTTAGCAAAATCGATAGTTGCTACCGTATTAGCGAAGCAGAAAAACATTTTATCAGGATGTTTTTCACGTGTAATACGATCTTCTAACAATGCCATTTCGTGCGACAACATCTTTTTTAGGCGTGCTTCTGTCACGTAACGTCGATCATTTTCAACACCATAAATTGCATCACTAAAATCCTTATCGTAGGCACTCATTGCTTTTGCAATAGTTCCAGAAGCTCCACCAGATCTGAAGAAGTGACGAACAGTTTCTTGTCCAGCACCAATTTCAGCGAATGTACCGTAGATTTGGCTGTTTAAGTTTATTCGTAATGCTTTCGCTTTTAGTGAAGGGACATTTTCTAAATTCGTGTCGCCTTTGTAGACAATAGCCATGCGTAGTTTGAATTTGTTTCACACAAAAATAAGCATTCCTTATTTTTTTGAATACATTATTTCGGGTTTTTTGTTAAATAATAAGTTAAATTTGAAGAATGATCGATGAATTGAACATATCGCACTAAAAATAGACCTGATTTTGAACAAATTGCCAAATATATGATGAAAGTTACTTTTCTTGGAACAGGAACTTCGCAAGGTATTCCTATTATTGGAAGCGATCATCCTGTATGTCTGAGTGATGATCCACGTGATAAACGATTGCGCGTTTCGGTACTTATCTCATGGGAAGATGCTACGTATGTAATTGATTGCGGACCCGATTTTCGACAGCAAATGTTACGTGCCAATTGTCACCATATAGACGGAATATTGTTTACACATGAACACGCCGATCATACCGCAGGATTAGACGATATTCGCCCGTTTTATTTCCGTCAAGGAGATATTGATACGTATGCGCACAAACGTGTATTTGGAGAATTGCAACGCCGTTTTGATTATATTTTTGCGACAGAAAATAAATATCCAGGTGCGCCAGGTGTGATTCAGCATGAAGTAATAAATCATCAATCATTTGATTTAAAAGGTGTTACGGTAACGCCTATTAATGCATTTCATTACAAATTACAAGTGTTTGGCTATCGTTTTAACGATTTTGCTTATTTAACAGATGTAAAAACGATTGAACCTGCTGAAAGAGCCAAATTGAAAGGTTTGAAAGTTTTGGTTATTAATGCGTTACGAATTCAGGAACATATTTCACACTTTTCATTAGAAGAAGCATTGGAATTTATTGAAGACATTCAGCCTGAAAAAGCGTATCTGACACATATTAGTCATTTATTAGGTTTTCACGAAGAAGTTTCCAAAACATTGCCAGAAAACGTATTTTTGTCGTACGATATGCTCACAATCAACGTTACATAAATAGAAACTTCAATATAAATTCACAGATGAGAAAGAGAATTTTAGGCTATGCGCTTATTTTCATGATTTTACTAGCATTATATCAGTATGTAAATACGAATAGAATGTATGAAAAATTGAATACTAAAATTGAAAAGTTAACAACACAGCGTGATGAAATTTCATCGCAAATGAAAGTTAAAAACGATTCTATTGAGTTGTTGTTAGATCAAAATTTTGACTTAAGTTATTTCTCGTTGGCCAATAATGGCGAAGCATTGGAGTATTTTGACGAATATCAGTTTGAAGGCGATTTGTCACAACACATTACAGATGTTATTTATGATAAAAATTCAGCAACCAAAGACAATCCGTTAGTTCCGTTTGCAGGAATGGAAGGTGTTTTTGTGGTTGATAAAGTAAAAGTGATCAATCATAAATGGGTTTTGTGCAGTTTTTCAGATAGCGGTTATTGGGGAGAAATGATGTTACGCTACGAATTAGACAAAGATAAAAACGTAACTTTTGAAACGATTGCTGAAGTATTGTATAATAAGTATACGAAATAGATCGCTAACGCTGTTAGAAAGTAGATCGCTAACGCTGTTAGATATTAGTTCTTCAAGATACATTCAGGATTTTATTACAGATATCTACACAAATAATATTTCCTTGATCATTCGTGAACTCGTGACAGACGTATTTTTTCGATTTAAATAGAAACTTAAATTCGCTTCTCTAACCAAGCTTTGAATGAATAGAAATTTTGCGGCGCTACACCATGTCCCACAGGAAATTCCTCGTATACATGTTTCAAATTGTGTTCTTCCATAAAAGGCGTAATCAATCGTGCAGCTTCTACAGGAATTACTTGATCAACACTTCCATGCGAACTGTAAAAATCTAGGGAACTATAATCTTTATCAGGATTGAAATCAAAGATTCTATGATTCAAATAACCACTTAATGCTACTACATTTTTTACTTTTTCAGGATAGGTAAATGCCACCGCATAACTCAGAATTGTTCCTTGACTAAATCCTAAAAGTGTCACATTTGATCCATCAACAGGATAATTTTCAACAACTTCATCAATAAAATTAGCAACAGCATCGCGCGATTCTACAGCGTGTTCGTCATTGCTTATTTTTTCAGTTGCGGTGTAATGAATATCATACCAAGAATAGCCATATGGTTGTAAATCTCTTGGCGCACGAACCGAAATGATGAATAATTCATCGGGCAATTCAGCAGCAAACGAAAACAAATCTTCTTCATTACTTCCGTAACCGTGAAATAATAACAAAACTGGTGATTTTTCAGTCGCTGTTTTTGGCGCTCTGATAATATGATGAAGTGATAGTTTTTTAGCTTGCATAGGATAAAATTATAAAGATTTAAACCATTTTTGGAAATAGTCTCCAACCAATGGAATTGGTTCATGTTCGCATTGAAAGGCATTGGACAATCCAAAAAACCACAATACGGCAAAGAATACATAAAATGCAGAAGAAATCATCCAACTATCAAAATAGCTGACAATAAAAGCAATCGCAAAAAATAAAATGTTCAGTCCAATAGCTTGTCGCAAATGAAAACTGGTATACGGATTTTTCTTTTCCGCATTCATATAAATTGCTGCAAACGAGCCGATAAGCGTAATGTACGCAATAATAGCGGCTTGTCTTCCTTCTTCTATAGTTTGTGGATTCATAGTGAATCTATTTTTTGTTGATTGTGCACAATTCCGTACACAGTTCCTTTGAGTTCTTTTCCTAAAAAGGCACTGTTTTTTGACGTACTGTACATGTGTTGTTCTGTAAATGTATACGTTCCGTCAGGATTGAAAAGTGTCAAGTTTGCTTCTTGTCCTTCTTCAATTTGAGAAGTTTTAATTCCAAAACGTTCCTTTCCTGACGTTAAAAGTTCAATTACTTTTTCAGTATCTAAAACCGTTTGCAATGCGCCAAAAGCACTTTCCAAACCAATCGTTCCGTGCATTGCATTGTCAAATTCCACTTTTTTGTGTTCTACATCAATCGGATTGTGATCGCTGGTCACCATGTCAATCGTGCCATCTTTCAAACCTGCTAACAACGCTTCACAATCCGTGTGTGTTCGTAATGGCGGTAACACTTTGTAATTGGTGTCAAACGCTTCCAATTCGTCATCAGACAGCACTAAATTATGTATGGCAACGGAGCAACTCACGTTCAAACCTTTTGCTTTTGCTTCGCGAATTAACGCTACAGATGTTGCCGTAGAAATGGTTGGAATGTGTAATTTTCCTTCTGTATATTCTAACAGAAATAAATCTCTTACAACGTGTAATTCTTCTGCCAGACTTGGAATTCCTTTCAAACCTAAACGCGTGCTATTATGTCCTTCGTTGACAATTCCTTTGCCTGCAATTTTATCTTCTTGTGGAAATGATAAGACTAAACCGTCAAAATTTGAAGCGTACAACAAGGCAATTTTTAACAAGTTCGGATTTGCAATTGCTTTCTGATAGTCGCCAAAGGCAATCGCGCCAGCATTTTTCATATCAAACAATTCCGCCAAATCGACACTCTCACTTTTTGAAGTCAACGCGCCAATAGGGAAGAGGTCAACTGCATTCCCAAGTGCATTATTTTTCAGAAAAGAAATATCCGCTTTAGTATCTGCAATCGGATTTGCATTCGGATTCACGGCAATAGCTGTAAAACCACTCTTCGCGGCAGTTTTTAAACCGTTTTCAATCGTTTCACGTTCTTCAAAACCTGGTTCACCCAAACTCACGCTACTATCAAACCAACCTTGCGAAACGTGCAAGTTTTCGTATGAAATAACATCGTAATTATTTGGATTTTCAATGTTGGAAGCAATTTGTGTAATGAATCCGTTTTCTATTAAAATATCGTTTGTTGCCCCATGAAACGTACTTTGGGCATCTAGAATAGTTGCGGATTTTATGATGAGGTTCATTTGACGAATTTTAGAATCAAAATTTCAATACATAAAAATAGTAAGGCAAAAATAACAAACCATTTCCAAAGCGAAGCTACAGATTGTTCATTTTTTAAATCTTCAAAGAATTGCGAAACTGTTGTATGTGTATTTTCTGGATATAAATTTGCAATGTTGTGATACTGTAATATACTTTCTTTTCGATCAAAATTATAGCTAACTTGCTGTAAAACTGCATTTTGATTCTTAATGTCATACGTTCCAGCACGTGTTGGAAATTCGCCTGTCGTTAACCGAACTTTATTGTTCGCCGTTTGTTGTAGTGGAATGAATTCTTCCGAATTTTTGCTAACCGTTAACACTGCATCTTGCGATAATGAAGTCTGAACATCAAAGGTATTTTCTTTGCCAAGTGTGTAATATACATTCGTTAATCGTAAACTATTTTTTCCAATATTGTAGAGAATAGGAACGATAATTGGCGAATTTTTAAAGTTGGAATTTTCACTGTTTATTGGCGCTGTAAACACATACGTTTCATTCGTTGAGAGTAGAAAAGGAAGATTATTTTCAAGTTGTAAAATTGCCGCACTTCCATTGGTTGCAAAGTACGAATTCACTTTTGGATATTGAAAATTACTCACTTTCTTTTCAAATACATTTGTAAATAACGGATGAGAAAAATTGATCTTTGTAATTTTCTTTTCAGTCACATTTGGAACTTCCGAAAAACGACCAAAATTATTGGCTTGCAGTAATTGATTGTAACTTTGTAAATTACTTTCCTTCGCGGGAATAATCACAAGTGAACCGCCGTTTTGTTTGAAACTTCTCAATGCAGTCAACAGTGGATTTGGAATGGTTTTTAATTCATTTAGAATGATCAATTGCTGTGTAGCGATTGCGTTGTAATTCAATTGATTTACAGGTGTTGAAATCAGGTTGAATTCATCATCTGTATATAATTTTTTCAAAAATGCATCATCTGTTTCGTTGACAGCCAGCACATTAATCTTTTCGGGCGCGTTGATGTTGAAAAACAGTTCATTGTCAAATTGCAACGAATTGTCATCAATTTTTATACTTCCTTGAATCACTTTATTGGAAGGAATTGAAAAAGTGACTTCCGAAGCGTTTTGCGTTTCAATGTCTACGGACGATTTCGCAATGAGACTTTCGCCATCATATAAAGAAACGGGTACATCTTGCACAGAAATTCCTGAGTTTTTCAACGTAACAGCAATCGTAATTGCACTTGCATCTTGTTCAGCAATGTATAAACTGTCTAACGTGATATTGTTCGCATTGGCAGGTTTTAGCTGAATATAATTTGTGGTAAAGGTACTATCGTTTTGAATTGCCAATTGTTCTTGTTGTTGAAAATCGGAGATCAGAATTAAGTTTTTAACCGAATTTTGCTGTTTGGAAAACAACTTACGACCTTTTAAAATTACCGCAGGAATGGCTTCTTGTTGGTTGGAATAGTCCAATCGTAACAATTCATTCCGAATGCTTTTGATGGTTGTATTTTTATACGTTTCCGTGTTTGTAAAAATGCTTATTTCTTCATCTTCGGGAACAGTATTGAGTAATTCTTGCACAGCACGTTTCAACAAAGCGCCTTTTTCGCCTTTGGTTTGCATGCTGAATGAATTGTCTAAATAGATAACCGTTTCATTTTCAGTTTTTACAATATCACGATTTGCGAAATAGGGTTGTGCAAAGGCAATTATTAAAGCGGCGAGTGCTAACAATCGTGTAGAGAGAATCAACCATTTTTTTAATTGTGAACTCTTACGGGTTTGAAGAATAACGTTTTTCAGAAATTTTACATTCGTAAATGCAGTTTTCTCAAATCGGCGCAGTTGAAATAAGTGAACCAGAATAGGAATGAGGAGTAAAGCTAGCGCGTAAAGTACTTCTGGGTATTTGAATTGCATTCCTAAATAATCGTTTGTCAAATATAAACGATTAATTTTATTTTATGGTAATTTGGTGTTTATAAAGAAGTGTTAATTTTGGATTGTTGGATTTTATCATTTCACTCTTGATATGGAATCTAGGTTTCGTTTTCACTTCTGTAATCGTGGGAAATATATTCCAATCTACAAACAATGATTGCTGCGCAAGTTTTGAACTCGTGCAGTAACAGTTTTAAAAATAAATTTAGAGCAAGAATTTTTTTAATTTGAGGATAAGTACAAGTTGTAAATTTATGTTAGCTAGCGATGAATTATAAATTGCGTAAGATGTAAATTTTTTATTCAGTTATTCTATTTTTCAAATCCATACTCTCGTGTAAAATTCTGATGATTTCGATGCTATCGTTTGATACCTTTTTATAAAATATTATATGTTTTCCAGATTTGATTCCTAGTAGGTTTCGGCTTATTCCGTCATATTCTTTTCCAATATCAGGGTTTGCGCCGATTCCGTTACAAGTCATTTTAACTGTTGCATAGTATTTATCAGCTTGCTTTTCAGACCATTTTTCGAAAGTATAATCCCAAATGTCATTTAAGTCATTAATGGCTTTTTGTCGAAGTATAACTTTAGCCATTCTTCCTTTTTTCTGTTTTTAGTTTTTTAAGATTTTCATCAAAGTCAAAATCTTCTACTAAAGGACTATTAAGTCCTTCTTGTATTGCATTCCTCAAAGCGATTGCTTTACTTTCTTCATTTTCCAACATCCTCAGTCCAGCTCTAATAACCTCGCTAACATTCTTGTATCGACCAGCAGATACTTGACTTTGTACAAATTTATCAAAATAATTTCCGAGTGATATAGATGTATTTTTCATTTCTGTATTTTAGTCAAATTTACCAAAAATTGGTAAAAACACCAAATTCGGTTAAATTTTTCAAATTGGCTTGAATATATAACTAGAGTTAATCTTATCAAGATAAAATTGGTTAAATCAGGTACTCTCTATATATAATTTTTCTCTTAATTTTAATAAAAGTAAACCAAAAATCACATAAAGTAATTCGGTTTCCCATAATCTCAAAAAACAAATCCACAATTTTTCAATCCTTGAATCCTTCAATCTTTCAGTAATTATGTAAATAGGGTTAGTTTTGGATTGTAAGTTTATGAGTTTGTAAGCAGTGATTTTAAACAAATAACACACAGACTTACTTGGAATATTTCTCTAAAATTCTCGTTATAGCTAACTCAATATTAAATATTATTATGTAATGATCAATAAAAAACACATAAATTGGATAAGTATTATTCCATTAATAACCATAGTATTATTTGCACTATTCTGTTTGAGAGTTTCTTATCAATTAGGTGAAAATTCAACTTTTACAGATTCAGATCCAAAAGATTTTGATTTTAACATGCACCATATATTGATTTGGTTTTTCGGAATAGTATCAATCATAATCATTCCGTTAGTTTTAACCTATGATGCCATTACTAGAAATTTTACAGTTGAAACTCTTATTAAAAGAATAGCTATTGTAGTCTTCTTAGCAATTTTATTCTTCAATCCTTTCGACTTAGTTGATTGGTTTTTAAATTAAGTGATTATGAAGTAGTCATGAAAAATATTTTTATATAAAATTCATCATATTTAAGTTGATGTTAGCTTCAAAGGTCAATTTGAAATGATGAAATAGTCAACTTTCTAGCTTACGATTTTAGTTTTAAATCTCTCTATTTTTTGGCTATGACATCGTATGTACAACGTTATTTTTTTCTTATAAATTCCCAGTCATATTGACTACATATTCCAATGGTTGTTCTTTTGTTATCTTCGCGGTTATTGTCAACTGGTAGTTCATCAAATAAAATAGGTGGTTTTCCAATCACTTCAATTATTAAATGGGATGAATGTCCTTGCCATAAATTTGCATGAAAAATGTCTCGATAATTATAAGCATACTTAACAATTATCTTTTGTTTCCAAAATCTTTCTTTATTATTTAAATCAAATACAATTCCATAAGTTTTGGGTAAATTTAAATCCGCATATGATTTATACATTCCAACTGAGTATAAATTAGGGTTTTTACTTTCTCTTATGAAAGCTTCAAATTCTTGTTTAATTAATTCAAATTCCTCATCATTGTTGGGATAACGATTTCTATTTAATTCATCTATCGATTTTGGAAATTCGAATGAATATAAAGAATCGATTATCAAGAATCTTTCTTCAGGTTGGACTTGTTCTTCATTTACATCAATTATAAAACTCATTCTTTATTCATTTACAATTTCCTTCAAATGTTGTCAACACATGTACAACACGAATTCTAGTTATCAAACTAAATTTGGTAAAATAACAGGAACTCTCTATATATAGTTTTCCTCTTAATTTTCATGAAAGTAAACCAAAGATTACATATACAATTCGGTTTCCCATAATCTACAAGAACCAAATCCACAATTTTTGAATTTTTGAATCCTTCAATCTTTCAATAATTCAACAAATACCACTGAATCGCCATAATCGTTTTTGCATCTTTAAATTCTTTGTTGTGATATTTTTGAATAACATCTTCTTTTGACAATTTGACCAACTGAATGTCTTCCTGTTCCGTTTCCAAACCGCCACCTTCGGTAGTTTTGTCCGCAGAAGTCACTTCCGCATAATACAAATAGGTCTTTTCCGAACAACCGCCAGGCGAAACAAACGATTCACAAATCAATTCTAAAGAATCTAGTTCATATCCAATTTCTTCTTTGACTTCTTCTCGCATGCGAAACTCAGGATCGTCCACAGGTTTCATTGAACCCGCAGGAATTTCAAGCAGCCAACCATCAGTATCTTCCAATGTAGGATAGCGAAATTGATTGGTAAACAAAAAAGAATCAGTGTCTTGCTCATATACCAAAATCGCTACAGAATTATTCCGTTCAAACGACATACGCTCGACTACAATTTCATTACCGTGAAAGGTTTCGTGACGTATTTTTGCTTTCTTAATCTTAAAAAAATCATCAAAAACAAACTCTTCTGCTATAATGCTATATTTCATATTGTGCTGGTTTAATTCAAAACATTTTACTAAAAATACTACAATCATTCTGAAAGAAAAAACAATTACCTAGTTCATAAAATCACGTAAAAACACGCTAGTATACGGTTGTGTCGAATTTTATCTTTAGACAACCAAAAAAATCAACAAAACAATGGCAACTACAACTCCAAAATTTAGAATTTATCCTTCTATCGGAATTGCGCGACTTGGAAATGGTCCTGCAACAAAAGATCAAGTCATATTTAGTCCTGAAATTCCTTGGGAAAATCTATATGAAACCGACCAAAACTATCTAACAAAAGATGGACGTTTAAAGAAACAAGCACAACGTTTTTACATCTATGAATGTGACGATAAAGGCAATCCAACGAAACAAATAAATACAGATGATTTTGATATAGAATGGTCTGTAGAAGTTGCGAATAAAAAGCCTTTTTGGTACGATTTTAATAATAGTTTAGATTTATCTGTAATTGCAGACAATCAAAACTTATCGCCAAATTTTGTAAAAGACAAATTAGCACCAGGTATTGGCGCACAATACAGAAATCCGAATGTATTAAATCAAGAATTACGTGTAAATGATGGTTATGATTATCGTAAAGATTTGGTGAATCATCCAAGCATTGTAAGTGTAGATGGAAATGTAAAACGCAAAGAAATAAAAGGACAATTTCCGTCGTCAAGAATGTCTAAAAGTGAATTTAGCATGTTGGCAAAACGTATGAATATTGATTCCAAAGAAGTCAATCTAGGAACGGTAGAATACGACGATGATGGAACCCTGATATTTTACGGAGCTGATGGAGTTTCTGCATCCTTAAATCCTTCTGACTTAAACACAGATTTTGCCGATAATTCCAATTGGTACGATGATATTTGTGATGGACGCATTACGGCAAGCATTCGCAAAAAAGATTCTGGAGAAGAATACAAACTAGATGATGCAAATTCTGCAGCTTGGGTTGCTTCGGCGCCACCAGATTATGCTCCGCAAATTCAGCCATTGTCTACAATGTTCGATTTAATAACGGGAGCAGCCAATGAAAAACACACACCCGAATTGGCAACGGTTTTTCCAATGTTATATCGTTTGTACAGAATGCAATGGGTTAACTTGGGCGATTTCTTAGCACCATCATTCAAAGAAACAATTGATGAATTGATTGCTTCAGATCAATTCAAATATATATACAAGAAAGAACCAAAAGCGGAAGCAGACGCTGTGCGTGAGAAGATTTTTAATATGTTCCGAAATCCAGCGTATAACAAGTCTAACGAACCAATCATTCCAAGTAAAAATACAACTGATTTGACAAATCGCGGAAGCGGAACAGACGAATTGAAGCTTCCATATTATCCTGGCGATGCGATTGATTATCCAGGAAGTCCAGCACAATGGTTCGCCATTCCACCAATGATTTACGGACAATTGCGTCAATGGCGTGATGGAAATTTCTATTCTCCAGACAGTTTCAACTTTAAAAATATGGATGAAATGGGCGAATTTTATCGTGAGCAATTCTTAGTAGCTTCAAAAGATGAAAAACGCAAGCCATTATTAATGACAAGAGCTGTGCTAGAAACCTTATACGGTGGCGGATTTCATCCAGGTGTTGAATTAACTTGGCCAATGCGACACAATAATTTATATGCTGAAAATAAAGAAACCTATCGTCTCCTTGTAGATCAAGAAAGTATGCAAATTGGTGCATATGGTTTGCGTGAAGTACGATTGAATCTAGCTTCAAAAGAAGAGCAAGAACGTATATTTTACAATGATTTTGGATTTATGATGACATCAGATGACATTCGTATTTCGATGGAAGAAAACAGTGAATATAGCTGGTTTTGGAAAGTTACGCCAGGTGATTTAACGAAATGGATGGGAATTCCTTGGCAATCGGATGCAGGAAGTTGTCAGGCTGTATATGTGGAAAAACAGTATCCAGTTCCGTCGTGGTGGGCAGCTAATTTACCAGTACATGTATTGCCAAAAGATAGTTATGAAAAATTGCTTGATCCGACAATTACAGATGCTACCAAACGAAATATCTATGCCAATCGATTGGAATGGTTACACACTGCAAGTACAGGATTTATTGGCTATCACGCAGAAGGCGGCTATCTCAACGGACTGATCAATATGGTATATCAATGGAAAGATATCGGAGTTGTGACAGGAAGAAGACTCGATGTTGATATTGATGGAATTCCTGAAATTGTATACGTTGCATATGATGCGAATGATAATTAGTAGTAGATAGTCAGTATCGCTGCGCTCTTGGAATATTTATAGTATAGTTCTGTAAGATGATGAAGAACGATTTTTCGTCATGCTGAACTTGATTCAGCATCTTATAATTAAAAAAAATATTTTGAGAAATAGTGCCTTTTTATGAAGTATTAAGAAATGTTTAAAAATAATTAGTGATGTATCTCGACTGCGCTCGATATCATTTAAATTATACATGAAAAAAGAAGTAATCATTATAGGTAACGGCATTGCAGGCGTCACGCTTGCAGTGTTGTTACAACGTAAAGAAATTCCGTTTGTACTCTTACATAGAAAAGGAGAGAAGCCAGCTTTTGCTTTGGGTGAAACCTTACCGCCGTCAGCAATGCCGTTGCTAAACGAATTGAAACTACTTTCCGTATTTGAACAAAATTCATATCGAAAAATCTATGGATATCATTCGATGTGGGGAAGTGAACGTGTGATGGATACGAACTTTTTTCATCACAATCCGTACAAAAATGGCTTGAAAATTAATAAGTTTCAAACCTTAGAAGCACTTCGTTCTGAAATAAAAGATAACATGATTTCCTATGATAAAGGTTTTGAAATTATCAACGAAGCACATGGAAATACGGTTGTCTTGTCAAAAAATGAAGGTGTGAAAATCGTACAAGGAAAAATTTTAGTAAATGCCACAGGAAGAAACAGAGCAGTGTTGCAAAAACTAAGTATTCAATCTAAAACGTATGATGAATTGGTCGCTTTGAGTTGTCACATTCCAAAAATAAAACATCCGAAACTCACACATGAAGTCTACGTGGAAAGTTTTAAAGAAGGTTGGGGAATTATTTCCGCTATAAGCGAAACAGAAAATATCTGTACTATTTACACACACAAAGGGCATGAAATTTTACCCAAACTCAAAGACGTTTCCCAATGGAAATCTATTTTGTCGGAAACAATGTATTTAAAAGATTTTTTACACGAAACCAATCAAGTAAAATTCAAAGGCGGAAATGCAAACTCTTCTGTAGCTTCACAAGTAGCAGGAAGCAATTGGTTAACGCTTGGAGATGCGGCAATGTCGTTTGATCCGTTATCTTCACATGGAATCACAAATGCAATATTCACAGCAAAAGTAGCTTCAAAAGCGATTGAAAAAAAACTTTCAGAAGCTGACACAACAGCTTTTCCTGAATATGATAAAACACTGAAAACGATCTTTCAACAATATGTACAATCTAAAAATAAGTTGTATCAACAAGAAGTACGTTGGAAACAGGAATCGTTTTGGCAACGGTTTTTTGTTTAACTAACTCTAATTAAAATTATCTAGAAATATCTATAATTTATATAAATGTAGAATCATAAACACAACTTCCTCTCTAATTTAAACTCAATGTTTTGTACATATGAATGATTTTGAAAATATTCTTCAATTAATCACAATTGTCTTTTAATAATAGAATTTAAAACATTGATAATATTATGAGCGGCAATAGTATTAAGAACTTCATGGTTGAGTTTAGGACTTTCAAAACTACTAATCCATAAAGTATGAAAGTCATATTCATCAGCAATTTGATCGACTTTCCAAACCGTTTCTCCTCTGGTTCTAGATGCACAAACAATAATATCACAATTTCCTATTTCTGGATTTAATTTATCATCAGCTAATTGTCTTAATGTGTCTTCAGTAATCATTCTACTTTTAGGATCGCCCTGACTCTCAAAACCAATTTTAATACTTCCTATTTGAATAGTCAAAAGAATATCGTATTTAAAATCATATTTAATAGTGGTATTCGCATCGGGGTTTTGTTCTATTAATAATAGGGCCGCCTTTTTTATAGTATCAGATTTTCCTTTTCCTTGTCTTCCGTATACTGCTATTATAGTTCTATTCATCTATTTGATTTTTTTGTAATATAAATCATAGGAAATTTAATTTTATACGGTTTTCCGTAATCAAATAAATTAATTTCACATAAACACATAAACACATAAACACATAAACACATAAACACATAAACACATAAACACATAAACACATAAACACATAAACACATAAACCAAAAACTTCCAATAAATTTGAATAACTTCGCAGCATGATTAAAGAAATTCAATTACGCGTTACTTTAGAAGAGGAAAAGCAAGACGATATTATATTGCAAAAAGCTCTCAAAAAGTTGCAAGTAAGCAAAGATGAAGTCAACGGAATCAAAGTATTACGAAAGTCGATTGATGCCCGAAAACCGTTAATTATCTTCAATTATAAAGTGGCAGTACATATCAACGAAGATCTTCCAGAGAAAAGTGACTATCAATTTGATTACAAAGATGTTTCCAATGCGAAAGAAATTCATATCGTAGGTTTCGGTCCAGCCGGAATGTACGCCGCATTACGCTGTATAGAATTAGGTTTTAAACCAATTGTACTCGAACGCGGAAAAAATGTACAAGAACGTCGTCGTGACTTGAAAGCAATCAATCAAGATCATATTGTCAATGAAGATTCTAACTATTGCTTTGGCGAAGGTGGCGCAGGAACATATTCAGATGGAAAACTCTACACGCGAAGCTTAAAACGTGGCGATGTGCGTAGAATCTTTGAAAACTTAGTTTATCACGGTGCTACAGATCAAATATTAGTCGATGCACATCCACATATTGGAACCAATAAACTACCAAATGTGGTTAAAAACATTCGCGAAACAATTCTAAAATTCGGTGGAGAAATCCATTTTGAAACACGAGTGATCGATTTCATCATCAAAGAAAACAAAATACAAGCGATTCATTTGCAAGATGGTCGCGAAATGATTGCAAATCGTGTCATTTTGGCAACTGGACATTCGGCAAGAGATATATATGAACTATTGCATAAAAAAGAAGTGGCTCTCAAAGCAAAATCGTTTGCTATGGGCGTTCGTGTAGAACATCCACAAGAAATTATAGACAATATTCAATACCATTGTACAGGCGAACGCAGCGAATTATTACCAGCCGCAGCCTACAGTTTGGTGCATCAAGTGCGCGATAGAGGTGTATATTCGTTTTGTATGTGTCCTGGCGGATTTATTGTTCCTGCCGCAACCGCAAACGGAGAAGTCGTTGTCAACGGAATGTCGCCATCACGTAGAAATAACAAATTTGCCAATTCGGGAATTGTCGTCGAAATCAACGCAGACAAAGATTTATACAAATACGAACAATACGGTGTTCTCAAAGGCTTAGAATTTCAAAAAGATTTGGAACGTTTGGCATTTACCGCAGGCGGAAGAAGTCAGGTTGCGCCCGCACAGCGTTTGACGGATTTTGTGGAAGGAAAATTATCAACAGATTTAAATCCGACATCGTATCAACCAGGATTACAATCGGCGCCTTTACATTCGCTATTGCCAAAAAGTATAGGCGGACGTTTACGCAAAGGATTTGCCGCTTTCGGACAAAAGATGAACGGATATTACACCGATCAGGCAAATATAGTAGGTGTAGAGTCGCGAACGTCTTCGCCTGTAAACATTCCACGAAAAGAAAACTTAGAACATCCAGAAGTAGCAGGTTTATTTCCTTGCGGAGAAGGTGGCGGTTATGCTGGCGGAATTGTCTCAGCAGCCATGGACGGCGAACGTTGCGCGGAAGCTGCAATAATTGGCATGTAATTTGAATACCAAGTACTTATAAAAACAATTTAACAACTTTAGCAAGATTGAAGACTCAAAAAAAATATTAGTCTTTTTTAAAATAATAATTTATCTTGTTGATCTTAAAAACATTAAACATTTCGATATGAAAATTTTGAAAAAACTGTCCTTTGCCCTTATTACGCTCATGCTTTTATTTTCTTTTACGGCTCCAAGTGGTCAGCATGTAGGAAAATGGAAAGGAAAAGATAAAGGCGATATAGGTTTCTTAACCTTAACTGATGGAGGATTTGCCACATTTGAGTTCAACGGGCAAACAATGGGCGGAAAATCATACAATCATCAAGGTGTGGATGCAGCAATGAAATACGTCGTAGATAATGATACATCGCCAGTTTCTATTGACTTCATCATTTATGACAATAGTAAAAAACAAGAATTAGGACGTTTGAAAGGAATCATTAAAATGAAATCCAAAAACGAAATGCAAATGGCAATGACGTTTGGTGGTGGCTCAGGAAGACCAACAGACTTTTCGAAAGATGCTATTGTATTTAGTCGCGTGAAATAAACGAAATACAATTAAAATACTAAGCCTCATCAATCGATGAGGTTTTTTTATGAGAAACATGCATATGAAAAAGTAACAAACTTGAGTTTGACATACATATTTATGTCAAATTTTGCATTATTGAAAGCTAACGATATTTTGATTGAAAATACCTAGCGAAGCTATCGAGATTCAACCAAAACTTTCGTTTTTTAGTGTTCCCATACGCTACATTGTTTATCTACGATAATGTTTGAAATTAAAACCAGCTATTTTTCAAGGAATTGCGATCACTTATATCGAAATTACGTTACCAATTAAAATTTCTCAAAAACACCTAAGCCAAATAAAGCAAAATCATACTTTACAGGATCGTTTGGATCAAGTTTTCGCAAAGCAGTATCCAATTCTAATAAGGCTTTTCCATCGTTTTGTTTGCGTTTGAGTAAACCTAACTTTCGGGCAACATTTCCCGAATGTACATCTAGCGGACAGGATAATTGTGAAGGCGAAATGCTTTTCCAGATGCCAAAATCGACACCAGCAGTATCATTGCGAACCATCCAACGGAGAAACATATTAATACGTTTGGCGGCACTTCCTTTTTTTGGGTCAGAAACGTGTTTTCGCGTTCTCTCAGGATGCGGAATGCTAAAAAAGACTTCTTTAAACTCGGAAATGGTATGTTGTAAATTAGTTGCTTCAGAATTGGCAAAAACGGCTTCCAATCCACCGTGGTTTTTGTAAATGTTTTGCAAGGCTTTGATAAAAAACACAAAATCTGTTCCGTTAAATGTTCTATGCACAAAAGATTGCAACGATTCCAAATCTTCTTCGGAGTGTTGCATGACAAAATCATAGGGCGAATTTCCTAGCAAATTCATCATCTTTTTTGCATTGTTATTGATCATTTTCCGATTTCCCCACGCAATGGTAGCCGTCAAAAAAGCGGAAATTTCAATATCTTCTTTTTGTTCAAATTGGTATGGGATTTGAATCGGATCGCTTTCTACAAATTTAGGCTGATTGTATGCTATAACCTTTTCATCGAGAAAGACTTTTAATTCAGTTAAATTCATATTAAATTAAAGTCTATTCACAAAAATAATTATTATTTTCATGAGAATATAATTTAGCCAATATGTTTACAACGAATACTCGGTATTTTGTCTTGATTTTGATTCTTTTTTCAGGCATCAGTTCAGCTCAAACACTTTCAGGAGCTGTATTTGACGAAAAAACGAAAGAACCTTTGTACGGTGTTTCTGTATATTTTGATGGAACTACGAACGGAACAGCTACCAATACGGAAGGAAAGTTTTTAATAAGTTACAAAGCGTCTACAGAATCTGCCTTGGTTGTGAGTTATTTAGGATATGATTCGCAAACATTTGATGTTCGAAAATTAGTCAGCGGTGTCAAAATTTATTTAAAACCTAAAAAAGAAACGTTAGGCGTTGTATACATTGAAAATGATCCTTGGACACGCAAAAAGAAGATGGAAATTTTCAGACGTGAATTTATAGGAATCGGCGAAGGCGCTACACAGAGTAAGATATTGAATGAAGATGATATTGATGTCGTATTCAATCCGAGCACGAAAATACTAAGCGCATATGCTTCCAAGCCAATTGTGATCAGAAATAAATACTTAGGCTATTCAATTTCGTATAATTTGGACGAATTTGAAGCAGAATTAGGTGTCTATCGTAATGAATACAGAAGCACAAAACGTGTATATATTGGTGGAACTAGCTTTTATTCCGAATTGCGTGAAAAGCCTCGAAAACGACACATAAAAAACAGAGAAAAGGAATTTGGACAATCTATTTTGAACTTTATGCGTTCGTTGGCAGATAAAAAGTTGGAAGAAAATGGTTTTCAAGTATTTCACAAAGGATTCATTGTGCCACCGTACAAATATTTTGATATTACAAAAGAAGGTCTAAACACAAAAGTTAACATGAAAACTGTGAGGTTAACCATTGTGTACGACCGCTTTCATAAGTCATTTATGACAGTTCCTACTGAGAATAAAGAATTCTATATCAATGAATTTGGAAACTTTTCGCCTTCAAAAGAATTGTCATTTGGAGGTGTATTTGGCGAGAAACGCATCGGAAAAGCTTTACCGCTAGATTATAGTTTGTAATTCACTATTTCGATTATTCAAACGTGATTGCTGTGGTTGTGTTTTCTAATATTTCCTGATTATCCAATACGGTTGTCATGGTGAAATTTACAGTTGTCATCTCAGGTATTGCAGTGTCAAATCGTAAAAAAACATCAAAATCATTGATACTTGCATTTACTTCTAACAACAAATCGTTCATCGTAATTTGATTGCCTGTATTGAATGCAAATTGAACAATAACATGATCATTTAAAGAACTTCCTGCGGGAATTCCAAATAAAGGAACATTCGCTGTAAGTGTAATTGATTCTGCAAGATTGACTCTGTTGTATTCTTCATAACAAGAAGTAGCATTTGCCGTGTTAATGAGTCCCGAATTTTTAGAAATTAGAGAAATCAAATCTACTTGATAGATAGATCTGAATTGCAAGTAAAAATCCTGATTTGTAACTACAGCACTATCGTTGTCTACATTGTCTTTTGCAGTAAACTCAAAAGAAGTTATTGATACATTAAACTCATCATCACAACACGCATACAAAAGGATTTGAGCAATAAAGACAAATGCAAAAATCTTAAAAATTTTACTTTTCATATTTTATTTATTTTTTAACTAGATGTGATAATGATATAATGGTTGCGTCTTTTCGAATCATAAATATTTCATAAAACCCAAAACCCAAAACCCAATACCCAAGACCTAAACCTAACTCACAATATTCCCATCGCGCATTACAATCTTACGATCTGCCATTGCTGCAAGTTCTTTGTTATGAGTTACGATGACAAAAGTTTGTCCGAATTCATCACGAAGTTTAAAAAATAAATTGTGTAAGTTTTCAGCGGATTCTGAATCTAAATTTCCACTTGGTTCATCTGCGAAAATAATCGCAGGTTTGTTCATTAAAGCTCTTGCCACGGCAACACGTTGTTGTTCTCCACCAGAAAGTTCGTTGGGTTTGTGATGGTATCTGTGTGATAAACCTAAGAAATCGAGTAATTCTTTGGCTCTTTTTTCGGCTTCCGATTTTGAAGTATTTTTAATGAAAGCTGGAATGCAAACATTTTCAATGGCAGTAAACTCAGGAAGTAACTGATGGAATTGAAAGATAAATCCAATATGATGGTTTCGAAACTTCGCCAACTCTTTTTCAGAAAGTTTGTCTGCACGTACATTATTGATAATTAGTGAACTATCGTTATTTTTAGACATTTTATCTAAAGTTCCTAATATTTGAAGTAACGTAGTTTTTCCTGCACCAGAAGCACCAACAATAGAAACAATTTCTCCCTTTTTTATGTCTAAATTGATTCCTTTTAGAACTTCTAAATCTCCGTACTGTTTGCGTATGTTTTTAGCTGTAATCATTAAATATTGTTAAAAAAAACCAAGGTACTACATTCAGTTGTGATGCACAATTAAGAATCGATTTTCCCTCTTCTTTTTTTGCTTCTGAATATATTTTTCACATTATTATAATCGATAAAATATACCAAACGAACAGACAAAGTATGCTCAATTGATTCATCAAAAAGTTGATTCAAACTCTCAAAATAAGTATCTTTTGAAGCGTCTGTTTGATTAAAGATCTGATTTCTATACAAAGCTGTTAAAAAACTACCTGGCGCAAATTGCCATGTATAGTTCAAATCAATATTCCAAGTACTAAAGTTAATGTTTGAATTGCCTAAACCTAAACTTTCAAACGTACTTTGCGATTGTACCAAACGACCATTTTGTCTCAAAAAATATGGTGTGTCATCATAATCAACTGTTGACCAGTAATTTCTGAATGTCAAATTTAAAGCGTGAAACGAATTGAAACTATAATTTCCAGAAAGACTATTGACTAATACAATTTGATCGCGTTGCCCAAAAATGATTTCATTTTCTACACCATTGGAATCATTGGCATAACCTCTACGATTGTTTTCTACATTTAAAGAAGTTTGATACACCAAAATGCACTTATCATTCACACGAACACGTGGCTCAACATTTATGCGATATCTGGTAAATCCTTGATTTTCTTCAAATAAAGTATTGAATCCTAAACGTACATCAAGCGCAAAGGTTTTATTGTAATCTGTTGAGATAAATCCGCCTACATTAAATCGGTTTTCAGTAATAAAGAAACGTCTGTTGTCAAAATCACGTGGTTCAAAATAATCAAATTGTTTTCCAGGTGCAAAACTTGCATCCGCGCCAAAAGCCATTAATGATTTTTTAGCAACCGCAAATATATTAACGCCAAAATTAGCGCCTGTATATGCATTCGGATTGTACAAACGACGATAATTGACCCAAGAATTGATTCTAAAATTGTTTAATTTCTCTGTTGGTTCAAATATTTGGTACGAAGCGTCAAGTCCGAAATTGTTGAAGTTATTTCGAAAGTTCAGTCCCAAATCATTGATGTCATATTTTGTATTCGAAAAACGATGATCAAAACTATAACGGAATTGTCCGCTAATTTTACGAATGGCAAAAAATGAGTTGAATCCTGTTTCGGTTCCTGTTTCCAAATTTCTGTTGCTCATTCGCAAACTTGCATCAACATTTATGGTGTTCTTTTTATTAACGATATCTGCCACAATTGCTGTTACATTGGCGTCTCTAAAACCACTTCCATTTCGGGTAACATTCGTATTGATAAGACTTATAGAAGAGTTTTTGTTAAACTGTTGATCTACAACCATAATGTTGTAATTGGTCAACGGTTCTACAACTTCTTGACGAAATTCGCCTGTGTCACTATTTTGTATCGTAGCTTTTGTTTTTTCAGTAATGGCATTAAAAAAGCCGATTCCCAAACCTTCTTTAGTTCTTCCTGATACTTTTACAGCATTGATGAGTTGTACTTCATTGGGCAAGTCAACCACTTCTTCATTATCAGCAACTTCTGGACTTTTTGATGGTGCATTTCCGATACGTCGTGAGAAAAACAAGTTTCCCTTATTAAACAAATCGACACCTTCCGTGAAAAATTGCCGTTGTTCGGAAAATGTTTGTTCAAATGGTCCTAGATTCAGTTGAAGGTTGTCAAATCCAGCTTGACTGAAATCGGGAACCAATGTAGCATCTAGGGTAAAATTTTCGGTAATTCCATACTTTACATCCATTCCAAAATTATATTCATCGGTAGTTTGTCCATCACTAGAACGAATTACCGTAGATGTAAATGGATAAAAAATGAGCCGTGTTGGTGGCTGAATATCGCGTAATCCTTTGAGTTCACCAGCATACAAGCCAATGTAACCTTTTGTCGGATCAAATGCATTCCACGTATATTGTTTTCTAGTTTTTCTAAATTGTCTGTGAAATTGAATTCCCCAAGTTGGATCTTCTTGATTGGTAAAACGAAGCGTTCGGTATGGAATTTTCACTTCTACAATCCAGCCATCATCCACGACTTTGGCAGCATTTTGCCATACGGAATTCCAGCTATAATCTTCTCCAACAGAAGGATTTGCGATCGCATCTGCTTGATTTCCATTGGGAAACACAACAAAATACGTATCATTTTGTCCATCATTATTCGGGTTGATTGCAATGATGAAAAAATCATTAATCCCAAAATTATCACGAGTTGTAAATTGACGCATGATATTTTCAGGTTTGTCATGCAAATAGGCCGCAATATAAATGGCTTCATCATCATAGGTCATTTTTACTTCTGTTCGCTGATGCTCAGGCAACGAATTTCCAATATCGGGTTGAAATTGGATAAAATTAGTTGCAATTGCCGCATCTTTCCATACATCATCATCCAAAACGCCGTCAATCTTTGGAGGACTGATAGTTCGTTTAATTTCATATGTTTTTTTTGGAATACTATCTTGAGCAACAGAATTGAGGGAAAATAAAAGAAGCAGTACGCATACTAAATAGCGGCTCATTGTTTACAGTTTTTTGATTGGTGATGTCCTAAAATAGCAAGGGAAATTTGATGCGTTGCAATAAGACATTGCAAAACTAGTTGTATAACTGCCTTTTTTCTCCTAAAAAAAAGTTAAATCTTATACGAGTTTTTTAACAAATACCGCATTTTCGGGAAGTTTATATGAACTTTTTTTGAGTATCTTTATCAACTTTGATAATGAAAATAATATACCATGGCTTATAAAAAACTTGAGGAATATAATATAGAAGTAACCAACGAAGTAAAAGATCGTTATAAGACTATTATTGAGGAACTTGGAGAAGATACGGAGCGTGAAGGTTTAGTGAAAACGCCGGAACGTGCGGCTAAAGCAATGCAGTTTTTGACACAAGGATACGATATGGATGCCGCTGAAATTTTAAAAGGCGCCATGTTTGCCGAAGATTATAACGAAATGGTGATTGTAAAAGATATTGAATTGTATTCACTGTGCGAACATCATATACTTCCGTTTTTTGGAAAAGCACATATTGCGTACATTCCGAATGGACATATTGTTGGATTGAGCAAATTGCCACGAATTGTGGATGTTTTTGCGAGAAGATTACAAGTGCAAGAACGCTTGACACATGATATTTTGGAATGTATAAACAATACACTAAAACCAAAAGGTGTTGCCGTTGTTATTGAAGCTTCACATATGTGTATGATGATGCGTGGCGTACAAAAACAAAATTCTGTAACGACAACTTCAGGCTTCCGAGGAGCATTTGAAAACATTGAAACACGAACAGAATTCTTAAAATTGATTAGTTCAAGTTTATCTTAAAAAATACTGTTTGAAAGTATCTAAATACATACTATTACTTCTTCTTTTGTGGAATACAGCTGTATTCGGACAAGAAACCTTTGCTGATTGGTCTGCTTTTGAAACTGCTTTTGTGAAAGACTTTAAGCGTTTGCATATTAATGAATTACAAATTTCTTACCGAGACAATCTAGAGCTTATTCAAAGTGAACGAAACATTATCAAGCAAGAAAAAGTATTTGTAAAGTATAAAAAAGCGTTGGAAACTTTTGATCGGACTGCGCTGACAAAAGCACAACAATTGGATTATGCGCTGGTTTTATATGAAATCAATTTGCATTTAGAGCGCATTTCCCTTGAAAAAGAATGGTTAACTGTAAAACCCAAACGAATTTCTCCAGAAGGTTTGCAATACGTTCCTATGGGAAAAGAATGGTATGTGTACTTTTTAAAAAAATGGGTTGATGCTTCCGTAACTCCAGATGAATTATTTCAATTTGGATTGTCGGAAATCCATCGTGCTAAAAAAGCCATGAAAACATTGCAAGAAAGTTCAGGTTTGGATAGTATTTCATATCAAAAACTGATCAACGCATCAAGCTTTTTTTATACGGATGTTGCTACGATTCAGGACAGTTTTGAAACGTATAAAAAAGAACTATTGCCTAAATTGATTCATGCGTTTCCAAAAGTAAACGAACTGCCAGATGTACACATTACACAAGGAAAAAATAAAGCTTATGCGCAAGTTCCTGCGTATTATGCGGAAACTCGAAATACATTTTATTACAATTATTTTGACAAACCATTCAACAAGCGACAAGTGGCGTGGATTTACTTGCACGAAGCGATTCCTGGACATCATTATCAAATAAAATTTGAAGAAACACTGGAGAAGTCAAAAATCAAGCAATTATTTTCATACAACGGGTATCGAGAAGGTTGGGCAGCATATGTGGAAGAAATTGGCAATGATTTTGGCGCGTACAAAACACCTTATGATGAACTCGGAAAGTGGGAATGGGATATTATTCGTTCGGTTCGAGTGGCAATGGACGTTGGAATCAATTATTATGGTTGGAGTGATGATGAAGCCTTGCACTTTTGGCAACGACATATCAACGGACAAGATGCGATCGCGCAACGCGAAATTGCACGCATGAAACGTTGGCCAGCGCAAGTAATTACCTATAAATATGGCGCACACAAAATAGTACAGTGGAAAGCGGATATTGATGCTATTTTATCTAAAGAAAAACCATTTCCTTGGTTGTCATTTCACACACGAATTCTTCAAAATGGCGCGTTGCCGTTTTCGGTGATGGATAAAGAGATTTTTGGAAATTAGTTTTTGGGTCGCTTTGCTTTTGGTAGGTTAGTAGTTTCAAAGTTACCAATTGACAACAAACAAATGGATAACTCTTTAAAATATTCACTAAGTTTATAGCATGCAAGCATTTCGTCATTTCTTACTATTCTTTTTTCTGCTTGGCGCGAAAGGTTTTGCACAGCATCAGGCTTCACATACAGTTGAAATATCGGAAGCAGTTTCTTCTGAAAATTATCAATCGATGACAAGTAATGGTGTTTGGAGTTGGTTTTCCGATCCGCGAGCTGTGTATTATGAAGGAAAATACAAACGTACCTACGCAGGTTGGATAGACAATTATGGCGACGTTCATATTGGTTTTTACGATCATGATACCAAAAAAGTTGCGTCAACCGTCATCTATGACAATTTAGAAATTGACGATCACGATAATCCTTCCATTCTGTTTGATGATGATGGAAGATTGCTCGTATTTTTCAACACACATTTACAAGACGATCGTCCGTTGTTTATGCGAACATCCACAAATCCAGAAGATATTCGTGATTGGTCTCCAATTAAAGAATTGTATTTGAATGATACTGAGAAATATAGGAATTCAACGATAAATAGACATACATACACAAATCCTGTACGCTTGTCCAAAGAAAACGGAAAACTCTATATTTTTTGGCGCGGAATTGATTTAAAACCTTCGTATTCAGTTTCTACAGATAATGGAAAAACTTGGTCAAAAGGTACAATTCTATTTATTCCTGATGAAACAGAAACATTGAAATCGCCATATACGAAAGTGTATTCTGATGGAAATTCTAAAATACATTTTACATTCACAGACGGACATCCAACCAAAGAAAAAAAGAACGGTTTGTATTATATGTATTATGAAAATGGCGCCTTTTACAAAGCAAATGGAACTAAAATTAAAACCATTTCACAATTACCGATTTTGCAAGAAGAATTGGATGTTATTTTTGAATCTGACACGGTAAAATCATGGAATTGGGATATTGCCGAAGATGCAAATGGCAGTCCGATCGTAACGTATGTAAAATTTCCCAAGAAAGATCAGCATGTATATTCGTATGCAACATTTGCTACAAACGAATGGAAAAGTTATGATTTGACAGAAGTGAACGGTTGGTTTCCAGAAACACGTCCTAATATTGCTGAACCCGAACCGCATTACGCAGGTGGAATTGTCATAGATCATGAAAATCCAAATACGGTGTATCTTTCTGTAAAACGCAATGGAATCTTTGAAATAGAGCAGTGGACAAGTCAAAACAAAGGGAAATCATGGAACGTGAAGGAAATTACTAAAAATTCTACAAAAAATAATGTGCGACCTGTTGCCGTTCGTGGAGCTCAACAAGGAAATCCGTTGCAAGTTTTATGGCTTCAAAATACAAAGTATATCTATTATGCGCATGATACACGTGGAAAAACAATTTCATTGCCGTTTAAAAATCGTTATCATACGGCTGTGAAGATGAATTTGCAGAAATCCGCTTTACGAATTGCAGTTACCAAGCAAAATTTGGAAAAACTATTACGAAATGTAGCAGAACGTCTGCTGGAAAATCCAGATCATTCTTTAGACGTGAATGGTTTTCGTTACGGAATTGCTTGCGCAGGATTGGAAGCATTTTATAAAGTTTGTAAGGAAGCTCGTTACAAAAATGAATTGTTAAACATAAAACAATATCAAACGGAAGAAGATGAAGATGAAGATGAAGAAAACTTCTATACTCTTGATATAGTTTGGTCATATTCATCAAAAAACAACCGAGAATATCTTCAAAAAATAGAAAAGGTAACTTCTAAAGAATTAAGTGAGTTTCGAGTAGATTTACAATGTGCTTCCATGATATATTTGCTTCGAAATTTTGAAGAAAACATTCTTGATAGTAAGCGGTTAAAAAACGAATTTAGTAAAATCAGTACTACAATCTTAGCAGAATTAAACGCTGAAGCATTCCATAAGCGATTTACAACAGGAAAAGTATTATTAATTTACAGTTTGGCAGCAGGAATAAATGATGGTTTACTTGATAAAAAACATACGGAAATTGTTGTAAGCGCATGGAAAGATATTCAAAAAGAAATACTTCCAGAAAGCACGATTATTAATTTAAACACAGAAACCAAAGCAGCAATTTTACTAGCTGGAAAAGAAATTTATCAAATTTTGAATGCTAAACACTGAATTTAAAATCATTTTGGCATTTTTATTGCTTTATTTAGCGTAGCATAACTTACACAATACATGACAACACAAAAGAAAGACAAAAAATTTTTAAAACTATTTCTAGGAATCATCTTTGATTTAATTGGATGCATTTCATACATACTTCCAGGTTTTGCTGAGGTTTCAGATGTTATTTGGGCACCGCTTTCCGCGTGGCTTATGACCCGATTGTACAAAGGAAATTCTGGTAAAATCGGAGCCGTAATTACATTTGTTGAAGAAGCTTTACCGTTTACGGATGCCATACCGACATTTACACTCATGTGGTTGTATACATATGTAATTCAAAAGGAGAAAAACGATGATGACGATGGAATTGTAATTGACGCTACAGAGGTAAAATAAAAACTCATGAGTTTTAAACTAAAAAAATCCTTTAGTACATAGCTAAAGGATTTTTTTATATAGTATTGTATGTGTAATCAATTACTGTATTGTTACATTCGTAAAGGTAGCCGATACGTCTGTTTCTCCGCCAGCATCTGCCAATCCTGTGTTTGGTTTTGTTGGTTCATGACGAAGTGTTACTGTAAAAGAACCTGTACTTGCAGCACCAGTAGTTAATTGAAATGTAGTTCCTAAAATATTACCAGCTGAGTCTAAATTGAAGTTAGATGTTGTCAAATCTAAATTTCCTCCTACAGTGTAAAAAAGTTGGTGTTCTAAATCTTCTTCTGTAACTTCAGTTGTAATATTTTCAGCAGGCGTTTCTGTTTCGTTTAATAAAACAACGCTTCCCAAATATGTAGTTGAAGCTGCTAAGTTTCCAGATATTGTAAAAACAGGATCATTTGGACCATCGCCATCTAAATCACGAGAAACTAGAGTAATTGTATTTCCTCCATTAGTTAGTGAAACCGTAACTGTAGTAATTACTTCTTCTTCATTTACTGGTGCAGGTGCATCATCGTCACTAGAACATGCTGTAAAAAGTAAGCTTGTAATGGCTAAAATTGTTAAAATTGAGAATTTGAATGTTTTCATCTTTGAATTTTTTTAATATGTTATTTTTAAATTAATTGAAAAGTTTCTACCCAAATCATCTGCATAATAACGCAAACGGTTTAAGTAATTTCGATAGTTGGTATCGAAAAGGTTTGTAACAGCTACACCAACATGTAACATAGAATTTTTTCCTAAGTTAAAATCTGCATTTGTACGCAAGTGTAGTAAATGGTACGCGTCTGGTGGCGTACTAACATCTACCAACTCTAGTGTGTTTGTTTCTGGAATAAAAGCTTCAAAATTGTTGTCAGGGAATTCATTTTGTCTAAATGTATATTCGCTCTGTAACTCAATACGAAGATTTTTTAATTCCGAATTTTGATACACCAAGCTATTTGTTGTATTTACCGGTGGCATATCAATTAATGGTAAATCGAGTGTTTCATCATATCCTTTTACCAATGAAAATTGATGTGAAAAATTCAAATTTTTCGTGAAGGTTACCGACGCGTCAATGTCAAGTCCCATAAGAGTTGCATTGGTTTGTCTGTATTCCCATACTTGGAAATTTCCACGAATAGTTTGTTGAATTTCTGTTGGTTCAATAATCATAAAATCATTAATAAAACTGATATATGGATTCACTGAAAAACCAAAGGTTGTTCCTTGTTTCTGTAAGGTAATCGACACTTTGTGTGCAATTTCTGAGTTAAAACTCAAGTCTCCTAATTCGATACGAGAAGCTGAATGATGCAATCCTTCACTAAATAATTCTGATGGATTCGGAGCCCGAGATGCCACAGAATAATTCGTAAATAGCGTATAGTTGTCATTAAATGTATAGCGTGTACCTAACGTTGCAGATACGTTTGAATAGTCCAATTTCGGATTCGTCAATAATTGATTACCAAACTCTTCCACTACGATCTCAGGAAATAATACATCGTAGTTTCTATCTTCCCAGAAAGAACTTCTATAAAACTTTTGGGCGTCTATATAAAAATAATCAAATCGACCTCCAACTTCGACCAAAAAGTTGTCCGTTATTGAAAAATCGGCAACACCGTAAATTCCTAAATTAAACCGTTCATAATCCGGAATTAATCTTCGTACACCTGTATTTGGATTGGCAACATTTTTTTGATATTGCCCCATAATTCCAGTATTCAGGTTAAAAAGTTCGGTATTGTCTGTATCTAAGTCCAAACGAATTGTTTGTGAGTTTAATGCTAAATCTAATGATGCTCTATCGTCATCATCACTACTTCTACGAACATCGAATTCGAGACGTTCGTTTCGTTGAAAATCATATTGAAGTGTTACTTTACCAATATTCTTAAAGTTTTTAAAGCCACGTATTTTAAATAAATGGTGTGTGACATCCTGTTTTGGAGCGTCAATGTCATACGTAAAATCTCTAATGATTAATGGAGTACCACTGTTAATAGCGCGCACTTGATCGCTTGCACCACCAATGTGTGATGCACGCAAAATGCCGATTTCATTTTTAAAGTAAGAATAATAAGCTTCTAGTCCGTGATCATAATGATTGATTCCAATTCTGGCAGAAATACTACGTTCAAAGATTCCTGTATTGCTTAATACATAATCTGGCGCTTCATAATCGCCAAAACGTTTCATACTTCCTTGAATAGAACCATACCAACCATTTGCATAGCTTTTGGTAAGGGTAGAAGTCAAATTTCCACCACGACCATTGGTCGCAGCAGTTACATGCGTTTTTCCATAAATAGTATCTTTTACAGGAATTTTGGCAGCTTCTGTAACGATGATTCCACCAACTGCATCTCCACTGTATTTTAAGGCGCCAGCACCTTTGATCAGTGTTATGTTTCCGATAGTGTTGACATCGATGCTTGGAGCGTGTTCAGCTCCCCATTCCTGATCTTCCATTCGGACACCATTATTCATTACAACCACACGACTACTGTGTACACCATTTATTATTGGCTTTACAACAGCATTTCCTGTGTTTAATGAAGAAACACCACTCATCGTATTTAGAATGTCTCCTAAAGAGCTACTACTAAAGCGATCTAACTGTTTTTCCGTTATTTTTTGTTCAAAAATCGTCTTGGTTTTATTGCCATAGATTTCTGCACTTAACGTGATAGCATTCAGTTCTTCTAAATGATGTTCGAGTTTAAAATTTCGTTTTACATTATCTGAAATTCGAACTTTGAACGCTTGTGTTTCACAGTTTGGATGTGATATTTGAATCGTAAATGTTCCTTTGCAAAGGTTTGAAAATGAGTAGTTTCCTTCTAAATCAGACGTCGCTACTTTTTCAAATCCAGCAATGATTAATGTTGCACCTGGAAGTACAGAATTATCATGTAAATCAATTATTTTACCAGATAGTGTATAGTTGCATTCATTGTTTTGAGCAATCATACCACTACATAGCAGAAACATAAATATATATGTACGCATGTATATTCTTAAAATTAAAAATAAAAAAATCTTACTTTAATTAAGAAAATATCGGTGGTGCACGTAATTTTTTGCTCGTAAGCGGTGAGTGATAACACAAAGGTGTAACAACACCTAAAGTAGTTTTCGAAATAATTGGAGGTACGTCTAATGCAGGGTAACTTGTGAATTCATAAGTAAAACTTGAAAAATGAAAACTACACAAGTCACAGTGTAAATTGACTTCATGAATGTGTGCTGCCTGTTCATGACATAACGTATACTCGTGTTCCTCTTCAAGTTGATGAGAAAACTGTATACAAGAAGGAAGCGCCAATGTTATGAGCAACAGTGCGGCTAAACTTATTTCTTTAATCTTGGTTACAGTATTCATGATTTGGTCAATGCATAAGTAGATGTTATGTTACTTATGTTGCAAACAAATTTAGTAAATGCTTATTTGTAAAAAAAATAACTTTCACATTATTTAACATACTATTTTAAAAGAAGTGAATCTGTAGCGGATTTTTATTTGATAATGCGCATGCGTCTGAGCATTTTCTTTTCAAATTCCCAGAAAAATTTAAACTGTCCTAAGAGTGTGCCAAAGATGAGCAATAGCACTTGATAGAGTGGAAGGATAATGATGATTCTAACAATCCAATATATGAATCCTCCTATAAAACCATCTGAAAATAGCGCTCTTGTAAAACCAATTGCTTCTAAAATAGGTTTTGCAATTCGTAACGAACTTGATCCTGTTAAGGCAAATACAATAAAAATTGCAATCATTTCCCAGCGGTATCTGGTAACCCATTTGTTTTCAAGCTTTTTAAAACACCAAAGAAAAAAGCGCAACATGAGGTAATAAAAAATAACAATCAATAGTACAACCAAGACATAATAGAGCCATTCGTACTCTTGTCTGTCAATAAAACTGCGGATAATTTTTTTTGAAAAAAGGTATGCTGTGTATAATAATCCTAGAATTCCTAAAATGGGAAAGGTTAGTTGCCAGTTGTTTTGAATATCCCATCTTTGTTTGAATGCTTTCATGTGTACATTTTACTTTCGCAAATATACACAACTTCTACATTATAAACGAGCAGGAAATACGCCTAACTTTTGTTTGTATTGTCGTTGAAAATAGATGAAATAATAATACAATAAATAATTTACTTCATAGCCATAATCAACACTTGGGCGGAAATCAATTTGCTGTTGATACAAATTTGCATCATAGCGACTTGGATCAATGACACGTAAGTTCCACTCGGTTACAAACAAAATATTACGCGTGCGCAAAAATTGTTTTGAATAATATTGTCGCGGTTGTGCATTACCAACTAGCCAAGCATTAAATCCAGGTTCGAAGATGATGATCTCATAACCATCGTCATCTGCGATACGAATACTGTCAGAAGCCTGCGTAACGTCGTCTGTTTTTTTCGTGATTGCTTTTTCTGGTGTAGCGCAAGAAAAGACGACAAGTCCTGCACAAGCAATTAATAATAATACTTTCTTCATAAAAAATTCAGTTTGTATAAAGGTACGATTTTTTTAAGAGCGACTTTATACAAACAAGCGAACAACACTTATGAATACGCAAGGCACACGTTTGAATGATTGTGATTTTTGAGAGCAGTAAGAAGATGCACTAAAACTTTATGAAGACCGCGTTTTTTTAAACCATAATAAACCAACGAATAGGAGCAAGCATCCAAAAGCAATTAAGTAGTAAATTGTATACTTATTTTGTGATTTGAAAGTAATGCTATCATTGTTCCCAATATGTGTCCAAGCTGCCCAATAAAAAGGTAGGCGAGAAGCGGGACTGCTGATTTCATCATTTTCTAAATATTCCAATTGTGCTTGTTGTAAGGCAACACTTTTTGAGAATCCTTGTTGTAGATTTTTATAATATAAAGTCATAATATGAGCCGAAGAAGCATCAGGAATACTCCATAAAGTCGCTGTAACACTTGGAATGTTTGAAAAATTAAAGGCACGCGCCAAACTCTGCAAACCTTCTCCTTTTTGGTATTTTCCAAAACCAGTATTGCATGCGCTAAGCGTAATCATATCTGCATTGAAGTTATGATTGTATATTTCGTCTAAACGTAATAAATGACTATTTGTATTGTTTGTTTTGGTGAAAATTAACGCAGATACATTTGGATTTTTAGTATTCAGCAAGGCATGTGTTGCCAAATGAATGCTTTTAGAATTGGTCGCATGTGTGATAAAATTCTTTTTTGTTGCGGCAGTATTTATCCAAGCTGTTCCTTGCATGAGCGCAGCGAGTTGTGTAGCTTCCTCATCAGCGAATGCAAGTTTTGAAAATATACCATTTCGCAGACTTTCCGTTTGGGTACTATTTTGAAGACTATCTTGTAGATAGGTTTGTAAATGCTGAATGGTTTCTTGATCCAATTCTAAACCAAAAGCAGTAAAGTTATTTGTTTGTATTTTAGTTTTGGGTTCTTGCAAGAGCATTTTACAAAAATAATGATAGCTGACAGCGTATTTTTTAAGAATGGAATGTTCGATGTTTGTCCACGAATCAGTTTGTTGTGTGATTAACGTCTGAAATGGAATTGCATGCAAAATACCATCAGGAATAATAATCAGTTGCTGAATATTCGTATTATTTTGATGATGTTGTATGGGTTTTTCCAAAATGGTTTTATAAATGTCAAAAGCTGTGGCAAGGAATTGCTTTTCAGCAACATTGTACTGTGATTGGATAAACGAAATATCGCTTAACGCTTCTCTGTATTGTGCAATTGATTCTTGAAACTGTTCAGGCAATTGAATTTCATCCACAAAAAAGTATTGTTTTGAAATTGAAAAGATATACAAGGTTTCAGCGCCTAAAAAGTACTTAATACATATGGTGTTGGCATCAATCTGATGTTGAATATCCGCAACGGAAACACCTTCTAAATCGTTTCTAATTTTGTCGAACTTTGGATAGTTTTTGGAGATTATAGCTTTTAGATATTCGAAATCTTCTTTTGCTTTCATCCACAATTCACGTGTGGAATCGATTTCAATTGAATCTTCTATTTTTCTGCTAAGAACCGCAATGTTTTTTAGGCTTTCTTGCCATAACGCAATAGTATCTTTTGGAATGTTTGCTACTTTTAATGCTTCTTGTTCATTTAATAATTCACGCAGTACAAAAGCATTGGCGCGTTGTGAAATTTTGAAAGCTTCTTGTTGATAGTTCGTTTCTTGTGTATGTGCATACAAAGCTAAATTTACTTTGATCAATTTTTCGTAAAATTCATTGCTATACGCGCCTAAATTTAGCTTAGTAGCAGCTTCTGTAAAATTCAATCGTTTTGTTTCGCTTGCATCTACTGCAAATTCATAATTTTCTACCGCTTTTGTGAGCCAGTTTCTATTGTTCGTTGTTTCGTATTTGGCAATGTAACAATCTCCTTTATTTCTAAAAATATCGAGTAACCAAATTTCTAGTGTCCACCAATCTTTTGGAGGATTTTTGCTAGGATCAACCTCTTTAAAACTCTGAATAAAAGTTTGCAGTGCTTTTTGATAGTTTTCTAAAGCTTTGTCATACTGTTTTGTAATTTTATAGGTATCTCCAATAAGAATATACAACTGCCCAATGTCTCTGGAATTCTTCAGCGATGCTACCAATGGGATACTTTTCAGAAATTCCGCTAATGCTTTTTCGGGTTGTTGTAACTTTATATAAATGTTGCCAAGTGAAATAGTAGCTTCGTTAAAGTTTCGACGACATAAATATTGATTTTTAGAAGCATCATTTTTGCAATTTTCTGTCAAGCGAATTGCTTTTTTTACAACAACTAGCGCTTCGTTATACTGTTCCGATACGTATAAAATATTGGCTTCAATAAGTTCAAATGTACCATCTTTATCGTCTTTGATAGCTTGTGCTTTTTTAAATGTTTGTAACGCTTTTTCATAATTACCATCATAAAAATAAGCATCGCCAAGCGCTTTTGTATTCTTCCAAATTGCGAGTGTGTTTTTAGCCGATTTCGCATAGGTAATGGCAATTTTAGAATAGTGCTGCGCTTTTTCATATTTACCTTGTTGTGTGTAAATCAAGCTTATATTTCCAAGAATCCGATCGAGTAGTTCTAAATTTTTGGTTGTTTTAAAACAAGCTACACTCTTTTCATAATATGTCAATGCATCAGCAATAGCACCTACAGCATCGTAGCAATATCCTAGCAGCGCAAACATTTTTCCCTGTGTCAAAACTTCTGTTTCTGGAAGCTGCAAAAGTCCTTTTTGAATCAGCTCAATGCTTGTTTCATGATCTTCTGCATAGAATCCATTAAGTAGAATGGCATAATAAGCTTTATACCATGCATCCCATTTTTGTATTTTCTGAAAAAGGGAAGCTGCTTCTAATGCCGTTTGGTTGGCAGCTTTATAATTTTTTACTTGTGAAAGACTTTCCGCTTTGCGTAGCAATTCTTTGCCTAAAATAGTATCATTTGCTATGGTTTGTGATACCGTTATTTGAATAGAAAAAACAATCACACAAACGGCGATTGTTTTTTTTGTAAGAAATAATAATTGTTTAATACTCAATTTTTAATAACTTTTCGTGTGTATTGTCCTTCATTATTTTTTAAAGTTATGAAATACAAACCGCTTGAAACATCTTTTAAGTCAATTATTTTTGTAAAAATTAAGGAGTTTTGTGTTGGAATTGTATAGGACTTGATCACTTTTCCAGAAAAATCGAGTAACGAAATGCTGAGTTCAGTAGTTTTTTGTGTGTTAAAATTCACTTTGATATTCAATTGATTTTTCACAGGATTTGGAAAGACTGAAAATTCCAAAGGTTTTATATTATTTACGGGTATTTCCATGTTACTTTTATTGGCATCTGCATTACAAAGATCATAATCTGTACAATCTTCATAAGCACAAACTTCAGAAATATCTGTTATAAATTCAGGCTGTGTATCAAATATAATACTTGCTTCATTTGAAATACAACCTTTTAGATTTTCTTTCGTACAGATTTTAAATGAAAAATATGTGAAAGCTTCATCATACGAATATACTTTTGGACTAGTTTGATTGGTTCCAGGCAAATTAATGTTTAAAAACTCAAAATCTAAAACGTCATCTTCTTCAAACCAACTGGGTTGTACTTCATAATCTACCAAACTAATTTTATTAGGATCCAAATCGCTAGGAAGATGATCTTTCACAAACACATCTTTTGCAAAATATTCTCCATCATTAAAAAAACCGATAGTGTAAATTAATTCTTGATGATCAGATAGTGATGATTTTACACATTGCTTATTTGCAATTTTGAAATTTGGATCATGCGGATATTTTCGCGAAAGAAAACTATGTGGACTGTTTATTCCTCTACTTGCGCAATCTGTTTTTAATTGTACATCAAGATGTATTGTTTGTCCTACAGGCACAAGTGTTTCTGCTGGTACGTATACATATCTTACTTCATTAGGCAGTAAGTTGAAAAAATTCCACGTTATTTTATGTGTATGCGTACTTGAAGGCAACGGAATACTTTGATTGCTTACCCAATTATTGTAAATTTTAGTGTTAGATTGATTTACAGAAATCTCATTGTTGTTGTAATGAAATTCAAGACAACCACCTGGATAGGTTGCAGCACTCGTATTTCTAAACGCGATGATATAAAAATTTTCATAATGTTGAGCAGTTGCCCAACTCGTCATTAAATCAACCTCACCAGTCATACTGATGGTTGGGTTTGTGAGGGTTCCAGTGTTTGTGCCAACAGGACTAATATTAGCTACTTTTTTGGGTGGTAAATTAGGATCGTACGCACGTACAAAATAGGATTCTGATATGTATCCAGATTGATTTGGCGGAAATATATGCGTTGGCATACTTTGCGAACTAAAAGTGCCGTCGCCAAACAAAGTAAACACAAAGGTGTTATCACCTGCATTATTGATATCGTACGCTACGAGACCACTAGCTTCTTGACTGATGTTAATTGTAGGACTGTACTGCGCATGAGTTGTAAAAATGAAACATATCCACAGTAAAAAGACGTATGTAAGGTATTTAGTAGTTTTCATTGCTTTTATTGTTTTATAGTATAGAAATATAGGGGATATTGTACTTTAAATATAAGTAAAAACTTAAAATAATATCACACAGCACACGTGTTACCATGTGATATTATACTGGTTAGCACTTAATTTTTGATGAGTTTTTTAACTTCCGTCGTATTTCCAACTGTAATCTTTAAAAAGTAAATTCCAGCAGTATAGTTAGTAATATCTAAATGATATGATCTGTTCAATGGAATAGTTTCTTTGGTAAAAATTGACTTTCCAGCAATATTGGTAATTGTAATTTCATAAGCTTTTTCGTTTACAGCAGTCTTAAAATTCGGTTGAATACTGTAATTTCCATTAGATGGATTTGGATAAATTACAAAATTAGAAGGCTTTTCAGAAGTACCATTCAGTTGATCGGAAGCCTTTTTTTCTGTTCGAGCCCATTCATCACAAACTACTTTATAAATCACAGTACAACTGCAACCTGTTTCCGAAATAAAAGTTACCGAATATTCTCCGCCAGGCACATAATCAACCACTTGAGATGATTGTGTTGACGATTCTCCAACACCATTTATAATATAGGAATAATAGCCATCTGTTCCACCACAAGCTTCCATAACAATTCTACCTTCTTCTTCAGGACAAACTTCTTTAATGATCACTTCATCCTCTTTGGTTACATTTACACATAAAAATAATTCACAGCATTCATAAATTACTTTTAATACAGTATTTTCTTGAAAATAAATAGGTGCCGTAGGTAGATAAGATACCTGACTCACTAAATCTTCGATACCTACAATATCTCCTTCACATGTGTCTGGAAAACTGATAGTATTTGGGTCAAATGGTTCGCCACAAGCAAGATCAACACACGAGGTATGTACTTCTTTTTTTGTAATATTGAATTTTCTTTTTATGATGTGTTTAATTCCGCAAGCATCCCAATATTCAAAAGTTACCGTATACGTTCTACCTGCCTGAAACCCATTCCAAAGGCTTCTAAAATCAATAAGGTTTACGTTTCCAGAAATTCCCAATGTAGCATGTTTCAGAACATTTCCACCATTAGTTACATCGTGAATCAACCATCGGTAAGACATCAAACCACTAGGAACGGCTATTGGTAGAATTGGGTCATCTTCACAATATTCATCTTTCATGGTAAAAATTGGAGTAACATTCGCTAACGAAATCACAACGTCATCAATATTCATTTCCGCTTGACTTACACCATTGCTTGGGTTTGCCATATACGGAAAAATCCATAAGCGACTATAATTATTGTCGGGTGTAAATTGTACATTAATGTTTGTCCATGTATTTAGATACGCTCCCATGGTATTCTGAAAAATAGGATCTCCAGAAGGATTTGGCGTTACAGGACCTGCATTATTTGTAGCGATAAGATTTACAATTGCATTATTGGCTACATTAGGATCGCCAGAATTACGATCGTCCGTTCTGATTCTGAAACAAATGTTGTAGGTAACACCTCGTTGGAAGTTCATTGGTGCAGAAATAGCTTCGCCGCCGCCGCCGTATGACCACATCCAAGCATTTGAATTGGACGGAAAATTACTGATACTTGCCGTTCCGCCTTCGTTTGCCCAACCAGGTACACAATTGTTACTAAACGCATTGTTTCCTCCGCAGGTAGCGGCGTTAAAGTTTCCATTGGTAATTAAGTTGTTATTCGGATCGCAGCAGATTTCTTGAGCGTTCGCAACACCAAATGATGCTAAAAAAATAATACTTAAGAATAGTTTTTTAATTTTTTTCATGGTTTAAAAATTTATTGGTTATTGACTTCTATTTGTTGTATAACCTTTTCAAAGCGCAAACGTGACATTATTTTTTAGTCACATTTTTCATAAATTATGTTTATAAGAGTAAAGCAGCATTTTTTTCTGTAATTTTGTAGTACAATTATGAAGTATAAGCCTACTCTAAATACTACAGATGCTACGCGTACCAACGTACAGCAAAATTTTGGATTGAATGAAGCATCATTTAATGAAATGCTTCAAAACATGAAGACAGGAAATGAAGAACTGTTTGAAAAGATATTTTTAGCACAGTTTGAAGAGACCATTTCATACATCATGAATCGTTACAAAGTCTCTCGATCGATGGCATATGATGCAACAATGGATGCTTTGCTAAAGTTTAGAAAACGTTTGTTAGAAGGAAAAATTACGTATTACAACATGCGGTTTTTGTTTACGCAAATGGCAGGACAGTTTTTAACAAATACGTTGAAGAAAAATAATAAATCGGTTGCCATTACAGAAAACGAAGATGTAGGCGAAATTGAAGAAACAATAGATGCCAACATTCTAGATTATTTAGATATCGCTTGGAAACAATTGGGCGATCAGTGTGGCAAGTTGTTGGAAAATTTTTATTATAAGAAAATCGCCTTAAAAGAATTGGCAAAAAAACTCGGCAAATCGGATGCAGCATTGCGAAAACAAAAACAACGATGTTTAGAAACATTGCGATCCTATTTTCTAAAACAATACAAAGGATAACCATGATTATCGCAGGCATGTGATATAAAGAAAGTATATGGATTATAAAAAATATACCGAAAAAGGAACACTCTCAACAGATGAATTAGAAGCAATTAGTGAAGAATTGATTCAAGCAAAGTTTGATAGAGAGAAACGGGAAGCATTAACAGCTCGGCTAAAAAATGAGTTTGGAGTTACGCGAGAAACGACTCCTAAAAAGAAAAACGTTCTCTTTTCAAAATTAGCAATTGCAGCAATTTTAGTTGGTTTTATAGGAATTGTAACGTACAGTGTTATTTTGTACACAACACCAAGCTATGATTCGGTTGTCAAAGCGTCAATTGAAAATTTGATTACGATAGACAATCAAGCTGTTGTAACGCGTGGAGATGAATCGGTTCATAAAGAGACATTAGCTGCAATAAACGCTTATAAGAATCAGCAATATGATGAAAGTATAATTATTTGGAAAAAAATAATTTCCGCAGAAAAGGTAGAAGGCGCTTCGTATTATAATTTGGCAATCTGTTATTTGCAAAAAACACCTCCAGAACCTAGTGTCGCAATCAACTTTTTAGTGAAAGCTAGGAACGCAAAAACTGTTCAAGAAGAAGCAAATTGGGCATTGGCTTTAGCGTATATACAAGCAAATCGAAAAGCGGAAGCAAAAGAAATTTTAGAAGAAATCATTCGCGCCAAAGCGTACAAATATAAAAGGGCAGAAGTACTATTGACAAAGTTGCAAAAATAAAGCGAACCGAAGTTCGCTTTATACGCATCAACTAAAATCCTACCCTACAGGACTGTCTACAGACGCATTTGCCGCTGCATCACTATGAACTGGTTCATATGGATTATATACACTTGGAGCTGCATCCAATGGAGGAAATTTTATTTCTTCACACAGTATTCCTTCTTTTGTTACGATACAAAGAGCTGGACAGTTGGAAATTTGAAGTCCAGAATTTGATACTTCTCCGCCTTTCAATTCATTTGCAAAGTTTGCAATAGATTTTTTGTTTAATGATAAACTGTTTACATTTCTTTTTTTCATAGTATAAAATTTTATGCCTAGAAGTCACTATGACTCCTTTCTATTGCTATAACTTTTTGAGATGTAAAACGTGACATTATTTTTTAATAAAAATTATGACATAAAAAAAAGCATCAACTTTCGTCAATGCTTTTCTATGTGTATTTGTAGTATTTTTTTATTTTCCTCCGAAAAGTCCGCCTAACAATCCACCAAGACCACCGCCGCTGTTTCCTGAGTTGTTATTGTTATCGTTTCCTTTAAAAATCATTCCTGCGATATCGTCAATAACGCTTCCGTCATTATCTGCATCTAAAATCGATTCAATAAAACTTTGTTGTTGTGGTGCTTGTGATGATCCGCCACCACCTAACAATCCGCCAAGTAAATCGCCGATTCCGTTAGAACTCTGTACATTTTGCTGACGTTTTTGCTTTCCTAAAACACCCATTAATATTGGAGCAGCCACTTTTAAGATTTCTCCAATAGAAGAACTGTCAACACCAGATTGTCTACTAATAGCATTTTCAACATTAGACCTACGATCTCCTAAAACATGACGTAAAATTCCGTCTCCATCTTGTTTTACTTCCTGATTTACGCCGCCGCCAAATAAGCTGCCTAAATTATCTAAAATACTACCATCGTGTTTATTTTCTAAAGCTTTGTTTAAGCCTTCTGCACCTTCATTTGTGCTTGCATTTCTTTTCATTGCTCCCATAAGTACAGGTAATGCCATACTTAATACTGAAGCCGTTTTGTTTTGATCTTGTCCCACTTCATTACTCACTCCGCCAATGATTTGTTTTCCTAAATCACTGTTTAATAAATCTAAAATTCCAGACATTTTATAAATGATGTTTATTGTTAATATGTTTACAAGATAGCAATATTCTGTAAGATTTTAAATATGACTATTTGTTTTTTAAGGGAACTGTATTAAATGCAGAAATATCGGTTGAATGGATTTTTTATTCGACTAGAAACACAAAAAACACTCATTTGAGTGCTTTTTGATGGTATGATATGTAGATACTATTACTTCTCAGTTTTGAGAATTGCTGCGATTTGTGACGCCAATTCCAACCCAATTCTATCTTGTGCTTCGTTTGTTGCCGCGCCAATATGTGGTGTTAATGATACATTCGGATTCATTAATACTTTGATTGCTGGCGTTGGTTCGTTTTCAAATACATCTAATCCTGCAAAGGCTAGTTTGTTATTGTCCAATGCGTCAATTAAGGCAACTTCGTCAATAATGCCACCACGCGATGCATTTACAATTCCAGCACCAGTTTTCATGAGTTCAAATTCTTTTTTCCCAATAATGTAGTCTTTTTGTGCAGGAACATGTAATGTGATAAAATCTGAATGTTGCAAAACGTCTTCCATAGGTTCTGTGTCAATTTCTACATTGATAAACTGTCCGTTGTAAAAATCAACCTTTACAGTAGCTTTGCTAATAAATTTATCAGCAGCAATAACCTTCATGCCTAGTCCTAATGCAATTTTAGCAACTTCACGACCAATACGTCCAAAACCGATAATTCCGAGTGTTTTACCACGTAATTCAGTTCCTTTTGCGTAGGCTTTTTTCAAATCTTTAAAACGAGAATCGCCTTCTAAAGGCATATTTCTATTCGCATCATGTAAGAAACGAACGCCGTTGAATAAGTGACCAAAAACCAATTCGGCTACAGAACTTGAAGAAGCCGCTGGTGTATTGATGACATGAATTTCTTTTGAACGTGCATATTCCACATCTATATTGTCCATTCCGACACCACCACGACCGATGATTTTTAAGCTTTTGCAGGCATCAATGATATCTTTGCGAACTTTTGTAGCACTTCTGACTAACAACACATTTACTTCGTTTTTATTGATGTAATTGATGAGTTGTTCTTGGGCAACTTTTGTCGTAATCACTTCGAATCCATCTTTTTCTAAAGCGTCAATTCCACTTTGAGAGATTCCGTCGTTTGCTAATATTTTCATGATTTAATTTAAATATTCAGAGATTAAATAATTGAAAGCTATGTTTTATTACGCGTTCTTTTCTAATGTTTGCATCACATCAACTAATACTTGTACGCTTTCTACAGACAAGGCATTGTACATGGACGCTCTGTATCCGCCAACACTTCTATGTCCGTTAAGTCCGTTGATTCCAGCTTCGTTCCACATAGTGTCAAACGTTTCTTTTAAGGCTTCATTTTCTAGTGTGAATGTAGCATTCATATGACTTCTATCTTCTGTTGCAACCACACCTTTGAATAGTGGATTTCTATCAATTTCGTTGTATAACAAAGCAGATTTTTGCTCGTTTACTTTTTCTATTGCGGCAATTCCACCTAAATTTTTCAACCATTCTAGTGTCAACATTGAAACGTATACTGGAAATACAGCTGGCGTGTTAAACATACTGTCTTTTCCAATATGTACTTTATAGTCTAACATGGAAGGAATGGTTCTGTTTACTTTTCCAAGAATTTCTTCTTTTACCACTACCAATGTTGTTCCGGCTGGTCCCATATTTTTCTGCGCTCCAGCGTAAATAAGATCAAATTTCGAAAAATCTAATTGACGCGAAAAGATATCTGAACTCATGTCGCAAACCAAAGAAACATTGGTTTCTGGAAAGCTTTTCATTTGAGTTCCGAAAATGGTATTGTTACTTGTACAGTGAAAATAATCAGCGTCAGAAGGAATTTCGTATCCTTTTGGAATGTATGTAAAGTTTTTATCTTTTGAAGAGGCAACTTCTACAACTTCGCCAAAAAGATTGGCTTCTTTAATGGCTTTTGTACTCCAAGTTCCAGTGTTTAAATAGGCTGCTTTTGTGTTTAATAAATTATAAGCAGTTGCTAAAAACTGTGTACTTGCGCCACCATGTAAAAAAAGTGCTTGGTATCCTTTTCCTTCTAAACCAAGTAATTCTAATGCCAAACTACGTGCATTTTCCATTACGTGTACAAAAGGTTTGCTTCGGTGCGATATTTCAATTAATGATAAATTGTCATTATTAAAATTCAATACGGCTTCAGATGCCTTCTGCAATACTTCTTGTGGTAAAATACAAGGTCCTGCGCTAAAGTTATGTTTTTTCATTTCAATGTATTTGTCGTGTGTTCTTAATTTCAATGCAAAGTTGCTAAATTATGAACGAATTGTTGTTATGATTATCCTAAATATTTTAGTTTGATGGGTCAAGAATTCTATAAAAGTTATGCTGCAAAGCATTCATTACTTATTCATGATCATCATGTTCTTCAATTTCTTCTTTTATAAGTTGAAGCAACTCGTTAAGCTCACTAATCGATGTTGCGTAAAAAGCCAATCCTTTGGCACGCATTGCCATTGTGAGTGTAAGTATGTTTCGAAACTTTGGATTTTTTGTAAGTTCATCGTAATTATTAGGTTTCAGAGCTATAGTTTCATCTTCAAGCAAATAACTGAGATGTTCCGTAATAAATGGCAAGGTTACATTTTCAAACAATACCCATTCTGCTTTGTCGTAGTCATTTACAATAAATCCAAGTGTCGTTTCGTGAAATTTTATAACGCCGTTTTTGATGTCTTTATTTTTAATAATACGAATGCCTTCCGTTTTGAAAATTTCATAGGTTGTAAAGGTTGCTAGCGGACTTTCCCAATTGGCAATCGCAGGAAATAATGTGTCTAAAGCACTTGTATAAGCTGTGTTTTGGTCAAGATGATGTAGCGCAATTTCAAGATATTGTTTTGATGTTTTGTTAGCTTTGATATCATTTTCTAGTTCTTCTTTTGTAGCCGATAAATCTCTGTACAAATTTTGAAGAATATTGTATTCAAGCGCATTGACATCTTGTTGTTCTTTCCAACCGTCAATTTGTAATGCGATTAAAATTCCAATAACCACCAAGATAATTTCGCCAATGGCATAGGTGAGGTATTTGCTAAGTTTACTGTCTTTTACGAGTTGTTGACGTATTTTTTTGAAGAAATTCATTTTTGGTTGCGGTTTTGATGACTATTTATGATCTAAATTTGTTAGAAACATAAGTGTATCAACACCATCCGCATAGTCATGTAATTCAGGATGTTGTGTTTGTCCAAATTGTATTTCGTTCTCAATTCCAAGATCAGCAACTACACATTGGATGTTGTCTGCTTCTGCGCGTAATTTTTCTTGTAAAGCATCTAAATTATCATAATATTCATAAAAAACAGTTGCAATAGGCGAAGCGTATTTTTCATCTTCTTTTATCATGAGAAAACCATTTTCCAAGATATCAAACAAACTCATAAGATATACCGCTTTGTTGTAATCGTAATTGTTGGCGTATTTGGCGCTGTTCATCACATCACTTTTATTGTACATACCACCAAAGAAGAGTTGAAAATCATAGTCTTTAGGAACAAATATTTTTGAAACACTTCGGCAACCCAACCCAAAATAGGTAAATATATCGTCGCTTAAACCAACGAGTTGCTCTTCCGTTTCGTCTCCTGTTAAGATAGCTACAGAATTTCTGTTTTTACGAATTATATGCGGTTTGTCTTTAAAATAGTATTCAAAATAACGTGCGGTATTATTGCTTCCTGTTGCAATAACGGCATCAAATTCTTCTAATTTTTCTTCGGTAAACGTAATTTTTCCTTTAAAACTTGGTTCTACATATTCTAAATATTTTGCCAAATAGGGAAGGAGATGCTTGTCGTTTGATGATTGTTTTATGAGTACTTCGTGTCCACAAAGCAAGACTGATAAAAAGTCATGAAAACCTACTAACGGAATGTTTCCAGCCATAATAATGGCAATTTTTTGAGCTGAAACATCCTCAATTGTATATTTTTTTGTCCAGTTTTCTAAATGTTCTTGTTGTAAAGCTTTTGCCCAATTGCCAATTGCAAAGCGAAGATTTTCCTTCGTAAACCAGCCATTATTTTCTTGCGTAAGCTTTAGTTGGTGCAACATTCCATCAAAAAATGGATCGTTTAGAAGTACAGCAAATTTGGGTGTTGGATTTTCTGTTGCGAATTGTTCTAAAAAAGCGCCCAATTTTACAAAAGCGTTAATTCTTTCTGCTAAAGCCATCTGAATTTGTTTTTGAATAGTTTTGGCGCTATTTTTGTAAAATATACGAATGACGCCAAGATTTATTTTTGGCGAATTTATAAAACTTTTACCGCATTTGTGGTAGTTGATAACAAGATTGTAAACGAAAAGAAAAAATAATGGCAATAATAATTACTGACGAATGTATTAATTGTGGCGCTTGCGAGCCAGAATGTCCAAATACAGCTATTTATGAAGGTGCCGATGATTGGCGCTATTCTGATGGAACTTCTTTAAAAGGTATTGTTGTACTTCCTGATGGGAAAGAAGTCAATGCAGACGAAGCACAGACACCAATTTCGGATGAAATTTATTATATATCTCCAGATAAATGTACAGAGTGTAAAGGATTTCATGAAGAACCACAATGTGCGGCAGTTTGTCCTGTAGATTGTTGTGTACCTGATGAAGATATTGTTGAAACTGACGAAGAATTACTGGGAAAACAAGCATTTATGCATCCTGAAGGATAGTTTTTTTTAATTCAGAATTTAGAATTATGAATTTTGAACACTGAATACTGAACACCGAACACCGAATACTGAACACTGAATACCGATTCTAAAACTAAAGAAGAGACGTTAAAAGTCACAGATCTGCATTACTTTTTCAACAATTCTGATAAGATATTGATGTTATTTGGTAATCTTCCCACATTTTGTAGTTTAAGTGCTGCAAGATTCAATGCAATATGCAAACAGTCTTCGATTGTGTTATTTTTTAAATATGCAAATAAAAATCCTGACCAAAAAGCATCTCCCGCACCCGTAGCATCCATGACTTTGTTAATTTTGATGGCTGGCATATGAATCAATTTTTTGTTGCGTTGTGATAATTTTACACCATCTTTCCCCAATGTTAAGCACACAATGTCCACTCCAAGATCGTGAAAAAAACTAAAGACTTCGTCATGGGTAAAAGTATCATCAAATAATCGTGCTATATCATCTTCGCTAATTTTCACCAACGGATTGTAGCTGCAATATTCTTTGATAATTTGTAATGCATTTTCTTTATCTGGCCATATTTTTTCAGAGTAATTGATATCGATACTGAATTTACATCCTAGTTGAAACGCTTCCTTTGCTTTGTTGATGATTGTTTTTTGCGCTGGATTTTTACTTAATGCAAAGCAAGTTGTATGAAAAATGCGAATCTTTTTTAGTAAACTCGTCGGAATTTGATCTTCAGTAATTAAAAAATCTGAATTCCGATAGGCAATAAAATCTGGCGTATCTAAAGAGCGTGATACAAAGATGATTGATGTGGGACTTGTCTCAATTTTTTTGACATGATCAATATTGATGGCAACTTCATGCAACCGTTCTAAAATATAGTCTCCTAATCCGTCAGTACCAATACTTGCCACTAAAGCCGTATTGAGTCCTAAACGTGCTGTGTTCATCGCCACATTGGTAGGCGAACCACCTAAATATCTATGATAATCTCTTGTATTATTGATAAGAACACCTTCTTGATGTCCTATAAAATCTACCAATGCTTCTCCTACGCAAAGAATATCTATGTCTTTATTTGTGATCAAACTAATAATCTTTTTCCGTTAATGTATTGTTCTACTAATAGTTCGCTAGCTGCACTCCATGCGCAATTTGGAACTCCGATGGCTTTTTGAGTTTTTGTGTTGAAATTTTCATAGAATCCAAAATTTTCTTGTGCGTTTAATGTTTTAATTTGGGCTAAAACATCTTTTGCAATTTCAACTTTATTTTGTGTTACTAAACTAATTCCGTAAAAGCCATTTACCATTTGCCAAGTGCCTCCATTGTGAAATTCGTACGGGAAATTTCTAAATTCATATTTACAGTTATTTACCAATAATTTCCAATCGTCATCTGCTTCCGTAATTGGTTTCCAAAAAGCTGGTAATAGTTGTAAAGGCAAACTTTGGCGTAAATTTTCTGTATAATTTGTCAAATCTTCTTGAAAGTTTTGATCGCCAAGTTGTAATAATTGCGCAATTCCATTTCCAAAGGCATCAAACATAGTTTGATAGCCAGAAGGATTTACTGAAGCCATCCAATACGAAGCATCTTTTAAATTGTTGTATGCTTTAGGATGGAAAGGTGTTTGGTATGCTGTTTTTCTATAATTTCCATTTACTTTTTCTGTGATGCGTTCAATTTTTGCTTGCTGCTTTTCAGATGGACGCAACTTTTGGATACATCGCAATGCCCATAATCGCAATACTTGATCGTACAATGTGTGTCCTTCTGTAATGTATTCGTCTGCCCAATTTCCCGATCTTGGTACGTATAACAAATCGTTGTTATTGAATTCCCATGCTTCTAATAAGTTGAATCCTTTGTCAATATTTGGCAGTAATTTTTCGAGTAATTCGTCGTCATGTGTCATCCAATAGTAATTACAAACACCAATGATAAACCAAGAAATGGTATCTACACGACCTGCCAAACCGCCAAAACTCACTTCCACTTCGTTAGTTGACTTAAAAAACACATTGGATGGAATGTGTCCTAATTCATGTTGATGATTGGCAAGCGTATATAAGGTGTTTTTAAACGTATTTATAAATGTTTCATCACCATCAAGCAATGCAGAAAGTCCACAAATAACGCCGTCTCTTGCCCAAACACGTTTGTAGTTTGTAATGTTTTCGGCACTTGCCAAGAAACCTTTTTCAGAACTCGCTTTGCGTAGCAATTCTTTAGCTTTTATATACGATTCGTTGCTCATGCAGTTGCTACTTTTTGTTTGGTTTTTGTTTGAATCATTAGTGTGCAGATCATACTAATTACTAATAATACACCTGCAAATGTGATCGCATTACGCGGATCGTTGTTTAGAAAGTGTTTTAAGATGAATCCAAAAGACACTGTTTGAAGAATCATTGGAATTACAATCATCATGTTAATGATTCCCATATATACACCATAACGTTCTTTTGGAATTTCCGATACTACCATTAAGTACGGAATTCCCATCATGCTTGCCCAACCAATACCAAAACCAGTGATGGCAATCAATAATATGTTTTTATTTTCGATGTGTGGAAATGCTAAAAAGCCAATAGCCGCAATGAGTAAACAAAAAGCATGTACTTTTTTAGGGCTGTATTTTTTGGCAAATCCTACTAAAGCAAACGCGACTAAAAATGTAACCACATTGTACCAACCGTTTACCAAACCTGTCCAGCTTACAGCTTCACTATACGCTTCTGTATTTTCGGGTGTTGCGTTCCAAACTGAAAGCGCTACACTTTTGGATGAGTTTTGCCAATAACAGAATAGGGCATACCATTGAAATAAGTAGACCAATGCTAATTGCCACATTACTTTTGGCATGTCTTTAATTGCTGAAAAAATTTCGATTAGTGGTTTTAAGATACTTCTTTTTTCACTTTTGAGTTTAGCTAATTCTTCTACTGTAGGAGGAATTTCCTTGGTTTTGCTCATGCTCCATAAAACAGACGCTATGGAACAGAAAGCTCCTAGGAAAAAAGATGCATATACCCAAGTTGGTAACGAACCTGTAGTTCCTATAAAAATGAGAGGAAAAATAAATAATGATACGTTTGATAATACTTGTCCCAAACCTGTAAAAAAGCTTTGCATTTGAAAGCCAAGTGGTTGTTGTTCGTCATCTAGTTTGTCGGCAATAAGCGCTCTGTATGGTTCCATTGCTGTGTTATTCCCAACATCTAAAATCCATAACAATCCTGCTGCCATCCATAAAGAACTACTGTATGGAAATATGAGTAGAGTTAAACTACAAAGTATAGCACCAATGAGGAAAAAAGGTTTACGTCTTCCAAATTTTGGACTCCATGTTTTATCACTTATTGCTCCAATAATTGGTTGTACTAACAAACCTGTTACTGGACCAGCAAGATGTAAAATTGGAATTTGATCTGGACTTGCGCCTAAGAAATCATAAATAGGTGTTACTGCACTTTGTTGTAGACCAAAACTGTATTGAATTCCGAAGAATCCAACATTCATGTTTAATATTTGCCAGAAACTTAATTTAACTTTTTTAAACATTGTGGTATTGTTTTTAATAATCTTTTTCAGAAAGTATGCTAGAAACTCAAGATACTATTTTGATAAAAAAAGAGCTAACATTAATTAACATTAACTCTTTTTCATTAATTTAAAAACTTATGAATTCAAATAATTAAAACATGTATTGTAGTGTAAGTGATATAGATCTTCCAGGTAAAGGTCTTGCTCTTACGATATTAGTTTGTCCTTCTACAATGCTTCCTTCTTCTGATTCTGTAATTCCTAAAGAATCAAATATATTGTTTGCTGCGATGTTTGCATTTAACGATTTTGTAATTCCGATATTGATGAAACTGTTTACTATAACAAATCCTGGCATAACTAGTTCGTTAGAATCTTGCGCATATGCTTTTGTTTGTCCTATAAAGCTTAAACCAACGGAGTTTTGCTTTTCTTTTCCAAAGTCATACGTTGGAATTATGTTGTATATGAAATCTGGTTGTCTTCTTGGTGTGTTTCCAGCATTGTCTCCAGAGTCTACTTCTGCATCTGTCCAAGTAACGGCTCCACGTAAGCTGAAATCGTCAAATTTGTAAAAACCTTCTACTTCTACACCAAAAGACTTATAGTCGTTTTCAATGATACTGTTTGTTGAAGCTTCAAATCCGCCTTCTTCTTCCGTTTTTGCATAGAAAGCTGTGGCATAAATAGCTCCGTTTTCAAAACCTCTTTTGTATCCAAATTCAGCTTGATTGATAAAATCCAACGCATTGATACGATCTCCATCTAAGTAATCTAATCCAGAGAATAAAATTCTGTCTGCTTTTGCAGAAGCGCCTCTACTGTAGCGACCAAAGATTGCTTGATTGTTTTGTAATTTATAGTTTAAACCTACAGAATATGATACGTAATCATAATCGTAATCAACCGCTGTAGGATTTGCATTATCAATAGCAAACACATTTTGTTCTGGCACAGAAATTACACCATCATTGTTTACATCAAATTCTCTTTCTGTTCCTGCGGTAAACGAACCTGAAACGCGTCCTTTATCATAACGTAAACTTGCATCAATGGTAAAGTTTTCAGAAGCTTCTAACGTAAGGTTTACGTATGGCGCAGATACATTGTAGTCTGTGTCATAGTTTCTGTGTAGATTTCCCCAGAAAGGTGTTCCGTACGCATACAAACCATTTTCACTTAAAGCGCCTCCAGAAGCATCAAAAGCATTGATTAAACGTGCATTATCATCATTTACTTCTTGTAAGTACGAATTCCATAACCATGACATAGAAATACTTTGAAACGATTTAAAATATCCTACCGTTACATCTAAGTTATCATATGATTTTGATAATTTAAAATCGTTCATGAAGTTATTAAAGTTGTTCAATTCTACATCAAACATATGAATTCTTGCTACCAAACTGTTTCCTCCAACTGGCGAACCATCTGTAAAGGCAAGTGTTGCACCTGTTCCGAAAGAATCGGCTATTGTAGTTGCATCAGCTACTTGCGAAGGAAATGGAGATACAAATGTTCCATTATTAGCAGAAAAACGTCCATTGTTGCTTACTTTCCAATTGTTTCCTAAATCAAAGTTTGCTTGCATTCCTATAGATGTAGAAATTGGATTCATTCCGTTTGTAACATCGCCTCTTCGCAATTGTCCATCAGCACCAAGTCCAACAGTTTGGGTTAGGTTTGCACTATGCAATGATCCTCTAGTAGCATCAAAGTTTGGCGCATTTCCCCAATCAGGATTGCTATTAGTTCCTGTTACTTGTATTGGCATTGGTAAATAGGCAGCTGCTTTGTCATTTAAATATTTTGCATATACGCGAATTGAACCTTTTTCAAATTCTTTTGTTAAGCTTACTTTTAATTGGCCACCATTATTGGCAGTATACCCTGTTTCTCTAACGCCTTCTCCAGCTCTGTAGAATCCACCCGTATGCAGGTATAAACCGTCTCCTATTTTAGAACCATAACTAAAGTCTGTTCGGAACGAATTAAAATCGATTCCAAATGTAGTTCCAATAGCGCCACCTTCTTTTTTTCCTGTTTTGCTAATGATGTTGATAATTCCACCAGGTCCGTTAGAAGTTAGTGTTGATGCTGAACCTCCACGAATCGCTTCAATTCTTTTTACATTGTAATCAAATCGTGTAAAAATATCTGCGGTTCCAAAAGAGATATCACCATATAATAATACAGGCAAACCATCTTCTTGCAATTGTACATATTTAGATCCACCAGAAGAAATTGGTACACCACGTACGGCAATGTTAGCATTTCCTTCTCCACCAGATGATTCTGCACGAATACCAGGAATTGTTCTAAATATTTCTGCTGTAGTTCTTGGAGCAGATTGCTCAATGGTTGCAGGTTGCATCGTTGTTACCGATACACTCGATTCAATTTTCGATCTTGGGTTTACCACACCAGTTATAATTACTTGATCTAGAGAGTTTTCATCTTCTGCTAGTGTAGCGTTTACGATAAGATCAGTACCATTAACAGTTATTACTTTACTAAAAGTAACATATCCAATAGAAGAAGCTTTTAATGTGTAGTTTCCGTCTTCTACATTGACAATCGTATATTTTCCATCAAAATCAGTGACAGCTCCTTTTGTAGTTCCATCAAGAATAATGTTTACACCAGGGATTGGCATTCCTTTTTGATCATTCACAGTACCTGAAATTTTGGTTTGTGCAAATGATATTGTTGTCACCAAAAGTAATAATAAGGAACAAAGACCTTTTAAGTTAGTATAGTTTTTCATTGTATTATTTATAGTTTTTTGGATTAATTTTTAGCTAAATTATATTTATAGTGCTACTATTTTACATTTTTCTCATCGAAAACGTTTTCGATTTTACCGAAAACGTTTTCGATTTCGTATTTTGTAATTTCTTTAATTAAAAAAACTACTTTAGTTTTCATGAAACCAGTTACTTTAAAAGATATAGCAGAAACATTAGGAATTTCTATTACTACAGTTTCAAAAGCGTTGAAAGGGTATCCAGATGTTAGCAAAAAAACACGTGCCTTGGTCAAAGAACTTGCCCAAACATTGAATTATAAGCCCAATGCTTTTGCGGTAAACTTACGAACCGAAGAATCTAAAACAATTGGTTTGATCATTCCTGAGATTGTACATCACTTTTTTTCTAGTGTGATTAAAGGAATTGTCAGTCAGGCAGAAAAAAAAGGATATTTGGTGATTATTTTACAATCAAATGAATCGTTTGAACTAGAAAAGAAACAACTCGATTTGTTGATGAATAAACGTGTGGATGGTATTTTGATTTCGCTGGCGAATGGAACGGCAGATTTTAAACACATTACAGACATCATCGCACAAGGAAAACCTATAGTAATGTTTGATAAGATTGCGAAAATTGTCAAATGTTCAAAAGTAATTATCGATGACCGAAAAGCTGCCTACACTGCTACACAGCATTTAATTGATACTGGATGTAAGCGAATTGCACATTTTAGAGGTCCATTATTACCTCAAAATTCTATAGATCGTTTTTTAGGGTATAAAAAAGCCTTGGTAGATAATAATATGGAATACGATCCGTCTTTAGTATATATTTTTGATGATATGACTTTTGAAGTAGGAGAGGAGTTTGCTCGGAAAATCTTAGCTGAACATACCAATGTAGATGGTATTTTTGTCAATACCGATTTGGTAGCTATTGGAGCAATTACGGAGTTTAACAGACAAGGAGTTAAAATTCCTGAGGAAATTTCTATTGTGGGTTTTAGCAATTGGTTTATGTCATCTGCAATTACACCTTCATTAACAACTATAAATCAACCAGGATTTGAAATGGGAAAAAAAGCATTTAAACAATTGTATAAAGAATTAAAAGCTAAGAAAAATAAAAAGTCGGTTGTACCAAAGATTCTTGAATTAGAGACGAGTTTGGTAAAAAGGAATTCTACAAGAAATTCTGAGTAAATATGTATTTATGATTATTTTATGTTGATGTTAAAAATAGAGAAATAGTACTAGAAGTTATAAATACGAGAAGTCATTCATGAACCAATGTTTTCGTTTTTTAATTCTTCAATCTTTTAATCTTGATACAAATCAAAAAGCCACTTTATCATATGTAAAAAGTGGCTTTTTTGGTTTTGGATTGGTTGTTAATTGTTTATATATCTTCAAAATTTACATCTGTAAAACTTCCTGTAGTTCCTGAATCGGCAATGTCGTTGGTATTATCAGCAACATATTCACGTTTGAAGTCTTTTTGATGACGTTCAGATATTACTTCTTCTCCTTTTTCATCTACAATATAGGAAGTCATTTCTCCTAAAATTTCTGTAAATGCAGCGAAATCTTCTTTGTATAAATAAATTTTGTGCTTTTTGTAGTGGAAAGATCCGTCGTCGTTGGTAAATTTTTTGCTTTCTGTAATGGTTAGGTAATAGTCGCCAGCTTTGGTAGCTCTGACGTCAAAGAAATAAGTTCTCCTTCCTGCCCTCAGTACTTTAGAGAAAATTTCTTCTTTCTCTAATAATTCTTTTTCACTCATAATCCCCTTTTTCTAAAGTTTAGTTGTTTGTTAATCTCCTTCAAAAATGTAAAAAAAAAATTAACTGAACAACAAAAACCTTACAAATCTTTTTCAGAAAGTTGTTTCAAATAAAGCTCTTTAAAATATCCATCTTCCAGTATTAGCGACTTGTAGCTACCATTTTGAATAATATGACCGTCATCTAAAACGATGATCTTATCGGCATTTTTTGCTGAAGAAATTCGATGACTCACGATAATAGTTGTCTTATCCTTGGTCATTTCTTGAATGTTTGATAAAATTGTTTCTTCCGTTTCCGTATCTACCGCAGATAAACAATCGTCTAATAATAAGATATTAGGATCTTTTATTACAGCACGCGCAATAGAAACACGTTGTTTTTGTCCACCACTTAGGGTAATTCCTCTTTCTCCTAAAATAGTGTCATATCCTTTATTAAATCCAATAATATTTTCATGCACGGAGGCAAACTTTGCAGCTGCTATGACTTCCGCGTCCGTTGCATCTTCTTTTCCAAACTTAATGTTGTCTTTTATCGTTTCCGAGAATAGAAATGCATCTTGCGGTACAATACTGATTGAATCTCGTAAGCTGTCTAAGTGTATTGCTTTTATCGGAATATCATCAATTAGAATTGTTCCTTTTTCAATATCGTACATTCTACTGATGAGGTCTAAAATAGTAGTTTTTCCCGAACCCGTTTTCCCTATAATTGCTAAAGTTTCACCAGATTTTAATGAAAATGAAACATTCTTCAAAGCTGTAATATTGGTATCGTCATATGTAAAGGAAACATCTTTAAATTCAATATTTCCAATAATAGTACTTTCTTCGTCAACTTCATTTTGAATTTCTGGAGTTACTTTTAGAAACTCATTGATACGTTTCTGAGAAACTTCAGCTTGTTGCACAATAGAAGTTACCCAACCAATCGTCGCTACTGGCCACGTTAACATGGTAACATACATGATAAATTCCGCCAACACACCAAATTCAATTTCTCCATTGATAAACTGCAAGCCACCAATGTAGATGACTAAAATGTTGCTGGCGCCAATTAATAAAATCATCATTGGAAAAAACCAAGCATTCACTTTTACCAAGTCCATACTTTTTTCTTTTCCTTCCACAGCCATTTCATTAAATGTTCGCTTCGTTTGTGGTTCAATTCCATAAGCTTTAATTACGGAAACACCCGAAAATGATTCTTGTGTAAATGTTGATAATTTGGAAAGAAACTCTTGTACTATTGTACTTCGTTTTTGAATAGCTTTACTCAATTTATATATAAGGAACGATAATATTGGCAATGGAACTAATGTATAAATTGCCACTTTTGGTGCCGTTATAAACATTAATGGTATCAAACAAGCAAATAGTGTAATGGTACGAATACTATACATAATTGCAGGTCCTGCATACATACGCACCTTTCCAACATCTTCACTGATACGATTCATCAAATCACCCGTACGATTCTTTTTATAAAAATTAGTGGAGAGATTCTGATATTGTTGGTAGACTTCATTTTTTAGATCATATTCCACATAGCGAGAAATATTAATAATCGTTTGTCTCATTAAAAATGTAAAAAAACCAGCTAACACCGCAGCGCCAATTAGCAATAAGATATTCATGAAAAGTTCTTCCTTCACATAGGCAATATCTGTAATTTCATTTCTAATGTACTTTTCAACAATCGTGAGTGAGTTTCCAATCAGTTTTGGTGCAAAAAGAGCAAATACTTGCGCTATAATGGTAATTAATATTCCTAAAAGTAGGCGTCCTTTGTATTTTGCAAAATATTTATTTAGATACTGTAATTCTTTCATTTTCTTAAATTAGCAAGCGTTTTCTTTGAATTTTCTTTGAAAAAAAATCATTTTAACAACAAGTTTATTGCATAATTTTTAATTATCACTATTTTTGCGGTCTATTTTTTATAGATAGTATAATCAAATATAATATACATGGTTTCAGACGTTATACACACAAATGAATTACACAAGGTAGATCCAGTATTTGGTCAGTTATCTTTTGATAACCACGAACAAGTTGTTTTTTGTAACGACAAAGATACAGGTTTAAAAGCAATAATAGGAATACATAACACAGTTTTAGGACCTGCCTTAGGTGGAACTCGAATGTGGCAATATAACAATGAATGGGAAGCCTTGAATGATGTGCTTCGCTTGTCTCGTGGGATGACATTCAAATCTGCCATCACAGGTTTAAACCTCGGAGGCGGAAAAGCTGTCATTATCGGAGATGCGAAAACGCAGAAAACTCCAGCATTAATGAAAAAGTTTGGAGAGTTTGTACATTCATTAAGCGGAAGATACATTACCGCAGAAGATATCGGAATGGAAACGGCTGATATGGATTTGGTACGCGATGTGACTCCTTATGTAACAGGAATTTCAGAATCTAGAGGCGGCGCAGGAAATCCCTCACCAATTACAGCATATGGCGTTTTTATGGGAATGAAAGCTGCTGCAAAATATAAATTTGGTACGGATGTTTTAGAAGACAAAACAATATATGTACAAGGAATTGGACATGTTGGAGAAGCATTAGTAGAACATTTAACGAACGAAGGCGCCCATGTTATCATTGCAGATATCAATGAAGAACGTTTGCAAACAGTTAGCAAAACGTACGGAGCCGAAATTTACAGAGGTTCAGATATTTATTCTGAAAACATGGATATTTACGCACCATGTGCTTTAGGAGCAACTGTAAATGATGCGAGTATCAGCAAATTAAAGGCAAAAGTAATTTCTGGAGCAGCTAACAATCAGTTAGCCGATGAAAAAAGACATGGAGCAATGCTGCGTGAAAAAGGAATTGCCTATGCGCCAGACTTCTTAATCAATGCCGGAGGTATCATTAATGTATACGCCGAATTGGAAGGATATGGCAAAACAGAAATCATGCGTAAAACTGAGAATATCTACAATACTACTTTGGAAATATTCACACATTCAGAAGTAAATAATTCTACAACACACAATTCTGCATTAAACATTGCTTTAGATAGAATTGAAACTAGAAAAAAAGAAGCTAATAAATAGTAGCTTTATTCAAAATAATTATATTTTTGCGGGGCGAAAGGATTTTATCTTTTCGCCTTTCATTTTTTAAAATTAAAGTGCCGACTTAGATGCTAACAAGAAGACATATTCGAGTTAAAGTAATGCAATCCATTTATGCATTGTCACAATCACAAAGTGATCAAGTTGATAAAGAGCTAAAATTTATCAATATGAGTATTGCGAATATGCACGACTTACACGTCCTAACTTTGGATTTATTTGTGAAGTTAAGTGAGTTGGCTACAAAGCAATTGGAGCTTTCACAGAAAAAATACCTAGCAACTTCTGAAGAGAAAAATCCGAATAAAAAATTTATTCAAAATGCCATCATTCGTCATTTAGTTGAAAATGAAGATTTAAAAGATGCCGTAAGTGCTAGAAAACTTGACGATTGGGAATTGAATGATGAATACATTCGTGTTATTTTTGATGCCATGATTGCAAGTGATGTATACAAAAAATACATGGCAACTACAGATACTAATTATGATGTAGACAAAACATTTGTAGTAAAACTATTTTCAGATGTTATTGCGCCAAATGAAAAACTCTACGAATATTTTGAAGATCAAAAATTAACCTGGTTAGATGATATTCCTGTAGTGAATACGTTGATTTTGAAATCTATTAAACAGGCAAAAAGAGGAAAAGAGAAAATTTTCTTATCAAAACTGTACAAAGACGATGAAGACCGTCAATTTGTAAAAGATTTATTTACAAAAACAGTTTTAAACGATGATCTGTTGACAAAAGAGATTGAAGGAAAAACGCCTAATTGGGACAAAGATCGAATTGCAAATTTAGACTTAATCATACTAAAAATGGCAATTTGTGAATTCTTGAAATTCCCGTCAATCCCAGCAAAAGTAACCATTAACGAATATATTGAGCTTGCAAAAGAATATTCTACCTCAAAAAGTAGTATGTTTGTAAACGGAATTCTCGATAAATTAGTCAAAGAATACAAAAAAGAAAATAAGTTAAATAAAATCGGTCGCGGTTTGATGTAACAAAAACAATTATTAAATTTACCATTCTAAATTTTAAACACTATGATCAGAAAAGGATTTATATTATTAGGAGCTATGTCGCTTGTCTTATTCACATCATGTAAAGACGACGCATCAAAAAAAGTAAAAAGTGAAAACGTTGCACAAGCAGCAGAAAGAGATGCAGCATCAAAGAATTTTGCAGCAATGTCGTTTGACAAAACAGAGCATGACTTTGGAACAATCAACGAAGGAGATCAAGTAGAAACTGTTTTTAAATTTACAAACACAGGAAGTTCTCCATTATTAATTACAAACATTAAAGGAAGTTGTGGATGTACAGTTCCTAACGATTGGCCAAGAGAACCTATCGCGCCAGGAGCAGAAGGAAAATTTACTGTAAAGTACAACTCTACAAATAAGCCTAACTTAAAAACAAATACAGTTACTGTTACTGCTAACACTGAAAAAGGGAGAGAAATTGTACGTATCAAAGCATTTGCTACGCCAAACCCTGAGTTAGAAGCAAAAAGAGCTAAAGCAAAAGCGGAACGTGATGCTAGAATGAAAGCACAGCAAGCAGCACAACAAAAAGCAGCAGCTACAAATCAAGCTGGCGCTGTAAAAACTGGACACGAAGGACACAATCACTAAGATGGAAGGATTTTTAGGACAATACGGACCTTTATTGCTTATGCTATTAGTAGTATACTTTTTTATACTATCGCCAAGCATTAAACGTCAAAAAAAGGAGAAAAACTTTATGAATGCCATTAAAAAAGGTGATCGAGTGATTACTAAAAGCGGAATTCATGGAAAAATAGTTGAACTTAATGATAAAGACCATACATGCATTATTGAAACTGGTGCAGGTAAAATCAAATTTGAGCGTGCAGCACTTTCAGCTGATGCCACATTAAGAGCAAACGCTCCTGAAAAAAAATAAATATGTTTCTATTAGCATATCAAAAAAAGCATCGTGAGAACGATGCTTTTTTGTTTTAGTTCATTAACGATACTTATCATTTAAGCCGTTTCCTGCCAAGATCATTGGAATTATTTTTTCTAAACGCTTCTCTCTTGTCGTTTGCCTTTTTGCGGTTTCAATATATTCAACGTATGCTTTTTGTTTGTAATTTGATAATGCGGCAAATGCTTCTTTCAGGGTTGAATTGGCTTTAAAAGCATTTTTAAAAAGCTCAGGAAGTTCCAATACAGCACTTTTTTTCATGGCAACTACATTGCCTTCTTTTTGATGCTGAACAGCTTCATCAACGTACAATTTTACCAAATCAATAGGAATTTCATCATCTTTATAAAACTTCCAATGGCGCATCGCTTGCGTCTTTCCTTCTTGTGCATTTATCAATACATTGGCTTTATCTTTTAACAAAGCACCTTGAAAAAACCACAATCCCACATGGGTTTTAAAAGCAGCCAAACCCAACACATTTTTTCCGTTTACAGTATACACAGGAATATTCCATTTGAACGTTTCCGTTACATCGGAATTTTCAAGAACAATGCGTTGTAATAAGCGTAGTGTAACTTCCCATTCAGGGAAACTTTGCAAATAGGCCGCAACGGATTTGTATTTCTTCATAAAAGGAAATTACTAAAGAACTACTTTTTATACTTTTCAGCAGTCAATTCTGCAATTTTTACAATCACGTCAATTGCACTCATGATACTTTCCACAGGAACATATTCATAACGTCCGTGAAAATTATGTCCACCAGCAAAAATATTAGGACATGGCAATCCCATAAACGATAATTGCGAACCATCTGTTCCACCACGAATTGGTTTGATAATAGGTGTAATATCTAAGGCTTTCATGGCTTCTTCGGCAATTTCAACAATATGAAAAACAGGCTCTACCTTTTCTTTCATGTTGTAATATTGATCTTTCATCGTCAATTTTACAGGATCGTAGGTATAACGACTATTAATGTCTGCGGCAATTTTTTCTAACAACTCTTTTCTAGCTTCAAACTTAGCCTTATCGTGATCGCGAATGATGTATTCTAAAGAAGATTCTTCAACACTTCCTTTTGTAGTGTGCAAATGGTAAAAACCTTCACGACCAGTTGTTTCTTGCGGAATTTCATGCTGAGGTAACGAATTGATAATTTCGTTGGCAATCAAAATAGAATTGATCATTTTTCCTTTGGCATACCCTGGATGTACAATTTTTCCTTTAATATCAATCTTTGCACTTGCAGCATTAAAGTTTTCATATTCAAGCTCTCCAATTTCGCTTCCGTCCATTGTATATGCCCAATCTGCGCCAAACTTTTCTACATCAAACTTGTGTGCGCCACGACCAATTTCTTCATCTGGCGTAAAACCAATACGAATTGTACCGTGTTTTATTTCAGGATGATTTATTAAATATTCCATAGCAGAAACAATTTCGCAAATTCCTGCTTTATCATCTGCACCGAGCAACGTGGTTCCGTCTGTAGTGATTAAAGTTTGTCCTTTATACAACAACAAATCTTCAAAATAATCTGGCGAAAGTACAATATCTTGTTCCGCATTTAAGACAATATCTTTCCCATCATAATTTCGCACAATTTGCGGATTCACGTTAGCACCTGTAAAATCGGGCGATGTATCAAAATGTGACACAAATCCAATCGTTGGTACCTCATGAGTTACATTGCTCGGTAATGTCGCCATGATGTATGCATTTTCGTCAATGGTAACATCAGACAAGCCAATTCGTTTCAATTCATCAACCAATAAATTGGCTAAATTCCATTGTTTTTCGGTACTTGGTGTGGTTTCGGATGTCGGATCAGATTCCGTATCAATCGTTACATAACTAATGAATCTATCTATAATATCTTGCATGTGAAGTCTTTTTTTCAAAAATACTAGATTTCTTAATATTCCTAAAATATGTGCTTGTGTATTTTTAATTCAATATAGATTTTATGACCGTATTACATGTTCTAAGAAAGAAATAAAAAATAGTGACTAAAAATATTCGCCTTTTGAAAATTAGATTATTTTTGCACAAACAAAACAACATGTACCAATTTCTTGTAAAACCTATCCTTTTTCTATTCGATCCAGAAAAAGTTCATCATTTTACCTTTTCTCTCATTCGAACATTGTGCAAAATTCCGTTAATGTCAAGCATTTTTAAAGGAATGTATGTTGTAAATGACAAACGTTTAGAGCGAACAGTTTTTGGATTAACGTTTAAAAATCCTGTTGGACTGGCCGCTGGATTTGATAAAGATGCCAAACTCTACAATGAATTGTCCAATTTTGGATTTGGCTTTATTGAAATCGGAACCTTAACGCCAAAACCACAAGCTGGAAATCCTAAAAAGCGACTATTTCGCTTGCAACAAGATGAAGCGATTATCAACCGTATGGGATTCAATAACGGCGGCGTTCATGAAGCTGTGGAACGTTTGAAGAAAAATAAAGGTGTATTGATTGGCGGAAACATCGGAAAGAATAAAGTGACGCCAAATGAAGATGCAGTTGAAGATTATAAAATTTGTTTTGAAGCCTTATTTCCACATGTAGATTATTTTGTGGTAAATGTAAGTTCGCCAAATACACCAAATTTACGCGCATTGCAAGACAAAGAACCGCTGACAAAGCTGTTGACAACCTTGCAAACGCTGAATAAATCAAAAGAAGTTTCAAAACCAATCTTGCTAAAAATTGCTCCCGATTTAACAAACGAGCAATTGGAAGATATCATCGAAATTGTAGCAGCAACTAAAATTGCTGGCGTAATTGCAACCAATACCACTATTTCTCGCGAAGGTTTACAATCGGAAGACAAAGGCGAAATGGGCGGATTAAGCGGAAAACCGTTGACCAATCGTGCTACGGAAGTCATTCGTTTCTTAGCTGAAAAAAGTAACAAAGCTTTTCCAATAATTGGCGTAGGCGGCATTCACTCCGCAGAAGATGCAATGGAAAAATTAGAAGCTGGCGCAGATTTGGTACAATTGTACACAGGATTTATTTATGAAGGTCCAAAACTTATCAAAAATATCAACAAACAACTGCTACAAAAAATGTAATTTACTATATATTGTAATAGAAAAGAGGCTGTCTGAAAAGCTAAATTTTCGTCAAGCCGAACTTGATTCGGTTTCTCATAATCATTGAAAATCAGCGTAATGAGATTCTAATTGACGTTTTTTTATACTTTATAGACAGCCTCTTTTTTTATATGATATTGTAGTTATTCAGGAACTTCTTCTTCAGGAGCTTTTCCTGCAAAGAATAATATGGCTCCTAAGACAATCAATCCTATTCGAATTCCCCATCCTACAGATGCTCCCCACATGTCTATCCACATTAAAATTCGGAGTTCCATGTTAAAAAAAGATAAAATGACGGAGGCAATCCCGAAAATGGCCAAATACGTACCTACTGTTCTCATAAATATTGAATTATTAGTTTCAATAAATATATAAAAAATAATAAAATTACGTAAAGCGCAATAAATCAGTTAGTTGTAATTGTTTGTCATGAAGAAGCGAACGTCACAGCTAAAATTAGCTTTCATAGAATGTTGTACAGTGTAGGGAAAGCATGTGAATTAAATTAAAAAAACATATTTTTATCAACTCAAAGAAACAAAAGTTTGAACATAGAAATACTCATAGGTTTTATCGCTGCAACTTCGTTATTGGCAATTACGCCAGGTCCTGACAATATTTATGTATTGATGCAAAGTATTGTAAACGGTCGTAAATACGGAATTGCAACCGTTTTAGGCTTAATGTCTGGTTGTATCATTCATACTTCTGTGGTTGCTTTTGGCGCTTCTACGATCTTAAAAGAAAATCCAACACTATTCTTTATCATCAAACTATTTGGCGCATCATATTTAGTATACTTGGCATACAAAGTTTATAAAAGTTCAGGAGATATAGAATTGGGAAATGATGCAATTCCCAAAAAAAGTGTTTGGCAACTTTTTAAACAAGGATTTATCATGAATGTGCTCAATCCGAAAGTAACCTTATTCTTTTTAGCGCTATTTCCAGGGTTTTTATTTAGTGATGAACTCAGTAAAGTCATTCAATTTTACATCTTAGGATTGCTATTTATCTTAGTTTCTTTTGTAGTTTTTGGTTCAATAGCTGTCTTAGCAGGAACCATTTCGGACACCATCAAAAAAAATAAAAACATAGGAATTTATATGAAATGGACGCAGATTATCGTGTTTATTGGTATTGCTATATTTATTCTTATATAAATAGGCGAATTCCTGAAAACTGCTCCTAGAAGCTATTTTTTAGCAAATTAAAAAAGTTTAAACGAGTTCATTGTACATTTAAAAGATAAAAAAAATTCATTACGGACTTTAGCAAATTGATAACTATAGATGATTTTATAAAAATAAAAAGCTATAAATCTCAAGAAAGTCCGTAACGAATCTACATAAATGATTCTTTTCACGTTTTTCGATTCCGAATCAATAATATGTGTAAACTACCATTGAAATGATAAATAAAATCGAAAATACTGAAAGAACCTTAATACGATTGTATCAAAAAATTATGGTTTTCTGATTTCATCATCACAACCTAATTTTGTTACACAGATAAGTACACATGATAATGTTGTAAAACAAAAAGGTACAATAGTAGAAAGTGACTCATCACGTCCACCTTTCATCTCTTGTAAATTAGAAATTGACTTCTTGTTTAAGCGTAGATTCTTTAAATTTCTTTTTTTCATAATAAATAAAGTTTTGATATTAATAGATAGTCTGAAATTACCTATAGATTGCAAAGAATACAAATTAAGCACCTTACGATTCTTAAATCACGAGTTCTTTTTTATAGATTTAAATGTATTTATATTGCTGTTAATTAGTGATTTATGTTTTGGTGTAAATAATAACAGTGTAAAGTATCTGTTTTTTTTAGATTTAAAATAAATACAGAATAAATTCAATTTTCATAAAAATTCAATCATAAAAAATAGTACCTAAAACGTTTTCGTTGATTATCTTTGACATTCTATGGAAAACATTAAAATAATAGAATGTCCACGAGATGCCATGCAAGGTATCAAGATGTTTATTCCTACAGAAAAGAAAATACAGTACATTCAATCGTTACTGCGTGTAGGTTTTGATACTATCGATTTTGGGAGCTTTGTGTCGCCAAAAGCAATTCCGCAAATGGTAGACACCGCTGAAGTTTTATCAAAATTAGATTTAACTTCAACACGAAGTAAACTACTAGCAATTGTTGCAAATCTTCGTGGTGCAAATGATGCAAGTACGCATCCTGAAATTCAATACTTAGGCTATCCGTTTTCCATTTCTGAGAATTTTCAAATGCGGAATACTCACAAAACCATTGCACAATCCATAGAAACATTACAAGAAATTCTAAATATTGCCGATAAAACCAACAAGGAAGTAGTGGCATATTTATCTATGGGTTTTGGAAATCCATACGGAGATCCTTGGAATGTAGAAATAGTAGGCGAGTGGACCGAAAAACTCTCTAACATGGGCGTAAAAATACTATCGCTTTCAGATACTATTGGTTCTTCTACGCCAGATGTCATTCATTATTTATACTCAAACTTAATTCCAAAATATCCAGAAATCGAATTTGGCGCACATTTGCATACCACTCCAAGTTCATGGCACGAAAAAGTTGATGCAGCTTACAAAGCTGGTTGCAAACGTTTTGACGGCGCCATTCAAGGATTTGGCGGTTGTCCAATGGCAAAAGATGAACTTACAGGAAACATGCCAACAGAAAAAATGGTTTCCTATTTTACCGCAGCAAAAGCAACTACAAACATTCAAGCCATGAGTTTTGAATCATCATATAATGAAGCTTCAAAGATTTTCAATGCGTATCATTAAGGTATTTTGTGTTGGTTTGCAAATTCGTTAATTTGAAAAATAATTCAACGATTAATATACCAAAAGTGTAGCGATACCACGGCAAAGTGTGTTTCGTAATCTAAAAGCAAAGTAATATCACTGATCATTAACAAATTGTTATCTACAACAGCAAATAGTATAAATTGCACAAAAAGTAGTATATTCGCATGCAATTATATTTTAATTGCAACATGACAGCACACAACAACAAAATTTTAGGCGAGGGATTAACGTATGACGACGTTCTTTTAGTTCCCGCTTTCTCCGAAGTACTTCCAAGAGAAGTTAGCATTCAAACAAAATTTACTAGAAATATAACCATCAATGTTCCGATTATTTCGGCAGCAATGGATACCGTTACGGAATCTTCTATGGCTATCGCAATGGCACGCGAAGGCGGAATTGGAGTTTTGCACAAAAACATGACTATTGCCCGTCAAGCGCAAAAAGTTAGAAAAGTAAAACGTGCGGAAAGCGGAATGATTATCGATCCAGTTACATTACCACTAACAGCAACTGTTGCAGATGCAAATGCCAACATGAAAGAACACAGTATTGGAGGAATTCCAATTGTGGACAATCATGGCACACTAAAAGGAATTGTAACCAATAGAGATTTACGCTTTGAGCATAACAATGATAGACCAATTGTTGAAGTGATGACAAGTGAAAATTTAGTCACTTCATCAGAAGGAACTTCGTTAAAAGATGCGGAAGCCATTCTTCAAAAACATAAAATCGAAAAGCTTTTAATCGTTGACGACAATTACATTCTAAAAGGATTAATTACGTTTAGAGATATCACGAAAGTGACGCAAAAACCAATTGCCAACAAAGATTCGTATGGTCGTTTGCGTGTGGCTGCGGCTTTAGGTGTTACTGCTGATGCAGTTGATAGAGCAGAAGCGTTGGTAAATGCAGGCGTTGATGCAGTTGTCATTGATACGGCGCATGGACATACCAAAGGTGTTGTCAATGTATTGAAAGAAGTAAAAGCTAAATTTCCAACCTTAGAAGTAATCGTTGGAAACATTGCTACAGCTGCTGCGGCAAAATATCTTGTTGAAGCTGGAGCTGATGCTGTAAAAGTCGGAATTGGACCAGGTTCTATCTGTACCACACGTGTTGTGGCAGGAGTTGGTTTTCCACAATTTTCTGCGGTATTGGAAGTTGCTGCCGCTATAAAAGGCAGTGGTGTTCCTGTGATTGCAGATGGAGGAATTCGTTATACAGGAGACATTCCAAAAGCAATTGCTGCTGGAGCGGATTCTGTTATGCTAGGTTCATTACTTGCAGGAACCAAAGAATCACCAGGAGAAACCATTATTTACGAAGGAAGAAAATTTAAGTCATATCGAGGAATGGGTTCCGTAGAAGCTATGAAACAAGGTTCAAAAGATCGTTATTTCCAAGATGTGGAAGCTGATATTAAAAAACTAGTTCCAGAAGGAATTGTTGGACGTGTACCATACAAAGGAAATTTAGACGAAAGCATTCATCAATTTATTGGCGGATTGCGTGCAGGAATGGGATATTGTGGTGCAAAAGATATTGAAACACTAAAAGAAACGGGACAGTTTGTACGTATTACAGCAAGTGGAATCAACGAAAGTCATCCACATGATGTAGCAATTACCAAAGAAGCTCCAAACTATTCAAGAAGATAATACAATCAATAGTATAACATAAAAAAGGCTGTTACATAACCAAATGTAACAGCCTTTTACATATTCTAAACTAGAATTATGGATTTGTGTATGTTGGAGGACATTGTGCTGCACAAACGCCACCAAAACTTGTTTGTACTCCATAACATAAGTCAATAAAACGACTGCCATAAATATCAGAAGTAGTAATTCCTCCTTTTATTGCTTTTTCAGCAAGTGTTGAAATTGTCGTCTTTTTAAAATTTAAACTGTTTTTTACGTTTCTTTTTTTCATGATTTAAAATATATAATTAAGGTTAAAGTTTATATGTTGAAATAGTATACTTAAATTATACAGGAAGCGTTCCTGTACCACAATTTACGGCACAACGAATTCCTTGGCTACTTATTGAACCACCACCGTCACAAACAGTAGGGTGATACGAAGGACATTCTATTGATCCCATACTTCCTCCTTTAATGCTATCTCCATTAAAATTTGCGATTGAAGTTTTTTCGAGCCTCAAGACTTTTAAGTTCTTTTTTTTCATGATTTAATTATTTTGGTTTCTGTTATAAAGATATTGAATCGGAGATCGTTTTAGAAGAAAATCAAGGAAAGAAAATAGACTTATTACCTCAAATTTATCAATTTGACTTAGCTAATGTGCATAAAAAAAGCCTTGTATCTAAAGAGATACAAGGCTTTTCTATATAGTTGAGGAGTAAAAACTACTTTTTTTCCTCTTTTAGATCAATTCCAAGTTTTGCAGCAACTTTTAGTGTCAAATCATACACAGGACTTGCGTATGCCAACTCGTTTCCGTCAAGCGTAAAAACTTGTGTGAATTTTTCTTCTTTAGCAATTTCAGCTACTGTAGCACCTACTTTTTGATACAAAGGACGCATTAATTCATCCTGTCGTAACTGTACCAACTGTGCAGCGTTTTGTCTGAACTTTTGGATATCATTTTCCAAAGCAAAAATTTCTTCTTGCTTCTTCTTTTTATTTTCAGGTGTCATAGCTTCAAACAATTTATTTGCTGCTTCAACTTCTACTTTGTAAGCTTCTAGTTTTGAAGTTAAATCTGCCTGTAATGTCTTTTCATACTCGGTAATTCCAGTTTTCACTTGGGCAATTTCAGGTAATTTAGAAACAAGAATGTTAATATTAACCGTTCCTACTTTCGATTGTGCCGATGCTGTAAAAGAGCAAAGTACAATGGCTAACGAGTAAAGTAAATGTTTAATTTTCATCTAATTGATATTTTATTTTTCAAAGTTGGCTAAAGTAATGAAAACATCATACCAAAAAAACGTTATTACATAAAATTAACGTTTTTTGTGCCATTATTTTACCAACTGACCTCTATGTGGCTTTAGTTTTTCGCGCATAAAAGTAACATCTTCTTGATTGATAATCATAGAAGCACTTGCAAACATCTCAGAAAAAACTTCTGTCGTAATCGCTTCTCCTGCAATACCTTCCATTGCAATGAAGTCCTTTAAGTGAATACAATGATGCTCAGCAGTACGTTTTGCAGCAGGACCTCTAAACTCCCAAATCAATTTTACTTTTGCCATGTCTTTATTTTTTTTGCAAAAATATCATTCTTTACTACAACATGGTAAAAAAAAGGCATAAAAAAAGCGAATGATAATTTCATTCGCTTGTAGACATTTATATTTTCTAATTATTATTTCGCTACGATTTTAAACGTTTTTGAGAAATTTGGCGACGTTATTTTTACGATGTAAATATTATTTTTTGGCAAATCTAGATATTTACTAAATGTTCCGTTAATGGCAACGTTTTTCAAATCGATTACTTGACGTCCTAATAAATTGAAAATTGAAATATTAGAGATTGTATTTACGCCCGTAATTGTCAATTTTCCACTACTGTAACTCGTGTTTACTTTTGTTGCAGCGATGTCATTAGTACTCAATGTACTCGCATTCAATGGAGCATCAACCAAATCAATAAACAGATCGCCCGTTTGGTTATTTCCACCGCCACCAAACTGATTTTGGAATAAGAAATCAATTCCTAAAATTGTTTCATTCACAAGCGAAGGAAACAATTGTCCTGGTATAAATGTGATGGAATACGTATTTGGTCCATTTGCGGCATCTCCGTCAGTTAAATTTAAAACTGGTTGCCAGCTCAAATCATTAAAATCTCCTGGAACGGCTTGAAAACTTCCTGAAGCTGTTCGCAATCCTACATACATATGAATAAACGTCTGATTTTCTGAATAGAAATTGTTTATAATATCAAGATCTTCAATTTCAATAGTGATTGCATCATTAATATCTGCGGTAGCTGCAACTAAAGAAGCAGATCCGCCATCATAACCTGTAAATGTAAAGGTCTCTTCTTGCGCAAAAAGGAGCGTGGAAGTAATTAAGAAAAAGATTAAAAAGTAAAGTTTTTTCATACTTGGGGTATTTTCTTTATTCGTTTTTTGTTTTAAAAATAGTAAAATCAAAAATGAAATACACGTTTTTATACAAAAATTAACAAAGATCACGCCATACTTGTTAAAAACTATCACAATCCGTATTGGAATTACTTGTGAAATATTGTTGAATTCTTATTTTTGTCTTTCCCAAAAAAATGGCAATGAAATACGCCACGATAATTCGTTCATAGTATTTTAACACAATTCTAAACGAATACCATTTGATGGCTTTCAAAACATAAAAACTAATAGATGAAACATAGCATACAATTATTCCTCACTCTTTTCGTATCGCTTACTACGTTTGCGCAGTCAGAAAAAGACAACGTATTATTTACTATAGAAGGCGAACCAACATATGTGTCCGAGTTTTCAAGAGTATACAAAAAGAACCTCGATATCATTGACGAAAAGGATCAAAAAGAAATCAACGAGTATTTTGATTTGTTTGTGGAATACAAGCTGAAACTAAAAGAAGCTTACAATCTTAATCTTAACGAAAAAGCTAGCTATAAGAAAGAATTAGCAGGATATAAAAAGCAACTTTCAAAAAACTACCTTACGGATAATACGGTAACGGAAAAGCTGGTACAAGAAGCGTATGATCGTTTACAAAAAGAAGTAAAAGCAAGTCATATACTCATCAAAGTATCGGCAGAAGCTTCTCCAAGCGACACTTTAGCAGCTTATGAAAAAATCATGAAGCTTCGCAAATCAATTATAGATGGCGCAGATTTTGGTGACGTTGCAGCACAAAACTCCGACGATCCTTCTGCAAAAGGAAATCAGACAATTCCAGCAAACAAAGGTAATCTAGGTTATTTTTCAGCTTTCAGAATGGTATATCCGTTTGAAACGGCAGCGTTTAATACACCAAAAGGCGAAATTTCGATGCCAATTCGTACACAATATGGATATCATATCATAAAAGTAACAGATGTTCGTGAAAATGCGGGCGAAATTACGGTAGCGCATATTTTGCTATTAAACAAAGAAGATAGTGAAAACAAGGAAAATCCTGAAGAGAAAATCAAAGACATTTACTCGCAAATCAAAGCAGGAAGCGATTTTGGCGCCATGGCAAAACGCTACTCAGAAGACAGAAGTTCTGGAGTGAACAATGGAAAATTGCCAAAATTTGGTCGTGGTCGTTTGCGTTCAAAGAAATTTGAAGAAGTAGCTTTCTCTTTAGACAATGTAGGTCAAATATCAGCACCGTTTCAATCAGAATTTGGCTGGCACATTGTACAATTGGTTAGCAAACATACTCAGAAAAGCTTTGAAGATGAAAAATACAACTTAGAGCAACGTATCAAAAGAGACAAGCGCGCTAATGTAATTAACAGTTCAGTAGTCAAAAAAATAAAAAAGCTTTACACAATTACCGAAAACCCAGAAGCTAAAAAAGATTTTCAAACGCTGGCAGCAACAGACAACTTCTTTACACGTTCATGGCAATTACCAACAGATCCAGCATTTTTAAACAAAACATTGATTCAAATAAAAGATACAAAGATTACATATAATGACTTTGCAACCTATCTATCGAAAAATAAATCGAGAGTAATGCAAAAAAATATTGATCCGAAAGCTTTTATTAATGCCAATTACGCACAATATATTGATGGGAAACTATTGGCTTTCTATGAAAATGATTTGGAAAATGTAAATGAAGAATTTGCAGCAATCTATGGCGAATACAGAGATGGTTTGCTTTTATTCGATTTAATGGAACAGCAAATTTGGGAAAAAGCGAAAAACGATACGCTTGGTTTAGAAGCATATTTCAACGCGAACAAAGAAAACTACAAATGGAAAAACCGTGTAGAAGCTGTCATTGCTACGTGTACAGATGCAAATGTGGCTAAAGAAGTAAAGCAACTCTTAGCAGAAGGAAAACCATTAGATGAAATCAAAAATACGGTAAACAAAGATGCAAAAGTAAACGTCATTTTTACAATGGGTGTTTTTGAAGAAGGACATCGAAATCTTCCAAAAGAATTTCAACTCAAAAAAGGTGTGTCTGACGTTATAAAAGAAGCAGAAGGCGATTATACCATTATAAAAGTCAATGAGGTAATTCCTGCCGATTACAAAGCACTTTCAGAAATCAAAGGAAAAGTCATTAGCGATTATCAAGTACATCTTGAAAAAGAATGGATTCAGCAACTGAAAGAAAACTATAAAGTGAAAATCAACAAAAAAGTATACCGAAAACTAAAAAAACTCGTTAAATAAAACATAGTGAGAAAAATAGTTGTCATCCTTAGTGTCCTTTTATGTTGCTCTTGCGAATACTTTCGGTCGTCGCCAGATGGAGATGTTATTGCCAGAGTTGGCGAAAACTATCTATACAAAAGCGATATTGCCGCGTTAGTTTCTGAAAATATGTCGAAAGAAGACAGTACAATTATTGTGACGAACTATATCAATCGTTGGGCGACACAACAATTATTCATTCAAAAAGCAAAAATAAACCTTCCGCAAGAAAAGCAAACTACTTTTGATGCTTTGGTAGAAGATTATCGTAAAGACTTATATGTTGAAGCATACAAAGAAGCTGTCGTAAAAAAAATGATTGATACGACGGTAACAGGATTTGACGAAGCGGCATATTACAACACCAATAAACAAAACTTTAAGCTCAATGAAGAATTGTTAAAAATACGATACATCAATATCAACAAAGACAATTCGAATCTAGAAGAAATTACGGAACGATTTCAACGTTTCAATACCGAAGATAAAACCGTATTAGATTCGTTGGCAATTCAATTTAATAACTACTCATTAAACGATTCTATTTGGGTAAAAGCGACACAAGTTTTCAATAAAATTCCTGTCATAACTAACGAAAACAAAGAGAAATACTTAAAAAAATCACAATTTTCTAAAATAGAAGATTCAATAGGACTATATTTGGTGCGAATTGAGGATATTATCGGTAGAAACGACATTGCGCCACTCGCGTATGTACGACCAACAGTACAACAAATTATCCTTAACAAGCGAAAGCTAGAATTTATCAGAAAATTAGAAAAAGACATCACAAAAGATGCAGTTAAGCGAAAACAGTTTGAAATTTACAATTAAAATGAAGAAAAGTATATACTTGTTTGTAATACTTGTGGGAATAAGCATGCAGGCACAAGTACAAGAAGAAACGGTTTCTGAATCATCAATGATGAAGGCCAAAGCGAAAGTAAACGATTCTACTAAAACGACTTCAAAACGTGTCAAAATCGATGGTGTAGCCGCAGTTGTTGGTGATCACATCATTTTAGAATCAGACATTGATAAAACATTTTTAGACTTACGTCAACAAGGCGCTTCTATAGAAGGATTGACACGATGCAAACTTCTAGGAAAATTAATGGAAGACAAACTCTATGCTCACCAAGCTGTACAAGACAGTTTAGTAGTATCTGAAGGAGAAATAAGCGATCGTGTTACACAAACCATTGAATACTTTAGTGAACAAATAGGTGGAATGGACAAATTGTTAAAATTCTACGCCATGGAAGATGAAGCTTCTTTGCGTCAGCGTTTAACAAAAATTACCAAAACACAGTTTCTAACACAACGTATGCAATCGAAAGTGGTAAGTGAAGTAGAAATTACGCCAGAAGAAGTTCGTTTGTTTTTTGAAACAATTCCAGAAGATCAACGCCCAAAAATAGGTGTAGAGCTAGAAGTAGCGCAAATCATCATTGAGCCAAAACCTTCAGAAGAAGCTGTTAAAAAAGTAGTAGACAAACTAAAAGCAATAAAGTCAGAAGTGGAAGCTGGTGCAAGTTTTGGTACAAAAGCTATTCTGTATTCTAAAGATAGAGCTTCTGGTCGTCAAGGTGGATTTATGTCTATAACGAAAAGAATGCCACTCGCAAAAGAATTCAAAGACATGTCATTTACGTTGCAAGAAGGAGAAGTTTCTGAGCCTTTTGAAACAGACTTTGGATGGCATATTGTACAAATTGATAAAGTTCGTGGACAAGAAAGAGATGTGCGTCATATTTTGTTAATTCCTGAAATTACAAATGAAAAACTTGATGAAGCACGTAAAAAAATTGATACATTACGTCAACGTATCTTAGCAGAAGAACTTACGTTTGATGAAGCAGCTCGTTCGTTCTCAGATGACAAAGACACACGTAACAATGGCGGGAAACTGATCAATCCTGCAACATTAGGAACACATTTCGAATTGACCAAAATGGATCCAGAGCAATACTCACAAATAGAGCCATTAAAAGGAGACGAAATTTCTATTCCTTTACTCGATGAAACACGTACAGGTCAAAAACGATACAAAATTATCAAAGTAACCAACCGTTACAATGAGCATGTTGCAGACTATTCTAAAGATTACATCAAAATCAAAAGCTTAGCACTCAAAAATAAACAGTTACAAGAAGTTGAAAAATGGATTACGGAGAAAATCAAAGAAACATATATCAATGTGAACTCTGGTAATCGTGATTGTGAATTTCAAAATAACTGGTTAAAAAAGTAAAAGCCTATGTCAGATGTTGCTGCTATTGAAAACCTTGTAAAAAAACACAAGGATCTCAAGAACGAAATCGCTAAAATTATTGTTGGTCAAGAACGTGTAGTAGATCAAATATTACTTTCTATATTTTCTGGAGGACACGCGTTATTAATCGGTGTTCCAGGACTAGCAAAAACGTTAATGGTAAACACCATTGCAACAACGTTAGGGTTAGATTTTAAACGTATTCAGTTTACACCTGATTTAATGCCAAGTGATATCTTGGGAAGTGAAATCTTAGATGAATCGCGTAATTTCAAATTCATCAAAGGACCAATTTTTGCAAACATCATTCTAGCAGATGAAATCAACCGTACACCGCCAAAAACGCAAGCCGCTTTACTAGAAGCCATGCAAGAACGTGCAGTAACGGTTGCGGGACATCATTACAAATTAGACTTACCATATTTTGTATTAGCAACACAAAACCCAATTGAGCAAGAAGGAACGTATCCGTTACCAGAAGCGCAATTAGACCGTTTTATGTTTGCCATTCACTTAACATATCCAACATTTGCAGAAGAAGTTCAGGTGGTAAAAGCAACTACCACAGACGTAGAAGCTTCTGTAAAAGCACTATTCAATGCGCAAGAAATCATTGCAATTCAAAAACTCATTCGTAAAATTCCTGTTGCAGATAATGTGATAGAATATGCAGTACGTTTGGTTTCCAAAACGCGTCCAAAAGAAGACAGTGCAACCGAATTGGTAAAACAATACGTAGATTGGGGCGCAGGACCAAGAGCATCACAAAACCTTATCTTAGCGGCAAAAGCACATGCGGCAATCAATGGAAAATTTTCTCCAGACATTGAAGATGTACAAGCTGTTGCTATCGGAATCTTATCGCACAGAGTGATCCGAAACTACAAAGCGGAAGCGGAAGGAATTACGATTGAAAAAGTTATCGAAAGCTTGTTTTAACTCTCTACACCGACTATAAAATTTATAAAAAAGCTGTTTCAATAAAACTTGAGACAGCTTTTTTACATTTTGATCCTTGAAACATCCAAATACAGTTCATTGTAAAAAGTAAGTATTAAATGAAGTCAGCTATTATTAAATTTTTTTAGCACACTATATGATTAGCTCTCATAATCAAATTCATTTTTTTTGTCTATATTTAATGACAGTCATCTATTTTTCAAGTAATTGGAATACTGTAATTGCAAATTTTTAAAAATAATAAGGATGTATAAAAAATCACAAAAAGAACATCGTAATGGAATTACAGCGGTAGCAAATGCTGTTTCTCAGCATAAAAGCAACTTAAAAAAAGGATTTGAGCTAAAGGATAACAGACCACATGAACAGGTAATTCAAAATATGGCTGCTAATAAAGAAAAAGCTGCATCTGAAATCAAAGTAAATAATACTTCAAATGTGATTCAAAAGAAAGGTGTTATTCAACTTGTATGTGGTAAATGCGGTAGTGCTTATCATGGGCAGAAGCAATGTACTGCATCAGAAGAAGAAGTAAATGCTTATAAGAATCAAAGAATGGCAAAGAACCATAATGGAGGACAAAAAACCCATGGTTCGAGTAGCAGTCGCCCAAAGAAAAGACAAGACAAATACGACAAGCAACAAAAAAATAGCTATTCCAATAACAGGAATAGAAGAGGTGGCGGTGGTGGAGCAGGAGCTGCTGTTTAAAAGTTTTTTACATCAAATTATGTCAAAAAATAACGAAGTATTTTTCTTTTAAGTAAGCTGTTTCAGATAACAGCTAAAAATACACTTCGTCTAAAAATATCAGTATTATCAAAAAATAGCATCTCAAATTATGAAATTCGTAATTGGAGGTGCTATTTGTAGTTTATTTTAAATTTAATGCAATAAAATCATTAAATCGGTAAAAATAATTAGCTTAAAATAAAGGTATACTGTTAATTTTTAAAAATGAAGATAATTTCGTAATTTCGCAAGACTTTCAAAACACTAAAAAAACGAACATATGGCCTTCGATATTGATATGATAAAAAAGGTTTACGAAACAATAGTGGAACGTGTTGATAAAGCACGTGAAGTTACTGGTAAACCACTCACACTTTCAGAAAAAATTCTGTATTCACATTTATGGGATGGAACGGCAGAAAAAGCATTCGTTAGAGGAAAAGACTATGTAGATTTTGCTCCAGATCGTATTGCTTGTCAAGATGCAACTGCACAAATGGCATTACTACAATTTATGCAAGCAGGAAAATCCAAAGTAGCAGTTCCAACAACGGTACACTGTGATCACTTAATCCAAGCAAAAGTTGGTGCAAGTACTGATTTACAAGCTGCCATGAATAATAGTAGTGAAGTTTTTAATTTCTTAGAGTCAGTATCAAACAAATATGGGATCGGATTCTGGAAGCCAGGTGCTGGAATTATTCATCAAGTAGTCTTAGAAAACTATGCTTTTCCTGGTGGAATGATGATTGGAACCGATTCTCACACCGTAAATGCTGGTGGATTAGGAATGGTGGCGATTGGAGTTGGTGGAGCTGACGCCGTAGACGTAATGGCTGGAATGCCTTGGGAACTAAAATTCCCGAAACTGATAGGTGTAAAACTAACAGGAAAAATTTCTGGTTGGGCAGCGCCAAAAGATGTCATCTTAAAAGTAGCTGGAATAGTTTCTGCAAAAGGAGGAACAGGAGCTATCGTAGAATATTTTGGACCTGGAGCCGTTTCAATGTCTTGTACAGGAAAAGGAACTATCTGTAACATGGGAGCCGAAATTGGAGCAACAACTTCAACATTCGGTTACGATGAATCTATGGAACGTTACTTACGCGCTACAGACAGAGCAGATGTTGCTGATGCAGCAAATGAAGTAAAAGATTACTTAACAGGAGATGCAGAAGTATATGCAAATCCAGAACAATATTTTGATCAAGTTATTGAAATTAACTTATCAGAACTTGGACCGTTGCTAAACGGACCATTTACGCCAGATTTATCTACAACGGTTGGTACTGAAATGACAGGACGCGCGCAAGAAAATGACTGGCCACTACAAGTAGAATGGGGATTAATTGGTTCATGTACCAACTCATCTTACGAAGATTTATCAAGAGCTTCTTCTGTTGCACAACAAGCATTAGACAAAGGAATTAAAATGAAGTCTGAATTAGGAATTAATCCAGGATCAGAACAAGTACGCTACACCGCAGAACGTGATGGAATTCTAGACATATTCGAAAAATTAGATGCAAAAATATTTACCAATGCATGCGGACCATGTATCGGACAATGGGCACGTTACAGTGATCCTAAAAATGCACCAAAAAACAGTATTGTACACTCGTTTAACAGAAACTTTGCAAAACGTGCTGATGGAAACCCAAATACACACGCTTTTGTTGCTTCTCCAGAAATTACAGCAGCCATTGCGATTTCGGGTCGTTTGGACTTTAATCCGATGACAGATACGTTAATCAACGAAAATGGAGAAGAGGTCATGTTAGACGAACCAACAGGATGGGAATTACCACCAAAAGGGTTTGATGTAAAAGATAACGGATATCTAGCACCAGAAGAAGATGGAAGTCATGTTGTGGTAACTGTAAGCGACGATTCAGAGCGTTTACAATTATTAACACCTTTCACACCATTAGGCGAAAGCATTACAGGCGCAAAACTATTAATAAAAGCTCATGGAAAATGTACAACAGATCACATTTCTATGGCTGGACCTTGGTTGCGTTTCCGTGGACATTTAGACAACATTGCAAACAATACCTTAATTGGCGCAGTGAATGCATTTAACATGAAAACGAACTTTGTAAAAAGTCAGTTAAGTGGAGAATACGATGCAGTACCAAAAACACAACGTGCATACAAAGCGGCAGGAATCAAAACAATTGTAGTTGGAGATCACAACTACGGAGAAGGTTCATCACGTGAGCATGCAGCAATGCAACCGAGACATTTAGGTGTAGCAGCAGTATTGGTAAAATCGTTTGCACGTATCCACGAAACAAACTTGAAAAAGCAAGGAATGTTAGGATTAACGTTTGCCAATGAAAGTGATTATGATTTAATTCAAGAAGACGATACATTTAACTTCCTAGACTTAAACGAATTTGCTCCAAACAAGCCGTTGACTATTGAAGTTGTACATGCTGATGGAAGTAAAGATACTATTGTAGCAAACCATACGTACAATCAAAGTCAAATTGACTGGTATAACGAAGGTTCTGCTTTAAATTTAATTAAAAAGGAAAACAACGCTTAATATTTTAAGTGCGTTTTTATCATACAAAGCTCTGGACAAAAGTTCGGAGCTTTTTTTTTGTGATTAAAAGATTGAAGAATGGAAAGATTGAAGAATGAAATCATTCATGTGTGATTTTGAATGACAAATAAAAAAATCCAATAACAAACAAATCTACGAACTTGCAGACAAACCCATAAACATTTGGCAATGCCAACATTAATTAGGAAATTTGCAACTTAAACTTGAATTCTTGAGAGTCACGTTAAAAATTACCCTAGATAATCCTCAAATTGTAAAACAACAACTGTTGTTATGGAGTCAACACTCCCATGAGGTCGTTTGGCTCGATTCTAACAATTACCAGCAAAAATATAACGAATTTGATGCAATACTTGCCGTAGATGCGTTTACCGTATTGCAAACAGATTATACAAATGCCTTTCAACAATTAGACGAATACCAACAAACGACGAAGGATTGGATTTTTGGCTATTTGTCCTACGATTTGAAGAACGATGTAGAAAATTTAGTTTCCCAAAATCATGACGGTTTGGCGTTTCCTGAACTCTATTTTTTTCAACCTAAAAAACTATTCTTTCTAAAAGGAAATGAATTGGAAGTTCAATATCTGAATATGGTTGATGATGAATTAGAAGTAGACATTGAAGAAATTCTTCAGACAGAAATACATACAGAAATATTTGAAAAAGGAGTTTCCAACAAGGAACATCGACCAAAAATAAAATTGCGGATTCACAAAGATGAATATCATGAAAAAGTAACCAAAGTATTGGCACATATTCATCGTGGCGACATCTATGAAGCGAACTTTTGTCAAGAATTCTATGCGGAAAATGCAACGATTGATCCTGTATCGACCTATGCACATCTAAACGCAATTTCAAAACCACCATTTGCAACCTATATGCGTTTGAGTGATAAATACATCTTATCGGCTTCGCCAGAACGCTACATCAAGAAAAATGGTACGAAAATCACGTCGCAACCGATCAAAGGAACTGCAAAACGTGTGAGCAATCCTGTGGAAGATAAAAAGTTGGCAACCGATTTACAAAACGACGAAAAAGAACGTGCTGAAAATGTAATGATTGTAGATTTAGTTCGAAATGACTTAGCAAAAACTGCCAAAAAAGGAAGTGTGAAAGTTGAAGAACTATGCAAAATTTACACCTTTGATCAAGTACATCAAATGATTTCTACGGTCACTTCGGAAGTATCAGAAACGCAAAATCCTGTTGAAATTCTTCGAACAACCTTTCCAATGGGAAGCATGACAGGTGCACCGAAAATTTCAGCCATGCAAATCATAGAAAACTTGGAAGAAACCAAACGTGGCATCTATTCAGGCGCTATAGGTTACTTTGCACCAAACAACGATTTTGATTTCAATGTGGTCATTCGTTCTATCTTATACAACAGTACCAAGCAATATGTTTCCTATTCGGTCGGTGGCGCAATCACAGCAAAGTCCATTCCTGAAAAAGAATACGAAGAATGCTTAATAAAAGCCAAAGCCATGCGAGAAGCGTTGGAGTTGTAATCTAACTTTATGTTTGAAACAATTTCGGTTTTCTAATATAAGAAGCAAATATTGTAGCCATTACAATAAGCATGGCAACTTCAAAAGGCTTTCCTATATACATGTGAATCAATACAATAAAAATCATATATAATGACAGCATAGACGTGCCAATCAGTATTGTATTTTTATATAAATATAAAGCTGTTGCTATCAAAAGATAGATTCCAGTTACAATCATAATTATGTTACTTTCAACAACTTTTCCTGTTTGATTTGGATCTAGTAGTTTATTCAATGCATTTGGAATATAAAAAAGTGTAATCATGGTAGACGGTAGCCACGTCAAACTTCTCTTAAGGTATTTCTTTACGCTCATTGTTTCATCGTTTAAGTTTGACCAAATCTATTCTTTATTTCGGCAAAACGTAGCTATAAATAAGTATCTGTAGATACCAAAGAAGTAAACGTCGGTTATAAACTATAAAGCGTCTTAATCCTCTTCTTCCATCAATTCAATCTCTTCAGGTTCAGGTGGTGGCGGTGGCATTTCAGAAATAGATATTCGATTGTGTAACCAAATTTTTAAATCTGTTTTTCCTGAGATATCTTTATAAGCTTTGGTGAGTAGATGTAAGATATTGGGTAATTTTTCGATACCGTTTTCATCGTAAGACACATAAATCAATAACTTTTCAGGACTGTCACATAAATGTGGAATCTTTCCATTATTCTCTAAATCTCTACGTAGTACATTCGTTAAACTATCTAAAGGATAAAAATGTTCATCCAATTTATGAATCGTATCGTTATGAATTTCAATACTATTTTTTTGTTTGATTAAAATGCACGCATACTTTTTCCAACATGGATTTCGTAAATACACATTTGTGATCTCATTCTGATGTTTCAATGTTATTTTTGGCAAACTATCATTGCAGGCAATTGCTTCTGTTCGCTCAATTAAAGCCTCAAAGTCTTCAAATTGATCGAGTTGCAATGTGACACTCAAACTATCATTAAAATCAGGGATCATTCCAAAATTTTGAACAATTGGTTCAGCAGGAACAGTCTCTTTAGTAGTATTTTGACAACTGATAAGTATCAAAATCATAAAAAAGTATAGAGAAATAGTAAATTGAATTCGCATAAGTTTAAAATGTATTGCAACAATTTGTACAAATATTATTCCATATTTTGAGCGTTTACGAATGTAGTAAATACTAATTGATTATGCTTTAATATGCTATTTATTGAAGTAATATTCAAGGTAAATCATAACATTTGGATAATATTTTCAACCTCTATTTTTTATAAACTTTTTTTAAGTTTTCTCTAACTACAGAAATTAGGTCTATAGATTTGGATAACTCATTATATATTCTCAATCCATCTTCTATTAATTTTTCTTTATCTATTGATTGTCCATTTATTAGTTTATCTAATTCAGAAAGAAATAGTTCTTGTTGTGCTTTTTTTGTTTGATGTATTTTATCAATTATATATTCTGCATGTGAAGACATTTCAGCATTTATATATGGAGTAACTTTAGCAAGTCTAGTTGAGAGTTTTTCAAGCTTTTTTTTGAGTTTCGCAACAAGAGGTTTAGTTTTTACATTATCAATCACATAATTATTTTGACTTATATAATCCATAAGCTTTTTTCGAGTTTTCAGATATTCTCTTAAGTCATTCTGAAAATAGCGTAGATTCCTCTCTACATTTTTTGCTTTTTCTTTATCAAAAAAAGACACAATATTATCATTGAGATTATTTATGAAAGAAAAAATTTCTGATGATAATGATTTAAATTCATTTATTTCAACATCCTGCGCAGAGATTATACTGCTGTAAAATAAAAGCAAAAACAGACTGATAGTTAATTTAAGTTTAGTCATTTTTTTTAGTTTTTGTTAATAAAAAAAAACCTATAATTAATAAGATTGTTGGTAGAATTAATTCAGAAATATCTAGTTCATTAATATCTCTACCTTGAAGTAATTCAATAATAATATCTCTTCTGTAATATATTATAAAACAATTAATGACTAAAATAATTATTCCCGAAAGCCTTTTATATTTCATATGAAATTTCTTTTATTTTCGAAATAGTATTTCCAACTAACTATTTTTTAATGAAGTTTTTGTTTTAACTCAATAATAAAGCGTAAAGTTTTACTTTACTAAAGTTAAGGGAATCTTAACTAAAATCAAAATCTTATATTTCATAACACTATAATAACATTTCTAAGCGGTTTTTATTGATAATTCGGCTATTTAATTATCTTTGGCAATACTAAGTTTCATAAGGCTTGAAGTCTCTTTAACCTATTCGTTTGCTAGAGAATTTAAAAAAACATATTGCTAAAAAGTTACCGTTTTTACAACAACAAAAATTGCTAATTGCCATTAGTGGCGGATTGGACAGTGTTGTAATGGCACATATGTTTCATGCACTTCACTACAATATTGCCTTTGCACATTGTAATTTTCAACTTCGCGATGCAGAAAGTGATGGCGATGCGATTTTTGTGGAAAATTTAGCAAAAACATTGCAAGTGGAATGTCATACCAAAAAGTTTGATACTGAAAACTATGCAAATCAGCAGAAAGTTTCTATTCAAATGGCAGCACGTTCGTTACGATATGCTTGGTTTGAAGAACTAGCGACTACTTTTGAATACGATTACATTCTAACAGCGCACCATGCAGATGATGCGTTAGAAACGTTCATAATCAATCTGTCTCGCGGCACAGGAATCGACGGCTTAACGGGAATTCCAATGCAAAACGGAAACATTATGCGTCCGTTATTGCCATTCACGCGAATTGAAATTTTAGCGTATGCAAAGCAGCACAAATTAGCTTGGCGAGAAGACAGTAGCAATGCGTCTACAAAATACATTCGCAACAAAATACGACATGATCTTGTGCCAATGCTAAAAGAGTTGCATCCAACATTTATGGAGAATTTTCAAGCAACACAGCAACATTTACAAGAAAGTAAGCACATCATTACGGCTAGTATTGAAAAATTTCAAAAAGAAGTCATCACGGAAACTTCAGAAGGCGTTTTTTCAATTGATATAAAAAAAGTACAAGACAATCTATACCCAAAAGCATATCTATTTGAAATATTACGTCCATATGGTTTTACAGCTTGGAAGGATATTGTAGCTTTACTCAATGGACAAAGCGGAAAGCAAATAAATTCTAAAACCTATCGTTTGATAAAAGATAGAGTACATTTGTTATTGCAACCGTTGCATGCAGAAGAAAATATTGAAGCAGTCGAAATTACGGAGCATGCAAGAAACATTACGAATCCGATACAATTACAGTGGGAAGAAGTTTCAACTGTGACAACAACGGGAAATTCAGTTTTGTATGTTGATAAAGCGTTGTTAAAATTTCCGCTAACCGTAAGAAAATGGAAAAATGGCGACTATTTTTATCCGTATGGGATGAAAGGCAAAAAAAAATTAAGCAAATACTTCAAAGATGAAAAGTATTCGTTGATTGATAAAGAAAATCAATGGTTGCTTTGCAATGAAGGACAAATCGTTTGGGTTATTGGAAAACGTTCTGATAACCGCTATAAACTAACTCAACCAACCAACTCAATTATTAAGTTTACACTGAAATGAAAAAACTAATTACGTTATTATTTTTATGTGTTTCCAGCTTTGCTGTACATGCACAAATGGACGATCCTGTTCAATGGACTTCAGAAATAGAACAACTTTCGGATACGGAATACAAGCTTATTTACAAAGCTGAAATTATAGACAAGTGGAAATTGTATTCGCAATATCTAACTGAAAATAGCGGATTTCCAACAGAATTCATGTACGATTCTATTCAGAAAGCCAATGATTTTAAATTGGTAGGAAAAAATGAAGAGAGTGAAGGAATAACAAAGTTTGACAAAGTATTTCAAGCGGAACTTACGTTTTTTAAAGGTACGGCAACATTTACACAAAAAATAGAAATCACAAATCCTGATGTAAAAACAATTACTTCTGAAGTCATTTATCAAAGTTGTGATGATGAAAAATGTGTATTGGGTGATAAAGAGTTTACATTTCAATTGCCAAGAAAAAGTAATACTGACAACGCTTTTGGCGGACAATCTAATGTATTAGAACCTGTAAAATGGGCAACTTCGGTAAACAAACTTTCAGATGATGAATATGAAATTGTCTTAAAGGCAAAAGTTGACAAAGGATGGCATTTATATTCGCAAAAAAGTTATGGTGATTTAGGACCATTTCCAACAGAATTCAATTTTGAAGATGCAGGAAAAACCTATGATTTGGTTGGTAACGTGCAAGAATCGCCAACAAAAGATGTATTTGATAAGATATTTCAAATGGACATCTCTTATTATGAAAAAGAAGCAACATTTACACAAAAAATAAAACTCAAAGACAAAAACACCAAGATCATTAACGCTGAGGTTGTCTACATGGTATGTGATGATGAAAAATGTTTGCCACCAACAGGAGTTGACTTTGCCATTGCTTTAGATGGTAAAACGGCTGTACCTACGCAAAATGCAGAATTGACAGCAAAAGACATTCAACTTTCAAAAGAATTAGATTTACAAATTACTGGAAAAGACGAATTTAAAGATGACACAACCATTGCAGAAAAAAGCAATCTGTCTATCTTCTTTCTTGGATTTTTAGGAGGATTAATCGCATTATTAACACCTTGTGTATTTCCAATGATTCCGTTAACGGTATCGTTTTTTACCAAAAGTGGTTCCAACTCCCAAAAAGGATTGTTTAACTCTATGTTGTACGGTTTCTTTATCTTTTTGGTGTACTTTTTACTAAGCTTACCATTTCACGTATTAGATTCGCTCGATCCCGAAATACTCAACAACGTCTCCACAAACGCAACCTTAAACATCATATTCTTTGTTGTATTTGTCGTATTTGCGTTTTCATTCTTTGGATATTTCGAGCTGACATTACCAGCGTCGTGGAGTAACTCATTAGACTCAAAAGCAAATAATATTGGAGGTGCCATCGGAATCTTCTTAATGGCTTTGGTATTGGTAATTGTGTCATTTTCATGTACAGGCCCAATTTTAGGAGCTTTGCTAGGAAGTACCACACTAGCCGCAGGCGATCCTGCCATGAAACTTACCATGGGAATGAGCGGATTTGGACTTGCATTAGCGCTACCATTTACACTATTTGCCATGTTCCCAAAATGGTTAAACTCATTGCCACGTTCAGGCGGTTGGCTAAACTCTGTAAAAGTTGTTTTAGGATTTATAGAATTGGCATTGGCCTTAAAATTCCTTTCAAATGCTGACTTAGTATCACATTGGGGATTCTTAAAAAGAGAAATATTTATCGGAATTTGGGTACTATTAGGAATAGGATTAGCATTGTATTTATTCGGAAAATTAAAGTTTCCACATGATAGTCCAATCAAAAAACTAAGCTTTAGTAGAATTTCCTTTGGAATCTTAGTCGTAGCTTTTGTTGTGTATTTAATTCCTGGATTATCAAACACAAAATATGCAAACTTGAAACTATTGAGTGGATTTCCGCCACCATTATTCTATAGTTTATACGATCAGCAAGCTGGTGTAGAAAGTACGGAACACGGCGATTGTCCGTTAGGATTACCATGTTACAAAGACTTGGAGGAAGGAATTGCAGTTGCCAAAGCAGAAAACAAACCAATCATGTTAGATTTTACAGGTTGGGCATGTGTAAATTGTCGAAAAATGGAAGAACAAGTCTGGAGTCAATCAGCCGTTTTTGATATTTTAAACGAAGATTACATCTTAATTTCTTTATATGTAGATGATAGAAAACCATTGCCTGAAGCGGAAAAGTTCCGTTTTGACAAAGGAAATGGAAACATCAAAAAAATTAAAACCTACGGAGACAAATTAGCTACATTACAAACGTTGAATTTCAATAACAATTCGCAACCGTATTACGTACTCATATCTCCAAACATGGAAATGCTACAAAAGCCAGTAGGTTACACACCAGATGCACAAGAATATGAAGATTGGCTGCAAGTTGGTATTGACAACTTTAAAAAGAAAAGTAAATAAGTTACCTTTACAATTATGAAAAAAATTATCAAATACATAAGTGTACTTACGCTAATTACATATTTTGTAGCATGTAAAGGGGAAGATAAATCTTCTGAAAAAGCACATACTGAAGCGGAAGTAACGGAACATTCGACGCGACTTAATGATTGGTTTCAGGAGCAATTTAAGCTTGACTTAAAAGATTCGCCACAAATGCAAACTCGTATTGGTGACAAAACTGATTATGGCAAATGGGATGATATATCGCCAGCAGCCGAAGCAAAGCAATTACAAATTTCAAAAGATCGCTTAAAGTGGCTTAGTGAAAATGTAGATGAAACGTCTTTAGATGAGTTTACGGCGTTGAGTTACAAACTATTCAAACAACGTTTGGAAAATCACATAGCAGATCATACCTATAGATTGTATAACTATCCATTGAATCAAATGCATGGAATGCAAGCGGAAATCCCAGCGTTCTTAATCAACATGCATCAAATAAAAGACGTAAGTGATGCAGAAGCATATATTGAACGATTAAATGGTTTAAAAGGATTATTTAATCAAGTAGAAGCAAACCTAAAAGAACGTCAAGAAGCAGGCATTTTACCACCAAAATTTGTGTTCAGTCATGTTATCAATGATGCTAAAAATATCATCAAAGGACAACCTTTTGACAACAGCAAAACAAACAGCACGCTTTGGAACGATTTCATGTCAAAACTTGAAAAACTTGAAATAGCTGATGAAAAGCGTAAAACCCTAGAAGATGCCGCTAAAAAAGTATTACTCAATTCTGTACAACCTGCTTACAGTTCCTTAGTTGTATTACTAGAAGAGCAGCAAAAAATAGCAACTACGGATGATGGTGCTTGGAAATTTCCCAACGGAGATGCATTTTATAATGTAGCGTTGGCAAGAACAACGACGACAGACATGACGGCTGATGAAATTCATCAATTAGGTTTAGATGAAGTAGCGCGTATTCACAATGAAATGAATCAAATAAAAGAGCAAGTTGGTTTCAAAGGATCATTGCAGGAGTTTTTCAAATTCATGAAAAATGACAAGCAATTTTACTACGATGCAACGCCAGAAGGAAGAAACGCATACATGGACAAAGCCACAGGAATCATTGATTCTATGAAATCTCGTTTGGACGAATTATTCATCACAAAGCCAAAAGCAGACATTCAGGTAAAAGCAGTAGAAGCGTTCCGTGAAAAATCGGCAGGAAAAGCATTCTATCAGCGTCCAGCATTAGATGGTTCACGACCAGGAACGTACTACGCCAATATGTACACAATGGAAGCAATGCCAAGTTATCAAATGGAAGCTTTGGCATATCACGAAGGAATTCCAGGACATCACATGCAAATTGCCATTGCGCAAGAATTACAAGACATTCCGATGTTTCGTAAACTAGGCGGATACACGGCTTATATTGAAGGTTGGGGATTATATTCTGAGTTCATTCCGAAAGAAATGGGCTTCTATAGCGATCCATATTCTGACTTTGGACGTTTGGCAATGGAATTATGGCGCGCATGTCGTTTGGTGGTCGATACAGGAATTCACGCTAAAAAATGGACACGCGAAAAAGGAATTGAATATTATGTAACAAACACACCAAATGCAAAATCGGATGCAGTTAAAATGGTGGAACGTCACATTGTAATGCCAAGTCAGGCAACAGCGTACAAAGTTGGAATGAACAAAATCATTGAACTTCGTACAAATGCAAAAGAAAAGCTAGGAGACAAGTTTGACATTCGCGAATTCCACGAAGTCGTATTGAGCAATGGCGCAGTGCCACTTAACGTACTGAGCGATTTAGTTGACGTTTGGATTGCGAGCAAAAAATAATCATGCTTACATAAAATATAGAAGAAACGAGTGCTGAAAAGTGCTCGTTTTTTTATTCCGAAAACCTAAAACCCTAAAACCCAAAACCGAATTACCTATTATTTTTTCACTTCCGTGAGATTGTACACGTTTCAATTAAAATATTGTAAACAGATATAAAAGTATAGTTAAAAATAGTACCATTCTCTTTGTTTTCGTTCAGTTTGAAGCAACTCAGAACATCGAAAACAGGGAAGAAGTTGATAAGCTTAGAAATAGTAAGACACAAAAAAAAGCGGATACCATTGTATCCGCTTTTCAATTTCATATAAAATCAAGAATTATTTGATAATTAATTTCTTGGTAGTTGAAGCGCCATCATTAGATGTCAAATTCATTAAATAGATTCCTGTAGTCAGTTTCAAACTTAAATCAACATTTGTAGTAACACCATTCATCTGATTAGAAGAAAGTGTACGACCGTTTAAGTCAGTAACAGTAACATTTTGTAATGCTACACCAGAATTACGAATCGTAATATTTCCATTTGATGGATTTGGATATACTGCAAATGAATTGCTTAAAAACTCATCGTTTGATAAAGTCGTAATATCTATTGCGGCTGGGATATTTGCTAAGTTGTTATTATAGGTAGTATCACCAGTTCCGTTAGTATTAGTTGTATAATAATTTGCAGGATCAGTAAATGAATTTTTAGCTGCGACTAACGCTTCTGCTTCGGTTGCAAATCCAGAAAAATCATAAGTTCCGCTATATATTACATTATCATTTTCATCTTCTACACCAGCGCTATTACCCAATCCTAAAGCGGTTCTCGGCATAGTTACATCACTCAGTCCCAATGGTAAAGAACTTTGGTTTGTATCCGTTGGATTTCCAGTAAAGCCAGTTGAAGAGTTATGAGCTATAAATATAAAATTGGCGTTATTACCTGCATTAGTTCCACCAGCAGCATTTGTAGCATCTTGAAATACAGTTATTTGATCTCCATTTCCAGAGAGGTTAAGAGATCCTCCAATTCTAGAATCTGTGTATGTTGCAAAATTTGGATTAGAAGTTCCGTCATCGAATTGTATAATTTCACCAGCATCTAAACCACCAGCAGGAACAGTGTATTTTTGAGCTCCTTCATTACATGGCGTCGTAAAAACACCGCTAGCAGTTGCGCCACAATCAGAGAAATAGATCCCTGTTCCTTCGTTAATGTCTACAAAAGTAATGAAGGCAAATCTATCGGGACTATCGCTTCTCACGTGTATTACTGCAATATCTCCAGCAGCAAGTGTCGTAGCTTGGCTAAATAAAGCCGATGTAAAAAAAAGCATTGGCAATAAAACAAATGCAGAAAGTAATTTTATTTTCATAATAATGATTTTATAGTTTTGTGTAAAGATACTAATTTAAAGTATATACTGTATTTACGGTAGGAATAATTAATATTGAGTTTACGTAAAGTCCTTCTAAGCTTAGCAATGCTCAGAAGGACTTTGTGGGTTTATAGTGTTTTTTAATTAGCTTCTAGAAGGAAAAGTACCTTGCATTGCAATAATATAGTTTATTCCTAAAAAAGGATTTCTTATATTAAATGGTTGATTATTACCGCTAGATCCTGTATTTCCTGTAATTCCAACAGAATTAGGCGCCATTGTTACAGTATTAGTAGATGAATTGAACATCAGTGTAGTATCTGGATCTATTAATCCAAAGTTCTTCCCATTAGGGTCATTAGATTCTCCATCATCTTCATTTGCCATGATACTACCTTTCATAGTTCCTGCATTGTGAAAGTGATTTGGTAATTCTAATAAAGTAAGTGTTTTTGTTTCAATACCACCTCTTTGTCCTAATTTGATGTCAGAGAGTCCTGGTCCACGACCAGCATGAATTGGACTTCTACTTCTTAAATCTGGCAAAGCAAAAGTAGTTCTTCCATCACCACCATAGGTAGTTCCTAGAAGAGAAAATAATGCTTGATTTGCATTTATTGGTAGTAATTGTCCGTCACATAATGCCCAACCTCTCGGAGCAAAATTTCCGGCGAACATTACTATTTGCGCTAAAAATGGATTCATAATATATTTTTTAATGTTAATTAATTTAATTTTTATAAAGCCTAATTCTTAGCTTCTTGATGGATACACTCCAAGCATTGCAATGATAAAGTTTACACCTTCAAAAGGGTTTCTAATGTAGAAAGATTGATTTCCTCCGGTTGCTAATGTATTTCCAGTAATTCCAACTGAGTCAGCAGACATAGATACCGTATTAGTGGATGAATTAAACATTAGTGTGGTATCTGGATCTATTAATCCAAAGTTTTTCCCATTAGGATCGTTAGACTCCCCATCATCTTCATTTGCCATAATACTACCTTTAAGCGTAGCTCCACTATGCTCGTGGCTAGGCATTTCTAATACATTTAATGTATGATACTCAGCACCGCCTCTTTGTCCTAACTTAATAGTAGTCAAACCTGGGCCAGTTCCTGGGTGAACAGCACTTCTACCTCTTAAATCAGGTAAAGCAAATGTAGTTCTACCGTCACCACCATACGTTGTTCCTAAAATAGAAAATAACGCTGAATTTGATGAGATAGCTAATAATTGTCCGTTGCATAATGCCCAACCACGTGGTGCAAAATTACCTCCGAACATAACAATTTCTCCGATAAATGGATCCATAATAATATAGTTTATAAGGTTAAAAGAATAAAGATAGCATTTTTTAACAAATACTAACATTTCAAAAATATGAGTATTACGTCAGTAATCTAATGGTTTATACACTTAAAATTAAAAACAGGTAGAAGTACGTAATTATAAATATAAATTCTTCTTTTAAGTAAGAATTGTAGAAAATAGAATGATATATTTTACTATTTTTAAGCCATACTAACTACAAAAATTATATAATTATGGATTCAAAATTCGAAGATCAAAGTAAAAAAATCGAATACCCACTTAAAGCAATTCCCTTAGCAACAGCTGCGATATGGACACAAAATTGGAGAGAGAGAAAAAAAATAGAAGATATCAGAGGTTATTTTATCCCCATGGAAGATATCAATGAAGCAAGAGTTGAAATAGGCATAGATAATATGAGAGGCTATTTAGGAATAGACGATAAAGGAGAAAACCACCTTTTACTTGTAGGTGTAGATGCTAAAGGAAACGATATGATTGATGAAGAAAATGGTCAATTTGTATATGACTATACGAAGCCATGCCCACAACAATGTGGCAATGGAAATGTATTAAATGGAGAAGGAAATTAATACATGTCATTATTAGATATTTTTTCTGATAGTTCAACGGTAGTTTTGATACTAAACGCTGCATTATATGCAAAGTTCATAGTATCAAAAGATTTTGCCTATAAATATTTTGCGATTTACTTGATATTAATGGCAATAAATCAAACATTGGTTACCATTTCTTTTGAGTTAGAAATAGACAATACACTACTTGCAAATACATATATGATATTTCAATTTGTAATGTTGAGTCTTTTCTATTATGCAATTTTTAAAGAACAGAAACAGCGAAAATATATCCTAATAATTTTATTGGTAGTAACAATAATCTTAGGAGTTCAATATGCTTGGACTCCTAAATTATTTCATGAATATAATCCTTATGGAATTATAGCCACATCTACAATACTTATATTTTACGCAATTACATATTTTTTTCATCATATTTCTGATAAAGAACTAAAATTATACCTCGTAAATAGTGGAATATTAATTTATTTATTAGGAACTATTTTACTATTTTCTATAGCAAAAGCTGGATTAAAAATAGAACCAGAAATAGAAGTTGCATTATGGATATTAAATGCTTTCATTTATTTAGTCTTTCAAGTAATTATTACTACACAATGGTTCTCCGACCGTAGAAAAAACAAAAAAATATAATGGATGGTCCCTTTTTAGAAGATAATGGAGTGATAGCAATTGTTATTTTTGGTGTCGTATTACTGTTAGTTATGGGGCTAACATTGATATTATTCTTCTATCTGTCTCGAAAAAAAATCATTCAAAAAGAACTAGAGAAAAAGACCTTAGAACTAAATCATCAAAAAGAAATGCTGAAAGCTACCATTGTAGCACAAGAAGCAGAACGCAATCGCATAGCACAAGATTTACACGATGCCATTAGTGCAAAACTCAATGTAGTGTCGCTGAGCGCCAATTTTCTCTTAGAAGAAGAAAACGTAACACCCAAAGAAACAGATGAAATCATCAATCATATGCTGCGTGTTACCAACAAAACGATTGAAAGTTCTCGGAAAATTGCACATAACTTACTACCACCAATACTTGAAAAATTTGGTTTGGGTGCTGCTTTAGAAGAATTATGTGATGAATTTAGCAATAGCAAAAAAGTAAATGTTACCTCTAAAATAGCATATGAAGCGAAACGATTAGACAAAGATGAAGAATTACACGTATTTCGGATCGCACAAGAATTAATGAACAATTCTATGCGTCATGGAAAAGCAAAAGAAATAGAACTAAATTTTGAACCCAAAAAAGAAAACTTATTGCTATCTTACAGAGATGATGGAGTAGGGTTCGATACTGAAAACATAGGAGTTCTAAAGGGCTTAGGTTTACGAAATATTGAAAGTAGAGTATCACTTTTAAAAGGTACTATCGTGTACGAAAGTGAAGAATTAAAAGGAGTCAAAGTACAAATCACAATTTAATATACAAAGGATCATGGATACAGAGATTATAAAAATAGCCATTGCCGATGATGAAGCCTTATTTAGAGCAGGAATATCATTTATATTAACACGCGTTAAAAATTTTGAAATCGTCTTTGAAGCAGAAAATGGTGCAGACCTAATAGAAAAACTAAAAACACATGAAAAGCCAGATGTTGTGTTGATGGATTTAAAAATGCCAATGCTTAATGGTGTTGAAAGTACTAAAATTCTACAAAAAGAACATCCAACAATCAAAGTCATTGCGGTAACGAGTTATGATGGTAAGTCATTTATAACGAATATGATAGACGTTGGAGCATCTTCATATCTGCTAAAAAACACATCACCAAAAGTAGTAGTACATACCATAAATGAAGTGTTTGCAAAAGGATTTTACTATGATGAACGTGTGCTAAAAATCATTCATGAAAATCTATTATCTGCCAAAAGCAAACGCATCAAAAGTGATTTGGACAATAACTTACTCACAAAACGTGAAAAAGAAATTCTTGAACTCATCTGTAATCAATACACAACCAACGAAATTGCAGACAAACTATTCATCAGTCCACGAACAGTAGAAGGACATCGAAACAATTTACTCTTAAAAACAGAATCTAAAAATGTAGCAGGATTGGTTATCTATGGAATCCAGAAAAAACTCATTGAATTATCTCCTGATTTTTAAGAAAAATACCGAAAGCGATTCCCCAAAATCTATAACTTCACACAAAATAACTTCATACAAGATTCAAAAAAACATACTTTTCAAATATATAATAGAGTAAATCTACGCTTACTATGAAATTCCTATAATTAATGTTTATTTTTGGCAACTAGAAGTCAACATTCATGAAAAAAAATCTATTCATAGCGATTGAAGGAATCGATGGAAGTGGAAAAAGTACACAAGCTAAAAACATAGCAAAACGCTTAGAGGCAGAAGGTCACAAAGTATATCTCACCTTTGAACCTACAGACATGCGTATTGGAAAAATGATTCGAAATACATTTCTAAGTGGAAAAGAAAAAGCTGATGAAAAAGTAATAGCAGCATTATTTGTAGCTGACAGATTGGATCATTTATTGCATGAAACTGACGGAATTCTCAAAAAACTAGCAGAAGGTTACACGGTAATTACGGATAGATACTACTTTTCTTCCTATGCGTATCATGGCGCACACATTGACATGGATTGGGTTATAAACGCTAACAAAATGGCAGCAGAAACGCTCAAACCAGATGTAAACCTATTTGTAGATGTTTCTCCTGAAGTTGCAATGAAACGTATCAACGCAAACAGAGAAAGTATAGAAATCTACGAAACCCTAGACAACCTAAAAGCGGTACAAGCACAATACCTACGTGCGTTTGAAAAACTGAAAAATGAAGAACATATTGTGGCTGTAAATGGAGACGATTCTCCTGAAAAAGTGACAGAAAATCTTTGGGAAGCTTTACAAAAGGAAAATCTTATTCAAGAATAAACAATACTATGAAATCATCATGATTTTTGATATTAAATAATTCTATTTTTATTTAATAAAGTTGAATTTATCAACGCTCATTGATTTTTAGCAACGCTTATGAAATAAATTTGTTATTACTTAAATTAAAAATTACTTTTATTTTAATATCAATTTAAAATATTAAAATCATGAAGAAATTCTTTTTTACAGCAGCTGCTTTAGCTGGAATGTTTTTATTTTCTTGCTCAGAAGAGTTAAAAGAAAATACAGAAAATGTGATAGCTACTGAGTTATTGACGAAAACGCAAAAAACTAATTGGGTTGATACCAAGATTTCAAACGAAATTATTAACAATCAAAAAAGTATTTCTCATTATGAATTTAATGTTAATGAATTAAAAGAACTTGTTGGTAATGAGAATGTTAGTTATGTGTGGTTTGATTTAGGATTAAATGATGCAAATCAAATTACTTTTACTGCAACAGGAGAAAGTACCTCAGGGTATACTGTTATGCAAGTGTCTTCAAAAATAATTTCAACAAATGAATACAAAGAAGATTTTTCTGTATTCACTAGAGTAGGGAATGTAGCATTAAATACTAATCCAGAGTTGGATCATATTTTACAAAATAGCGATGCATATGAATATCTTACTGAGATGAAAAAAGCATACGACGATTTTGAAGAAACATTAGATCAAGAAGGGCAACGTGTAGAACGATTTGGATTGGATGTAATAATCGTAAAACGCATGTTAATGACTCATGATATTAATTCTTTAGGATTGTTTTTAGGAAAAAATAAACAAGGAAAGATGACTACTGTATTCATCGGAAAAGATAAAAATGACAATTTGCTAATTGATGCTCAAGCTGCTGAATCTACAGCAGGTATGGCTTTTGATCATACTTTACCTTGTCCTCAACAATGCGGTTGTACTTGTGATGATGGAGAATTTAGTCCAACTTGTAAATGTGATGACGATCAAGAAGTGATTGAAGATTAATACAGTATTTTCTATTAAATAATATAGTTTAAAGCCATTATCGTAGGATAATGGCTTTCTTCATTTACAATAATAGTATTATATAAACAACCGTGTTTTTCCTATATAAATAATAATTTCTTCCTGTATTAAAATAGTGTTTTTCCTATTACTAATTAGCTATTTGACTCTAACAGTTCCGCTTGTCTATCGGTAGTTTTGTTTCATTAGTATTTCAACCAGAACGAAGCAGGAAACATGATCAACAAATTTGTAGACAAACTTACCACTGACGGACTTGCCACGTATATTAACACGTTACAGGGAATTTCTGTAAAGTTAGGCGCGCAAAACATTGGCGATTATCAATCTGACGATAATGATTTTGACGGAGAAAACTTAGTGGTAACAATTGTACGAATTGACGAAGAAAGCACACTAAAAAACTTTCCGAATCAAAAACTGGTACAAAGCGGACAAACTTTTAAAGTGGACAAGCGTTTTCCAAAAATCTATCTGAATTACTACTTACTATTTTCATGTACGCTACAATATGACAAAGCAATTGCTGTCATTTACAAAGCAATAAAGTTTTTTCAACATCAAAAAAAGTTTGTCTTTACCGCTGATGATGATGACATTGAATTAAACATGGAACTCTGTTCGCCAAGTTTTGAACAACTTAATAATATCTGGGGAATGCTCGGTGGAAAACAAATGCCAAGCGTACTATACAAAGCAAGAGTATCTGCTTTAGAAAGAGACATTGAAACATTAACAGCTATCATAACATCCATTGGAGCTATAGAAAAACAAGATGAGTAGATTCAATTACATATACGATCTGTTAACAACCGTGAAGCTAAATCATAAAAATGACAAAGTAGCTGAAAATCATGTAAAACTCTATCCAAGTAAAGCAACAGCAGCGCTCATTGAGCAATACAAAATGGTCATTAAAACCATTCCAGAAGGAATAGTCATTTTATACAGAAAGCAAGAAGAATTTGTGGCAGAAACGGTAGACAATGTGCTCATTATAGATGATGTTGAAGTAATTGACAAAAAAATAGTCGGTTACGTAGCAACTTCGCCAGACAGAACTTTTACAAACTGGCTTCCAGATCCAGTAGAAATTGACTTAGAATTTTATGCAGTGACTGATCAAAAATACAGAAACGATACAAAACTAGCTGCATTGGCGCTCAACGAATTCATCGTGTATAGTGCAGATGAACTAGAAGGAACAAAAGAAACCAACAATACCATCAACGAACGGATAAAGCCAGATGGTATCATACAAATACACATCGAAGAAGCAAACCTTACGACACCAATTACATTAACATTTGAAATCAAATAAAATACTAACAAAACTTTTTAAATCATAAATATTATGGCTAGTACATTAAAAACACCAGGAGTTTACATAGAGGAAATTGTAAAATTTCCGCCTTCTGTAGCACAAGTTGAAACTGCTATTCCTGCATTTATTGGATATACAGAGAAAGCAACAAACAAAATCAACGGAGACCTAAACATGGTTCCAACACGCATCACATCGTTGTTGGAATATGAACGATTTTTTGGATTCTCAAAAGCAGAAACCTCTATCGAAGTAACCATAACTGACGATGTTGCAAACAATCGTTCCATTGTAGTAACGCAACCAACAAGCAAACAACCGTTTTTAATGTATTACTCATTACAACTATACTTTGCAAATGGCGGTGGACCATGCTACATTACTTCAGTAGGTCGTTATGGAAGCGATTTGCCAGACGGAGAAACAGCAATTAGTACTATTGGTGACACGGATGCGTTAAAAGACGGATTAGATGAAATCGGAAAAGTAGACGAACCTACATTAATTGTATTTCCAGATGCAACACGAGTGAACGGAATTGACGCAACAACATTCTACGGTCTGTACAATGACGCGTTAACGCAATGTAACAAACTTCAAGATCGTTTTACCATAATCGATACACTTGGGTATGATGGAAGCACTTCTGTAGATCCAAACATTGGAGCACTTAGAGATGGTATAAACCTTGGAAAAGACTTCGTAAAATACGGAGCAGCGTACTATCCATACCTAGAAACAATCTTAAACTACAGCGTTGATACATCTTCTATAGATATTTCTCACTTCAGCAAAGCAGATGCAAATGCAAAAACTGCGATCAAAGAAGAAATGGAAAACCTTGAACCAGATGTTGCTATAAAATCTGCAGACGTAGTTGGATTAGCTTCTGGTTTCCCAGGAACATTCACAGGAAAACTAGCAGATGTAATCAGCTACCTATACGAAGACAATGTTGGAGTCAATGAAGGTTTTGACATGAGTGGAACAAAAAACTACGCTTCTCCACGTCCTGAAAACTTACGTGATAGTATGGATGATCTCTTAGGAGCAATGGGAAGTCTAGTTGAACTCAAAAACAAAATCAAAAAAGAAGCAGATGCAGCCTTAAGCGCACTTGCCGATGAAGCTGTAGATACAACGGACTTATCAACACACAGACAAGCGTTCTTAGACGATTTTGAAGATGGTGGTAAAATTGAAGAAAAATACAATGAACTAGTAACGCTTCAAGCAGACTTAAAAAAGCACATCACAAGTGGCGATACTGCTAAAATCAAGAAAACAATTGATACAGCAGCCACAAGTATTCACAAAACAGTAAAAACAATTGCTGTCTTGGCAGATTACAAAGCGCCAGCAAACACAGATTCTACATTATTAGACACAGTGGTTTCTAAATTTGCAACACTAAAAACGGAACTCGATACCGTAATTGAAGCTGATACAAACAACGGAGAATTACACGGAAGATCACTAAGTGATTTAGAAACTAAAGACAACGATACCTACAATAAAATTAGAACTGCCATCAACAATTTGCCAATGGAATTACCACCAAGTAGTGGAATTGCAGGAGTATATGCAAGAGTTGACAGTACAAGAGGTGTTTGGAAAGCGCCAGCAAACGTAGGATTAACCTATGTTGTAAAACCAACCGTACGTATCACAAACGACATTCAAGATGGACTTAACGTTGATACAACTTCAGGTAAATCTGTAAATGCAATTCGTTCCTTCACAGGAAAAGGTGTAATGGTTTGGGGAGCAAGAACCTTAGCAGGAAACGATAACGAATGGCGTTATGTATCTGTAAGACGCTTCTTTAACATGGTGGAAGAATCTGTGAAAAAAGCAAGTGATCAATTTGTATTTGAGCCAAATGATGCCAATACGTGGGTACGTATCAAAGCAATGATTACCAATTTCCTTACCAACCAATGGAAAGCAGGAGCTTTAGCAGGAGCAACAACTGACGACGCATTCTACGTAAAAGTAGGACTAAACCAAACAATGACAGCAGACGATATCCTAAACGGAATCATGAACATTGAAATTGGAATGGCAGTAGTACGTCCAGCGGAATTCATTGTATTAAAGTTTTCTCACAAAATGCAAGAATCATAGGCAATAAGCAATCTTAAAAAAGCACAAAAACACAAACATTTAAAAACAAAACATTATGTCAGCAATATATCCATTACCAAAGTTTCACTTTCAAGTAGAATGGGGAGGAACCAAAATTGGTTTTCAAGAAGTAACAGGGCTCGATAAAGAATTTGAAATTTTACAATACAGAGAAGGTTCAAGTCCTGAATACAACAAAATTAGCATGCCAGGAATGGTAAAATACACAGACATCGTATTAAAAAGAGGTGTATTCAGAGGCGATAATGAATTCTACGCGTGGATGCAAGAAAACAAACTCAACGTAGCCGAACGCCGTGATATTACCATTAGCTTACTCAATGAAGCACACGAACCAGTTGTGGTTTGGAGAGTGAAAAACGCTTGGCCAATGAAAATTCAGTCAACTGATCTAAAAGCAGAAGGAAATGAAGTAGCTATTGAAACACTAACAGTGGCGCACGAAGGTGTTGAATGGGAAAACTTAGGCTAATATGGCACTCTTTGACAACTTTAAATATCCAGTATCAGGGTTTCACTTTGTAGTCTACTTTAACGGATTACTGCCAAACCCTGTAGATCTGAGCTTCCAATCAGTATCAGGACTAAGTGTCACTGTAGAAACAGAAGCGTATACAGAAGGTGGAGAAAATAGATTTGTCCATGAAATACCAAAAGGATTAAAATTCAGCACGCTTACGCTAAAACGAGGATTAAAAGCAGCGCCTTCATCCATTACAAAATGGTGTGAAGATGCCTATGAGAGCTTTACTTTCAAACCATTGAACCTAATTGTGATGTTGCTAAATGAAAAACATATTCCAATCAAAAGCTGGAACATCGTTGGCGCTTATCCCATCAAATATGAATTAGGAGATTTCAATGCCGAAACCAACAGTATTCTCATCGAAACCTTAGAACTCAAGTACAACTATTTTAAAGCATTACTATAATGGCAGTAGAAATAAAAAACTTACGAATTAAGGTCAACGTAAATGCTCAAAAAAAAGAAGAAACGGCTGAAATAGAAGAAGCACAAACCAATTGGACTTCTGGCGATATCATCAATGCAGTATCAAAAATAATGACCAATAAAAAAGAACGATAACATGGCTTTTTTAGGAGAATTAGAAAAAATGATCATCACCATAGTTGATAAGGATGGCGTAGAAAAGGGCGAATCAATCAAACTTTTAATCAATCCAGAAGGCTATAAAGAATCATACACTGTAGAATACAATGAAGACCAAGAAAATAATTCTGGAGGAAAAAAACCAAAATTTTACAAAGTAAAACCAGGGAATTTTACCTTCAAATTATTATACGATTCTACAGGAATATTTGAAGTAGTCGATCTAGATCTGAAGGAAACACTCACAAGCATTGCGGATGACATCTCAGGATTTATTCCTTTTCAAGACGATGAGGCTGAAAACAACAACATCGTTGAAGAAATTAATAAGATCAAAGAACTTGTCGCGTATCAAGGTGATATTCATAAAACATATGAACTGCGCATAAATTGGGGAGCGTTAGAACTCAAATGTATTCTAACGAAATTAGACATTGATTACAAACTCTTCAACCCGCAAGGATTTCCAATACGAGCTGTAGCGACACTTACGTGTAAACAAAATACAAGTGAAGTATTACGTTTGGCAAAAGAGAAAAAATCTTCGCCAGACCTTACTCACATCAGAACCGTAAAAGAAGGCGACACGTTACCACTAATGACATACAGAATCTATGGCGATTCCAAATATTACCTAGAAGTTGCCAGAGCAAACAATTTACTCAATTTCAGAAGTCTTGAACCAGGAACGGAACTCATATTTCCACCATTAGATAAAACACAAAGTGCATGAGCTTAGTTGCAGACATATCCACACAAGAAAACAGTTTGGCTACCTACAAAGTCTTAGTAGGCAGTGGACAAACTGATATCAGTGCCACCTTAGGTATAAAAACGATCACGGTAGAACGTACCTGCAATCGCATACCAACGGCAACGATAGTATTAGTCGATGGAGATGGAACAATTCAAGAATTTGAAGCAAGCAATAGTGACGATTTCAAACCTGGCGAAAAAATTGTCATCGAAGCTGGATACGACTTTGAAGACAAAACCATTTTTGAAGGAATCATCACAAAACATGCCATCAAAGCTTCTGCAAAAACAAGTTATCTGCTCATTGAATGTAAAGATGAAGCGTTCAAAATGACGCTTGGGCGTAAAAATAAAATCTTCTATGAAGTAACAGAAAGTGATGTCATAGACGAAATTATAAGTGAAAATGGTCTCAGTGGAAGTGCTGAGTCCACATCGCACTCGCACAACGAAATCGTACAATACCAAGCAACAGATTGGGATTTCATACAATGCAGAGCACAAATTAATAACATGTTATGTTTTGTAGAAAATGGAACGGTAGACGTAAAAGCTCCTGAACTCTCTGGCGCAAGTATATTTACAGCAACATACGGAGACAATGTGTTCTCGTTTGAAGCCGAAATTGACGCACGTAATCAATATGATACATTTGAAGCTTCTGCATGGAACTATTCTGATCAAGAAGTAATTACCAAAAGTGCTGAAAACAAAAATCTAAACACTGCTGGAAACCTGAGTTCAGGCGATTTATCTGAAGCAGCTGGAAGCAAAAGTATTTCACTAACACACACTGGAAACATTCCTGATGAAATACTGACCTCTTGGGCAGAAGGAAAAAGCATGTATCAACAACTGGCAAAAATCTGTGGAACCGTACAAGTACAAGGAACAGAAGTAATACTACCAGGCACAATGATCACACTTGCAGGCATGAGCGATCGTTTCAATGGCGATGTATTTGTAAGCGGTGTACACCATACAATTACCAAAGGAAACTGGACAACAACGGTAAAATTTGGATTAGAACCTGAATGGTTTGCAGAAACCTACGAAGTAAGTCAATTACCAGCTTCTGGAATGTTACCAGCAATTGGCGGATTGCAAATCGGTGTCGTTGCTGCCTTAGAAGGCGATCCAGATGAAGAACACAGAATTCAAGTAAAATTACCCATCATAAGTGCTGAAGAAGAAGGCGTTTGGGCACGTGTACTAACAATGCATGCAGGCGAAAACTACGGAGTTCATTTCCTACCAGAAATAGGACATGAAGTATTAGTAGGTTTTCTAAACGACGATCCAAATCAGGCAGTCGTATTAGGTTCGCTATTCAGTAATACCAACACGTCTCCAATAGAACATTCAGACGATAATTTCGAAAAAGTCATCATGACAAAAAGTGAAATCAAAATCACCATGAATGACGAACTCAAAAGTATCACGCTTGATACGCCAGCGGGAAAACTCATCACACTTGATGAAGATGAAGCATACATAAAATTGGAAGATGAAAATGGTAACAGCATCATTATGAATACAGACGGAATCACAATAGAATCTGGAAAAGACATTATCATGACAGCAAGTGCTGGCGATATAAAAATGGAAGCCATGAACATGGAAGCCGTTGCTTCTATAGATTTTACAGCGGAAGCCGTAACAGCAACCGTAGAAGGTTCGGCAACAACAACCATAAAAGGAGGAATAGTACAAATCAACTAAAAAACTAACACATGCCACTAGCAGCCCGAATAACAGATATGCACGTTTGTCCTATGACAACAGGTCCAGTACCACATGTTGGAGGACCAATATTACCGCCAGGAGAACCAACAGTACTCATCGGAGGTTTACCAGCAGCAAAAATGGGAGACATGTGTGTGTGTACTGGTCCGCCAGATAGCATTGTAGCTGGTTCAGCAACAGTATTAATTGGTGGAATGCCAGCAGCACGCATGGGCGATTCTACAGCGCATGGAGGATCAATAGTAATAGGATGTCCAACCGTAATGATAGGATAACATGGATGTAACAGCAGCAACATACTTAGGAAAAGGATGGGATTTCCCTCCAACATTTCTAGAACGAAAAGGAGAAGTAAAACTAATTTCTGATGTAGAAGACATTGAAAAAAGTTTACAAACCATTATCACAACACGAAAAGGTGAGCGTGTCATGCGTCCATTATTTGGATGCGATCTTACCGATAAAATCTTTGAAAATCTCAATGCTACGCAAATCAACATTATGAAAAATAGAGTTGAGGAAGCTATCATCTTATTTGAACCACGAATAGATGTCATCAAAATAGCATTAGACACGCAAAATATACTAGAAGGTAAATTTTTAATCAAAGTAGAATACATCATAAGGGCTACAAACACTCGAAGAAACATTGTTTTCCCTTATTACCTAACTGAAGCAACAGACATATAATCATGCAAAACGATTGTACAGAAAATACACTAATAAAGTTACGCGAAGGCACTACGCAGCAATCGCGATACCATGCTTTACTCGATCCTGAAAGTGTTGAGCTTATGGGATTCGATGTAAAAGATTGGATGAACTTTGCGGAAGAATTTTCTAAGCATGTCAATCTATATAACAACAAAAATTACACAACACCAACAGGAACTTGGGAACCGTTTCACAATGCTTCCGAAGAAATCAAAGAAGTCATAGAAACCTATGCAGAAGGAGATGTAACGCCACAATTGGCACTCTTTATTGCGTTTCTAAAACTACTCAATCAAAGCAAAGAACGATTCAACAAAATCACAAAACGACACTTAGATTTCTATTACAAAAAAGTATTACAGCTTGATAAAAATGATGAAAATGCAGATCATGCATACATCATATTTGAATTAGCAAAAAATGCAGAACAACAATTTCTAAGTGATGAAACCTTACTAAATGCAGGGAAAGATGCTGATGGAAACACGATTCATTATCAGCTTGAAGAAGAAATTGTCATCAACAAAGCTACTGTCTCCGCATTAAAAAATACATACGCACATGAAGATGCCGCAAATTGGTATGCTTCTCCTATTGCAAACTCTGAAGATGGCGAAGGCGGCGAGTTTGAAACTGGAAGTACATCTTGGTTACCTTTTGGAGATACCGACAGAAACCTAGCCAAAAAAGGATTCTCTGTAAGTTCTCCTTCCTTATTATTGACAGAAGGAAAACGAACGATAACACTAATTGCATCTTATAACAAATTAGTGCTAAACACAAACTTAAAACCACTTCTGACAGTTGAACATACTGGAGAAAAAGGCTGGGAAACTCCAACTGTAAAATCTGCAGTTGTAAAAAACAATAAAATTACGATTGAAATAACACTGAATGAAGATGATGAAAAAATAGTAAACTACGACACGGAAATTCACGAAGGAAACTACACTACAACACATCCAATCATCCGTGTATTATTTGACCAAAACGACAGAAAAGAAACAACTTTTGAAACCTACACAACAATTTCTGAAGCAACTTTAGAAAGTGTAGAACTTGCAACAACAGGAATCTACAAAACAGGTATAACGGTGAAAAACGATTTGGGAAAAGTAAACACCGAAAATCCATTTTTCCCATTTGGACCATTAGCCAAAAAACGTGCGAAACTAAAAATTTCTTCCAAAGAATGGATTGGTAAACGCATCAGTGATGTAACTGTTTCCTTAGATTGGAAGGACAATCCAGATAATTTTGAAACGCATTACAAACATTACATTCAACAATACCTAAACATAACGCCGCCAGAAACTTTTATTTCTGTACATGCTGGATTAAAAACACCAATCGTAACAGGCGCAAACGGTTCACAACGTTTTAGAGTACTTACAGACTATATCGGAAGTACCAAAGATATCGTAGAAAGTGTTGCTGAGGTTGATAAAGTACTGTTGTCAAAAGAAGAACAATTTGCGCAAGAAGTAGACGTACGTTTAAAAACGGCAGACAAAAATAAAGATGCTGCTTTTGCACGTCCATTCAACCAAGATGAAGCTGCTGCACTAAGCTATGACTACAGTGCCGATAGAGATGACGCACAAGTTAATGTCACTTCTGACGGATCAGACAGTGGAAGTGTTTCAGACGATCTTTCAAATGGTACATCACAGCAAGATCAGCAAATGTTTACAGGAACTTCTACGGTAGAATTCAAACACTTCTTACCAACAAATCGCACGTATGTTCCAAAAATAACGGATGATTATTTCATTCAATTATCATTACAAAATAACTTTTTACATGATGCGTATGCAAAAATATATACATACTTGGCACTTCATAAATTTGCGTTGCCAAATGCACCATATGCACCATTTGCAGAAAACTTAAAAGTTGCAATTACCACAAAAGAAGTCTTTTCAGAAACGAAAAACGAGCTAGAATTATATCATGAGCTTCCTTTCGGAATCAATAAAATAAAAACAAGCAACGCAACGTTAGTTCCTCAGCCAGAAAATGGCGGACAATTATACATCGGAATTGATAAAGCAGTAGCCGATCAAAACATACAATTACTTTGTCAAATAGAAGAAGGTTCAGAAAATCCTGATGCCATTGAAGCCTATCAATTAGCAACGGTTACATGGCAATATTTATACAAAAATACATGGATTAATCTAAAACCAATCTTCTTACTCAAAGACCAAACCGACAACTTTTTAAAAGCAGGATTGGTAGCCTTTACTGTGCCAAAACGATTTGGAGAAAATACACTTTTTATAGAAGATTACTTATGGATTCGTGCCACAATTGACGAACCATATGATACAGTATCTAAGTTTACAAACATTCACGCGCAAGCAGTAGAAGTAAAATTCTTAAACAAAGAAAACACCTTAGATCACTTAGAGAACGGAATGCCTGCGGAAACAATTTCCAAACTCAAAGATCGTTTGGCTACAGTAAAAAAAGTAACGCAACCGTATGCTTCTTTTGACGGTTTTCCGAAAGAAAGTGACTTGGATTTTTACAGAAGAGTTAGCGAGCGTTTACGTCACAAAAATAGAGCCATCACGCTGTGGGATTATGAACATCTTATTCTTCAAGAATTCAACTATTTGCACAAAATAAAATGTCTAAATCACAGTACACGCTCCAGTTTCAAAACGCCAGGAGAAGTTCTATTGGTTGCGGTTCCAAACATAAAAGACCAAAATGTATACGATATCTATAAGCCAAAACTAAGTCAAACAAAACTAAACGCTATAGAAACGTACATCAATAAACTCAACACATTACACGTAAATGCAAAAGTAATATCGCCTGTATATGAAGAAGTACGAATCGGTTTAAAAGCACGATTCTACGAAGGATTAGATGCTAACTTTTATGCAAAACAATTGCAACAAGACATTGCACAATACCTTTCGCCTTGGGCGTTTGACAAAGATCAAATGATTTCTTTCGGAAACGCTATGTATGCAAGTGAAGTCATCTTTTACATTGAAAATCTCAACTACGTAGACTACATCAAAGATTTCAAAATGTTGCACGACGGAGAAGAAAAAGACGAAATCATACCAACAGACCAAAAAAGTATTTTAACCTCAGTATTGCCCGAATTGCATGCTGTAAACGCCATAACAACAACACTATGTCAATCTTAGATCAACATATTACCATACCGAGCAATGTACGCTACAATGACGATCTGGACTTTCAGTTTCTAAGAGACACAGGACAGCAATACATTCAAGATCTCAGTCGCAAACTATGGACCGACTATAACATTCACGATCCAGGAATTACCATCATGGAACTGTTATGTTATGCCATTACAGACTTAGGTTTACGTATTGATCAGCCCATTGAAAACTTGGTCGCTTCCGCAGATGACAACTTTGCTAAAATGCACGAGCAGTTCAAATCGGCAAAAAATATACTTACCTGTAAACCTGTTACGGTTTTAGATTATAGGAAACTATTCATAGACATCAAAGGTGTGCGAAACTGTTGGTTGGCGATTCACGATATATCGCTGTACGCTGAATGTAATCCTGAAGCACCAAAAATAGCATTTACACCATTTACAGATTCAGAATACAACTCAAAACCATTCAACATCAAAGGATTGTATACAATCTTGGTCGATTTTGAAGAAGGAGAGGAATTTGTTGAAGAAGAAATCATTGAAAAAATATTCACCAAATATCACAGCAACAGAAATCTATGTGAAGACTTGGTAGAAGTTAAAAAAATACCAAAACAATGCATAAGAGTTTGTGCGCAAATTCAACTTGAAAACCATGCAGATGAAGAACGCATTGATGCGGAAATTCAATGGAAAGTTGGTCAATATCTATCGCCAAATGTAAAAGCAAATACGCTCCACGAAATGCTCGATAGCGGACTTTCGTCAGATCAAATATTTGAAGGTCCAATCTTAGAAAATGGTTTTCTAACCACAGAAGAATTACAAAAGTCAGAGCTTCGAAAAGATGTACGTTTATCAGACATCATGAATATTATCATGAAAATTGATGGTGTAAAACTCATAGAAGATATCAGTATTGACAACTGTCCGCCAAAAACAGGAGACGAAGAAACGGAGTGCAATCAAAACATAAACGCAAAAAGTGATCCTTGGATTATTTGTGTGGCAGACAATCATTTGCCAGTATTATGTGATGAAAGTACCATAAAATATAAAAAAGGATTCTTGCCAATTGGCGTTAATCGCGAAATCGTAGCAGAAAACTTAGCACAACTCAAAGCCGAAGCCAAAGCAAGTCAGGAAAAATCATTTGACGATTTGCCAATGCCTTTAGGTGTGTACAACGAAATAAAGTACCAAACTACACAACACGATTTGCCTGAAAACTACGGAATCTCAAAATATGGATTATCAAATACAGTTTCAGACGAACGCAAAGTAAAAGCAAAACAATTACAAGGATATTTAGTATTTTTTGATCAAATTTTAAGTACATATTTCTCTCATTTAGAGCATATAAAAACACTATTGTCAGCTGATGAAGACTTGCAACAAACGTACTTTTTCAAAGCGGTAGAAGGCATCAATGGAATAGAGACATTACTCAAAGACTTTCCGGATTACAAAGAAAATGTGGAGAACATCATTGACAAACTAGAAGATTTCAATGCACGTAGAAACGAACTCTTAGATCATTTAATTGCTCGTTTTGCAGAAGTATTTGAAGATTATACCAACACGATGTACAAACTTTTTGGACGATCGAAAAACAGTGTAGACAACAACATCATCAAAACAAAAAATAGATTCATCAAAGAATACGATACCATAAGTTCAGAACGTGGATTGGCATTCAATTACAGAAAAACAAACCAGTGGAACACTACAAACGTTTCAGGTTTTCAAAAACGAATTGCATTGCTTTCTGGGTTAGACGATTATTCGCGTAGAGACTTATTTAACGATAATATTACGGTTGAAACGCTAAAACGCGTAACCATAAGTGAAGGCGTTCACATAGAATATCGCTGGAAAATAAAAAGCGATGACATGGTATTTCTATCATCTCAAAAAGATTTTGCTTCAAAACAATCAGCAATCAACGAATTACTCATAGTACTCAAACTAGTTACAAATCGTGAAAACTTTGTACTGCGCAGAACACAAACGCCTTCAAGACGCTATTACATAGCATTAGTTAATGAAAAAGATGAGGTAATTGGCAGACAGTACAATCACTATTACGATACAAAAACTGAAGCCATAGAAAAACGATTAGAAACCATTAAATTCATTGAAAATTTACTCTTTGATGAAGGATTCTATCTCATCGAAAACATCCTAACATTACCATACAAACGTGAGGAAATCAATGATATAAATGATTGTTTGCCATTATGTATAGATGAAAAATGTTTGGGTTGTAGTGAAATTGATCCGTTTTCGTATCAAGTAACCATCATATTTCCAGGATATACAGCACGATTTTCCAATATAGATTTCAGAATCTTTATGGAAGACCTAATTCGAAGAGAATTGCCAGCGCACATTCTTCCAAGAATATGTTGGGTAGGACACATTGATGGCGCCATGACGCAAATCGAAAGAATTCCGAAAGAAGATAATCCTAACATAAACATTTCGGATGTGGTGATTTCAACGCCCATCAATTTAGACGAAGTAATCATTGATAAAGTGTCAGAAGAAAATACAGAGAAAGAAATAACTAAAAACACAAAAGCATCTGTCTTTCGGTCAGGAGAACTCATGGAAGATGAAAATTACACCTACAAAATAATAGAAAACGACGAATTGTACGACATGAAATACGTGCAAAAATATTGGAAAGCATTTCTAAAATCAAAAGGAAGAGTTTCCAACGAATACATGGCAACGCATACAAGTACCAAAAACCTTTTATGTGCTATCAACCGAATGAATACCATATATGCAACAGGAACATTACACGATTGTAATGATGAAGATGGCGAATTGAAAAACAGAATCATACTCAACAGAAGCGCACTTGGATCACTCTAAAAGCGCAGTAGTTGTGAGAAGAAACAAACAATATCATAATAAATACGAAATCACATTTTGAAACACTAGCAATATGAAAATATTGAAACAATCAAAATGAAAAAAATACAATACAGATGAAAACAATAGAAAAAAAAGAACCGTATTTACATATATTAAACACACGAGGTAATATTTATGAAGAATTTTTACCAGATCAAGTGTTAACACACAAAAACCTAAATAAAATCGTAAATTACTTCGAAGATCAAGATCGATTAAGTCGAATTTACCTTACAGGAGTTGGTGTCGGTTGTGGTTTAAATATTGTTTCATCATCAACAAAACATATAGAAATTGGCCAAGGTGTAGGAATTACCACCGATGGCGACATCATAAAATCAGAAACACGTAGATTTCAATACTATTCAGCCCTTACGGACAAAGCAGAATACGATCTCTTTACAAAAGGTGACATGAAAGTATATGAACTCTACGAAAAAGGGTCAGCGGGACGTGAAAACGAGCTTCCGCTGGCTTCTTTTAGCACTAATGAAAGCACTACGCTAAAAGATTGTATTGTAATAGCGTATGTAGAAAGTTATACAGAAGATGAAGGATTATGTGGCGGTTCTGGCTGCGACGAAACTGGAAACAAAGTATTCAGTAATCTCAAATTTTTAATCACACACAAAAATAATAAAGACATACTAACTAGTGACGACACCATTTACCAAAGTCACGATGTATTGGACTATTATGACAAACTTCCAGATTTATGTTTGCCAAGAATCATTCTGACACCAACCAATACGAATGTTGGAATGCCAATCATTAAACAATACAAAGATACATTTATCTTAAAAGGCGATTTATATGTTGGAATATCTACCATCATCAGAAACTTTAGTCAACGCATCAACTTTCAAAAATATGGTGTATTAATCAGCGACATTGCCATCTATATTGATACCATTTTTAGCGAATTAGATGATGAATATGTACAATACAGATACGACTTACTAAAAGACTTAATTGATACATACAACGAAATCAGGTCATACATCTTGCACTCAAAATTTGAATGTGTACCTAACATTAAAGCATTCCCTAAGCACTTACTATTAGGAACTCCCGAACCAACCACACGATTAGAAACACGACACGACTTCTATCCGTCGCCAATGGTTTCTGAAAACGATGAAAACCTAATTGCCATCAGAACGTTGTGTATCAAATTTTTCTACCAACTCAAAGATTTCAATATCTTAAATTTTGAAAGTGCCCAAATAAAAATAACACCTTCTAAAACATACGATTTCAAACTAAGCGAACGTAGCATTCCATACTACTACAAAAGTGGAAGTTCGTTGGTAAACAACTGGAATCCTGAAGCAAATAAAAATCGAAGATCAAGCTATCAATTGGGCTATACAACGACCAATCTAAAAGATTTAGCGTGTATAAAAGATCCATTAAACTACAATCATCTCGACAAAGATTTCTACAGAATAGAAGGACATCAAGGGAAAAATTTTGTGCTCGCACTGCGAAACATTCTCAAAAAGAAAGCACAATACAACTTACCTTTTGATGTAAAAGCCATCAGTGTTGGCTATCCTGTAAACAAAATTTCGTTGGATGAAGATACTTGCGAAACAAAAGAATATGTAACGCTCATAAAAACGTGGGAAGAAGAATTTAACTGCACTGCCAACAGAGCAATTGATTTCTTCAGACGTTATCAATATACAGTTTTAGGTACAAATGATACTGTCTCCAGTGTACACACAGTACTCAAAGCAGCGCAAGCAGAAAATGACAAAGAAGAAGCCGTCAATGTAAAAACGCCAATAGGTATCGTAGAAAGCTTACAGGATAATCTAGCTGTAGCAGTTACAGAAACAAAAAATGTAAAAACAAGTTTTAAAACTGCAGCCAACCAAAAATATGCAACAGCAAAAGACAGAATTGTTCTCGGTGGCGATGTTGCCGCAAACTATACAACTCGTACCAATAGTGGCTACAAATACTCACTCGCTTTTATCATAGAAAATGTAGTTGATGGTATAAATCCTGAAAACTTAACGGCTGATTATGTAGTTTCACAAGTAGTTGCCGTGCTTGATAGAAGATCAAACAACCAAACAATTGATACAGATAGTAATGAATTCAAACTATACTTTGAAATTCCTATGCGACTCATTACACATCTTGAAATTGTAAAATACAGATTCATCAAGCAACTGCAAGATGTATATGTTACCGAGCGTTGGACAGCATTTCATAGTGCTTTCGCAGACTTATGTACAGAAGTAGAAAAAGTATTAAATACACTTTCAACCACAACCGAAAACGGAACATTTGGAAAATTAGTACATGACAAAATGTATGAATTTCTAGTTCATAAAATTGCAGGATTGTGCTGTATAAAAGAAAAATTTAATTGGCTCAAAACACAATTAGATGACATTCGATTAAATCTATACAAAGAATTAATTCTATCAAAATTTATAGAACAACATCCAGGTTTAGAACACATGGCAGGAGTTCCAAAAGGAGGAACATTCCTGTTAGTATATTTAGGTGAACGACAAGTGAAGCTTGAAGATGAAGATACCATTGTTGAAAAATTTGATAGAAAAGTACTCTTCGATTTTGCATTACCATACATGTGCATGTCAGAATGTGCACCAAAAACCATCGTATACAGCGATCTTGTAGATCCTGTAACTTTGGCAATAGCACGCAAAAAATTCTGTTTGCCATCAGATTCGGATCAGGTAGATTTTATTGTAGAACCAGAAAGAGGCGTGGTAACATCGCCAGACGGAGAAGCATTCATCATCACAACAGCACAAGGATACGCTTTTGATCCTACACAAGTGCCAGATGAACTACTCGGAGAAGGAATTCGTTTCCTCGTTGATGGAAAAATTCCAACCATTCCTATTGAAACCATGGTGTACAAACTACCAGAAGATGTAACGGCAAGTTACGAATTTGTCGCTTGGACAGAAGATGGTTTGGTTATCAACCTAAATGTAACACACGAATTAGAAGACTTACTGTACTTACAACACACTTGGAAACGCAACAACGGTTCGGAAATTGCCTTAGGTAAAAATCCGTCAAACATACTAATTCTTACAGAAGCAACACTTTTCCAAGAAGACATTACCATTCTAATTGATGTCATCGGAAATCCAGTACCATGTAGTTTGGAAATTCCGATAACGATTGATGAAGAACAAGAAATCATCGAAGTTGGTGTGAATATGACAGAAGAAATATGCTACAATGTACAAGAAACAACTCCAATTTCTGAAACAATAACAGTAACTCCTTCGGATGGTGTATTAACATCGCCACAAGAACCTGCAAATGGACAAAGCTTCATTGAATTCTTTGATGGCGTGTATACGTTAAATCCACTATTTGTTCCAGCGGCATTAGCAGGCGAACCAATCACATTTGAAGTCAATGGAATTCCTGTAGAAGACTTCGCAACTAGAGTATATTTCATACCAGGAACCATGACTACAGGAAGTGAAGTAATCAGTTGGGATGATACTGGTGTAAATATAAAACTTGGAGCAACGCATGCATATGATGACAAAGCATACTTCGCATACGAATGGGTAAATGAAAACGGAGAAGTAATTGCTAATACGCGAATAGTAAACACACGTTTTGATTCGCTTGATGGCGATGTAAACAGATCACTTTGTGTACGTGCTCAAGTCATTGGTTCAGAAGACGAATTATGTATCTCAGAAGAATTCACATTAGAAATCGCAGAAGTACGACCAGATATTACTGTAAGCATTCCTCCAGCAATTTGTTGGTTAGAAGATGAAGAGCTTGAACCAATAAACATTGTCGTTTCTGACGATCAAGCAGTATTAAAATGTCCAATAGCAGAAGAAATTGGGATTGAATTATTACAAGGCGATTCAGGAAACTATGCATTTAATAGTATTGCGGTTCCTAATGAGTTAATCGGAGTTCCAATCGAGTTTCAAATTGAAGACGAGCTAGTAGCTTCAACCGTTGTATACAAAGTTCCATCAAGTATAAATGCGAATTATGACAATCCTTCTTGGAATGGCAATACACTCAGTATCGATCTGAAAGCTACACATAGTTTAGAAGATCAAATAGATACCATTGAAGAATACTTACAATACATATGGAAAGATGCGCAAGGAGCAATTATTCTAACGGAAAAAGAACAAATTAACTTTGAAATCATTACCAACAACGGAAGTATTAACGAAAACTATACACTCGACGTTCAAGTTAAAGAAGAACTCATCGAAAATTCTTGCGAACATACAAACATAGAAATGGTTATAGAAGAAAATCGTCCAGATGTGACGGTAACTATAGTTCCTGAAATCTGTCATGTGGAATCGCAATCGGGAGTATTGAGATATGAAATCACCGTGACGCCTTCATCATTTAGTGTTTCATCTCCAGATGGAGTTGACTTTATACAAGGATCATTAGGAAACTACATGCTAAATCCTGCATTAGTACCAGAACAATTGCTTGGAGAAGACATACGTTTTGTGGCTGATGGCGAAGTAAAAGCCACAACCAAAGTCTACAAAATACCTGAACTCGTACAAACAAACATAAGCATTGCAAATGAAAGTTGGGAAACAGGAGGATTAGCTGTCGATCTTACATCAAACATTACCAATAGAAGCTATTACAAGTACGAATGGTTTATGCGTAAAGACAACGTAGATACACTACTCGATAAAGTAAGCGAACCGAACAGATACCTAATTCCTGACAATCAAAATGGTGTAAATGTTCAAGTATTCTTACGACTTTCAGCAAATACAAACGGAATCCTATGTTCGCAAGAAACCATAAAAACAACAGTACGTCGTTCGCGACCAGTAACGGTTTCAAAAAGTAGATTCTGCTTACCAGATGCACCAGTAATATTTAGAGGAGTTTCTGAAGATACAGGCGTGTTAAAAAGTACAAACAGCTCACTTCCTAGCAACGTTATAACAATAAACAGTGGACGTTATCAATTTAATCCTGATAGAGTACCGCAAACATTATGGGGAACAACGCTGCGTTTCAGTGTGGATAATATTACACAAAGTGGCTTGTCAATAATAGTGTACAAAACACCAATCAAAGAGACCATAGTGCAAGATATTCCTGCGTCAAAATGGATTCAAGGTGGATATGAATTTGTATTTACACATGACCTCATTGATAAAAACTATTTCTCATACCAAGTCATTCTAAAATCAAATCAAACTGTATTACAAAAAGTAAGAGAACATACCTATCTCGTACCAACAAATGACGATTTAATAAATGACCAAATAGTCGTGATGATCTCAAGTCCAGTAGGCGGATGTGTAGAAGAAAACACAATACCTGTTGCTACTACACGACCTGACGATCAACCTTTAGCACGATTAGAATGTTCAACTCCTTACGCAGACAGACTGCAAATATTAGGAGCAGATAGGGCACTAAATTCGCTCAAATTGAATTTCAAAGGACAACCGTTTGAAGATGTGCTCAAAAACGAAATTCTCGATCCGTTAGATCAAGTAATCATAGCCATCTTAAGCGCCAGAATTGTATCTACTCTTGTAGTTCCAGCTACGGCAGAAATAAACAGATTGAGAGGATTACTCATGAGCAAATATTACAATAACACTAATATCAATCCTGCGTTCAATCAGTTATTCCTAGAACTCGATGAAATCATGGAAGTCATCGTATTAGAATTGCTACGATGTGTAACCAATGTAGACGACAATCTGAACAATGAAATAAATACCTTCTTTACAGATTCAAATGCTAGAAATGCAGTATATGTAGAAAAACCTAGAACAATCATTACCAATACCTATGTAACTGGTTTCGTGCCTAAAGCTTCAGTGTTAAAACCAAAATTTGATACAGTATTCGCTGTAACAAAGACGAAGCGTAAATAACAGATGCATACGGTTCATAACATAGCATTTGAAGTAGAAGTGAATCATGAAGGACAGCACATTTCATGGGAAGAATACTATAAAGATTTCTTTCAAGATCGGCTGCTGCCTAAAATAGAACGCCTTTGTAACAATTGGGATACAAAATACCCAAACACAAAATGTAGCATAGACGAAATTGACATAAATGTAGAAGTTGAAAGTGTACATCTTGAAGAATTACAAGAAAAAATCATCACAAAAATTCAAGATCAATTAAATCAGATCAATACAAACAATACAGCGACTAACGGAAGTGTACGGGCAACCATCACTTCCTTAGCGTCTCCGTTTGATGCGCTACGCAGCTATCTAAAAAATGGCGTTTTACCAGCGTATATCTCTGTAAAAAATTTCAAAGAATGGTTGGGCAATATCGTACAATTTACAAGTGCTGAAAAAGAAACACTTACCACACTATTTGCGGCAAATGCACTAACTATAGAACGAATGTTATCGCTGTTGCGAAACGACTATGAAAAGTTTGCAACCATACTTGATACGAATCAAAAAATAACCAATCAATACCTGAAAATTGAAGCATCTTTCTTTAAAAAACTTCTAAAAGCAATCTGTGAAAAAACACAACTCAACTATCAAGAGGCTCAGGCAGAAATTTGGTTCAAAACGCTAGGACTTAGTAGCTCATTAGCACAATTCTCAAAAACGTTCATTCAACTACTAAAACCAAAAGCAACTACAGAACAAAAACACCTAAAAAATACCAACGAACATCAATTCGCGGTAACCATGTTGCAGGCAATTGTACAACACGATTTGCAACAACCAATCCGTATTTCAATTGACAAAATATTCGATATCACTAAAGGAACCACAAAAGAAACAAAGGCAGCAAATACGGTTCTAACGAAACATACATCAACAAAAAACAACGCTGAAAATGGTAAAATTGCACAACACGAAAATAGCGTAGATACAACAACAGAAAAAATAGGAAAAATAGCGAAATCTAACACGGATCAAACTAAACATACAATAAAACCTTCGCAAAAAACTACAACTGCTAACGAAACGCAGCAAACCGAAAATAATGTTCAAAAAAGTGAAAAAGCAGGCAAAAAGATAAAAGCAATCACGAATAATGTTGAACCGCAAGAGCTAAAAGACAAATCGGCTAACGAAATTGCAGCACAAAACGCCGAAAACACAAAGGTTTCAAAGGAAGCAAAACAGACCAAAACTACTGAAAAAACAGCAAATCAAAGTGAAGTAAAAAATGATGTAAAGGACAAGTCTAAAACAAGTCAAACATCGGAAAACAGTACAGAATCATCAAATAAATCAATCCAATCATCTGAAAAAACAAGGCAAGAAATTACAGGTAAAAATGTTGCCAAAGCAAATTCAAACCTACAAAAAACACAACAATCAGAACAATCGCAAACAGATGCAAAATCAACGATACATGATGCAACTTCAGAGAACTCAGTAAATTCAACAACACAAGGCAATTTAGATCAAAATAATACGATCAAAACTTCAGAAAAAGAAATTGACAATACCATTTTTGAAAGGCTTGCAAGGAACAACAAACCAATGCGAGAAATTCCACTAACAACGGAAAAAGCGGGACTAATTTTACTAAATCCATTCCTTGCACAATTCTTTAACGGAGCAAAATTAGTAACCGAAAACAATGAAATTTCAGACAACGGAAAAGCATGTATGTTACTTCATTTCTTGGCAACAGGAACAGAAAATGTAACTGATGTAGAACTTACGTTAGAAAAAATATGCTTAGGAATTCCGCTAGATACAATCATAAACTACCAAACGCCACTCACGGACGAAGACAAAGCTTTATGCGAAGAACTACTGCAAGCTGTCATACAACATTGGTCAGTACTAAAAAACAGTTCATCAAACACAATACGCGATATGTTTCTAAAACGTGAAGGAAACATAACGGTAACGGAAGACAGTATAAAATTAGTTGTAGAACGTTTTGCACAAGACATTCTCTTAGACAAAATTCCGTGGAGTATAGGATTATTTCAACTCAAATGGATGGACAAAATGATGCATGTTCAATGGTAATTTCAATGACAAAATCACTCTAAAAACACTATGGTTACAGCACGCGCTCAACAAAATACAACTGAAAAATCGAAGGGAAACAACACTCGATCAAGTCTGTTTATTGCGCCAACGCAACTAAAAAAAAATAGTGAAAATACAAATGAAGACAAAGAGATCGATTTATTCATAACACCAACAAAACAACAAAGTCTCCAACAAGATGCCGAAAAAGGCAACACAGAAACCGTTGAAAATACTACCGAAATAGCAGCGATACCAACAAACAGTAAAAATCTAGAAGAACAAAAGGAAGAAACAGCAGCAGAAACACAGGAAACACCACAAAATGAAACTGAGAAAACACCAACAGTAGTAAAAGAAGCTGCAAACAGTGATGTTGCCACAACATCGGAAACCTCTGGAGACGTAAAATCACAAACACCACAAAAGAGCAAAGCCAAAACTGGCGGCGGTGGCGGTGGCGGAAAAGCATACAACGTACCTGATGCTCCGCAAGCTGGAGTAGCTGAAAAAGAAGCTATAAAAGAAGAAGAAGGACCAGTAGCATTGCCAACTGAAAACAGTAAAGTATACGCAGACGGTTTGGCAAGTCAAAAACCAACCAACTTTATCAGAGGCGTAAAAGAATCAAGTAAAACCATTTCCGAAGTACAATCAAACGAACAAAATACGCTCAAAGAATCACTTCCAGAAATAGAGCAACCAACGGGAATTCCAACCAAATCTGCAGTACAAAAACAAAAAGCAAAAGCATCTTCTGAAAAAGCTGGCGAACAAATAAAAAGTGACAAATCGATCTTACCAGATTTAAGTCCGAAAGGAAAAAAAGAAGGCGCACAAATATCGACCAAAAGCGTTCAACCGCGAAGCTCTGCAATGGCACGAATTCGTAGTTTCTTCGGTTTAGGAAGAAGTGGAAGCGAAGAAGATCGAAAATCGCAAATAAAAAGAGGAATCAGCAAACTGCCAACTTCCGAAAGTGTTTCTACAAATCCAGGAACAAAGCCAAAAGTTGATCTTACCGGACAAGCAGATCCAAACAAAAACAAGAAAAACTTAGACGAGTCAACTGCAACGACAACGAAAGAACAACAAAAAAACATAGCGGAAAGCAAACTCTACAAAGGCGAAGACGACATCTATCCAGAAATGGAATTAGAAATGATGTCGCCAACGGTTGAACTTTCTACACCACCAAAACCAACAGCGCTTGCAGATGAAATGCCGCAATTATCTGCCGAAGTAAAAAATAACTTTGATGAAAATGCCAAAGCAAAACTTGATGCCGATTTAGCACCACATATGGAACGCCAAAATGCCGAATATGCTAAAATGGAAGCGGATCAGGAAAAAGAACGTCAAAAATCTGAAAAAGACATTGATAAAGAAACGGAACGTGTTAAAAAAGAACAAGAAAAGGCGCAAAACACCGCAAAATCTGATGTCAACACGCAACGTGGAGCTTGGCAAAAAGAAAATGAAAATGTCAAAAAAGAATACAGCGAAAAATCAGGTGCTGAAAAGAAAAAAATTGATGGTAAAATAGATGCGAAAGTCAAAGATGCCGATACAAAAATTACCAAAGAATACAATACCGCTAAAAAGAAGGCAGATAAAGAAGTAACCAAAACAGACAAAGAAGCGGCACGCAAAAAAGCACAAGCCAAGAAAGATTCGGAAAAGAAAAGTTGGTGGGACAGAGCCGTAAGCGCGGTCAGCAACTTTTTCGACAAGTTAAAAGCAGGACTCAACAAGCTCTTTGACGGACTTCGAAAACTTGTAAAAGGACTCATTGAAGCGGCTAAAAAGTTTGCCAACAAACTCATTGATCTTGCCAGAGATGCCATTGTAGGAATGATCAAAGTATTTGGCGAAGCTTTAAAAGTATTAGTAAACGTAGCATTAGCCGCATTCCCGAAACTTCGGGACAAATTTAATGCAGCCATTGACAAAGCCGTAAACTTTGCTGTTGAAGCGGTAAATACGTTGGCAGAAGGACTCAAAAAAGCGGTAAATGCCTTGCTCGATTTACTTGGAGCCGCATTAGATGCAATTTTGGCAGCGTATCAAGCAATATTCAATTTATTATTAGATGCGATGAAATTCCTTACTGTCGGTCTCATCAAAATAATGCAAGGACTCGCCAATTTGGTAAGTGCCGCGATAGAAATGCCTGGGAATTTTTGGGGACAACTCTCAGAAGAATTCTTGGGAATGGACGTCACAAAACCATTGCCATTTGAGCGAAACACTCCGTATACAATTCCTGGCGCACCTGACGTAGCAACAGCGACTGCCGATCCTGTACAAAACTATGTAGATAAAGGCGAGTACACACCTGAAGATTTTATGGTAGAATCTGTGCCAAACAATATGGAACTCTCAGACGAACTAATGGCGAAAGTGGCAATGTTACCAGAAAATGGCGAGATGGAGTTTGGAGCTTCCAATGTAGAAACCATGGAGCATTTAAACATAGCGGATACCGCAAATTCTACAGCTACTACAACTGAAGATCCAGGAGGAATTACAGAAAGTGTTGGCGATGCTGGCGGTGGCGGAATGGTAATGCCACCAGAATTATATGGAAACACTACAGGACAAATAGATTGGTTTATAAACAAACAAAGCGCGCAGGCTCCGAAAAATGTACCAGATTCAGCAGAAGGAAAACAGGCGGCAACTCAAGAAGCTATTCCTGCAGGAATGCGTGTATTAGAACCGTTGGGCGTAGGAGATAGACTCTATTACCTAAAAACACAAATGATGACCGCCATTCAGAAAAAATGGGAAGAAAATAAAGCCCTATACATTACCATTGGTACGTTGGTTGTTTTAGCAATCACAGCATTGGCAATTGCTACAGGAGGCGCAATATTCTCGCTAATTCCACCAGCATTACAAATATTTGCCGCACTCATGGCAGGAGCCGCATTGCTAAAAGCTTCAGGCTTCTTCGGAACATACATGTCCGAAGGTTGGGCAGGAAATATCGTAAAAGGTGGAGCCGCGTTAGCAAGAGCCATAGGAATCCTGTTAGTAGAATTGATCTTCATTCTATTATTTGACATGTCTTCACTCTTAAAAGTATTAAAAGCAGGTGTAAAAGGTTCTGTAAAAATGGCAATTACAGGAACCAAAAATACATTCAAAGCACTTGGAAGCGGACTCAAAGCTTCAGGAAAAGGACTGATGAAAACAGGTTCTAAAGTTGTTACAGGTGTTAAAGGAATCGGAAAAGGTGTTGGAAAAGGTGCTAAAACATTGGATGACTTTGCAAAGCGAATGATAAAGAAAGCGAAATTCAAAGGGTTCAAATTTACACGTAAAGGCAAATGGTTCCAAATCTACGGAAGTGTAAATCCTTGGGTATTATTGGCAAATGGAGAAGTGAAGGAAGTAAAAACGAAAGGAAAACGAATAGGAGAACCAAAAGGGCCTAGTCTTAAAGTCGGACAACATGGGAAATTCGTCACAAAAGAAGGAGATAAAACTATAGAAGGAATTTTAGTTGGAGTTAACAAAAAAGGTGGCGGGCCAGGAAGCTACGTACAGGGATTAAAAAATACCGAAGATGCTGCAAAAAGGCTCTCCAGTGCAGATGAAGTTGCCAAAGCTTTAGAAGTAAATAAAAATATCTATAAAAAATTATTTGATGAAATAACAAGATCAACAGATAATATTGCAAAAATTAATAGTAAAGGAGTTGCCCGAAATCCTCATTTTAGAAAAAATTTCTTTGATTATTTAACAAGTATGGGAGCTAATCTTTCCACAAATGCAAGAAAGTTTTTAGCGGTTCATCATGTCGTACCAAATGCTTTGAAAGGAAATGAAAAAATCTATAACTTATTATTAAAATTAGGGCACAATATTGATGAAGTCGAAAATGCGATTGGATTACCGAGAATTGATATGAAATTACTTGATGATTTAATTAAACAATTAGATAGTGTAACTGATGTAGTGAAAAATGCAGATGAAGTAGCTGAGATTACCAAACAAATAGATGAAATAAAAACTGCATTAAAATTGCCAGCTGATGTTGATTTAAACCAATTAAAGAGTATATTAAAAGAATTAGAAGATTTAAAAGGATCAACAATTCATGCAATTAATAGTTATCATCCTAGATTTAGCAAAGCAATAAAATCTAAAATGGAGGCGTTCTTAAAAAATTATGAAACTCTTGTAAAACAATACATTGACGATGGTTTGGAAGCTGGGTTAGCAGAAGCAAAGGCTTTAGAAGTAATGAGACCTAAAGTAACGATTTTCTTAGATAAAGTTATTGATGGTTTGTTAAAATCAGGTAAAGAATTAAAATAATACTTATGAATAATTACTACATATTAAATTTTGAAATATCTTCAAATTCATATACCGCAGAAGAAGTAACACTCTCTGATATGAGTGTTTATGATCAATATGCGGACGGAATTTCCCTGAAAGAAAAAGATATAAAAATTACATATCATAAAAACAGAGGAGAAGTTCAACATTTTATAGACAATCTCTATTCATTACCAACATTGTCAGAACAAGTAACTGAAATACTCTTGAAACACTGTAAAAATGAAATAGAATTATATCCTGTTCATCTTGAAAAAAAAACAAACTTAAATTTTTTCTTCGTTAATCTATTGCATTTAGTAGATGTTATCGATTTTGAAAAATCAGACTGTGTATTATTAACTCCTGATGTTAAAATTATTGAAGAAGTTGAAAAATTAGTGTTATTTGAAGAAAAGATTCAAGGATTAAATATTTTCAGATTAAAAGGGCTAAAACTTCAAATTGTAGTCTCTGAAAAACTAAAAAATGATTTAGAACAACTAAATCTTTCTGAACTAGAATTTATTCCAATAGATGAATTTACCTATGATATGAATTCTTTTGAATGGTAATCTTATGAAAATAACAGAACTGATACTACTTATTTGCGGAGGAACATTATTTGTATGTTCATTAGTCTTTATGTTTATGCTCTTCAAAAAAGACAAACCCATGATGAAAATGATTTGGTTTATGATTCTATCCTTTATTATGATGGGATTTTCGGTCATATCAAAAGCAAATGTGGCAGGATTATTTGAATATGAAAAAGCACAAGTATTATCAGATGTAGAATCACTTACGAATGCTTTGGCAACATGTCCTGAAAATGAAGAACTAAAAGAACAACTAGCCAAAAAAGTAGATCTTTTTGTCAAAAAAGAAGAAACTGTGGCAACTGAAAAACCAGAAGAAATTAAAAAAATAGGAAAAGCATTCTTAGCTCTCGGAAATGATGAAAAAGCAATTTCGTATTCCGAAAGAATTCTTGCCAAAGACACTTCAAATCAAGCAGCAAAAGATGTAAAGAAATTTGCACAAACACACCAATTTATCAAAGAATTGCCAAAATATGAAGGCGATAAGCGCACAATGGCACGCCAAATACTCATAAATATCAAAGAATTACAAGAATCGTCCACCATTCAAGAAGAACAATTACTCCAACTCAAAAAAATGTATCGAGAACAAGTAACTGACATGCGCAAAACGGAAACTCAATAATACCTATATGTAGTTAATAATAGAAAAAAACTATTTTTGTATATTTATTTCTTACAAAACTAACCAACAATTTTTATGGAAAAAGTAATCAAATGCCTTAAAAATTTCCCCACCTGTGCCATTAACGGAATTTATAAGTTTTCCGCCTCATTCAATAAATTCAGGCGGGCATCTTTTTTAAGTCTGATCATTTTAGCCATCATATTTCTACTAGTGCTAGCGCTCGATCAAGCATATACGCTTTTAATTGACATGATCGAACGTGGACCATTTTCGTTAATACTTTGTTACGTAATTATTTCCGTATTTGCCTTGGTCATTTCGCATTATCCAATTTACATTTACTATGCAAAAGATATCAATGACAGTAAAGATGAAAATTATTGGTACGTACAAAAATGGTTGAAATTCTATAATATTTACGTTTACAAGCCAAAACCACCAAAAATAGATCCAAATGGAGAAGAATACAACCAAGATTACATGGCAAAATACCTGCGGTATACGTTGGGATTATTCATATTCTGTATTTGGCATTACTACATTCATGAAACTTTCAGATCAAAGCTGTTATATGCAGAAATCAATAGATATGTATTAGTCATTACTAGAATCATTTGGTTCTTGGCACCTTTTATCATCATGGGATATTTACTTAGCAGGAAACAAAAAATTGACAAAGAGAATAAAGCTCACAAAAAAGTAAATCCAACTTCAGGCGAAACGGCGGCATACATAAAGTTCAACAAAAAGGGAGAATATTTCTTTCTAACAATTCTTACAGTAACCGTTTTAATGCTCATCGGAATTGCCATTTTTGGCGGATTCAACGCAACAACCTATTTCCTATTACAAATCCTCACATTTTTTACAGCAATAACGTACATATATTTTCGGCTATTCAGATCAAAATTATACAACAACAGTAAAGCACTAATCATAAAATACATCAGTATAGATTTTAACTATATTCTATTCTTTTTTATAGTTGCCATCGGAATATGTATACTATTGATACAAAGTAATTTGGCGGTTGCCTTCGGTTGGAAACATATAAATGCCATGCCAATTTTACTCGCTTACATTTACATCATTTACTACGCATTGGCATGTGTTCTGAAATATTTATTTGTGATGCAAGCCATAAAACGTCAGGCAGATGCGTTTGATAAAGGTAAAATTGATGTTAAAGAATACAAAAACACCTTAGGGTATACAAGTGACAGAATTTCCCAAGTGATTCCCTTAGAAAATCAACAAAATGTCGTATGTCGAAGTCAGCAAGTAATATCCTGCGTCATCTTTTTTATGGCGTTAGGTATCGCATTAACCTTAATTTTTAACGAACGCAAAGTACATCAACTGGATACGGAAAGTACTGTAATGGGCAATTCTATTGACATAGAAACCTATAAAGATGCCATTACGGCACGTATTGACAATGACAAACCTTTGTTCTTTGTGGCTTCGCATGGAGGTGCTTTAAAAGCAAACATTTGGACAATGAAAGTGTTGAATGAAATACAAAAAGAAACAGAAGGACGTTTTTTAGATCAAACGGCTTCTTTTTCAGGTGCTTCAGGTGGAATGATGGGACTTTCCATGTATTCCGTATTGGCAGGAAAATACCAAGATCAATATGATAAAATTGAACATCAAATTCATGCAGTTGCCGATGAAAACTTTGCTTCTTCTGATATTTCATACACGCTAGGTTGGGATTTTATTCGAAAAGTATTTCCATTAAACAAACTGGCAGCGCCACATAAAGACAGAGCGTATTATTCAATGGTAAACTACCAAAATATATTGGAAAGTAAAACCGATCGTGTTTTAGATACAAATTCATTTTTATCCTATTGGAAAAACAACATATATGATACCAATAGCTACTTTCCTGTATTATTAGTAAATACAGCTAAAACCAACGGACGACGTGGCGTATTTTGTTCCGTTTCCTATAAAGATCCAAATGTGTTTCTAAATGCGGATAACTTATCACAATTGGTCAACGGCAAAGCAATTTCTTTCTATCAAGCAGTTTCCTGTACCAACAGATTTCCAGGATTCAGTCCAGCTGCAAAAATCAAAAACTATGGGCATTACATTGATGCTGGCGCTATAGACAATAGCGGATTGCTCACAAATTTAGATTGGTATGACAATTTAAAACGTGGTAAAAATAAAGTCATCCAACCAGAAACCAATGTGGTATTTGTAGAAATTATCAATGGAAAAGCAAATTACGTAAAATACATACTGGAAGATTTTAAAGAACTTCATGGAATAGATTTTCTTGAATTTGATGAAAAAGAACAAGGAAATTTATCAGCTGTCATTAGTGCAGGAGCCAATTTAGACAAAAATCCTGATTACTTTAGTGATTTGGTAAAACGGTTGGAAGAGCGTGGTAGAAAACAAGAAAATCAACTTACAGATTCCGTTAGAATAGTAGAAAACAGTAAAAAATATAAAATCTCGCACATTCCCATCTATCTTCCTAGAGTGTTGACCATTAAAGATGTAGAAGGATTTATTGGTGGTAGAATTCAAAATAAGGCGATTAGAGACAAACTTGTTGATTTTCTAAAAGAAAGAAATCAGAAAATATACAAATATGCAGAAACGAATGATAACAAATGTATATGGGAAACTTACGAACCCACGTTGGCGCGACATTTAAGCAAAAGTACATTACGTTACTATGAACGAGTGTTGGAAAACGATTCGTTGGTATTGGCTAACATGAAGAAAATCAACACAATGTTGCAAGGAGTAAGCAAGAAAACTATCAAAGAATAGGTGTTTTTCCCGTGGTATAGGTAAAGAATTCTTCCGTACTTTAAAATTTGAAAATCACAAGCAATGTGAATCTTCAAAAAACGATAACAAATTCGTGTACATATCATGACGGTAGAAATCATTAATTACATAAAACAAGCAGTCCGATTCAGACTCGTACAAGATTCAGGAAGTGATGAAGTCATAGATTTTCCAACATTTGACTTTGCATCCGATGATTCTGAATTCTCAAAATTTGTCATAGAAAACAACTTGCAAATCTATGAAATATTAATCCTGCTTCTCTCTATATTGCCGCACGTTTCTCCTGGTTTCTTAACAAGTATTCTTTCTGAATATTTTCCTAATGGAAGCGATTTTCCAGAATTTGGAGGTGTAAAAGGAACCAACTATCGTGGCATAATTCCAACAGGAGAAACCGCGCTATACATCATTTCTGGCGATAATTTTGTAGCAAGAAACTTTATTGTAAAAGCATTCGACGAAAGTCATATATTTCATAAAAAATCAATTCTTTCTTTAGGAAAAGCACCAGAAGGTGAACCAAAAATTAGTGGAAAACTAATGTTAGACAATGAATATATTGAACTCTTTGTATACGGATCAATTTCAAAACCTAAATTAAGTCAAGATTTTCCTGCCGAACTCCTCGAAACTACTATGGAATGGGACGATTTAGTCCTGCAAGAAAAAACACTCAATGAAGTCAACAATGTCCTTGTTTGGATGGATCATAACAATACTTTACTAGCTGACTTCAACATGGAAGGGAAAATAAATCCAGGATACAAAGTCATGTTTTTTGGTGCGCCAGGAGTTGGTAAAACGCTTACAGCAAGCCTCATGGGGAAACATACTGGCAAAGATGTGTACAGAATAGATTTGTCATTAGTCATCTCAAAATATATTGGAGAAACGGAAAAAAATCTGTCACAACTCTTCAACAAAGCAAAAAACAAAGATTGGATTCTCTTTTTTGATGAAGCGGATGCCATATTTGGAAAACGAACAGGCGTGCGTGATGCGCATGACAAATATGCCAATCAAGAAGTTTCCTATTTGCTACAACGGATAGAATCGCATGCAGGTTTGGTCATTTTAGCGTCAAACTACAGAAGTAACATTGACAAAGCGTTTACCCGAAGATTTCAATCGATTATAGAATTTGAAAATCCAGGCATTCCTGAACGCCGTATACTTTGGGAAAAATACATTCCTGAAGCATTTGTATCAGCGTCACTCGACTTAGATCGAATTGCAGAAGATTACGAAGTTACGGGAGCAAACATTGTCAATATTGTACAATTTGCATTATTGAATGCGTTGGCTAATGAAGAAACCAAACTCTCCAATGCCTCATTAATAGCGGCAATAGAACGCGAATTTATCAAAGAAGGTAGAATGGTTTAGTGTAAAACTACTCAGCAACTTCAGCATCTTTTCTAGCCAAACGTGTTCCAGAAAGTAAATCATGCAAGCCGTTATTCTTTCCAAAAAGATACGACAACGCATCTACGGGAACGATGCGTAAAAACGAACGCATAAAAATTCGGATCACACTAGGTTTGGTACCATCTTTCATGACAACTTTTGTATTTGTAATCATCTTACCAATGGTTTGCTTTGTAAGCGATTCTAGCACAAAATAATAAACAAAAGTCACGATCCAAATTAGCACTTTTTCAGATCCTGTAAGCGAACCAAATACAATGGTAACTACTATTGTAATCATTACAATAACCACAAGATCAATTAAAAAATTTACGAACCGTATGGATTTATCAATCTTATTCATCTTTTAAAATTGGAAAAATAGAACGAGATGTGCAAATATATTTCTTTCAAAAGTAAATTCTTCAGCTTGTTTGCACACAAAAGAAATCTTTACAGCAAACTTAATTTTCCTTCCGTTCCCGAATTGGTCAACTAACAAGTAAAAGCATGGTTTTGTGGAGGTTTGTGACTAAACTTCAATGAAAAAAATAGTAAGTATCTATAAAACACGTAAAATTTTTTTTACAATGGAGTATTTTTTAAGAATCAAACTTCGTTACTGTACATTTTTGGGTTTCACATTTGTATACTATCAGAAATTTTAGTATTCTTAAATCCCCAATAAAAGAAAATCAACTAAACTAGTGTTGTATTCAGTGTATTCATTTTAGGTTGTAAACCAAAGCTTTAAATATTCACAATACTGCGTTATAGGCGAAATTCTTTTCAGACAAAAAATTATCGACTTTTTCTAAATCAATAAAATCAATTGTTTTAGGCCAAAGCGACTACAGTAGAATTGAAAAAGAAAAGACATAATTTAAAATTTTAGATTTTAAAAAAAAGATTACTATGAAAAAAAAATTACTATTCCTTTTTACTCTATTAACTACTCAATTTTCTTTTGCGCAATTAGGATTTGAGAAAATTGATATTGCGAATTCCATTTACCCTCCTAGAGATATTCATTCTGTAGATATTGATAATGATGGTGATATGGATATACTCTCTTATTCTGCTAGCATAATAGTTTGGTTTGAAAATACAGACGGTAATGGTAATTTTGGAGCCTACAAAGTTATTGCTGCTGGAGTAGACAATGTACAATCGATTTATACAGCTGATTTAGATGGCGATGGCGATATGGATGTTTTATCTGCCTCATCGAATGATGATAAAATTGCTTGGTACGAAAACACGGATGGTCAAGGTACTTTTGGAGCTCAACAAATTATTTCAACAATTGCAAATAATGCAAGATCGGTTTATGCGACAGATTTAGATGGTGATGGCGATATGGATGTTTTATCTGCCTCAGAGGAGGATGATAAAATTGCTTGGTACGAAAACACAGATGGTCAAGGCACTTTTGGAGCCCAACAAATTATCTCAACAATAGCATATAATGCACAATCGGTTTATGCTACAGATATAGATGGTGATGGCGATATGGATGTGCTTTCGGGATGTCATCTTAATAAAATAGTTTGGTATGAAAATACAGACGGTCAAGGAACTTTTGGAGCTGAACAGGCCATCACGACTTATCCGAATTATGTAAGTGAGGTGCATGCGAGTGATTTAGATGGTGATGGTGATATGGATGTCTATGCTATATATGGTTCTGTTATATTCTGGTTTGAAAATACAGATGGTCAAGGTACTTTTGGAGCCCAACAAATTATCGGATATACATTTAGTTATGCTGATGTTTATGCTACAGATTTAGATGGTGATGGCGATATGGATGTACTTTCTACAACTCCTACAAATAGTAATGAACAAAAAATAGTTTGGTATGAAAATACAGATGGTCAAGGTACTTTTAGTGCCAATCAAGTTATTACAACATTAGAAGTTTTTCCAACTTCGGTTCATGCTAGTGATCTGGATGGTGATGGCGATATGGAAATGCTTTTTACTTCTTCTCTTTCGACTAGTATAATTGCTTGGTACGAAAATATTGATGGTCAAGATGCCTTCGGTGAGCAACAAGTAATTACTCCATTAGCAAAAAATGCAGGTAAAGCTTATCCAGGTGATGTAGATGGTGATGGCGATATGGATGTGATTTCTGAAGGAAATGGTGTAAGTTGGTACGAAAACAGAGATGGTCTAGGAACTTTTGGAGCTCCTAAGACTATTGCATTATCAACTAGTTTAGCTTACACGAGTGATTTGGATGGTGACGGTGATATAGATGTTATTTCTCGTAATAGTGTAGGTCTAAGCTGGCAAGAAAATATAGATGGTCAAGGCAATTTTGGTGCCCAACAAATTATCACAACATTAATAAATTACGCACATTCAGTATTTGCAAGCGATCTAGATGGCGATGGCGATATGGATGTACTTTCAACATCTGGTAGTGATAATAAAGTAGTCTGGTATGAAAACACAGATGGTCAAGGCACTTTTGGCGGCCAACAAATTATCACAACATTAGTAAATAGCCCTCAATCGGTTTATGCGATTGATCTAGATGGCGATGGCGATATAGATGTTTTATCTGCCTCAGAGGATGATCATAAAATTGCTTGGTACGAAAACACAGATGGTCAAGGCACTTTTGGCGGCCAACAAATTATCACAACATTAACAAATGGTGCCCGATCGGTTTATGCGAGTGATTTAGATGGCGATGGCGATATGGATGTACTTTCAGCATCTAGATATGATGACAAAGTAGCTTGGTACGAAAATATAGATGGTCAAGGAACATTTGGATCACAACAAATTATTTCAACATTAGCTGATAATGTGCAATCGGTTTACGCAACAGATCTAGACGATGATGGAGATATGGATGTACTGTGTGCTATTCGTGATGATGATATAATAGCTTGGTATGAAAATATAGACGGTCAAGGTACTTTTGGTACCCAACAAGTAATCACTTCTGAAACAAATGGTCCAATATGGGTGTATGCAAGTGATATGAATAGTGATGGTAATATGGATGTTTTATCAGTTTCTGCTTCTGATAATACTATAGCTTGGTATAGAAATATAGGAACAAATGCTAATGAAATAAATGGAGAAATTACAATGGATACGAATTTAGATGGTTGTGATAATGGTGATAATTCAATTGGAAACTTACTAGTAGAAACAACAGATGGAACTGTGAACTTATCTACTTTTTCACTCAATAGTGGAGTGTATCAATTGTTTCCAGATTCAGGTAGTTTTACGACTTCCATAGTATCACCACTAAATAATTATTATACAGTAAATCCCATAACAGCGACATCCAACTTTACAGGAATAGGAAATGTGGATACTGTAGATTTTTGTATACAACCAACAGGAACTTACAACGATTTAAATATCGCGATTTATCCAAACATAGACGATCCACGCCCAGGTTTTGATACTTCGTATCAAATTGTATATAATAATATAGGAACTACACAACTTAGCGGAGACATTATCTTTGAGTTTGATGACGCTAAAATGCAGTTTTTAAATGCTAATAGTTTTGTCACTTCACAAACAAGTAATACAATTACATTCAATTTTACGAATTTAAATCCGTTTGAAACCAGAACAATAAATTTACGGTTTAATGTGTTTCCACCACCAACGACCAACATAGATGATGTACTATTATCCAATGCAATCATAAATCCAATTAATAATGACGAAACTCCAGTTGATAATTTATTCAAATTACGACAAACTGTGATAGGCTCTTACGATCCTAATGACATTCGTGTACTAGAAGGCGATCAAATTTTACTGGAAGACATAGATAAGTATTTACATTACATTATTCGTTTTCAAAACACAGGAACGGCAAGTGCCATAAACGTACGCGTAGAACACATATTGGACAGCAAATTAGATTGGACTACAATGCAATTGCAAAGCATGAGTCATGCTGGTCGAGTAGAAATTACAGATGGTAGCAATGTAGAATTTATTTTTGATAATATAAATCTTATAGATAGTACAACCGATGAACCCAATTCTCACGGATACATCGCTTTTAAAATAAAACCTAAAACGAATGTCGTTATCGGAGATATTATAAATGGAGTAGCAGCTATCTATTTCGATTTCAATCCACCGATAATTACCAACACCGCTATGACGGAAATTGTACAACGCTTGTCCGTAGGTGAGTTCGAAGCTAATAAAATATTGATGTATCCTAATCCAACAAAAGAAACATTACATATTCAAGCAAAAACTCCTATTTCTGATATTTCAATTTTCGATATAAACGGCAGATTAGTCAAAACGGAACAGCCAAACTCAAGTAGTTTAGATCATCAAATGGACTTAAAAAACATATCGCAAGGTATTTACTTTATAAAAATTCAAACCAATTCAGGAATTCAGACACAAAAACTAATAAAAGAATAAACAAAAAACACCTACCAAACAAAAACCTTAGTTTCGAAAGAAGTTGAGGTTTTTTCTTTTAAAAATAACGTTCACAAAAAACACACAACGCTTACAAAATCATTCTAGGATTCTTTCGCATAAAAAGATAGTTTTATAAAAAACGAATCAAAAAAATGCTCAAAAAAGTCTTTGGAAGTGCAGTATTTGGTATAGAAGCGACTACAATTACAGTAGAAGTAAACATCGCGAAAGGAATTGGTTATCACTTGGTCGGTTTGCCCGATAATGCAATTCGAGAAAGCAACTACCGAATCGCTTCCGCGTTACAAAATAACGGTTACAAGATTCCAGGAAAGAAAATTACCATCAATATGGCACCTGCCGATTTGCGCAAAGAAGGCAGTGCGTACGATTTAACACTCGCTTTAGGAATACTCTCAGCTTCCAATCAAATACAATCGGAAAACATAGAAGAATATCTCATCATGGGCGAATTATCTCTAGATGGAAGTTTGCAACCAATCAGTGGCGTGTTGCCAATTGCCATCAAAGCGCGCGAAGAAGGTTTCAAAGGATTCATTCTTCCGAAACAAAACGCCAAAGAAGCGGCAGTTGTAAACAATTTAGAAGTCTATGGTGTAGAAAATATCAAACAAGTTATCAATTTCTTCGACAAAGGCGAACCGTTAGAACAAACTATCATTGATACACGTGAAGAATTCTTAAAAAACTTAGCATTTCCCGAATTTGATTTCTCCGATGTAAAAGGTCAAGAAAGTATCAAACGATGTATGGAAATTGCGGCTGCTGGCGGACACAACATCATTCTCATTGGACCACCAGGTTCAGGGAAAACGATGCTTGCCAAACGACTACCATCAATTCTTCCACCATTAACACTTCATGAAGCGTTAGAAACGACTAAAATTCACTCTGTAGTTGGTAATATAAAAGACAAATCAGGATTAATAGCTGAGCGACCGTTTCGAAATCCGCATCACACAATTTCCGACGTCGCATTAGTTGGTGGTGGCAGTTATCCGCAACCTGGAGAAATCTCATTAGCGCACAATGGTGTGTTATTTTTGGACGAATTACCTGAGTTTAAACGAAGCGTTTTAGAAGTCATGCGACAACCGCTAGAAGACCGAGAAGTAACCATTTCACGTGCGCGTTTTACCATAACCTATCCAAGTAGTTTTATGTTGGTTGCCAGTATGAATCCGAGTCCAAGCGGATTCTTTAACGATCCAAATTCGCCAATGGCATCATCTCCAATGGAAATGCAGCGCTATATGGGGAAAATTTCAGGACCTTTATTAGACAGAATCGACATTCATATAGAAGTGACGCCAGTTCCTTTTGAAAAACTCTCCGAAGAACGAAAAGGTGAGGAGAGCAGCGTGATTCGTGCGCGTGTGATCAATGCGAGAAGCATTCAAACCAAACGTTTTCAAGCATCTGAAATTCTACATTACAATGCACAAATGAACACCAAACAAATTCGAAAGTATTGTAAATTAGACCAAGAAGCATTGAATCTTCTCAAAAATGCGATGGAACGCTTGAATCTTTCCGCAAGAGCGTACGACAGAATTCTAAAAGTAGCCAGAACGATTGCTGATTTAGACACGCAACCAAACATTTTACCAAATCACATCGCAGAAGCCATTCAATACCGAAGTTTAGACAGAGAAGGTTGGCTTGGATAATACCAAAAAAAGTAATTTTGGTGCGCATAATTACTAAAAAAATCAAATAAGTAAGTAATATCCTGTATTTGGTATACTATTTTATGTAATCAAACGTTTGCTTCTATAATTACTGACAAAAAAACACTCATAATTAATCAATTATAACTTATAAAAAAGTAGATATTTAAATTCATATTTTTTATTCTTTACTAATACAGATATGAAATCATAAAATTGGATTAATTTTTCTCTTTTTTTGACATTAAATAAAATTATTATATATATTTACATCAGTAAAGAAAGTCTGTATCCTAAGTAATATCTGTTCTAGTATTACAACATCCCCCTGTTAAGAATAGACTCTCTAGTAATAAAGGGGAATTTGCCAAATTAAAAATTCCAAGATAACATATTGATAAAATGAAGCGTATTTAATTACACAATTAAACACGTCTTAATTCATATTTTTTAAACTTTTTAAACGTATGAATTATATGCAAAATGATTGATAGTCAATCCTCAAGATTCATTTTATTTTTTTCAAGTTTGAGACACAGAATGTGACTCGGAGTAGCGATAGCTATGCTTAAAAATCAATACAAAATAATGGAAAAACAGAGTTGCTGGTATGTCTTATATGTAAGATCACGCCACGAAAAAAAAGTATGTAATTTACTTAACGAAAAATCTATTGAAGCTTTTCTGCCAGAAGTAAAAACGATTAGAAAATGGAGCGATCGTAAAAAGATGATCATGAAACCTCTATTTCCTTCATACGTTTTTGTCAATATCAAAAGTCCATCTGAATTTCATGATGCACTATCAACTTATGGAGCATGTGCCTACATTCGTTTTGGAAAAGAATATGCAAAAGTGCCAGGAAACATCATTGACAAAATAAAATTACTAGTCAATGTTGATGGAGTCACTGACATTGAAACAAATGTACAATTACCAAAAATTGGCGATATCAAAAAGATAACTATGGGCGCATTGAGCGGATTAGATTGTGAAATACTGAAAGTAGATAATGCCAAAAAAATTATTGTCCGAATAGATTCACTTCGACAAAATATTACGGCTACAATTCCTTCTTATTTTTTATCGCAACAAACACTCAATGCTTCTTAAACTATAGATTTTTATAAGATTACCCATATGTAATAGATCAAAAGTTCAAAAATTATTTTTTGATCAAATACTTGCATTTCAAAACTTTATAAACAACACACAAAAGCACAACCGATGTTACACTAACGCATCATCGGTTTGCCATACACTTTTATTTTTTTACCTAAAAACTACACCACTTCGTTTACACATCACAAAATCATGATAAAAGATATTTTAAAATTACTAAGAGAAGCCAATGAAAAAGGAGTCATCATCTCTTATGAAAATGAAAAATTGTTAGTCAGCATTTCAGGAGACAAAGAAATAGAAGCCTCTTTTTTACAAACATTAAAAAGTGAAAAGGAAAATTTAATCAAGTACTTTCAAGATCATCAAACAAAAACGGCTGTGTCTTCCATTCAAAAAATAGCACGTCCAGAACGTATTCCATTATCTTTTTCGCAGGAACGTCTTTGGTTTTTAGACAAACTACAAGGCGGAAGTTTAGAATATCATGTACCGATGGTGTTGCGTTTTCATGGTGTTTTAGACAAAAATCACTTAGAAGCTGCTTTTCAAAATGTTGTAAATCGTCATGAAGTATTACGATCGGTGTATCTAGAAGATGAAGATGGTATAGGATATCAAAAAATACTTCCAGAAAATATGTGGTCGCTAAAAAATATAACATACAATACAGAAGTTGATGCGCTCGATACCATTATCACACAAGAAATCAACATGCCATTTGACCTGAGTAAAGATCATATGGTACGTGCCAGTTTGATACAAATTGACGCTGACGAACATGTTTTAGTATTAGTTACACATCACATCGCAAGTGATGGTTGGTCACTTTCAATATTTATAAACGAATTGGTGGCGTATTATCAACACCATAATGACGGAACTGCGTTAAATTTAGCTCCCTTAGAAATTCAATATGGCGATTATGCAATTTGGCAACGAAACCATCTAAAAGGAGAAGTGCTCGAAAACAAACTTCGCTATTGGAACGAAAAACTAACTGGCGCACATGGCGTAGATTTTCCATCAGATTATAAAATAACAGGACCGAGAACATATGCTGGAGATGGTTACCGATGCACAATAAGCAATGAAATTTTAGCAGGTTTAAAAAAAATCTGTCAAGAAGAAGAAACCACACTATTTATGATGCTGTTAGCGTCATTCAAAGTATTACTGTACAGATATTCAGGACAAGATGATATTACGGTCGGAAGTCCTATAGCCAATAGAAGTCAGACAGAATTAGAACCGTTAATTGGATTTTTCTTAAATCCACTCGTATTGCGTAGTGACCTTTCTGGAACGCCTGAATTTAAAACACTACTTCACAAAGTAAAAAAGACGTTATTAGACGCATACACACATCAAGACATTCCATACGAAAAAGTCATAGGAATCATTGAAGATGAACGCGCTTCCACGAGTCGATCTACCATTCAGGATATTGTATTTGTACTGCAAAACACAGCAAAAGCTGAAGCCGTAGAATTGGATGAACTTCGCTTATTTCAAGAGCCAATAGAAGAAGTAAAAGTCGATTTTAACCTTCACTTTAGCGCACAAGAAACACCAGAAGGAATCAAATTTATTGTAACCTACAGTAAAGAACTCTACGCGCCTGAAACCATTTCACGATTCATGATGCATTATGAAAATATTCTGAAAGCCATCATCAAAAATCCAACAACAAAAATACATGAGTTGGAAATGGTCGCTGAGGAAGATTTGGCATTGTTACACAAATTCAACGATACAAAAGTTGCTTACAATTTAGAAAAAACCATCGTTGATCTATTTGAAGAACAAGTTGAAAAAACACCAAATCATATTGCTTTAATTGATGGAGATTCAAAACATACCTATTCAGAACTCAATGCGAAAGCCAATCAACTTGCACATTATTTACGATCGGAATATGAAATAAAACCAGATGATTTGGTCGGTATCATGATGAATCGTTCCGAATGGATGATCATTTCCATCCTAGGAATCTTAAAATCTGGCGCTGCGTATGTGCCAATTGATATCGAATATCCAGAATCGCGCAAGCAATACATTATTGAAGAATCTGGATTGAACTTAATGATGATCAATTCTGAAAGTCTCTTTGATATTTTAGAATTTGGAACACAAGCGATTTCCATTGATATCGAATTTGAAAACATTCCAAACACGGCAGCACATCAACAAAATCCTGTGTCTGTTGCCAAAAGTCATCATGCCGTATATGCAATTTATACTTCTGGATCTACAGGAAATCCAAAAGGAATCATGGTAGAACATCGAAATCTTACCAATGCAATTTTAGATCAAAAAGATAGAATCGAAGTCACGGAAAACGACTGTTTATCACAATTCATATCACTTTCGTTTGATGTATCGTGTAATGAAATATTTACCAGTCTCATTTCTGGTGCAAGCTTGCTATTACTTCCAAAAGAATTAATCAAAAATGGAGAAAATTTCATTGAGTATCTAAAAGAAAACAACGTTACAATTGCACACATTCCACCTGCATATTTAGTAAGTTTAGAAGTTGAAAAACTTCACTTTTTACGAGCATTAAAAGTTGGAGGAGAAGCCATCAACATGAATATTGTATTGGCATGCGCCGAACATATGAAAGTATTCAATGAATACGGCCCGACAGAATGTACCATATCTTCCAACATTCATCAAATAGAAGCTTCGGACAAAAACAGAAAACAATTACCCATCGGAAGACCAATTGCAAACACCGAAATTTTCATGTTAGGCGCTCATGATGAATTATTGCCAGTCGGAATCGTTGGAGAACTCTGCATTGGTGGCGCCGGATTATCGAGAGGATACATCAATAACGAAGCACTGACAAAAGAAAAATTTATCCAAAATCCTTACAAAAAAGATGCATTATTATACAAAACAGGCGACTTAGCTCGCTGGTTGCCAGATGGTAATATAGATTTTGTGGGAAGAAAAGACTATCAAGTCAAAATACGAGGAAATCGTATTGAACTTGGCGAAATAGAAACCATACTACAAAGTGCACCACAAATAATTCAAGCGGTTGTATTAGTTAGAGAAAGTGAAACACTAGGAAAACGTTTAGTAGGATACATCACAACAGAAGAAGCTTATGACAAAGCAACTGTACAAAACTTCCTTGAAGAACGTTTGCCACAATACATGATTCCTTCGCTGTTGGTCGAATTGGAAACAATGCCATTAACACAAAATGGTAAAATTGATCGCAAGCAAATACCTGAAACAAGTATTCCAGAATCGCAAACAGTCACATACATGGCGCCAAACTCAGCAGTTGAAACCACTTTGGTAAAACTCTGGGAAAACTTACTCAACGTCACAAAAGTTGGGATTGATGACAATTTCTTTGAATTAGGAGGCGATTCTATCATTACGATTCAATTGGTAAGTAGAGCCAAACGTGAAGGCTATTACTTTACACCAAAAGACGCTTTTGAAAATCAAACCATACGCGCACTTGCTGAATTTCTAGAAAACAAATCTGAAAATGAAGTGGTTACAGAGCAAGGATTATTACAAGGTTCATTTGAATTGACGCCAGTACAAAATTGGTTTTTCGATAGCGAATTTCCAGAAATGTCACATTACAATCAATCACTATTGCTCGATGTGACTAAAAAAGTAGCGCGAACCGATTTAGAAAAAATAGTAACGAAACTTGTAGATCATCACGATGCATTCCGTTTGCAATTTGAAAAAAAAGAGGGCAAATGGGAACAATATTACTCCGTTCAAGATGGAAAACTAACATATGAAAACATTCAGCACGTTGCAGAAGAAAATCTCGCGGAAACCATTACAGAAATATGCAGCCGTTCGCAAAAAAGTTTAGTATTAGATGGCGGAAGTTTGGTACAATTTGTTTTCATGGAAACACCTGAAAGCGAAACGGCTAACCGACTTTTTATTGCAGCGCATCACTTAGTCATCGATGCGGTTTCATGGCGTGTTTTACTAGACGATATCGGCGAATGTTTCACGCAACTCTCTGCTAACAAAGAACTCGATCTTGGTCAAAAAGGAAGTTCGTACAGACAATTCAACTCTGCGCTTATCAAATATGCGGAAAGTACTGCGATGGAAACGCAAATTCCCTATTGGAAAAATGTAGTGAATGGTTTGGTACAACTTCCTGTAGATATGAAAAGTGAAAAATCGTTGCTAAAAGACGTCGAACACTACAAAATTTCATTACACAAAGATGCCACACAACTGCTCTTAAAAGAAGCAAACAAAGCGTATAATACAGAAATAAACGACTTGCTTTTAAGCGGATTGGCAAGCTGTATTGGCGAATATTTCAACATGTCCAAAATCATGGTCGGATTAGAAGGACACGGACGTGAAGATATCTTCAATACTATTGATATTACAGGAACAGTAGGCTGGTTTACGAGTTTTTATCCTTTACAAATAGATATTGATTCGGTAAAAAACACAAGTGATCTTGTAAAATCGACCAAAGAACAACTACGATTAATTCCAGACAAAGGAATGGGATACGGCGTATTGCGTTATTTCCATCCATCAGAAACGGTGCGTGAAACCTTGGCAAATGTTCCGTGGGATATCGGATTCAATTATTTAGGACAATTTGACAATACTATGAGTGGCGGAACCAACGATTGGCTCATGCGATCTTCGGAAAGTATGGGAGAAAGTCTAAGTCCAGAAACACCATTCAGAACACGTTTGGAAATCAATTGTTCCATCACGGGCGGACAATTGCACATCGCATTTGGATACGCGCCAACAGAATACAAGCAAGAAACCATTGCGGCTATCGCACAAGGATACGTGCAAAAACTTCAAGAAATCATTCAACACTGTAGCGAAAAAGAAGGTGTCGATTTCACACCAGCAGATTACGGACTCAATGGAAAAATTGACTACAAAGAATTAGAAGAATTCTTAGAATCTGATGAAGCAGAAGGAGATGAAATTCTGAAATTCTAAAAGCAGAAAACCATCAAATAACAACCGAAACAATCAAAAAATAAATGTCTAATTTAAATTTAGTAATGTGAAAAATTCATTTCTAACACCCAAAATGTTAAAAATCGGAACCGATGTATTAGCATGGTCAAATGCATATTTGGCACAAGAAAATGAACATATAAATCGTCCCAAAGGAAGTCAGGTAGTATGTCCTTTTGTAAAACCAACTATTGATAATAATACCTATTACATCACTTTTGCTTCTGAAATAACAAATGGAAACATCAAAGAAATTGAAAAAATAGCTATTCAACACATCAAAGAATTTAAAGACTTAATTCCAAACGGAGACAACAGCGTATACAAAAAAGGACTCTTAGTTGTATTCGATAAGCTATCTGAAAAAGATGCATATGCACTAGATGAAGTACACGAAAACGTAAAAGATCAGTTTGTCGCTAACGGATTAATGTTAGGGCAATTTCATGCAAACTGTGACGAACGCGGTGCATACAATCCAGATTTCAAAGTATCAATAGCGCCATATCCACTATTTGCCATCAGAAGTTTGGCAGTACACGATGTACTATTTCTAAAACAAAAACGAGAATGGTTTGAAACATTTGACAAACTATATGGCGATCGTTTCAAAAAAGAAAAACTAGATGAAAATACAAGCTATCTAGAAGAATTTTACCTCAATGCCAAAGCAAAATACAGCAAGGCTATTAGCTAAACTACGAACAGTGCTAGATGTAAAAAAGACAACCAAACTTTAAAAAAAACTACAGACAACTCATCGTAAAAGATGAATCAAAAAAATAACAAACAACACGCAAGAACTATGAAAACGTTAGAGTATTTAATTATCGGAGCAGGCGCAGCAGGATTACAAACTGGATACTTCATGCAAAAGTCAAACCGATCATATATCATTCTTGAAAAATCTGAAAAAGCAGGAAGCTTTTTTGCACAATATCCACGACACAGACGCTTAATTTCTATCAATAAAATATACACAGGACACGACGATCCAGAAATCAACTTGCGTTGGGATTGGAATTCACTTCTATGTGACGATCCAGAATTTCGCATGACAAATTACTCAGAAGCATATTTGCCAAATGCCGATCGTTTGGTTGATTATCTAAATGATTTTGCAGACAAATACCAACTAAACATCAGTTACAATAATGCTGCAACTCATGTTGAAAAAATAGACGGCGTATTTCATGTAACTTCCGAAAAAGGAGAACAATACATCGCAAAACGCGTGATCGTTGCTTCTGGAATGTTCAAAACATATTATCCTGATATCAAAGGAATTGAACTGTGTGATCGCTACAAAGATTGTTCTGTAGATTCAAAAGATTACAGAGGCAAAAGAGTATTAATCATCGGAAAAGGTAACTCGGGATTCGAAATTGCAGATCATCTTCTACATGTTGCTTCGCTCATTCATATCGTAAGTCCATCGCCAATTCGGATGGCTTGGGACACACACTTTGTAGGACATTTGCGTGCGGTAAATAACAACATATTAGATACTTATCAGCTAAAATCGCAAAACGCAATCCTTGATGCAGAAATCTCTAAAATCGTGAAAAAAGATGACAAACTAGAGGTAGAATTCTTCTATTCACACGCTGATGGCGAAGTAGAAACACGACTATACGACAAAATAATACTTGCCGCAGGTTTCGAGTTTGACACGTCTATCTTTGCAGACGATATCAAGCCAAACCTAGCCATAAAAGATCGTTTTCCAGACCAAACAGAACAATGGGAATCTACCAACATATCCGATTTGTACTATGCAGGAACGCTAACGCAACAAAGAGATTACAAAAAAACAACCTCTGCATTTATCCACGGATTTCGATACAATGCTGAATGTCTCAACAAAATTCTTGAGAAAAAATACTACGGAAACGAAATTCCATACACAACACTCACCAATTCAAAAGAAGCATTTACAAAAGCGCTCATGAAGCGAATCAATAGCTCTTCATCGCTTTGGCAACAATTTGGATTCTTGTGCGATGTCATCGAAATAGACGTAATGACAAACGAAGCTAAATTTTACGAAACACTGCCAACTGCATACGTACATTCAACAGCTTCTTGGACAAAAAATCGTCACTTCATTCTCACACTCGAATTTGGAGAAAAACCTGAAGGACAAAGCTCTTTCGCTATTGATCGTGTCAAAAGTGACGATGTAGAAAACGCAGACAAAAGTGTATTCTTGCATCCTGTAGTTCGGTATTATGACGCTGGAAAACGCATCGGAGAATACCACATGATTGAATCACTAGAAGCAGATTATTACAGTGAAGAATTGCACATCGGTCCGTTGCGTAGTTTTGTTGAAAAACATCTAGGAATGCACGTAAACGCAATGAATCCTGTGAACTAAAACACACACACTTTTTCTAAAAAAATCGATTCTACCTTTTCATAGATAATTGAAAATAAGTTAGTTGTTAACAACTTCTCATGTCAATCTTCTATAAAATATCATATAAATGAAACAATTTATTCAAAAGCTTGCTGAAAAAAATCTCTTCCTAAAAGAAGCCAATGGAGAACTTTCCCTAAATGGAAAAAAGGGAAAATTAACCAAAGATGAAATTCTTGCCATAAAAAATGATCATACCATCATTGACTTCATCAAGGAAAACAAATCAGCACTTATTGATTACCTCAAAACAACCCGCAAAAATACTGTGCATACCAGTAAATCTGAGAATATCTCTTCGATTTACAGACTCAGTCCAATGCAAGAAGGCATGTTGTTTCATGAACTCTATGATAAAAACTCCATTGCGTACACCAATCAAATGGTCATGGCGTTTCCAAATGGATTAGATTTAAAAGCATTCAAAGCTTCATGCAACTACGTACTAAAAAATCATAGCATACTTCGTACGGCATTTTTTCATGAAGGCTTAAGTGTGCCCATCCAAAGTGTATTCAAAAAAGTTGAAATGCCAATCACAATGGTAGATTTCAGCGACTTATCACAAAAAGAACAAGAAAAGGCACTCAAAAAGGCAATCGCAGAAGATCAGCACACAAGCTTCAATTTTACGACGCCGCCATTAATGCGCATCACCATATTCAAAATAAATGCGGAAGAATATCAAATGGTTTGGACACATCATCACATCATTATCGATGGTTGGTCTATGCCAATAATCATGTCCGAATTGCTTGAAGCATACAATGAATACAGTGCTGGAAAAGAACCCGTTGTACGAGAAGAAGACAACTACAAAGATTATATCGATTACATTGATTCCAAAGACGAAAAAGAAGAAATTCAATACTGGCAAGCCTACATGGAATCCCTACAAGAAGGAACATTACTGCCATTTGTAGGTAAAAATATTGCCAGAAACAAAGGAGTTGGAACTTTTGAAAGTGAACAACTTGTCTTTGATGAAGATTTTACAAACAAAATCCGAGCATTCTGTCAACAACATCGACTCACAACAAACGTAATTGTGCAAGGCGTTTGGTCATACTTACTAGCGCGATACACAGGAAAAAAAGAAGTCGTTTTTGGCGTTACAGTCTCTGGGCGTCCGTCAGACTATGAAAACACAGAAGAACGTGTCGGATTATACATAAATACACTTCCGTTACACGCCAAAATAGACTGGCAACAATCCATTCTTGACTTTCTAAAAGAAATACAAAAAAGGCAAACAAACTCGCGCGAATACCAATACAGCTCGCTAAGTTCCATAAAAAAATGGAGTGGAATCCAAGGCGAATTTTTTGATACGTTACTCGTATACGAAAGTTATCCTGTGGGCGATTTGGCAGAAAAAGAAAACGAAAGTACCATGGAAGCCGGTACGATGGATGTGGAAGAAAAAACAAATTATCTATTAACTTTAGAAGTTGGACTGGCGCGAACGCTCGGTATCAACATCGATTTCAATGCTTCGTTACTTGCTGCTTCGCATGTAAAAATGATGAAAGCACATTTCGATATTGCGTTAAAAGATTTTATAAACAACGCTGAAAAGTCAATTTCTGAAGCCAAATATCTCACTTCCGTAGAAGAAACGCTGCTTACAGATACACTCAATCAAACGGCGACGAACTATCCGAAAACTGAAAATGTCGTGACGTT
>NZ_LBMG01000060.1 GCF_001005315.1 Kordia jejudonensis
TTGGGAAAGCAAAGAAAATGAAAATAAAATATTGAAAATTTGGTATTTAGTAAGGAGTTTCTAAGCTCAATCACAAATATGAATTGAATCACTTATATCGAACTGACGTTAAAATAGAAAAGACACTTCTTCTAGTTATTTCATTTTCAGGTAGTATATTTGCCGTTATTATACTAACTATGACACCAAATTGTTATGTCTTCACTTCCCAAGCCTTTTAAAAAATTACACATTGATCTACAAGAGAAGTTAACAGCTTTTGAAATGACAACGCCTACGCTTTTTCAAAGTGAAAGTATTCCTGTGATAAAAAGTGGCGCTAATGTGTATTGCACAGCTTCAGAAGGAAGTGGAAAAACAACGACATTGATACTTACAACCTTACAAAAATTAAAATGTGAAGCCGTCGGCGATTCGCCAAGAGCTGTTGTTATTGTAGAAAATAAAGAAAAAGCTTTGGCATTGTATGATGAGTTTTTAAAGTATACAAAACATACTTCCTTACGTGTGTATGTTGGCTACGAACAACTTCACGTAGACATACAAAAATCTGAAATATTTGAAGGTATTGATATTCTGATTTCCACACCAATAGCAATGAATAAACTACTGTTATTAAACGGATTACACGTTTCTCAATTAAAAATATTCAGTATTGATGATAGTGAGTTTCTAATTCAAAAATCAGCATATACGGCATTGCTTTCCATTACAAACAGTATTGAAAAATGTCAGTATGTAGTCTATGCGGAGAAAATGCATCCGATATTGCAACGTTTTGAATCTTACTTTATGGAGTATTCTAAAGTAATATCCGTTTAAATTATAATTAACTAACAACTTCACTTTCAAAAACTACAGTACTTTCTAAAGTTCGGTGTACAGGACATCTTCCTGCAATTTCTTTTAAACGTTGTTTTTGTTCTTCCGAAAGGTTTCCTACGAATTTAAGTTTCTTTGTAATGAAATCAATTCGTGCAGGCTTTTCCAATTCTATACCCAATTCGGTATTTTTCTTTTTACTATGCGAAATGTACACAAATACTTCTTGCAAATCCCATTGTTTACGATCGGCGTACATTTTTAAGGTCATGGTTGTACAAGCGGCCAAACCTGCATAAAGATATTCATATGGAGATGGACCGTAATCGTTTCCGCCAATGGAAAGCGGTTCATCAGCAATCATATCATGGTTTTTTGTTTGAATTTTAGTTGCAAAGTTGTCTTCCACTAAATTCAAATGACCAACCAATTGTTCGCCTTCGGTTTGCAACATTTTGTTTTCTTGCTTCGGAAAATAACGTTCTACCCAAGTTCCAATCATATTTCCTGCGTAGCGACTGTCGCTCGCATTTGTTAATAAATGATCGGCACTATCCAGTGAAATAAAGCTTTTTGGATGATGCGCTTGTACGTACAATTGTTTTGCATTTTCAATTCCGACAATCGTATCAATCGGCGAATGTAGAATTAGTAAAGGTTTACGCAAACTTGTTACAATAGCAGGTAAATCGGTTTTATCAAAATCTGATACAAATTCTTGATTTATTTTAAATGGTCTTCCACCAATATGTACCTGAACATCAGCATTTTTAGGAATTTCATCTGCATGATGCGAAAATAAATGCTTTACATGACTCACCGTAGCTGGCGCACCAATTGTAGCCACAGCTTTGATATCGTCTAATTGAGAAGCCGCCACCAATACCGCAGCGCCACCAAGCGAATGTCCAACCAATAAACACGGAGCTTCATACTCTTGTTTCATATACTTATGAACGGCTATTAAATCGGATACATTTCCAGAGAAGTGACTTTCCGCAAATTCGCCTTCACTCCTACCCAAACCTGTAAAATCAAAACGAACGACACCAAAACCATGAGTTGTCAACGCATTACTGATATTTCTAACGGCACTCAATGTGCTACTACACGTAAAACAATGTGCAAAAATAACATAGTAATTTGGTTTCTGATTTGCGGGTAATTCTAAGTATGCGTTGAGTTTATGACCGTTTGCATTTTCAATTTGGAGTTTGGTGTTTTTCATAACGAATGGTTTTCAACTGTATGTGAATTCAATACAGGCTTGGTCTCCTAAAAGTAAGAAACTTTACGAATAGAAAAAAACAACCAAATTGTGAGCTTATACTACTTTTTCTTCATAAAATCAAAAGCGTCTTTATTGCTATACACATTCCAAGCGCTTAATTGATATAGTAAATTTACTTGTGCAGTTGTAAGTGAGATTCCTTTCGTGAATCCATTTTCGAAGATGAGTTTGTACAATGGAAAATCTGGAAATTCGCCTTTTGGACCTAAGCAAATTTCATTCAAAACGGGAGCTTGCAATTTATTTTGCCATTCAGGAACGGTTTCATTGTATACCCAAAGAATTTCAACTGTGTGCCCAGCAGGAATTCCCCACCATTCGTTTTTTACCGTAGTTAAAGTCGTTTTTGTCATGACTGATCTTCCTTCTTTTTTGGCAGCACTCAAACCATCATATACTGTTTTAAAATCATTTTTTGTAAATACTTGATTGTGAATTTGATCTCCCATTTTATATCCAAAAAGTGGAAATAAGTCACTATCTATCTGACTTGCCAAAGGCGGACAGTTTTCACTTGGATCTAAATTGATTGTGATTGGCGTATCTGTATTTATAAACACGACTACTTTTTCGACGCCACGTTGTAATAATGTGATCAATCCGTAATTTTCTAGATTTCCACCATCTGAAAAGCGGTATTTTTCAGCATTTTCTACGACACCACTTTTTGAAATTGGCCAATATTCTTCTTCAGGAAGTAAATGATCTAAAGAATAGCCTAATAAGATATCAGAAGATAATTGTAAAAAAATATTTGAACTTACAATCGCTCCATAAGCGGCACTACTTGTTCCAGTAGCATCTACAGCTTCAAAACGTCTTTCAGCAAGTTTTACACGTAATGGCGTTGCTTCATTTTTTACCAATTGTCTGCTTTGAGAAGATAGCAAGTCGCTTCCAAAACCAAAAGGCTCTACAAATCCGCCACCTGTAGTAAACTGGATGTTTCTGCCGAAAATTAATTCTTTGTCTGAAACCGTAAGCGGATGATTTGATCCTACATATAATGGTGTGTAATTAAAAACGGATAGATTTTCTGGATTACGAATTGGCAAGTCTTTATTTGGACCAACCACACTTGAATTTACCACTAAAAAAGGTCTTTTTATATCGCCTTCTTGACTATGCACCATGATAAAATCAGAAGCATTTAGTTTATTGTTTCGAGCTAAAATATCGTCTCTAGTTGTAGTATTTAGGGTAAAGTATTTTGGATTTTCAGGATCGTACAATCCAAATGGTTTTAGGTACGTATGTCCAATACCGTCAATCCAGATGAAGTCCATTTTTTGAAGAATTTCATGCGTAATCAAATCTGCTCCCAAGCGTTCAAAAAGATCATCCATGAGGTTTTTCGTAATGACTTCGCCCATAAATCCTTTTGGCATTTGTTGTAGATTTTTTAGCGTAATTTCATTCGGTGGCATGATGGTTCCTAAAAGTTCCTTGTCATTTGCAGCACCATCTTGATAGTACGTAAATATCGTTGAAGCCCACGAACCGCCTGAAACCGCTGAGATATATCCTACATCATCCCAAAGTCCAATTTCTTCCAAGCCTTTCATTTGTCCAATGGCACAATTCATGGCACGTGTTCCTCCGCCAGAAAAACATACGCCAGTTTTGGGTAAGTTTAGTTTGGCTTCAGGAAATTCTTGTGGTGTTTCGGCTGAACTCCACGCTAAAACAGTCGCTTTTGTTCTACAACTTGTACAGAGTACGAGTGAAAATACAAGAATTATACATAATTGAAAGTAAGTGCGTTGATGGGTGTTTTTTAGTTGCATGATGGTTCGTTTTTTAGCATTTTAAGATATAAAATTTTAAAGAACTAACATCACGTAGTTTCCCTTGAATTTTGAAAGAAAGACGTTTACACCTTACGAACTACAAGATAACATGGAACAGCCAACTTTGTGTCGTGCCCATTCGGGACGTTTGGCGTACCATTTTTCATATTCTGGTTGTTCGTTGTACGGACGTTTTAAGACTTCATACAATTCATTGATGATTTCGTAGTTTCCTTTGTTTGCGGCATCTATGGCAAGTTGCGCCATATAGTTTCGCAAGACAAATTTTGGATTGACTTCATACATTTTGAATTTTCTCGTTTCGTCTCTATCGGTTTCTGTTTGTAGTAATTTTAAATATTTTGTAAGCCAAGTTGTCCAAGCATCTGTAACGGATCCTGCGAGTTCCAACGGTTTGTAAAAGGCTTTGTGTATTTTTTGAAATGCTTCTTGTGGTGTATTTTTCTTTTGAACACGTGGCAATTCGCGATAAAAAATTGTCATGTCGGTTTCGGTCAATTGCAGATTTTGTTCTACGTCTTCAATCAGTTGTTCTACGTCTTTGTTTATTTCGGCTAGACCGAGTTTTTGCGCCATCATTTCCACATATTTCTGATCAAAATTTGTTTGATAACCATCCAAAATAGCTTCCAAAGGTTTTGCTTCTTCAATTAGTGGATATAACGCATTTGCCAATTGCACCAAATTCCAAAGTACAATACCTGGTTGATTTCCAAACGCATAGCGATGATGTTCACGATCGGTTGTATTTGGAGTCCAATTTGGATCGTAACCTTCTAACCAACCATACGGTCCGTAATCAATGGTTAACCCAAGAATCGACATATTATCTGTATTCATCACACCATGCACAAAACCAACACGTTGCCAATGAATGACCATGTCTAAAGAAGCGTCAACTACTTTTTGAAAGAATGCAATATATTTTTCTTTTCCATCTAGTGCGTTGATGTCTTTATGATAGTTTCGAATGGTATAATCTGCAAGGTTTTTAAGATTTTTGTGATCTTTTCGTGCAGCAAAGATTTGAAAGTTTCCAAAACGCACAAAACTTGGGGCAACTCTACACACAACAGCTCCTTTTTCGTATGCTTGATTGCCATCGTATAACATATCGCGCAGGACTTCATCGCCTGTAAGTGCTAATGATAGCGAACGTGTGGTTGGAACGCCCAAATAATGCATGGCTTCACTACATAAATGCTCACGAATAGACGAACGCAATACCGCCAAACCGTCTGCTGTTCGTGAATATGGCGTTGCTCCTGCTCCTTTGAGTTGCAATGCCCAACGTTGTCCATTGGCTTTTATTTCTGCTAAGTTAATCGCTCTTCCATCGCCAAGTTGTCCTGCCCAATGTCCAAATTGATGTCCGCCATAACACATAGCGTACGGTGACGTTTTTGGATAGACCGATTTTCCCGTAAACATGTGTAGAAATTCATCCGTATTTGTTTCTCGTTCCAACTCTAAGAGTTCGGCAACTTCGTCCGCTACATGAATGAGTTTTGGATTTGATGGAATTCTGGGAGTTACATAGGAATAACACGCTTCAAATACTTTGCGTCGTATATTGTTTTTGTTAGGATCGGCAGGTAATTCTTTGTTGAACGTATCTTGTATATTGAGTTTCATGTAGCAATCTTTTTCGAACAGTAAAGATACTACTAAAATTGCTGTTTATTGTAGGGAAATGTAGTCACGAATCAAATTTAAATTAGAAGCTTCCTTGTTAAGTTTTAATGCGATAAAACATGACTCAGTAATTAACTTAAATATTACAGCGAATTGTTTGTATTGATAGGTTTCTCATCAAATTAATTTAGCTTAAAAGTAATCGTTTGCATCGCTCTTGGTGGAATTGTTACCGTATGCATTTCCGAGTCTAAAGAAAGTGCCAATTCAATGGATGCTGAAGTTCTGTTGAAAACAACTAAAGCAATTGATCCGTCCAAGTTTATTGCCGCCGTGTATGCCAAACCTTGAAGCTCCTCGCCTACCAATTCAATTCTTCGTGCATTTGGGCGTATAAATTTGCTAAAGTGACTTAATAAGTAATAAAGCGGTGTGTATATGACTTCATCCGTTACAGGATTTATCAGTATTGGCGCACTGTTAAAGTTGTCATAAGGATTGGGCTGTCCTTTGTGACTCAAAATCATACACCATTCAATGTATCCTTGAACGCCATGATTCATATCTGTAATGATATCATACGCGTACGTATCAAACGGTACAAAAGTTCCTGCATAATCAGTACTTTCTCTCCAATATTGTCCTATGGGATCGTTGGCATCGATATCTATACTCGATTCAGTATGAATCATTCCTTTGTTTGGCCACGTAGTTCGTAAGGTATCAAGCTCGTTTTTAAACCAATTATGTTGTTCAAGTTCCGAACTAGCATACCAATGAAAAGCAGTTCCCCATGCATATTTAGCCGCTTCAGGATCGCTGTAAGTAGCCGAAACATACGCATTCATGGCAGATTTGTTATGATCGTAGATTAATACACGTAATCCGTCCGACAAATCGTTAAGGTTCAAATGTCCATCTTTGACCAATTGCGGTCCTAAGTAATCTCGTAAGAAATCACGACCTTGTTCAGGCGTAAATCCATTGCTGTCCCAACGTGCATCATGTGCATGAAGTGGTTCGTTTTGTGGCGTAATTCCCCAAAGATTGATACCCTGTTCAGCATACGCACTTACATATTTGGAAAGATATGCTGCCCAAACGTCATAATATTCAGGTTTCAGTGTTCCATTGGTCATTTCTGAAGTTTCGCCAGTTTTCATCCACGAAGGTGGACTCCAAGGTGAAGCAATAATATTAAAATCTGCTCCTTGAATGTTTGTCGCTTCCAAAATCATAGGAATAATGTCATACTTAGGAGTTACCAATTCAATACCACGAACTTGATCATTTTCATTCCCCGTGAAGCCTTTCATGTCTTCATGTATGCTAAAAGTAGACAGACTTTTGTCATTTGCTTCCGTATATGTATAATGACCGTTTGAGTAATCACTGCTGTTGATGTGTGTACGCATCAAGGAAAATCCTGCGCCTTCTGTGGGACTGAAAAGACGTGTTAATACTTCCTTACGAAGTGTTGCTGGAATCGTTGCCAAATTCCATGCAGAAGATTCCGTAAAAGAAGCTCCAAAACCAACATATTCTTGCAATTTTTGATTCGGATTTATTTGGATACTTACTTTTTTACTCTTTGTCGTTGCGGGTTTTAGTGCTGTTTCGGTAACTAATTTTAAATTATCGCCTGTTTGTGAGGTTTGATATACAGTTACCACATACGCATCATTTTTAGTCGTACAAGAAAAAACAAAGATGAAGATTGATACAAGTTGTAAAAGTGTAGTATTCCGTTTTAATATGTTATACATGTAAGGTTCGTTAGTATTGGTTGAAAATTAGTCGGTTGCATTGGCAGGAACTAAGTTAACAAAAGAAAACGAAGCAGCGGAAGTTCTACTGAATTTTCATAGTTATAGAAAAATTAGCAACTCAAGCAGTAATGTAATTCAAAATATTTTAGAATTGAAAATACCTAGCGAAGCTGTAAGATTTGATTAAAACTTACTGTTTTGTATTGTTCTCGACTGCGCTCGAACTGACACATAGTTAATTTTACTAACTTCTAATTAGATAGAAACCATTGTTTATGTTGAATTCAAGTTGAATAAAATACAATATATAGAATGATTACTTCTACAGTTGTTCGTACTGATTCTGAAATTTGAATGTTATAGTTTTTTATATAAATACGGACGTTCATCAGCATAAAGTAAACGAACCATTTTTTGCTTCCATGCTTTAGGTGCTTGATCTTTTAGTATGATATTTCCTAAGGTGTAGAAACTCGCCTTTGTTCTAAAATCAAGATTTTCAATCACTTTTTCAGCATTTTTAAAGTTTCTAGCTTTCGTATATGTAATAAAATCTTGTACAGTCGTAGTAGCTACAAAATTTTTCATTTTGTCTAAATATACATCATAAGGTTTTCCTTTTCGAATTGCCAATCCGACAGCAGACCAAACTGTGATTTCATTGATTCCTTCATCTGTTGAAAGTGCCAACGCTTCCGCAATCATTTGATTGGTTGCGTGCTTAGAAACCGCTATGTGACGTAATACATACGGATGTTGTTGTTCATAATTTTTACTCGTATTATACGCTTTTAAGGTTTCTCCTCTTGCTAACAATGCATACGCATAGTACGAATCTGTCATTACATTTTCAAGCGTTCCATTTTCCAAGTCGGTGTAATATGCAACCGTTTCAGATGGAATTATTGGTGCATTGCCTACTTTTGAATTCGGTAAGTGTACCATATATCTTCGTACACGTTCTGCATCTAAGGAAATGGTTTCTGCCAAAGTTTTATTGGTTTCAGCAACTGTTTTAAATGCTGCATACGATTTTTCCCATTCTTCTTTTTCTGCATATGAATACGCACTTGCAAATGCTAACCAAGGATGCGATTTCCAACGTTCATGACCTTTGATAAACGCAATATTTTTTTGCACTTCATCTTCCATACTTCGCGTAGCTAGATAGTAATAATCAGGATCGTTTGGTATGTCGCTAGAAATTTTTGCAAATCTTTCCGCGAAAGCTATTTTTTGGATAGAATCTGATGCTTCATATAAAGCGCGTAACGACATTACATCGTCAGGATGATTTTCGATCCGTTTGTTTAAAATTTCTGTAGCATTTGGTGTCATATTTGCCAAACTCAACCATGACATCGTATGCAATCCGTCTGTATCATCCCATAATATATGTGCGTTGATGATGTCTTCATATTGTTCTTCGTCATCAATTGTTGAGATGATTCCCATAGGATTGATATTGCTAAACGCTTTGAAAGCATGCTTGGTAATGACATTTAATGACGATGTCGTTGAAATGGTGCTTGGTGCATCTCTCATTATATAATCAGCATTTGTCCCAACCCATTTATCCGTTTTAGCATAGTCACGCTCAGCAACAGGAACATTGTTTCCATAGTATACGGGCATTTGCACTAACAATCCAGCATTGGCAACATTGTATACATAATGCAATGAGCGTTCGGAAAAGTCACTTTGTACACTGTCAATTACTTTGTTATCTCTAGTTGTAGCTTTAAACCAATAGTCTTTTCCATAATTAACATCAATTTCTTCATAATCATTTGGAGAAATGCTCACACTTCCGTCTTCATATGCAACGTTTATTGGTATACTTAATCCATTGTAAACGTACATACTTGTTTCGTACGATGGTGTCCCAAAGTATAATGCGCCAAAGAGAATGGCTCCAGAAACTGTAAATTTTGAAATGGAATGAAATAATCCGTCGCCAATGAAAAAACGTGACCAAAAATCGAGTTTTCGTTTTCTTGGACGTTCCATTCCTGGCGTTAAAACTGGATAATCATCTACTAAGGTTACTTTGTAATCTGAAGGCGATGCCAAGGTTTTGTTGTTTAGATACGCGTCTTTTATCTTTTCTTCCGTATGCAATAATTCTTCTAATGCAATGTTTCGCAGTTGTATGAGCGCTCCTCGCGCAAGATTTGCCCAACTGTCTACATGATTTACCCATTCGTTGATATTGTCTTCCATTGGTGGTGGAAAATCAAACTTTTCAAAGAGTTCAAAAAACGTGAGTACATTTAATTTCGTCAATAAATTACTATCTAAACGTATCGTTTCTGCCTGATTGTACGCTCGTCTAATGATATGATAGTATTCCGTAGCAACTGCAATGATATCAGAAAGTTCACTTGAAGTGATTCTTCCATCTGCCAATGCCATGACTAAAATGTTATGAAATTTTCCTCCACAATCTTCTATATTCGAAATTGTATGTTCGGTGTAATGCAGAATTTTGTTCAAATTGTCTAATTGAAACTCCCAATTGATACCCAAACTTTTAGCGGCTTTGTAATGTGCCGTTCTACATTTTTGATCGTGAAGCATTACATCTTTTCGAACTTTCGTTTCTTGTTGCTTAAGATCGTCTAAAATGTCAGGAATGTCACTGCGTTTTATTTGTTCTCCTCTGTGATATAACAATCGTTTTTCAGCCGTCACGACTTCATTTTGCGAGACTACTAAGGCTTCTTTTTCTTCTTCAATTTCTTTTAATTGATTGATTTGAGCTGCCAACTCTTTTGGATATAGCTCACTAAATGTCTGCTCAATAGACAATGGATTCAAGTCTATATACAGATCTTCGACTTTTTTGAAATTTGTATACGAATATCGTCCGTAAAATGCAGAATGGTATTTTGGCGCAAGGAATGACCAATCAAAGTTAGCTTTGTTCTGCGCTGCAATACTTTCTTCATCAGTATTTGTGGCTTCAATTTTAACTTTTGCTGTTTGAATTAGACTTGCTGTCATGTCTTCACGCAATTGTGTTGGATTTGAAAATAAATCCCATGAAGATCTGTTGTCTATTTCTGCATGAATGTATGTTTTTTTGGCATTGTTTTCACGATCGTTGTCGGCTGGATGCGTTGCCCACATTTGTGGCGGATTGTATTTTCTTTTTGTGAAAATTCTGTGCGAAGCCGCATTAAACGAAGGTACTTCTGGCGATATTCCATACGTTGGATCATCGAGTATTTGGCGCATTTTTTCAATGTAGTTCGATTGTAATACGTATAAATCCTTGACAGCTTTTTGTGCTCCCAATTGCGAATTTGTCACGCTAATTGCATTGGCATACGCCTCATCTGCTATTTGAAGTTTGTAGAGTGCGTGAATCAACGCGTCACTTCCCGTAAGGGACACCGCTACTAAATCTGCTTGAAATTCCATTTCTCGTGATAACGCGCGTTCGGCAATCATGACCACGCTGAAACAGCTTTCTACCAACGAACGAATTGCCCACACTAAGATGGAAAGTATCCAGCCAATCCATGCGATTCTGATGTCAAAACTCGAAATTCCTGCCAATAAACTGTCAAAAGCATCGCGTTTTCCAACGATTCGTGCCGCAATTTGTTGTGCTACATATACATAACGACCTAACAACATGGAACGTTGTGCAAAGTGTCCGAACTCGTGTGCAAGTACTGCTTTTAATTCTCCTAAACTCAACACATTGACGGCGCCCAAACCTATTTCAAGGTTTTTCTTCGATGGAAATAGTAAGTTGATTAACGATATGTCGTACGAAACACTCGCGTTTACTCTGTCTGTTAGGAAAATTTTGTGCGGACGTGGCGCGCCAGCTTCATCAGCTAGTTTGTATAGGTAATCAAAAAGTACAGGTTCGTCTTTTTGTGTAAGATATTTGTGTAATGGATTTTCCTCGCGTTTGTTGAGAAAGAATAATGATTTCAGCATGAAAATTGAGAGAAATGCAAATCCGATTCCTAGTATAAAATCCCAAAATGAACTTTCGGGAGCTGTAAATAAATTATACGCTAATCTTCCAAACCAAACGGTTAGTATAATGTATAATCCGATAAATAAGATGAGTCCGATAATGGCAAACCAGACGTGTTTTGTAAATGATTTTGTGGGATTGGTAAATCCTTTTGGAACATTTGCTGGTCCTTTAGTGTATAAACTTTGCATGGTGTACTGTTAATAGGATTTAAATATACTATTATTTCTAATTTTTACACATTATGCCTAAAATTTATCGAGTAAAGTGATGAAAATTTAGATGATTTTCTATTGAACTCGTTTAAAATTTCCAGATTTAGTCGAAAATTAGCAGTTTTAAGTTCTGTTAACAGTTTTTTTGAGTTTTGTAGCAGCGCTACGGAACAAAAAAAGGTAAAAATAGGCCTGAAAAGAGCAATTTTTCAGCAAATTAAAAAGGTTTACACAAGTTCATTGTATAGTATTACGCAAAAAAAATATCGTAACTAATATTTAATTAGTTACGATATTTCTTCTTGTCTATTGACTCAAACAGTTGTTGAGTTTTAAGCTGTTACTTCTTGATGAGTTTTATGGTTTTTTGCACTGTATCAGCGTATAGTTTTACGAAATACATACCACTTTGCAAATTGTCAACGTTTATGGATGTAAGTGCATTGTTTTTTGAAAATACCAATTTTCCGTTTATATCGTAGATTTCTATTTTCTCTACTATTTGTTCTGCTCCAGCAATGGTAATGATGTCAGTTGCAGGATTTGGATAGATTGTGATTTTTGTATTTAATCCTTCTACATCGTCAACTCCTAAGGTATCTGTTATTGTAATGGTTCCTGTTTGAGTTGCTGGTGATGCGATATCCATATTACTCGTATCTGATAATACAATGTTTGTTATTGGCAAGGTATAATCGCCTACAGTAGTCATTGCATCTATCGTAACTGGCAATGATAGTACTGCTCCATTTCCAACAGGAATCGTAGCTCCAGTAAACGAAAAAGCAAGTACTCTAAATGTATTGTTTCCTAAATCAGAACTCGAAACATTGAAACCACTTAAACGATTTACGGCTGCAATATTGTTGTTATCCAAGGTAAAACCCGTTGGTAGTTCAATGTCAAATTGTAAAGCTCTGATAACGTCGTCATTGACAAGTTCTAACAATATGTTTTCTGTTTCTCCTTGTAAGATCGTTTGATCGTCTACTAATAAGAAATTATTGTTCATTTCAGGAAGATCATTCGTATTGGCATCATTTCCGTTTAGTATCGTAGGAGGATTTAGGATGATATCTTGAATACCAACTGCATCTAAAATATTAACAACCATATCGTTGTTAACGTCTGCTGCTTCAAAAACAAAAGGACTTGGGTTGTTTCCTAAGATGAAATCTATTACTTGTAACAAGTCTAATATATTTACAGTAGCATCATTATTACTGTCTCCTGCAAGTTGAATTACCGTAACAACTCCAACAGCACCCGCAGGCGATGTTACATCCATGTTTGTTACATTTGAAAGGATTGTATTGGTAATGTTTATTACGTAATCGCCATCAATTACACTCGCATCTACTACTATTGGCAATGATAATATAGCGCCGTTTCCAGCAGGAATAACGTCATTACTGAAAGAGATTCCTAAAAATCGGTACGTATTGTTTCCTAAACTTGTTGCAGAAACTTGAAAGTTGTCCAATCTACTTGTCGTGATTAGATCATTTGTATCAAAAACAAATCCGGTTGGCAATGTAATATCAAATTGAAATCCTCTAAGGTCTTCTGAACTTACCAACTGAAAATCTACATTTCCAGGAACTGTTTTTAATAAGGTTGTATCTGTTTGTAAAATATAGTTTGGCGCTACAGCAGTAACATTTAGAGTAATAGGATTCGTTTCTAATTCTAAATTTGTCACTACCGAATTTGTTACTTTTAATACATATACTCCACTGTCGCTTCCGTCTAAATTTGCAGTTAGCGTAAGTGCAGGAGCATTTGCATTTGCTACAGGATTTCCATCTTTATACCATTGGTAACTATTATTGGCACTTGCTGTTGTTTCAAATGGCGAAGGTAAGTATACTTGATCTCCTCCAGAAGCTGAGATTGTTAGTGAAGTTCCAAATGCATTTTGAGGCGCATATGTGAATGAAGCAATTGTTTGCAGTTGTGCAAAATTAGTTTCTATGCCTAAAAAGTTTAGGTTGTTGTTGCTTATGTTTAATGAGTTTAGATTTGTCAACGAACTTAATCCATCTGTGTTGGTAAGTTGATTCCCGTCTAATCGTAATATCAATAGTTCACAATTACTTGATAGGTCAACAGCTGTTAATAGGTTGTTTTGAGCATTTAATGTCTCCAAGTTTGTAAATGCTTCAATACCTGTTAAATCGCTAATGTTTAGTCCATCTACACTTAAACTTGTTGCAAATAATGCATTTACAGGATTAAAAACACCATCAATCGGAAGATCCAAACCTGCATTTACAAGTCCTTGTTCAAAATTTGCATCAGGAATATCTAATGTACTTGGAACGCCGCTTACTTTTGTAAACACAAGAGTAACAACAGTTTCACCAGGAGTTTCACATGATCCTAGCGAATCTTCTTGAAAAACGACCGTAAAACTCGTGTCATTTTGTATTATATATGATCCTCCAGTTTCTGGTCCAAAAGTTAATGGAGTTCCCGGAACACAGGCTAAACTAGTTACTTGATTTATAAAAGTAGCCTCGCAATTATTAAATGTTATGGTAAAATCATCTGAGTTTGATGAAAAAAATGGTGAGTAAATAGCTGAAAATGTACGCGTATTGCTACTTGTGGCTGTTAATGTTACCGTTGTGGCGCTACCATCTGTACTAAACGCATAAAAATCTTGAACGCCTGGAGCAGCTTGAGTTATTTCATAGTCACCCGTAAAGAAATTATCATCAAGTATGTCACAATCACATTGGGCATACGAAAATAAAGCACAAAATAATGTACATAATAAGAGTAGTTGTTTTTTCATAGATTTTTTTTAAAAGAATTAGCAATACATAAAATAAAAGATTACAAAAATCGAGAAAAATATTCGACAATCAAAGGAAATGTTCTATGAAGTTGGGACAAGAAATTTACATGTCATGATTTTAATTTTTCTATTAGAAATCATAAAATGCCCATCGGAGTTTGTTTTATGACGAATTGTTTTTGAAGGTAGTATATATTTTCAAGAAGCTTTAAATTATTATTAGCGATAACAATCACAACAGCATTTTTAAATTATTCTTTATCATTGCAAATGATTTTATACGAAGATGATTTTGTAATTGCCGTCGCGAAACCCAACAATATGTTGGTACATCATTCGTTTATGGCACGAAATCAATCTGAGGAACAAACATTGGTAGGTTTGCTAGAAGAAACGTTTGGGAAATCATTTTTTCCTATTCATCGTTTAGATCGTAAAACTTCAGGAATTGTATTGTGTGCAAAGGAAAAAGCTTTGGTATCAAGATTTCAAGCTTTGTTTATTACGAATCAAATTCAAAAAGTTTATTATGGAATTGTTCGTGGGTTTTCTCCCAAAAGTGGCATGATTGATTCGCCCGTAAAAGGCAGAGACGCAAATGTGCATAAAGAAGCCGAAACACATTTTGAAACCTTAGAAAGCATAACATTGCCAATTCCTGTGCGACCATTTTCAGAATCGCGCTATAGCTTGGTAAAGTTGCTTCCTAAAACAGGAAGAATGCATCAGTTACGTGTACACTTAAACAAAATAAGTCATCCACTCATTGGCGATCCAAAATACGGCGATCGTTTTCATAACCGAATGTTTCAAACTGAGTTTGACATGCATACGTTATTTTTACACGCTACTACGCTATCGTTTCAACATCCTTTTTTAGATACTGAAATTGTAATTACGTGTCCTTTTCCAACCGATTGGCATACAATTGCAAACCGTTTTCAGTGGAAGTTGCCGCATTAGTCATCTAAAACCGTGTATTGATAAGAATTGTATATCGAAGTGATATAAAAATCACTTTCCTTCTCCGAAATTATTTAAAGTGTTTTTAAATCTTTAATTTTACCGCGTAAACAAAATGTTCATGGCAGTAGTTTCCTCATTAGGCTTAATTTTTATTACATGTATTGTTATTTGGAGAGCTTGTGATGGCTTTGAAATGGCTTCCGATTATTTGGGTAGAAACCTAAAAGAAGGTATTAAAGGCGCTACTATTAACGCTATTGGAAGTAGCTTACCCGAATTGTTTACTACACTTTTCTTCTTGTTTGTTTTGAAAGATAAAGATGGATTTTCTGGTGGCATTGGAACCACTGCAGGAAGTGCCGTTTTTAATGCAATGATTATTCCCGCAGTTGTGATTATGGCTGTGATAGGAAAAGGAATTGTAGATCGAATTGATGTGTCTAAGAAAGTCATAAAACGCGATGGAATTTCATTGATTATTTGTGAATTGGTACTGATTTTATTGATTACAGGAACCGAACTGCATTGGTATCACGGTTTGGTATTGATGCTGTTATACGTTGTGTACATTACATATATGCTTACGAGTCAAGGTTCTGGAACGGTTGACAATGAATATGAAGCCGAAGCTGATGGCGGCAACAGAATGGTTGCTTTTTGCAAAGGCGATTTTGCAACTGCAGTTTTAGGCAATAGTACAATTACCACAGGAAAAGCATGGTTGTTATTGCTCGTTTCCGTATTTTTTATAGGAATTGCTTGTTATTGGTTGGTGGAAGCTTGCGAACAGTTTGGAGAAGCCATTGGAATGCCAATTTATTTTGTTTCAGTAGTGTTAGCTTCAGCAGCGACGAGCGTTCCCGATACCATTATTTCTTGGAAAGATGCCATGAAAGGCAATTATGATGACGCGGTTGCGAATGCTCTCGGAAGTAATATTTTTGATATTTGTTTCGCTTTGGGTTTCCCGTTGTTTTTGTTTACACTTCTTTATGGACCAATTACAATGAGTCCTGAAACACTTGAAAATGTTGGACAGTTACGCGTTTTACTTTTAATTATAACCATCATTGCATTTTTTATCTACTTAGTTCCTAAAACCATTAAAAAATCACACGGATACTTACTTATTGGCTTGTATATTTTGTTTGTGATTTATATTATTTTGAAAGGAATGGATAGTAATTTGAGCATTGTAACTGGAATTTCTGATGGCTTATCTTCTATTTCACAGTTTTTTAGCACACTTTTATAACTAAAAAAGTCATGGATAGAATTTCTTCCTCCCATGACTTCAAAATTCACTTTAATTACTATTAATTAGCAATTTGTAAATGTTTGTTCTAGCAAGCTGTCGCATGATACATGTTGCGATTTTGGCTTTTTTCCACCTTTAACTTCAGTTCCTTGTAATACTGAAATCATCTTTTTTGAGAGGTCTAATTTTGACTTTCTTCTTTTCATAATACATTGTTTTAATACATTAATAATGAGATGAAATTAAGCGGTCTACATCTCGAAAACAACTGTTGTACCCTGTGGTTTATGAATGGAAGGCTTTGAAATGATTGCTTAAAAAGCGAACATAAAAGTTCAATTTTTAATGAAATTATATCGAATAGCAACTTACAAGTAGATAATTACCAATACCTACAATTTATGAATCAAAGGTGTTCGTTTTGCGATCTAAAAAAAGCGAACCGAAGTTCGCTTAGCTTTTGTGTTTGAAGCTTGTTAGGCAATTGTACAATAGCCACATGTATTATCGTCAATCGTATCTGCACACCAAGTTGTACATAGTGTTGTGTGTGGCGGGAATTTAATGATGGTAGTGTGTCCACCGTTTATTTTTTCTTGTGCCAATGCAGAAATTACTTTTTTGTTTAATTTGATCTTTTTTAAATTTTTACTTTTCATTTTTTAAATTTTTGAGATTAATATGGAATAAATGTACTCTGAAGTATTTCTATAAAAAATTAATCTACTATTTAAAAGACCGCTTTATTGTCGTCATTTATAAATTATGGGGTTTTATAGCTCATCTTCTGATAAAACCACTAAGAAATCATTTGCATTGAGTTCTATTTCTTGATCTTTTTCTAAGTTGAGCGTTACACCAAAATTAGAACTTACATCTTTACTTAGATTGCCTTTTCGGATACCTAAACAGATTTCATCACGCTTGTTAGCGATTTCCATAGCTTCGGCAAAAGTTATTTTTTGTGGAAATTCTTCAAAGTATAACGTTGTTGGTTTTACATAAATTTCACTTCCATCTTCTGAAAAGATATCGTCATAGAAGGTTTTGATCAATGGTTCTTCACTTAATTGTGCTAAAATCATCGTAATCAATTTGTTACTAATGATAAAGTCATCTACATCAGTTTGATTTATAATTTCTTGATTTTCAGAGTTTAATACTTGAGTCAATAAGTGCGTATTTTCAAAATCGGTAATGATTTTGCGTAACATTAATAGAATGATGAGTGTGTCAGAATCAATTTTGTCTGCACTTTCCTCCTTCATACTTTGCGACAATACAATGACATTGTCATAATTTGAAGGATTTATTTCTTCTAAACATTCGATAGCTAATGGATTGGAATCGATCAGATTAATTTTAAATTCAGGATATGCTGCTTTCAAATCTGTGATCATTTCCTTTAATTCTTCCGTTGGTTGGTGGAATAGAATATCGAATTCAGAGTTTTCAATAAGATAATCTGTCGCTTCTTCAATGAAAATTTCGGCTACTTTATGCCAACCTAAGATTAAGATTTTCTTTTGAACTTGTGCTAGTTTTTCGTCTTTTAACGGAATAGATTTTGGACTAAATTTTTTCTGAGTTCCTAACTTGATCGTAGAATCATCTTCTGCCAAAATCACGACTTGATCGCCGTTTTTCAATACAGTATCACGATCTGGACGCAATATCAATCCGTCTTCTTCAGAATACGTTCCTAATGGAATTCCGTCTTCTAAATAGTATGCCAAATCGTAAAAATTTACATTGTTCCATTGGTCTTCATGAAAGTATACTTCGCAACCGTCAAATGATAAAATTTCGTTGTATACCATTTCCAAACCACTGGTTAGTGAAGTTTGAACTAATAGTTTACCCATAATAGTCCAACTGTCTATGGCTATGATGTTTTCGTCTTCAAAGAAACTAATTATTTCGCGTTTTTCTTCTGTAAAAACTTCAGCAACAATTGGCAATTCGTTTGTTCCACCTTGACAGGAAGTAATTGCTAAAATAGATTTGATCGATTGTACATCGGAAGCCACTTTTTTGTCTTTAGAAGCACTTTCGGTACAGTTTGCCAAAATGATAATCGATTTTGCTTCTTTTACATTTACACGTTCTAGTTCGTTGATGTTAGCATAATCACCTTGCGTGGTAATTATTTCCGTGGTCATGGTATCAGGCAAACGTTTCGAGATCAAATCGTCCATATATTCTTTGTCTGCTTCTGCAAGAATAACGACACATGCTTTGCGTTCGCTTTCGTTGGCAAGAATAAGTTCTCTGATGATATCGACTACGCGTTCATTCCAACCTAAAATAAGTGTATGATCAGATTCTATAATTTTTCCTCTTCCCTTTCTGAATTCGTATAACATTTTGTTGAGTGATGTGGTGATGAAACCAATGAGCATCGATAAGAGAATTACACCTGTTAATCCTGAAATTACCGTCATGATTTTTAACCATGCTGGCGCCAAATTATCTTGATTCATATTTCCAGTTGCGGTCATTTCGAGAAACGTAATCCAAATATCACGAAATGGATTTCCGTTGTAATCGAGTGCTGGAAAAAGTGTAATGAGTAATAATCGTAATCCCATTAATACTAAAAACGAGAAAATAAATAGGATTAATAGACTTAAAAAAATAGACGATCCGCCTTTGCTCATGAAGCGTTCTAAACGATAGTAGAACTTTTCTTTTAAAGAGTTTTTCATTCTTGGTGTTGGTTGGTATGTATACAGTTTTACTCGATCATCGAGATCTAAATAGTTTGAGGTTTACCTCGTTTGATTTCTATAATTATTCGTCAATACCTTCTGAATTGATTCTGAGGTATGTGATTTTTTGAGAATTGAGGGAATTTCTCTTAACGGTTTAAATATAAGAATTTAAATGAATTTAATTAGATATTCCTTTTTTGAATATAATTGTGACATTTACACTTTTCTTCATGGCCATATGTAGTGCTTCTCCATTTTTGAGTTCATTTATTTTGTGAGAATTACAGTTTAGCACACTGGAAGCAATTGTTTCACGCACATTCTCGGCACTAAATTTGATGTTAACTTTTCTTTAACATTAAAACCGAATTATTATGAAAGAATCCAGAAAAACCATTTCCGGAGTCAACGCAGGCTCTATGGCCGACATTGCGTTTTTATTATTAATTTTCTTTTTGGTAACCACTACGTTCCCTGAAGATCAAGGCATTGAAAGCGTGATGCCGAAACCGTGTCCCAAAGGAGTCGATTGTACCGCCGAACTGCATGAAAAGAACATTTTTACCATTAAACTGAATCGTAATAACGAATTGATGGCAAATAATGAATTGATTACCGTTGATGCGTTACGTGAAAACATCAAAGCGTTTGTGGATAATAATGATGATGAAAGCTGTACGTATTGCCACGGAGAAAAAGATGTGAAATTGTCCGACAATCCTCAGAAAGCCGTCATTGCTATTCAAACAGATCGTCAAGCCTCGTATGACAATTATATTGAAGTTCAGAATGCATTGGTAGGCGCGTATTACGAATTGCGTCAAGAGTTATCTAGATTGAAATTCAATAAAAATGTAGATCAGTTGACAGAAGAAGAAATTCTTGAATTACAGGAATCGTATCCGTTTCGCATTACAGAAGCGGATTTGAATTAGTAGTTAATAAAGAGGCTGCCTAAAAAGTATAATTAAGCGTCATTCTGAATTCAATTCAGAATCTCATTACACTGATTTTCAATGATTATGAGAAACCGAATCAAGTTCGGCTTGACGAAAATTTAGCTTTTCAGACAGCCTCTTTTAGTTTAGATTTTACATGTATTAATCTTTATATTTTCTCCACTGCGGTCGAAATGACAACTAGTTGGTTTTAATACGTATTTCCAACATAGAAAGTGTTATCGTGTTGAACATCTACTATTTATTGTTTTATAAATTTCTTTGTTAAGGTCGAATTTCCATCAAATACTTCAACGAAATAAACGCCTGATTGTAATTTTCCAACGTTGATTTGACTTGCCTCTTCTCCTTTTACAACTTCTTGTCCGTACATGTTAATGATACGATATGAAGTTACCGCTCCGAAATCTAACTTTAGATGTAAACTATTTCCACGAACAGGATTTGGATATACTGTTAATTTGTTTTTAGTGAATTGTATTTCGTTTCCATCACTAGCAAGTGTTTCATCTTTTGTATTATTTTCTTCCTGACGTGGTAGTATTGTAGTGTTCAGGTTGATGTTATCAATTGCGATATCAGCTTGCCAAGTTCCACCTGTAATTCGGTTAAAACGCAATTGCACGCTTCCACCAATGTATGTTGAAAGATCAATAGTTGTGTTTAACCACTGATTTCCTTGATTGCCAGATTCTGTCCAAAGTGTTGACCACGATAAACCGTTATCATTACTCGCTTCTAGAGCAATTGTTCCCATGTCATTTGAACCAAACATGTGATAGCTAAAGCTGAATGAAGCATTTGCTTCGTTTGATAAATCGTAACAAGGCGAATTGATCACAGCTCGTTTGTTAGGATAACCAGTTCCGTTTCCTGATGCTTCTACGAAAATGTAAAAACTACCATTTGCAGCGTTTGAAGGTCCGGTATTGCTTGATGGTGTTCCATTTGAATCTACTGTCCAGTTGATATCGTCAGCTGTAGATTGTGTCCAATCGCCAAGTGTGTTTTCATAGCTTTCTGTGTATGGAAACGTATTGATTCCACCTGAACAACCTTCTACAATGATTTCTTCGTCAATTAAGCTAATGTTGTCAATTGCAACATCTGCTCTCCAAGTACTTCCTGTAATTCTATTGAAACGTAATTGTACATTGCTTCCAACATATGCCGCTAAATCAATGTTTGCCGTTTGCCAAGCATTTCCAAGATTTACGGTTTCAATCCAAAGTGTTGTCCAAGTTTGTCCTGCATCTTCGCTAATTTCAACAGCTAAACTTCCCATATCTGTTCCGAACATATGATAGTTGAAACTAAATGTTGCTTGATTTAACGTTGTCAAATCAAAACATGGAGACGTTAATATTGCTTGCTTGTCAGGATATCCAGTTCCGTTTCCAGAAGCTTCAACATATACATAGAAGTTGCCTTCAATAGCGCTTGATGGTCCTGTATTTTGCGATGGTGTTCCGTCGGCGTCAATCGTCCAATCAATATCATCAGTTGTAGATTGTGTCCAGCCACCAAGTGTATTTTCAAACCCTTCTGCATATGGAAAAGTGTTGATTCCATTTGTACAGCCAATACTTACTTCATTTACGAAAATAGTACGTATCGCTTCTGCGGCAGCGTTACCAGCAGCATCTGAGACATTGTAACGAATGGTGTATGTTCCTGCAACCGACGTATCAACCGTTCCTGTGGTTACGATTCCGTTTGTTAGATTTCCGTCAATATTGTCCGTTGCCGTTGCGCCTAATTCTGTGTATGCATCGCCAACATTTAAGTTAATCGTAGCATTTCCGTTGAGAACAATCAGTGGCGCAGTTGTATCCGCAAATACGTTTACAGTACGTGTAACTTGTGACGTGTTTCCTGATGAATCGCTAACTGTGTAATTGACAGTGTAGCTTCCAGTAACCGACGTATCAACCGTTCCTGTGGTTACGATTCCGTTTGTTAGATTTCCATCAATATTGTCCGTTGCCGTTGCGCCTAACTCTGTGTATGCATCTCCAACATTTAAGTTGATCGTAGCATTTCCATTGAGAACAAGTACTGGCGCAGTTGTATCCGCTAGTACATTTATAGTACGTGTAACTTGTGACGTATTTCCTGATGAATCACTAACTGTATAATTGACAGTGTAGCTTCCAGCAACCGACGTATCAACCGTTCCTGTAGTTACGATTCCGTTTGTTAGATTTCCATCAATATTGTCCGTTGCAGTTGCGCCTAATTCTGTATAAGTATCGCCAACATTTAAGTTGATCGTAGCATTTCCATTGAGAACAATTACTGGCGCAGTTGTATCCGCAAGTACGTTTACAGTACGGATGATTTGCGATGTATTTCCTGCGGTATCACTTACTTGATAAGAAATGATGTATGTTCCTGCTGTAGAAGTATCAACTGATCCGCTTGTTGTAATATTCGGCGTTAGATTTCCGTCTACATTGTCAGTTGCCGTTGCACCAAGTTCTGTGTACGTTTCATTTATGTTTAGGTTTATGGTTTCACTTCCGTTAAGTGTTATGATTGGTGCTATCGTATCTGCTATAACATTTACGGTACGTGTTACTTCTGTCGCTGCGTTTCCTGCGGCATCACTGACATTGTAACGAATGGTGTATGTTCCAGCGACAGCTGTATTAACACTTCCACTAATGATGATAGCATTCGTTAGGTCTCCATCTACCGTATCTGTTGCTGTTGCACCAAATTCTGTGTAGAAACCATTTACATTTAAATTTAGTGTAGCGTCTCCGTTAAGTGTAATTATTGGTGCCGTTTCATCAACTGGCGTAATTACATTTACGGTTCTTGTTACTTCTGTTGCTTCATTTCCTGCCACATCGCGAACATTGTAACGAATTGTGTATGTTCCAGCTACAGCTGTATTAACGCTTCCTGTAACTTCAATTATATTGGTAATATCTCCATCAATATTGTCAAGAGCTGTTGCACCAGCATCTACATAACTATCGCCTTCAAGAATTGTGATTGGATTGTCTCCATTTAGTGTAATTACAGGAGCTATCGTATCTGGCGTAGGCGAAATAATTTTTACCGTATAGTCTTCTACTTCTCCATATGTAAAGGTTTCACAAGATGTTGGAATGGCGTTGTATTTCATTGCGACACGCATTCTTGTGGTTCCGTTTGTAACAGATGTTGGAATTGTGAATGTTCCGCTTACTGAAGGTGCGGTTGTATTTCCTTGAGTCCAAACTTGTTCGCCAGTATCTGAGAAGTCTCCATTTTGATTATAATCAATCCAAACGGCATACGCTTCATTGTATATTGTTCCTGTCCAAGTTGGTGTTACCGTAATGGTATATTGTCCATTTTTTATGAGCTCCGTACTGATGTTTGTAAAATCTGAATAGAAACGTGCATCGGAAGGATTGTTAATCGTTTCTAACTGAACGCGACTAATATATTCATCATTTACGTTGGTACTTTGTGAAGTACAATAGGTAAGAACGATGTTTTGTGCTGTGGTAACCGTTGCAATGTTACTTGGTTGCGATTCGTTTCCTGCTGCATCTTTGGCAACTATTCTAAATTGATATGTTGTGTTTGGACTTAATCCTGTTACGGTATAATTTAAACCTACAACAGAAGCAATTACAACGTCATTTTGATAAACGTCATATCCTATCACATTTACATCATCAATGGAAGTTGTCCAAGATAAGTCTGTCATCGTTTCAGTAGTATTTGCAGCCGTTAAGTCTGATGGATTCGTTGGCGATTGTACATCTCCATTGATATCATCAACAATTGTGATGTTTTGTGAAAAGGTATAATATCCGCAAGTTCCAACGGTATAGGTAATTGAATGTGTTCCCAATGGAGAGTTTGCTAAGTCAATTTCTCCCGTTGCAGGATTTACCACAATTCCTGTTGGACTTGAGAATGTTCCGCCTGTAGCTCCAACGATTACAGGTGTTGGATTTGGATTGTTTACAGCGTATGTTGTTGCTAAGAATGTAAACTTTGCAAAATCATTGTAATGTTCGTCAATATATTTTAATACAACTGCGGCGTAGTCTTTTGCAAAAGGAACTAAGGTTTGCGGTCTTGAATCGTATACTTGTCCGTTGTAGGTGCCTAAATCGCGTACACGCCTGTTGACTTCCGTCATGATTCCGTCAATGTTACCCGATCCGCCAGTTCCGTCACTGGTACCACTACCCGATCCATGTCTACGGTTGTTGTAATAATCACCATCAAAATATGCATTTCCATTTGGGCGTGTGTCATCACAACTACCGCCACCATTGTTTGTAGCACTTGGTACAGCTCTGTAACCGCTTGTACTTCCACAACCTGGATATCCTTGACTGGCATAGAATGTTCCGTCAGCATTTTGAAATAGTTCTCCTAAACTTGTATTTCCTCTGATTAATTCTTCGTGCGAAAGATTGTTGAGATTTATGTTGACTAAGTTTCTTATTGTTGATTTGTTAATAATACTGGATGCGTTTAGATTTGAAGAATTTAGTTCATTTGCTCTAATGTTATATCCTGCTTCAATTCTAGGAATAGCGTGACTTTGCCCGTGTAAGTCAATGTATAACCCTTTTCCCCAATTGGATTCTACAGCAGCACTTGCCTGATCGATAAATCCGTGAAAAGCATTCCAGTGAGCTCTTGCATTCGCATTGCCACAAGTAGCTTCATTAACTTCTCGATTTGGATCAAGTTTTGAACGATGCAAGTTGTTGATGATAACATGCGCATAACAACCTGTAAGTTGAAATATTTCTTTTTGAATTTCTCTGACTAAGATATCCGTATTGTCATCGCGTTCATTGGTTCCACAGTTACGATCTGGTAACGAACCGTCGTTATCAGGATAAAAAATACCACCAATGGTTTGCCCTGATTGCTGTACGCCGCCATGTGGTGCAGAAATAATAATTGGTAAGTTCCCTGGAATGTACTCAATGTAGTTTCGGGTGTCTCCTGTAGTTTGTTGGTAAAAGATGGATACGCCCGGAGTTTGTGCTTGTAAATATGACGCAAGTAGACATAGCACAATTACGTGTAATAATTTTTTCATAGTTTTTTAATAATTAGGTTAAGTTCAATAGATCATTTTGGGACAAATAATCTGTTAAAACAGTTCGTATTTTAGAACTTTTCATTTTGGGCAAAATGTCCAGTTCTTGGGGCTATTTCAATACGTTTATAAAGCTACTTTCATTTAAAATATTCTCTGAGCTATTTAGTCGACTGCCTATAAAACATCGTTAAAACGCATATTTTTGTCGACAAAAGACAGAAAACTTCGGTTAATTGAAAAATTTACATCTAAAATTAAAGAATAAGAGTCTGACTATAATACAATTTACCTTACTAATTATAGGGTTTTTACTTATTAAATTATAGATTCACTATTTCTGAACTACTTTTTTTTGATTTTTGTCAATAAAAAAGGCGTCTTTGTACAAAAACGCCTTCATTTTGTAAGTGTCTACTTATCAAGTTTTTAAAGCATCTACATGAAACATTGGATTTTTGTTGAATTCTTTCCAATCTTCAAGCAATGCTTCTAGTAAAATATCTATTTCTGTGAAGTCTAAATCTTGGGTTGCACTACTCTTTTTGAGTTTCAAAATATAGTCAATGAGTTTGTAGCATGTTGTAAATTGACCGCAGGCAATTAAAGTATCCATACGTCCTTTTGCAATGTCTTTACCGTCCCACCATAATGTTGTAGGTGTTTCTGATGCGGTTAAACCAACATTTTTGAGTAATTTACTCGGTGCTGGTGTGATGTTTTTATTGTATTTAAAAACGTCATTATAGGCAGTTCCTTCTCCATTTAGTTCATATACTGTTGAGGTAATGATTTTGTTACGTAAATCGCGATCAGAATATAGCAAACGGTAATTGAGTCGTCGTACTTGTTTTAGAAATACATCATTTACCATAAGTACTGTAGAACTTATACGTTCTGTAAGCATGCGTTGTACCAAACCTAAGCTGAGTTTTTTGAAACTTAATACATCATCCACAAGCGGTTCAGGTACATTTTTATTGAATAATGAAGCAATCCTGTTTGTCACTATTCCTTTTAGAATTCCTGCAACAACACCAAAAAATGTGAGCAATATTCCTATTCCTGTAATGATACCACCTAAGATGTATAGCGCTGTCCAAGCTTGTCCTTTGAAGATTTCCATTGAATTTAGCGTCATTAGTAAAATACCAATTACTAGGAGTATCCAATACATTGGTTTTACTGTAAAGTAGCTCATTATTTTAGCCAAACCGCCTTTTATGGTTGTTCCTTCGTTTACAGATTTTGGTTCAGGTTGCCAAGGATGCATTTTAAAACTTCCTACATCATTAATAATCATTAAATCTAAATCGTGTTTGCGACTTTTGCGTTGTCTGCTAATTTTCATCATGCTTCCAATTCCTTGATTGTCAGCTATTCCCCCATCCATAATTCCGACGCCATTGCTAAAACGATCTAAACTTTTTAGTGATTTGTAGTCTGTACTCTGTTGGTTTTTTATGTAATCGTCTGGAAAGTTTAACGGTTCAAAACCCAACGGAAAACACGACGAAGAAGCTACAATGTCAGCCAATGCTATTTCATTTTTTAGATTGTTTACCTGTGTATTGTTTAAAGGTTTGTTTCCAAACATTCCCGTGTTTTGAAAACGAAATGCCAAACCAAAAGAAAAGTCTGTAGTGTTAAAACATACGTGTTTTAGATGATCTGTTGGTGGTTTTTCATAAAGAGAAAAATCGCCTTTGTAGATATCCATGTCTGCATACGTTAATGCAAACGCATTGATGAGTGATCGTTTTTTGTGCGGATTTGCTTTCCAAACGGCATCATCATTTAATTTTGCAATGGCAGTTTCTAATAGTTTATCTTTTGTGGGTTCAAATGAATTGTACATGTTTTGAAAGAAGTTTTTAAACTCAAAACCTTCTTCCTGTGCTGCTTTTGTATATGCAACTCCAAATAATGTTCCTCCACTAACCGTGCTGATGGCTTCTACATTTTGTAGTAATGGTTTGTTTTGATAGTGTATTTTTTCAAGATAGGAAACAACTCCTAATGAAAAGAAAGTCGCGCGATAACCGCCACCACTAAAACAAAGCCCGATACTTCTGAATGGGATAAATTCTTCTTGCATGTTATGTATTTTGGTTGATACTATCGTTTTTAAAACACTACTAAGCAATTGGGGAAGCTTCTCAAATATAGCTATTTACAGCACTATAAACCAAAAGGAAAGCCAAAAGACTTTCCTTTTTTTTAATTACAATACAGTTGTTAGTGTGTAAGGTAAGGTATTATTTTTTACGTTTTACTGCAACATCAGGAGCTGTTAATTGTCCCCAAGTGGCTTCCATTTTAGTAATGTGTTTGGTCGCATGCATTTTTTCTAAAATGTTATTGACAGCGTTGTAAGCAGAATCTAATGCGCCAACAATCCAGCCGTGATGTACTGAGCAGCATTCGCCAGCGATGTTTAATGCGCCACCAAATTCTGGTGTTAGTAATGTTGGATATAAGTTTTTGAATTGTCCTGGATTGAACAATGCAAAAGCGCCTCCGCCAGCATGTTGATCCCAGAACCACGTTTTTGTGGTAACACCGTCATGATATCCTGCAAAGTGTTCGTAAATGTCTACTTCAGGATACATAAATTGAATTCCTTTTAAACATTCGTTTACACGCTCTTCATCGGTTAGCGCGCCCATGCGTTCAGCATCTTGTGCCCACGAATATATTTGTAAGACTCCTTTTTCTGCATCATATCCGTACGATGGATATACAACTTGTCGGTTAGAACAATCGCTTGCCGAAACACCTAAACCTGTTTCATATTGTCGCGTTCCTAAGTCTTTCCAAAATTGCTTTTTAAACGTAATAAACGCTTTGAATGCAGGCATGTAGTTACATTCACGTAACGCTCTTGCTTTTTTAAATGATAAACCTTCAAAGAAGTTTCCGTGTTTTTGACCGTTTAAGTAAGCACCATTTGGTAAAGTACTGATTACGTATGCGTATTCTTTTTCAAGGTTTTCTACTGTACCATCTTCGTTTCTATGCTCTATTTTGAGACGCATTCCGCCATTTTTATCATATAAATCGGCATCATAGATAGCTTCAGTAACTTTATGCTTCATGAATACACGTTTCTTTTCTTTTCGCTTTTCATGTTGTGTATTGGCACTTCCTTTTGGATCTGCTGGTGGAACCGTGCTAGGTGGTTCCGCATCTTTGGTTAGGTTTGGTGGCGAATATCCGTAGGCGTTATTTTGTCCTTTAGCCATTCCTATTAATACTTGTGCTAAGTGTCCATCATCAGCAGTGATGCCATTTTCAAGGTTTAAAACTGTTCTACAGGCATCTGGAAAGTGTTGCATTCCTTTGTCCATCGTAATCATATAGATACTTGGATCTGTTGGATCGTACGAGTTTTTACTTCCGTCCCAATCGTACACGGCAATGACCATTTCCACAAACGAAACACTGTACATTCCTGTACCTACATTGACGGTTTCTAGGTAACTTGCTATATTATATGGTAGATTTTCACATGGTGCGCCCATTGCAGGATCGTAGTATTCTTCTAAGTCTGCTAATGTAAATACGTTTGTTAAATATGCCCACATGGAATAGTTATCGTAACGCATCAACTTTGCAAAACCCGTTTGAAATGATTTGTTGATAGCGTCTAAGAAAGGACCATTTACTTTGTCAAGAATTACATTGACAGGTAAATATTTGTTACCGTTTTCGTCTGTTTTTTCAGTTACCCAAACTTCTTTTAAATCGCCACCTTGATTTTCGCCAAAGTTTAATGAATTGGTATTGGCGTCTTTTGCAAATATGGGCGATTTCATATTGTTATAGCGCAAACGTTGATAGTCTGAGTTGTAATAAAATTTGCGCCAACGAAGCATTTTATCTGTAAGTCCGTTACGTTCTAAGACATAGTTTAGCGACAATGCTAAATGTTGCACAGGCAGCATATCTTCAGAGAATTGCGGAATACGCATGCCTCCTACTTCTCCGTATAATCCTTTGTTTTCTTTACTTTTTGGATCGTACTCCGTGGAATACCAAGTATCAATTCGTCCACCAACGCGGTCAGAAGCTTCAAAGATTTCAAATTCAATTCCTAATGATTGTAAAATGAGTCCTGCATACATTCCCGCAAATCCGCCACCAATGATTCCAACTAGTGGTTTTTTTTCGTCATCTGATACTTCAACAATTTGTTGTTTTAGCAATCCGATGCTATCTGTGTCTTTCCGTTGTTTTTGAAGTGTTTCTTTGTAATCGTCTCCGTAATTTTCAATAATCCAATCAGAAAATGCTTTACGAACAGAGCCTTTTGCTTTTTTTACTTTGTCAGAAGATTTGTTTCCAGGATGGAATGATAAGTAACTCATATGAAGTTTATGCTTTTAGCGGTTAGTTTGTCAGCAGTATTACTGAGCTTTCCAAAGTTACCAAACTGAATACAAAATGACAATAGGCGTTTTTACGTAGTTTTTATTTGCCGTTTATGAAGTTTTTCTTACTTACATCACATACAAAACAGGCTTTCAATGGCATTTTGAAAGCCTTATTTTTGTTATGGCTTGTTTTGCATGTTTTATTTGTATGTAGTGTTTTTTTTAGAATACACGTACAATATTGAATCCGAAAAAGATATCTCCGTCTCCCCAATCGCCTTCCGCATAGCTTAAAAAGCCTGGCTCATTGGTTGATTGTGCGTTGGAGAATAGCAATTGAAATACGTGTCCGCCAGTTTCAATATCGACTCCGATCGTTAATGGATTTCTGAATGCCGTGTTGTCTGCTCTGCTGAAATTGTACACATAATCTAAGTTGATCGACATTCGCTTACTCACTTTTAAACGTCCGCCTGCGCCCATGGCAAATTGATCGTGTTTCTGATTCGCTTCTAACGTTAGGTTTTGACGAACATATGATGGCGCTAATTCAAATGAAAAGTTGTTATTGAAACGTCTTGAAATTAGTAATTGTGTCGTGTAACTCAAACGATCTTCGAAGCTTAGGAATGGAAAAC
>NZ_LBMG01000061.1 GCF_001005315.1 Kordia jejudonensis
TAAAGGAATATATGGGACTCAGAAAAATCAATACATTAGGAATTGAACAAGCTAACAAAGTCATGCATATGGCAGCCATTGCTTATAACTTGAAGAAGTACCTGAAATTTGTTACAAAAACAGCAAAAAGTGGAGCAAAATCACTTGCTCTAGTCATTTTTAAAATAAAGTCACTATTTGGCAACTGTAACTGGATTTTAAGAACTCTAAATTTTAGGATTCCATAACAAGTATCGAAAGAAAGATATCCTTAAAAGAGCTGAAAATTAGTCGATTTTTGTAAAATTATTGACTTGTGCAACGGTTACCATTGTTAGCAAACGTTTTTTATATTTTTTGAATTAGGTTTAATGTCATATTAACATATATCTTTAATTCTTCGTCATTGATTAAATCTCCCCATGGATTGGTTGGGTCACTATGATGAAAGGATTTGGAATAATCATTAATGTCAATTAATTCATCTAAAACTGGTTTTAGCCTATACATCTCATCTGTCTCAGAAGATTCTCTAATTTTCTTGATAGCATCTCCTAACCATTCATTATGTTTAATGTGCGTGAAAAACTTAATTCTGATTATACCTTCAATTATTGGACGAATACACCTAATAACATCTCTTTTCTGAAGATTTGAATCAACTCCATTTTCGATATAGTTTTTTAAGATACTAATATCTTTAAATATTCCTGAAAGGGTTTCTTCCTCTATATCTTGTTTTGTAATGACACTTGAATCTTTTGATTTAACTATTTTTAGATTCAGTACATTCTTGCTACCAAACCTACTGCTCAAAGTTTTTGCGAAATTAATATCATGTATTAATACAATAATTTGATTACATTTTTCTCCAAGTCTTTTTAAATGATTTATTGTAGCATTTCTTCTTGCGTAGTCAAAACTTGAAATAGGGTCGTCAAAAATGATTATTTTTTTTCAAGATTACCAGAGATATTTAGTTTAGCTAAGAAAAATGAAAATGCTAAGGCGCTTTTATCCCCTTCGCTTAGTGTATATTTTACCGAAGAGTAGGGTTTTTTATCCCTTTCAAAGCCAACGCTGAAGCCACTAACATTAAGGTAGTAAGAGAGAAGTTGTTTTCCATGTCTGTTGTTGCCTGTAAATTTTTTTATTTGTAGATATGGTGTAAAAAAAAGTAATTGCTTATTAATTTCTTCAATATGCTTACTGAATATATCTTTCGTGGATTCTCCAATCTTTTTGTTCAGTTCTCTTATTTTAAGGCCTCTTTTTTTTACTTCCTCTTTGATGAAATTTAATTGAATTTTTATTTCAGAAATATCATCATCTGTAAGTTCATTCTTTTTAAATTTCAATTTATTATTTAATGATTTTCTTTTTTTTTGAAATGTTTTTTGTTCTTGAATTAAACTGAGAGCTTCTTTTTTTAATTTAATGCCTTGTTCTCCAACAACTATTTCAAATAAGTTAGACCTGCTTGAATCAGGTAAAAGAGAACCTGTTATTAAGTTATCTTCAACGTAGTGAATATCGAAAACCTCAATATTTTTGTTGGATTTATTCCATTTCCCATCTTTGAATTGAATAATTCCTTCATCACTTAATATTTTAATTTTTTGTTCTTCTTCTGTTCCGAATGTTTGTTTCTTTTTTATTAGGTCATTGTTACCTCGCAAAGACTTTAGAATTAAAGATAGAGTAGTCTTTCCATTTCCATTATTTCCGTAAATGACAGTGTTCTTGGATAATTCACTAAATGTATTATCGGCATTATAATTTTTATATCTACCAACATTTTTGATTTGAATTATCTTTTTTATCATTTTTGTTAATGTTTGCTAACGTTAAATATATGGCAAGTTGGGCAGAAAATAAGCAATTATTTTCGGTTAAGCCACAAGCCAAATCTTTTGCATTTTGTTTTATTTTTTCTCTTTTAATACCAAATCAAAAGATTTGGCGACTTCGCAAATAGACAACAACCTTTCGGTTAAACACTAATGGCCCTATTTGTTATATATAGTGTTGTAGGTAGTACTTTATTTTAAGTTCTGTTTAATGTCAAGCAAATTAATTCATAAGAATTTTTAATTTTTTTGAAATTATTTTCACTTAATGTTAAGCTACTTGCTTTCTTTATATGATTACCAGGATGAACCAAATTCCTAATATTTCTTATAAAATGACATATATTCTCAGTTGAAAAAACAAACTTTTCTGTCTCAATATTTGGTAGCCAATTACATTTTTTAGATACTTCTATTAAAGCGTTTAAATTCCAATCAGTTGGTTTATTAGACTTAATATTTATTTTTTCTTTATTAGATTTAATTTCTCGGACAACAGCTTTAACTTTATCTAGGTTTTCTAAACACTTTATTATCATTTTTGTTTCAATTATAGAACCAAGCAATATACTGGCTGATAAAAATGCTTTCGCACTTTCACTTAAATCAGCTTCTTTTTTATATATTTTATTTAATTCGGTAAGTCTATCAGTTTCATCTTTTACAAAAACTGATTTTCGACCGATTTCAACAATCTCTTTGAATATTTTTTTTTCATTTAAAAAAGATGCTAATGCTTTTGCCGAAGCAAATTCTCTGAATAATTTTTCGATTTTATTATCTAGTACTTTTTCGTATTGTTCATTTAGGATTTGATATTCAGATGGTGCTTCGTCTATTAACCAATACTCATCAGACTTAAGATTGTGTTTTTCTTTAACTTTATCTATTTCATCTTCTATTGGTTGTAATTCTGAATTGTAATGTCCTTTAGAAAACCTTGACTCAAACATCAGACCTTCAATAGCGTGGTTTTGGTAATAGAAAAACTCATTTATCGATATTTTAGAAGATTGGTATAGTGATTCAGATATTTTTAAAAATAATTTTGCTCGTTTTTCAACATTGTCAAAATTATTAAAATCTATTTTGTCTATTTTTTTTAATTCTTCAGCAAGTTTTTCTGTTTCTATCGAGTTCTCGGCTTCTATTGTGAAATTATCTAATATGTCAAGAAATATTTCATTACTAGATAAATCTTCCATTTTATAAAGGTGTTTTCTGTGCTTGTGTTGTATTACCTACAACGTGATTGTGTATGGTTAGTTGCGTGGTTAAGCAACTAATTTAGCAAATAAATCACAGATAGAATATTCCGCAGGAATGTTCGTAAGTCGGCAGTGACCAAGCAATTAATTATACACGGTGTTGGCATTTCGTTTTTATTTATTCGTGTTATTATAGAACTCCGCTTGATTCCATTTATATTCAGTTGTTCCATCTCCTTGACCGAGAATTGCTGAAAAGCTTATAATATCTCCAGTTCCGACTTTTACGTTCTTAATCTTAAGATTATTAAATCCAATAAATTGCACTTGTAAATCATATTCAGATGCAGGAATCGTAAATTGAAATTCACCTTTCGAGTCAGATGTAGTTCCGATTAAAGAGTCAGTTTTTAAGTCTCTTACCCAAACATTCGTAAAAGCAAAATTATCGGTCAGAGTATCATTTTTATTAATCGACTTTGCATAAATTTTTCCAGAAATACTGGCAAGAGTTGTGTCCGCAATTCCGATTCTTTTCAGTTCAATTATTTTGCTGTCTAATGTTATCAAATTCATATCTGAACCAAGTCCGCACACCACATAATTTTTTTTCGCACAGCTTATTAGTCCGATTAAAATTCCCAATGTTAAAATGATAGTTCTGATTTTCATAAATGAATGCCAACGGTATTGTATATGAAAAGTAGTGGGTTTTTACGCACTAAATTTTCGGTTTGTAATTGACAATAAATTTACAAAACCAACTTTAAATTAAGCACTTAAGCCACTATTTTTTATATACGGTGTTAGCCACTGGCTTTTTTCTTTAATTAATTCGGATTGCGCTAAAATAAGCCCAGGTGATAAAAAGAAATTGTAGAGGAATTCTAAACCACAAATAGGCTAGACCATTTCCGTCAAATGTTCCTTTTTGATAGTTTATATTATGTATTGAAGCATAAATATTGGCAGGTAACATTAACAAAAGAAAAATAATTAGAGTCCAACCTGATATGTATTTCAATCGAGGAATAAGAAGACCTATTGCAAGTAAAATTTCAAATATTCCAGTTAGATGAACAAATGTCTCTTTATAAGGAACAAAATTAGGTATCATCATCGACATTCCTTTTGTAAAAGCAAAATGCCCAATTGCTGTAAACAACAGCATTATTGACATTGCAATTCTTCCTAATAGAGCAAAATCATATTCCTTGTTTGTAATTTTTATAACAATCAAGGAAATTAGAAAACTTGATAAAAGTATGATTAATGGTTTCATATTTTAGAAATTAATGAGTTGCAAAGGTTAGTAATGATTGTCTTTTAAAAATTGACTTTGGTTAAGTAATGCGTTTTCTTATTAATTTCACTTCTTAACCAAAGTCAATTTATAACCTTCTAACTCATCATAGTTTTGTAGAATAATTTAAAATACAACACTATGAAAACATTTGCTAAAGTTTCAGGTATTGCTTACCTCTTAATTTTTATTTCTGGTTTTTATGCAAATTTTGCAATACTGGAATCTCTTATAGATTTAAATAGTAGTGAACAAACAACCTTGAATATTATTAATAATTCTATTCAATTTAGACAAGGGTTGATTGGGTTTTTAGTGATGCTGATTTCAGATATATTTTTGATATGGGCCTTATTTAAAATTACAAAACCAACTCAAAAAGTATTGTCATATATCGCTTCTATTTTCAGAGGGTTACACGCCTTATTTTTTATAATTGCTTTAGCTAAATTAATTGAGGTTTATAAAATTACATCTCAAGCAATAAATTCGGAAGAATTACAAAATAGTGTCATTTATTTACTATCTAATTTCGATAAGCTTTGGACGATTGGACTGCTCTTTTTTGGTATCCATTTGCTATTACTTGGTTTATTAGCTATAAAATCAAGTTATATACCTAAAATCATAGGATTTCTATTAATTCTTGCTGCTTTTGGATATGCTATTGATGGATTCTCCAAATTATATTTAGCCAGTTACAGAGATTATAAATCTTATTTAGAAACAATTGTGGTTTTAACTGGTGTAATAGGTGAATTATCTTTCACGATTTGGTTATTGGTTAAAGGTTTTTCACGAAAAACCTTTAGTGTATGATATCTTTAAATAATTATGTAAAAAGACGAAACGGTGTTCCACTTGGACATAAGAATTCTTTATGGAATATGCTAAAAAGGTCTTTAGGTGCAAATTCTTTTGATTTGTTTTGGGTACATTGGAATCCTATATGGAACTATTACCTCAATAAACATATCTATAAACCATTAAAAAAAATATGTTATCCGTATTTAGCTGTAGTCTTAACTTTTTGTTTTTCAGGTTTTATACACGATTTGGTTGGTCTCATTATATACAAAAAACTATCTTTTTTCTTCTCACTTTGGTTTTTTATTATGAGTGCGATAGTTGTAATTTCAAAGCATCAAAACATTAAATATTCAAAATACTCAAGTATTACAATTTATATAATTAACCTATTAATAATTTTAGGAAGCTTATATCTTGCAAGATACTGTTATATTTAACTTATTAATATTCAAAATACTATCTTTTTAGAACTCGCTTCCTTATCCTACTTAAGGATTCTGGTTTCACACCAATGTAACTTGCTAAATAATAAAGTGGAACTCTATTTAAAAGTTTTGGTTTATCATTTAGTAAACTTAAATATCGTTGCTCGGGTGAAGAAATTAAATAATCAGCTAGAGAATCTTGTTGTTTTCCTAAATTCTCTTCAACAGAAGTTCTACATAAAGTTTCATATTTGGGTACTTTTTCAATGAGTTCCTTTTCTTTATTCTTATTCAAAATTGCAAGCCGACAATCTTCTATACATTCAAAATAGTGTTTTGCAGGTGTTTTTTGATGCAGACTAGTAAAAGAAGCAATTGATGTGCCTTCTTCGTAAAAGTTAGTCGTTACTTCATTACCATCAATGATATAATACTTGCGAACTAATCCAGATAAATTTTGATAGGACTCTTTTGATATTTGCCCTTCTCTTAACAGTATTGTGCCTTTCTCAAAAGGCTTAATTGGAATACAATCTTCAACTATTTTTGCTTCTTCATCAGAAATTTCTATTGCTTGCCTAATAAGTTCTACTATTTCACTAAACATCGTACAATTAATATTATCTCAGTTTTTTTTCAGCTTGTGGCTAACGATAAGAATAAGTTGCGTTTTAATGCAAATTTATTCTATTGTTATATATATGTTTATTTGCGTTCTTAATAGAACTAAATTACAACTTAAATTTAAGCAAAAAAACAGGTGTTTAAAAAAGAGCCGAAATGAGCATCAAAAACCGTTTGAAATAGTAAAAAAAATGCGATTTATGTTTGTATAAGGCGTGTCTTTTTTTACTATTTACAATGTTAGATTTTATAGTTTTTTTATAAGGAGTTGATTTTGTGAAATAAATCAACTACCTTAATTGAAGTTTTTGAGTACATTAACAATGTTTGAAAGAACTGTCTTTCACAGTGTAACTGACAAAAACTTAAATGAAAATCTGTACGATTTTAAAAACTACATAAAATCATTCCAATAATCTCTTTTTCTAACGGATGTCTCCGATTCTTTTTTGAATTATATATTACGTCTCTTGTATGTTGCGTTTGCCTGCTGAAGGCGGCATATGTAATATACAAATTGTTGTAAGTAGTTTTTATTTCTCTTTTATAAAGTCAATCATTACGTTATCCTTAATTTCAATTTCCATTTTCCTCCAAACTTTCTTTTTAGATTTTCTGGTTTCGATCAAATCAAAAGAAATTTTATTAGATTCAAACTTAGTGTTTTCAAAGTTTTTTCGAACAGATCCCGTCAACATCAAGTCTTGCATTTGAGATATGAATTTTTGAAGTTCGGATTTCGATTCAAACTTTTTACCAAAAAACTTAGAGAAAAAGTCATTCATTGATCGGTCAAACCAAATTGGTGGAATTAATTCTAATTCAGATGTTTTATTGTTGAAAATTACCAAACAGTCAGCATCTTCTATATGATAGCCTAAATAATTGGTTAATGTTACTTGATAAATATTTGAGCCATTTAGATATTTTTTTATAATACTTTTATCAATTTCCTTAATATTAGCAATTTCTTCATAAAAAGCCCAAACATTGTCTCCTACTATTGAATCGTTAGGGAATTTGGTATTTAATTCGGATTTAAGCTTCGAAAAGTCCTGTCCGAATGCACAATATTGAATTCCAATTAGAAGTATTAATATTTTTTTCAAAAGCTTTTTCGAATTACTTACAACGGTCTAGTATAAGAAAAGTAGAGCAGTTGTAAGCGATACTTTTCGGATTAAGCTAAAGCCGAATTTTTAAATTTTGTTAATTATCTTTTCTCTTTTTAATTATACCAAATTTAAAAATTTGGCGACTTGGCAAATACACACAGACCTTTCGATTAAGTACTTCTTGCCCTATTTTTTTTATACATTGTTGGCAACTGGCTTTTCGCTTGTTTCTAACTGGTCAAAATATAGTTGAAAATGTCCATTTGGTCTTGTTAATCGAAACGTAAAATCTTCAATTTTCCATTTACGACCTATCCATTCGTCTTGTTTAAATTCCACTTCTTTTATTTCTCCCAAATTATCTATATCGTCTCCCAATATACTATTTAATTCTTTGTATAGTCTTTGAATTTCCATTGAGTAAGCACGATGATTACTAGGTCCATTTTGACTTAATAATATAATTGAACTACTATTGTCATTTGGTAATAAAACCATTATTTTATTAAAGAAACCAAAGAAAAAGAAAGGAACAAAGTAAGTCCGTAAAACAGCATCGTCCATAATTTCCTCATAATATTCTTCCGATTTAATTATTTCAAAGGGTATTCTGAAATTTAAAATAGGGTTATTTATTTGAAGATAGTTTTTATAGTATTCAACAAATTCAGATGGCTTTAAGACTATAGTATTAATGTTTAATTTCTTGTAGATAGCTTTTGTTTTCAGAAATGATTTATTATCATTAATTACATAGAAATTACAAGTTGAAGCAAAAGCTGAATGAAATGCATCTTCTGTTGTGTTTTTAAATGTCTCTTTTCTCCCTTTACCAATATTGATTTTATCTTCTTGAAAGCCGTGCATATCAAGTAAAATGTATTCGTTGGTAATTTCGTTAAACCATTCAGGCGCATTTTTTGTATTATCAATATATTGGTCAGGTGCAACACCTAACTTTTTATATTTATCATCAATAATTTTATATGGATTTTTTGAATTGTAAATTCTATCTCGATTAATACCAGTTCCACTTTGAACTGTTTTCCTTAAATCTTTATAACTATCAGATTCATTCAAGTTTAAGTTCATTTTACTGAAACTTTGAAAAAAACCTTCCATAGTTGGGTTTTTACTTAATCCAGGAAACATCTGTTCCATCTGTTTGGCACTTTCAGGATTTTCAAATGCTTGTTTAAATGATTCCTCTAGTGGGATTGCTTTTAGTAGACTAATCAGGGCTTTTCCAATTGGTTTGGTCAATTCGTCTTGTTCAAAGACGTTCATTAATCCGTCTAAACTGATATCTTTAAATAAATCCTTCTCGTCAATTCTCTGTTGAAAAAGTTCTTCTGGTGGATAGAAATCTAAAACAACCTCTTTGCCCGTATTCATTAGGCACTTGTTTTTTGTGATTTCAGAAATGAAACTTAAATCAGATTTGATATAATTATTTTGTTCTTCTGTGTCTTTAAAACTTGAGAAAATATCTCCAATGTGTGATGTGGAAAATGGGATAAACAGTTTGTCATTATCAGATATTATTTCTTTTAGCTCGCTGTGCTTTCCATTTTTAATTTGTGACAAAACGTTCCAATCGAAATAAATTTTAATCATATGCAGAATGTTTCTTTAGCTTGTTGCCAACGGCTCAGTGTATGAAACGTAGCGTGTTAAAAGGTACTATATTTTGGGTTTATCACTGAGCCAATTTTTTTATATTTTGATTTAACTTCTTAGATTTAAAAGCCAAATTAAAAATTTGGCGGACTTTATAAATATACAAAACCTTTAGGTTAAGCACTTATTAGCTATGTTTTATACACCGTGTTACCATACGTATTTTTCTACAATGTCCCACCATCAGGCCAATTTTTCCAATGATTATTTGGCTTTTTAGTCGGTTTATAAAATTCCTTTTGTCCAGTTTCTAAAACCTTTGCTATTTGCTTAAAAGTTTCATTTTTGCTCGGAAGTTCCGAATCAGCACAGTCAGGGTGATTCCATTCCGTTAGTTCTATAATCTTTGGTAAGTCAGTAGGTATTCGGTCTCTGATTTCTTTTTCAGTTGCTTCAAAATCTTTATTGTATTCAGGTTCTAAACCTCTTAAAAACTCCCAAATGAAAATTTTATCTTCCTCTTCAAGTTCAATTCCTTTTGTAAGATAAAATTCTCGATTATGATTAATTATAATTTCGTTTTCTCTTAACATCATACTTTTGGCATCTGGATTTAAACTTTCAAGATATTCCTCATCGAAAGTTGAGAAATCAGAACTATTATCTGTAATGTTTAAGAAATTTGAATTGTCAGTTCCAGGATTGGTATTAATGCAGTTTCCAAAAATGTGCAAACAATTACTAATCCCGTCGTGTCCACCACCACGATAGTTAAATCCGAATACTTCGATTATTAAAACCCAACGTTTTTCGTCTCGATATCCAATCAATTTAGAATGAATAGGGTAAACATATCCATTATCCAACATTGGAAATGTATAATCCTCAGCACACTGGTCTAGTTGCTTTAAGATATCTTTCGATGAATATTCCTGTTTTTTATTAAATCCGAAGATGTTCATTTGGTATGTATGGTAACGGTCTCGGCTATGAGTAGTTGCGCGGGTTTGCACGAAACTTTGCAAGTACACACCAAGTTGTAAATTCCGCAGAAATTTCCAAAGTAGGCGAGAACAAGCAATTACTTATAGCCATTGTTGTGTGTAGTTATTTTGTCAATATTTTAATCATTCCGTCTTTTCCTCTATTTCCGAATAATTTGATTGATTCTGATATCCGAATGTAATCAATTTGTTTTATTCTCAAAGTGTCAACAGTTTGAGATAATTTTCCTTTTTCGTAGAAAACAACATCAAAATCAACAGTTAGTAATGGGTTTCTACCAAGCTGACTATTATTTATTTTATCAGTCATAAATTCAGAGAACTTATATGTTTTATTTCCGTCTCTTACAGAATAGTAATTTGGTTTTGAAATAGTAAAACCATTATCCGAAATCAATTTCCACATTTTTTCAGACCAATTTCCAGAGTCCCATAATTCAATTTTGTCATTAATGGTTTTTGTCAAATAAGCATTATTTTCAGTGTTCTGAGAAAGTAAATCCGATAAAACATAAAAGTCAAATGCAAACTCCACTTTTTCTAATTTTTCTTTGAAAAGGTCATTGTAGATTGATAAGTCAACGTTTTCTTTTTGCAATTGATATATAAAATTCCAAAGGTCAGAACCACCAAATTCATTTAAGTTCTCACGTACAAATTCCTGCTTTTTTCTATCTGATTTTTTATTAAAGTTTTCAAATGTCGTTTTACAACTTAAACAACAAAGAAGAAAAAATATGATAAAAACCTTAGATTTCATTGGCTTGTTTTAATTACACACAACGTATGTATATACCGAATTCGGTATATTTCTATTATAACCAAACCTATTTTTTTTCGTAATTTAGTTATGTTTAAAACTACAACTTTCTTACTCAAAGTCAAAATCATCCAAAGGGTTTTTAATATTTTCAATACCTGTTTGCGTAATATGTGTATAGATTTCGGTTGTTTTTGAATTTTGATGACCTAATATGTATTGTATGTATCGCAAGCTGATGCCTTTTTCTAATAAATGAGTTGCAAAACTATGTCTGAGTGTATGAGGAGTTACATTTTTTGTAAGACCTGCTTCGTTACAATATTTCTTTATAAATTTTTGAATACTTGATGCTGTATATTTCCCTCCTTTTTGTCCTTCAATTAGATATTGTTCTGGAGCATATTTTTTAGTATAAATTTCTATGAGTTTCTTAGTTCTTTCGGCTAAAGTCACATAACGATCTTTTTTTCCTCTGCCTGCTATAATATGTATTTTATTTTCTTCTAAATAAATAGATGATAATTTTAAGTTTATGAGTTCACTAATTCTGAGACCACAACTGTAAATTACAGTTAAAATAGTTTTGTGTTTTAAGTTAGAAACTGACTTAAGTAATTGAATGGTCTCTTTTTGTGATAGTACAATCGGTAAAGGCTTACTTTTTTTTGGGCGATCTATAAAATAAGTTTGTTGTTTTCCTCCTAATACCTTTTCATAATAAAACTTTATGGCATTAATCATTTGATTTTGATATGATTCACTAATTTCCCTTTCTTGAACTAAATAGCGCATGTATGCTCTAATCATTTCATTAGTAATTTCCTGAGGCTGATAAGCATAGTGATATGTAAAAAAAATTGATAGAAAACTTATGTAAATTTTGATAGTTGATTCACTGTAACGTAATGCTTTTAATTTATCAATTACAATATCAGGACAATCTCTATGGTGTTCTGTTAATAGTTTAGTTTTATATGGCTTCTTAGCTCTTTTTTCTCTCTTATCAATGTAATTGATCTTGTATTGTTTTTTTAGTATTGACTCCAATGCATCAGTATTAGTTTCTGTAAAGGGAATTGTCCAATGTTTATAATCTGAATTATAATAGTAATAACTAAGTGATTTGATAAATTTAATCCCTTCCTGAGTAGGATGACAAGTGATGCGGAGTCTATTTCCTTTGAGAATGATGAATGTTACTTCTTTTTTTGGTTGTCTTGCAATGGACTTTAAGAAGGTTCTTGAAGCTTCATTTTTAGGAAATAGCCATTTTTTATACTTATGATACCATTTTGAATACGTATAAGTCTTGATAAGTTCAATTCTATTGTCTGTTTTATCAATTTCAACTGCATACCAATACTCATTTCTATAAAAAATATCCGTTACTTTCATTAAAACTTCCTGTTATTACTCCAAATACTAGGAATATACGGAGGTTTTGTTTCTTTAATTGAGTATAATTCATGAGCGTTGAAAAGATTTTATAAACGTTGTTTCTAGTTATTAACATCGTTCAAATTTTTGTTCATCTATAAATAAACCGATAGACATCAAATCTTCCATCAAAAAGTTCGATTTTAGAAATTTTGACTTGAAGTAAACATAAGCTTTACTTTTCATATTGCCTTTTAGCAATTTTAAGCTGTTTTATCATAATTTCGATCATAGGAATTTTATTTTCTTTAAATCGCTCCCAAAGCTCATAAAATGAAACAATCACATCGGCTAGGTGTGGTTGGTTTTCTTTTGTGGGCGTATTATAGGTTGGTTTTGTTTTTCGTCCATTAACTAGAATCAACATTTTTTTCTGTTTCTTATTTTTATCTTTCGTGACGATTGTAGAATCTAGGTTGATGATATCACGTACATGATAATGTTTGTAAAGCCAGTTTAAAAATGCTCTTTTGTATTTTATTCTACCTTGTTCATCAAATTCGATATGTGTATTTAATACGATAACCGCTTTACCATTATCTTTCATTGTCATAAGCGCAAGTGCTGTAGTTAATTCTTGAACCTGATGAATACCAGCCATGAAATACGCATTGTCAAAATACTGTTTAATAACATCTAACATTTTAGTTTTAACTATATTTAATTAAAATCATGTCAAGGAAATTTTTAAACTTATGTATACAATCGAATAATAACTTCTAGCTTACTAAGAAGAAATGTTTTTGCATCAATGAATATTGTTTATCATGTAATAGTCGGCACATTGATTTCTATATATTTACTTTGTGTAACAACAAATGAAATTCCCTTTAGTAATAATCAAAAAAAAAGCCCTCATTAGAGGACTTTCAGAATTCATATTCTTTGGACTATATTGAGTCTTCCAAAATATCCAGATTATTTATTCCAGACTGAATCTTAACTTTTTGATCTAATAATACATTTCTTAAACTAATTGGTAATATTCCTTTATTCAAAATCTCGTTGTATTCTTCCAAAGCTGATTCTTCTCCTCGTATCGCTTCCTCTATCATTGATTCTGCATCATTTATAGAAAGGAGTGCTTTAAAATCCATCCATCCCCTATGAATAGTTCCAGTAAAAGTTCCATCTACATCATTAAAATCACAACCGCATTTTGTCATTTCGTCTTTCAATTCTGAAATAAAGTGTTGCTTTTCGGTTGCTCTTGCAGAAAAATAATTTTTTAATCTTACATTGTCAGTATTCTCTTTTGCAGTATTGAAACCTTTTTGTGCGTCAATGGTTTTCTCTAAGATTTCTCGTAAGTTGTCATTATAAGCATTTTCTTTTTTCATGGTTCTGTTTTTTAAAATTGTTATTGATATACGTAAAATTACTTTGAATGCAGAGTTGTTTTTAGCTTAATAAATAATAAAATTGACTCTATTAGTATAATAATTGAGTATTGATTCTAACATCGATGAATCATAAAAAAATAACATTTTTCACCTATCTGATCGAGCTACAATAACTATTAAATGAGTTAAAGTAGAGTTGTGAGATTATATAATTTTATAATTAATAATCAATAAATATATAATCATGAAAATACAAGCATATTTAGCATTTAAGGGAAATTGTCAAGAAGCTCTAAATTTTTACAGTAATTTATTCGATGCTCAGGTCATCAATAGAATTACCTATGAAGATAAAAAAATGGATGTTCCTGCTTCTTACAGAAAAAATCTTCAACACGCAGAATTAAAAGGAAAAGGAATTCATTTTATGGCGTATGATGCTTCTCCAGATACACCTTTAAATCACGGGAATCAGGTGCATATGAGTATTGATTGTGATAATTTATCTCAATCAGAAACTGTTTTTGATTCACTTTCGAGTGATGGAATCGTACATCATGATTTCAGAGAAAGAGAATGGGGGCATTATGGTAGATGTACGGATAAATTCGGCATAAGCTGGATGGTTAATTTTACGGAATAAAACAGTTTATATAAATATATATAAAGTCTGACATAGATACATGTTAGACTTTTTTTGATAAAAGATATATAGAATTCCCAAGCAATCAACACAAAAATGTAAAATGGATACGATCTTACTCTGGTTTAAAAACGACTTACGACTGCACGATAACGAAGCGTTACAAAAAGCAATCGAAACAGGTAAAAATATAATTCCTGTATATATATTCGATACGGAACGCTATCGCAATTTGGATCTAGGTTTTCCCAAAACTGATCAAGTAGGATTTGATTTCATAAAGCAATCGGTAGAAAATTTAAGAGAAAATTTGAAATCTATTTCAGGGAATTTACTAGTTAGGACTGGAAACGCAGTTGAAATAATTCCGAAACTTGCACAATCATTGCAATGTAATGAAATCTATGCAGAGCAAGAATTTGCAACCGAAGAGTGCCAACTTCTGAAAAACATCAGAAATTAGTTAGCTAATCAATGTGAGTTTCATTTATATTGTGGAAGAACACTGTATCACTTGAATGATATTCCATATAGTATTGACAAAATTCCGCTGACCTCAAAAGCTTATCGAATAAATACTACTAAAAATACAGAAGTTCGTAAAACAATACCAACACCTGATTATATTAAAATTGATACCAATGAAAGTATAGATTGGGGAGAACTGCCAAATCTAGAAGATTTAGGATTTACTTCTGAAAAAAATTTTGAGAGAACCTTTATGCTAGGTGGCGAAACCGAAGCATTAAAAAGATTAAATTCATATCTTTTTGAAACTCAACAACTGACCTCATATCGTTGGACACGGAATCGATCTTTAGGAATGGATTATAGCTCGAAATTTTCTCCATACATGGCATTGGGATGCTTATCGCCACGAACTATATACGAAGCTGTAAAACAATATGAAAATATAATTAAAAAAAACCAAAGTACTTGGTGGATGATATTCGAAGTTGTTTGGCGTGATTATTTTACATTTAAGTTAATGCGGATGCAAAATGCCGTTTATCAAACGGAAGGTTATTCAAAAAAGAAATTGGAATTTGAAAATGATAACAAATTATTTAAAAGATGGTGTAATGGTACAACTGGAATTCCATTCATAGATGCGCATATGCGCCAATTAAACCAAACAGGATTTATGAGTAATCGGGGACGTGTAAATTGTGCTAGTTTCTTGATACATGACTACAAAATTGATTGGACTTGGGGAGCATCATATTTTGAATCTAAGCTCATCGATTATGATGTTGCTTCAAATTGGATGAATTGGCACGTGCAAGCATATGAAATTTGGTATACAAATCCCATTAATCAAGCAAACAAATACAAAGCACAAGAATTTATTAGAAAATGGATACCTGAAATTAAAAATTTAAACGATATGCAGGTACTTATTCCTTGGGAATTCAAAGATCACTCGTACGATAAGCCCATAGAAATATTCAAAAAATGGACTAGAGCAATCAATAAAATTAAAAAGGAGAATTAATAGATCATTTTCCTAGTATACATGCGCTATAAGATTATTCTATCAGATTCGAATAAATTTATATAACTAACTTGTAAGATTGATCTTAAGAAATTCCAAAACGCCACTAATTTGTTAATAAAAAAGCACTAATGCTACAAATAGAAGCAAATATTACTACAAATATTAGTTAATTTTGTTGCATGGAAAAAAGTATTCTGCATTTAGATTTGGATGCTTTCTTTGTATCATGTGAACGATTAAGAGATAGTAGTCTAAAAAACAAGCCCCTACTTGTTGGCGGATTATCAGACAGAGGCGTAGTTGCAGCGTCAAGTTATGAAACCAGAGCGTACGGGATTTATTCGGGAATGTCAATGAAAATGGCACGTGCTATGTGTCCTGAAGCGATATGTATTAAAGGAGACTCAGGTATATATAGTAGCTATTCTAACCTCGTTACAGATGTCATACGTGATGAAGTTCCCCTATTTGAAAAAACAAGTATTGATGAATTTTATGTCGATTTATCAGGCATGGACAAGTTCTTCGGTAATTATAAATATGCTAAAGAATTAAGAACAAGAATAATTAATGAAACTGGACTCCCAATATCTTTTGGGTTGTCACAAAATAAAGTAGTCTCCAAAGTGGCAACTGGCGAAGCCAAACCCAATAACGAACTGAAAATTGACTATGGCTATGAAAAACCTTTTCTAGCCCCATTGTCTATTCGTAAAATCCCGATGGTTGGGAATAGTACATCACAAACACTACAAAATTTAGGTATTTATAAAATACGGAAACTACAAGAAATGCCATTGGATGTAATGAAATCTGTTTTGGGCAAAAATGGAGAAACTATTTGGAGACGAGCCCAAGGAATAGACAATACTCCCGTAGTACCATATACAGAGAGAAAATCAATTTCAACTGAAAGAACTTACGAGAAAGATACCACAGATGTCTTAAAAATGAAAGAGTCTTTAATTGCTATGGCAGAGAAAATTGCATACCAACTTCGCATGGATGATCGTTTGACCGCTTGTATTACACTAAAAATAAAATATTCTGATCATAAAACATATTCCAAGCAAAAACGTATAGCCTATACAAGTTCTGATGATAAAATAATTAGTACGATACTCGATCTTTTTAAAACACTTTACAATCGAAGAATACTAGTACGTTTGATCGGTGTGAAAGCTTCGCATCTTGTCAAAGGTTGTCATCAAATCGATTTATTTGATGATAATGAGTCGTTACTCAATTTATATTCTTCTATGGATACTATTCGAAACAGATTTGGAGCATCAGCAATAATGCGCGCTTCTGCAATGGACTCAAAATCAATCCGTAGCAATAGAAACCCTTTCAATGGCGAACCGCCCATAGTTTTAGCTAGGAGGAAACAATAATCATGTATCTCAATTGTCATACATACTATTCGCTTCGTTATGGAACGCTAAACATCAAAACACTTATAGAACTTGCAAAAATGCATGGTTCTAAATATCTAGCAATTACGGATATAAATAGTACAACCGCATGTTTGGATTTTCTAAGAGAAGTAAAAAATGAAAAAATTCATCCTATTATCGGTAGCGATATCCGAAATGGAGTGGAACAGCTATATGTGCTGTTGGCACAGTCAAATCTGGGTTATCAGCGAATTAACGAATTTATATCAAAACATCTTCATAATGATATGGACTTTCCTTTAAATGCTCCAACGCTTGAAGATACAATTGTAATTTATCCATTTCGGAAAGTGCAAGAGTTGAAATATATAAATCTAAAACCAAATGAGTATATAGGAGTTGCACCAAAAGAAATCAATCGATTACGATTTTCCAAAATAAGTACCTATACACAAAAACTCGTGGTACAGCAAACAGTTACTTTTACTAGCCAATCAGGTTATAATGCACATCGATTGTTACGAGCTATTGATTTAAATACACTATTAAGCAAACTACGTATTGATGAACAAGGTTGTAAAAGTCATCAAATGCTTCCCGTATCTGAATTATTAAAAGCCTTTGAAGAATTTCCAACAGCGATTGAGAATACTATCAATTTACTGAAAAGTTGTAGTGTGAACTTTTTATTTGACGAGGATTCTCAAAATATGAATCAAGATATATTTTTCGATAGTGAGGAGGAAGATTTCAACTTTTTGAAATCTGAATGTTATCGATTGTTGGAAACCCGTTTTCCAAATCCAACAGAAGAATTACATGCAAGATTAAAAAAGGAATTGCAGGCAATTAAAAAAATGAAATTTGTATCATATTTCCTTATAAATTATGATATTATAAATTATGCGATTCGCAATAACTATCCTTATATAGGTCGTGGAAGCGGTGCAAACTCTTTAGTCGCATATATTCTTAAAATAACGAATGTAGATCCTATTGAATTGGATTTATATTTTGAAAGATTCATTAATGTATATCGAAGTTCTCCACCTGATTTTGATATCGATTTTGCTTGGGAAGATCGTGAAGATATTACGCGTTATATATTTGAGCGTTATCCAAATACTGCTTTGATGGGAACATATGTAACGTTTCAGTACAAAGCAGTAGTAAGAGAACTAGGAAAAGTTTTTGGATTACCAAAAAACGAAATTGATGATTTCTTACTAGGGAAAAAAGTAAATTCCAAAACAGACAGCGACCAATATTTCAAATTAATAACCAAATACGGAAAACTTATTCATGGATTTCCAAACCATTTAAGCGTTCATGCAGGTGGAATAATTATTACCAAAAAGCCAATTCATTACTTTGTTGGAACCTTCATGCCTCCAAAAGGTTATCAAACAATACAATCAGATATGAATATTGCTGAAAGTGTCGGGATTCATAAATTTGATATTCTTAGCCAAACGGGACTTCCCAAAATTAAGGATGCAATTAAAATTATTCAGCAAAATCAGCCAAATGCAAAAATTAAAAATATACACAATTACAAACAATTTACAAGTGATGACAACATCAATGAACTTCTAAAAACAGGAAATTGTGTTGGGGTTTTTTATGTAGAGAGTCCTGCCATGCGTGTATTAATGACTAAATTAAAAACACAAGATTACCTGAATTTAGTTGCTGCGAGTTCCATCATTCGCCCAGGTGTTTCAAATGGCGGTATGAAAAATGAGTTCATCTTACGCCATAGAAATCTTGAACGCTGTAAACAAGCACATCCAGTAATGCTTGAAATTTTAAACGATACTTATGGTGTTATGGTATATCAAGAAGATGTTTTGAAAGTTGCCCATAAATTTGCGGGACTTTCATTAGCGGAAGCCGATATACTGCGACGTGGAATGCGAGGAAAAGTTCGGTCTAAAGATGAGTTTACTACAATAGAACAGAAATTTATTGATAACTGTAAACAAAAAGGTTACCAAGACTCACTTACCCTAGAAATATGGAATCAAATAAAAGCCTTTGCAGGATATGCGTTTGCTAAAGGACATAGTGCCTCATATGCAGTAGAAAGTTATCAAAGCTTATATCTAAAGAAATATTTTCCGTTAGAGTTTATGACTGCTGTACTGAACAATGGTGGTGGATTTTATAATGTAGAAACTTATATAAATGAATATATTAAATGTGGCGGAATTGTAGAACCTCCTTGTGTAAATAATAGCGATGCTATTTATTGTATTAAAGATAAAACGCTTTATTTAGGTTTTAAGACAATCAAATCATTGGAAGTGAAAACGATTGAAAAAATACTAATAGCGCGTACGCAAACTGGATTATTTACATCATTAGAGGATTTCATAAACAAGGTTTTAATCAGTTTGGAACAAATCATGGTTTTAATACGACTTGATGCATTTCGTTTTACTGGAAAAGACAAACACGAAGTTGCTTGGGAAGCTCATTTTAAATTAAAGAAGTCTAAAAAGTGTGCTTTAGAAGCTACTTTATTTGTTCCTGAACAGAAATCATTTGAATTGCCTAGTTTCAAAACCAATAAATTAATTGATGCTTATGACCAAATAGAATTATTAGGATATCCATTAATTTCACGTTTTGAGCTTTTACAAATACCTACTGTAAATAATTTGCTCGCTCGTGACATTCCTAACTATAATAAAAAACAAATAGTTATATATGGAAAACTCATCACGGCTAAAGGAACTCCCACTTCTGATAAACGTTTAATGCATTTCGGTACATTTCTCGATAGGGAAGGAACCGTTTTTGATACCGTACATTTCCCAAATGTATCTGAAAAGTATCCTATTTTGAGTAAAGGAATTTATAAAATTACAGGGAAAGTCATTGAAGAAATGGAATATTACTCCATCATCGCTGAAAAAGTTGAATTTCAAGCAATTCAAAGTGATCCAAGGCATATTAACACTAGATAAACTTATTTACATACATTCAATATAACGTAATTATAACCTACAAAATTATTACTTTCATGATTCAAAATTTGGTCCACGTCTTAATCTGATATGTCCTTTTACCTCACTAGGTTTGCTATCTAAGTCTTTCCTAAATTGCGAAACAATGAGTTTTTTATCCATAAATAAATCATCGGCAACGGAACGGATATCATCCATTTTTTCACGCCAATTCTCTGGAAACAAAGCTCTAGCAACTTCAGAAGGGCAGTAAGTTTTATCAAAACCTCTAGCTTCTGCGAACTCCAAATGTTTACTTTCAATTGTTAGATAGATTGTTTTTTCCAAGTTTTTATAGTTAAAACATTCAAAAAAAATAAGGTTCAGTATTCGTTAAAATTACTGAACCTTTAATTATTTGACACCGAAGTAATGAAATAAATTATGCTGGTACTTTGGAAGCTATATCCATTCTGTCCCAATTTCGATGTTTTGAAATAGCCTTAATAAAATTCTTAGGCTTTTTATTAATGATGATTGTGGCATCGTCTTTATAATCTGCTACAAATGTTTCATCAATCAAATCAACACCCTCATTATCAGCGGAGATTGCTTTACAATGCTTAAAAGCTTCATTGATAAACTTTTTATATTTAGCTTCATTTTTTAATGCATTCACAGATTTTTTTCCTCCTGGAATGTATATTGCATCAAACAATACACTTTCCGTTGTCATCATAGCAGCATCAACCTCATGTTCCATATTTTCATCACAGGTAATTGTTCCTCCATGTGGAGCGATAAGTTTTAACATGGCACCTTCTTTTTCCAAAGCTTTTTTGGTTTTTTTAAAGTCACTCATGCTAAAACCATCTGCTACCAACACAGCAATTTGTCTAGTAGCAATACTATCAAATTTCGTATTCGCTTGGCTTAGTGCGCCATCACTATCTAAATAGTTTTTCTTTTTTGGTGGTTGATGCTTTTTTACATTCGCATCAGCTCCGAGCGCTTGATTTATCGGCTCATCAATTTTCTTTGGGATTTTTAAACCTAAGCCTTCGGCAACTTGCTTTGCTAAATCTTTATCGATTTGAGATATCAACCATAGCATACGTTCTTTGATATATGTGTGTTTACATTTTCCGAGTTCAAATGTATATGCGTCAGCAACATGTTTTTTCTCCCAATCAGCAAGACTTCTATAAAATAATGCAGGTTGAGAAAAGTGATCGTTGAAGCTTTCACTTCGGGTTCTTATTTTTTTCGCATCAATGCGTTCTTCGTATGAATGAAATCCACCATCTGCTATTTTTGCCATATATGGACAACCGCCACCTAAAGTATTTGGAAAATAGGCAGTATTTCCTTTGGGAATCTCCATTTGCATGTGTCCGTCACGTTGATTATTATATGATTTCGCTATTGGACGATTTATTGGAATTTGATGAAAATTATGACTTCCTAATCGAGATAGTTGTGTGTCTCTATAAGAAAATAAGCGTCCTTGCAGTAACGGATCATTCGTAAAATCGATTCCTGGAACTATATGACCTGGCAAAAATGCAACTTGTTCGGTTTCGGCAAAGAAATTTTCAGGATTTCTGTTTAGTGTCATTTTCCCTATAATTTCAACAGGTACTAATTCTTCTGGAATTAGTTTTGTAGGATCTAACAGGTCAAACTCAAATTTATGTTCATCCTCATCTGGAACAACTTGAATCCCTAATTCCCATTCAGGATAATGACCTGCTTCGATAGCATCCCATAAGTCACGTCTATGAAAATCGGAATCCGCTCCATTTATTTTTACTGCTTCATCCCATGTTACTGAATGTACACCTAGTGTTGGTTTCCAGTGAAATTTTACAAAATGCGATGTACCTTCAGCATTAATTAATCTGAATGTATGAATCCCAAAACCTTCCATCATTCGCAAACTTCGTGGTATGGCACGATCGCTCATTGCCCAAATATGATTATGAAGTGTTTCTGTAGTGCGAGATACAAAATCATAGAATGTATCATGCGCAGATGCGGCTTGTGGAATTTCGTTGTTTGGTTCGGGTTTTACAGCATGTATCAGATCAGGAAATTTCATTGCGTCTTGAATAAAGAAAACGGGCATATTGTTCCCAACCAAGTCCCATGTACCTTCTTCGGTATAAAATTTTACAGCAAATCCGCGTACATCGCGGGCTAAATCTGGCGATCCTTTGGAACCCGCAACGGTTGAGAAGCGAGTAAAAACGGGTGTTTTACGCTTGGTATCCGTAAATATACCTGCTTTACTATATTTTTCGATACTTTTATACAATTCAAAATAGCCATGTGCAGCACTTCCACGTGCATGAACAATTCGTTCAGGAATACGCTCATGATCAAAGTGAGTAATTTTTTCTCGAAGTAAAAAATCTTCTAATAAAGTTGAACCTCTTTCCCCTGATTTTAGAGAATTGTTCGTATCGTTGACTTTTAGCCCCTGATTGGTTGTCATCACTTTATTTTCAGCATCTTTTTCATACTGCTTTAAGTCTTTTGTTTTTTGGTTTTGTGTGTCTTTTTTCTTTGCCATGGATGATTAAATTTTGGTAATTATTATTATAAAAACAAATGAAATTTTAAGTCTTCTAAGTTTTATTTATTTTCAGAAAAAAATTAGTTCAAATAAAAAATTTAGTTGCTGTATTGATTTTTACATGAAAATTCTTTAGAAATCATTTTATAGTTTAGTCACATGAAAATGAATAGGTTTAAATGTACCACCATTACTATCCTCAGCAGAGCAAGCAGTTAAACAAACCAATAAATCCATTTGCGCTTCAAATTGAATAAAATCGTCAGCAACAGTTGTAGGAGGTAAAACGGAAAGTTTTCCTTCTTTATCAACTTCAACATTCATAAATATGTTAAACGCATTTGGAATATCATCTAACGATATATCAAAAGGAGCTAAATTTTTATAAAAATTTTCAAGACAGCTAGGATGATATCCTTCAAAATCATAGAGTATCTCAAAGGTTTCTTTACTACATGGAGCTAATAGGAAATCATTTTTGCCATTAGTATCAACAACAATTTTTACCATTCTGTTAGAGCGGTTACTCCATAAAAAATTTCCTGTAGTTAAAACAATTGATGCTTCAAAATCAAAGGTTTTTCCTGATGATAATTTTTCTTTTACATCGTTCGCATTAAAAAGTAGCATATCACTCACTTGTCCTCCTTCGGGATCAATCACTGTGAGAATTTCTCCTTTTTTAAGTATGAAGGATTTTGCTGATTGTTTCTTAATTTTAATCGGGTTTGTCATTTTCATTTTGATTTTTTCTGAAATGGGCATTTCCAATTCTTTTCTGTGTTTCTACCGCTGTATTGTTTTGCTTCACTTTCATCTCCAAAATCTTTTAATACAGGATTAATTGATCCCTGTAGATTTTTGTCATTTTTCCTTATTCTATTTTTTACATTTTTATAAATTCCCATTTCTCGTAATTTTTCAAATTGCCAATGTAAATTGAATACTACACTAGTATATGGGCTTCTCCTTGCAATTCTTGAACTTCTAGGATGTAATCCGATGATATAATATGCATTCCCCTTTATACTAAAACTAAAATTTTCATTTTTAGGATTATCGCTTACTGATGCGTCCCATGTACAATCATCAAATTCGTGAAGTTTTTGCAGTAATTGCCAAAGTGAAGTTTCAAAATCGAATTCATTCTTATAGTGATTATTTGGAAATACAGCAATGAAAGTTTGAAATTCATTAGAGTCAAAATCATATTGTTTTAAATATTCTTCCAAATGTTTTAGAAGGTTTTGAATGGATGCATCATCATTTATATCTCTATATACTTTTAAATGGTAGTTATTCAACTTAAATAAAGTTTTAGCCATAACACAAGGATGCATGTTTTCAAGTATGAAATTTTTATATTTTTCTCTTATCAAATTGTAATTATTAGAATATTAAAAATTAGCTGTGCCTACTACGAATGTTGAGTTTGAAAATTTATTTTATCAAATTGCGCTAGAATAATTTAGCGATTGTATGTATCGTTAGTTGAAGGTATACAAATCTAATTCTGTATTATTATCGTCACTGACACGATTGGTTTTAATACTAACATGATTGCAACAATTTTATTAATTGATAGTTGATTAATTGGTTTGAGTCAGTATTAAAATGTATTGTGTTAATGAGAAAAAACGTAAGGGAATATTTTTGTGATTAAACAAAACAAATATGACTCTACAAGATATCCTAGAACTCATCCTGACCGTGTTAGGAATATTTACTATCATCATTATTATCACTAGAATTTTTGGATTGAGAACTTTTGCTAAGATGTCAAGTTTTGATTTTGCGTCTACTATCGCCGTTGGATCAGTTTTGGCGTCAACAATTATGAATACAAATTATTCTTTGACTAAAGGGGGAATAGTACTTGCTTCAATAATTGGTTTTCAAACATTGTTTTCTTTTGCAATACGTAAGATTGATTTTTTACAAAAAGCTTTCACAAACAAACCGAAACTCATAATGGTTGATGGAGAAATTTTACATGACGAACTTAAAAGTTGCAATGTTAGTGAGGATGATCTGGTAGCTAAATTAAGAGAAGCCAATGTGCATCAATTTAACGAAGTTAAAGCGGTAATTTTTGAGAGTACTGGCGATATCTCAGTAATTCATAATAATGAAGGTAAAGAAGTAGCTTCACAATTATTAAAAGGTATTAAACAATAGAAAAAATGATCGATTTTTTAAAGAAAAATAAGAATGCTCTTTTAGTTGGTTTCCTCGCTACTGTATTTACGGGATTAGGAATTTTCCTTTTGGGCGATCTCTCTGGATACGAAGCTAAAAACCTACTCAAAGAATCACTCTCTGGATTGAATATTTTATGCAATACCGTAGTGCTAGCTTCAGCAACAATACTTGCTTTACTTTTAACGGTGCTTAGTGTAAGTTCAGGCTCAAAAAATACTATTAAAAAACAACACTATTTACAAGTATTGAATATTGCTAAGTTCGATGTTATTTTATTTATTTCGGCGTTGATACTTTTCCAATTTTTTAATATCCCAATAATGGAATCCAATAACGTTCCTACCTCTTGGTTTGATAAAATTTATTGGGCTACACTAGCTTCAACGTCCATCATTAGTGGCATGATGATTACAGTAATTTTGATGTTGTATAATGCAGTAACTAATTTAATAGCTATTATCGGCTTAGGAGACGACCATCATATGCTTTCTGATTGTGAAGCAAATGAAAAGATAGAAGAAGAAAAAGAGGATATGCAAAATGAGTCATGATGGAAGTTATTAATGTATACTGGTTTAAAAGAGATTTTCGTCTGTATGATAATAAAGCATTTAATGAAGCCTTAAATGCAGATGCCCCTGTTTTGTTAATTTATATTATAGAACCTTCGTTGATAGCCGATGCACATTACAGCGAGAGACATTGGCGATTTGTAAAAGAGAGTATTGATGATCTTAATGTTGAATTAACAACGTATAATACTTCAATTCAAGTATTCTATGGCGAAGTAATTGATGTGTTTCAAAAAATTAGCAAAATTTACACCATTACAAAGGTTTTTTCCACACAAGAAATTGGAATTGATATTACTTATAAACGTGATATTGAATTTTCCTCTTATTGCCTTGAAAATTCGATAATCTGGCATGAATTTCAGAATGGTGGTGTTGTAAGAGGTTTACGAAATAGAGATTCTTGGCGTAGATTATGGTATCAGTATATGGAAGAAGCTATTGTGGAACCTGTTTTTACTCATATAGAGTTTGTCAATGCAGAATTTACTGAAGATATTGTGATGGGATTTCCAACTTACTGGAAATTTGATAATAGTCATACTATGCAAGTTGGAGGACGAACCAGTGGATTGTTGTGGATGGAATCATTTTTTAACGAGCGCTTAGCCTTTTATTCAGATTATATTTCCAAACCTGAAATGGCTCGTTATGGTTGTAGTAGGTTGTCGCCTTATATAGCTTGGGGATGTTTGTCAGTTAGAGAAATTTATCAGAGATGTATTGCTGAGAAAAAATCAAGTACTTCTAAGAAACAGTTGAACGCTTTTATGTCAAGACTACGCTGGCAAGCACATTTTATTCAGAAATTCGAAATGGAGCCTAGAATTGAATTTGAGGCGTTCAATAAAGGGTATTTGGACTTGGCGCAACCAATGAATAGTGAATTTTTAGAAGCTTGGAAAACAGGTACAACTGGTTATCCTTTAGTCGATGCTTCAATTAGAGCTGTTACGCAAACAGGCTATTTAAATTTTAGAATGCGCTCAATGTGTGTGTCATTTTTAGTACATCATTTATTTCAACATTTTTCTACGGGATCAAAATGGTTGGCAAGACAATTTCTTGATTTCGAGCCAGGCATTCATTATGCACAATTTCAAATGCAGTCAGGATTTACAGCCACTAATACGATTAGAATTTACAATCCTACGAAAAACGCATTGGATTATGACCCAGAAGCTATATTTATAAAAAAGTTTGTACCTGAATTAAGAGATTTGCCTGTTGACTTTGCAATACAGCCATGGAAGATGACATCAATGGAGGAAATGTTATATAATTTTGAATTGGGAAAAAGTTATCCTCATCGGATAGTTGATATTAGCGAAACTCGAAAAGAAGCATTGAAAAAATTATATGGAAAACGAAAAGATCCGCTTACTAAAACAGAGAAAGAACGGATTTTAAAGATGCATACACTCAAAAAAAGGTTTCCATAGATTTTAAAATTATAAGCGGTTATCCAATACAATTTCAAATCTATCGAGAAAGCATTAGTTACGCTCTTGGCATATTATATAAGTAACATAATTGTATTTAATAAAGTGGAGATTCCATTAGTTACTATACTTGGATAATCGTTTTTTATGATATCGTAAATTATCCATAGTGTAACTCCTTTGCAGTGTATAACGAACATTATTAGACTCACATCGTTTACTCTTTTTGTTTTAATAGCTTAAATAATTTGCGGTAGTACAGCTATCGTGGTAAAAATACCCGCTACAATTCCTTTTACATATTATATGTCCATGATAGCCGAATCTAATATTACTCCGTCATCGTGCTAACAGTATGGATTCTTAGTTTAACTCAATGAACTATATTTTTAGACTTTTAAAATCGCTAGGACTAATTTTATATTTTTGCTTAAAGATCTTTGAGAAATAACTGTAGTTACTAATACCCACTCTCAAAGCCACTTCTGAAACGAGCAATTCTCTATCTTTTAAAAGTTTACAGGAATTCTCTAAGCGAATATTAGTTATATATTCATTTACAGTGCTGTTATAAAGATATTTGAAAGCCTTTTGAAGTTTATTTGGATTTAGCGCTGTCAATTGTGATAGTTTTGTTATTGATAAATCTTGATCTAAATTTTCTTCGATATAGATGGAGATTTGCTCAACTCTCTGTAATTCATTAATTCTTAATATCGTTTTATCCGATTCGTTTAATTGATCGTCTTCAAACAATACTAATTGCTTTACAAAAATTTGCAAACTGATACTTTCCAAATAAAATTTTCGAATAAGTTTTTGATTTTCATATTTAGAGATATCAGCGAAAAGAGTTTTAAAACCCAATCCATAAAATCCTTCATGGTAAAAGGTTTTGTTAGCTTTAACATCTTTATAAAGTTCTCGTAACTCTTTGGCAATTCCACTAATTTCACAATACGTATTTTGTAAAAATTCTTCTCTATTAATTTCTAGGCTTATAATCTCAATAGCCATATTTTTTTTAAAGGAAATTACATGTCCACTTGTATTTTCACTTGCTACGATAGCACAGGTATTTTGTTTAATTTCGTGAATAGAGTTCTCATTTGCAAATCGATGCTGAATTGGACCTTTTAAAGAATAAATGTATTTGATAGGGTGTATATCGGTTACAGTAAAATCTATCCTAACATCTTCAAGAAATTGGCATTGATAAATTATAATACCAAAACCGTTGTCAAAATTGATTCCTCTAATTTGTCCCTTACCCAATTTTGATGGAATTTCTAAGTAATATTCTCCACAACTTTGATAATACTCAACGTTCATACAAGAAGCTAAATTTTCAATAACTTCTTTTAGTGGTAAGGAATTGACTTTACAAATTTTCATTTTGGCAGTTTTTTTATGAATAGAATGATCTTGGATAGCTATTGCATTAAATTTACATTAATTGAACAGATAAATTAATATTTACTTTCTTTATTTTTATGATATAAACCGAATTGCAAACATTACTTTGATTAGTTATCATCGTTAGATGTTATGCTTTTTGAAACTCTATTTTGAGTTTACTTAAAAATTATATTCGTTTATTGAGCTAACTAATTAACGGTAGAACTGCTTTTATTTTGATCTGTATCATCAATTTCACTAAAATTTATTTTTTAATTCATTACTTTACATCTGCATTAATTAAAAAACTCTATTTGCAACCAAAATGATTAAAATATGAATGCCGAAAATACGAAACGTTTCAACTTATTTGATCTACCAAAATTGCTTTTAGATACTTCAAAATATTGGTTTAATAGTGAGCCTTTTGAGAGAAGTGCAATCGTAGCATATTATTCTATACTTTCACTACCTGCACTAATTGTAATTATCATAAATATTGTTGGTGCTATTTGGGGAAAAGAACTTGTTCAAGGCGAACTTTTGGCGCAAATATCAAAAGCTTTAGGTTCTGATACTGCCGAATCCATACGTTTAATGATAATTGATCGTGGAGAAGTTACTACTTCGATTGTGGCTACTTCAATAGGAATAGGTACTTTAATTTATGGCGCAACAGGTGTGTTTTTCCAAATCCAAAATGTATTGGATAAAATTTGGGATGCCAAACCTAGATTCAAGAATGGCTTCGTAGCAACTATTTTTGCTAGATTAAAAAGTTTCGGATTTATTCTTATAATTGGTTTCCTTTTACTCATAAGTTTTGTGCTTACTTCGGCACTAAGTGCATTTAGCGAAAACTTAAAAAGGTATTTATCGCCGAATTTAGTAGAATATGCCTTTATTTTGGATATTATTGTTTCTTTATTTATAATCTATGCGCTATTTGCAGCAATGTTTAAAATTTTACCTAATGCGAGAATCCCATGGCGAGCAGTTCGTGTTGGAGCTGCACTCACATCTTTATTATTTGTGGGGGGAAAGTATTTGCTTGCTATATACTTTAGTGAAATGCAACCAGGCTCAACTTATGGTGCAGCAGGAGCAATAATTTTGGTAATGCTTTGGGTTTCATACTCTAGTTTAATTTTGTTTTTCGGAGCACATTTTACCAAAATTTATGCTGAAAAATACCTGATATATGTAGAGTCGGAATAATTCAAAATAAGAATTATTCCATTTTGGAAATACTCAATTCGGTACCATTGATGTCGATTTTTTTCTTATGTCCTAAAATATGTTCAAAAAAGCTAAAGCTAGAGCGATTTAATCTTCTTTTTTATCGTTTTTTGTTGCGCTGAAAGACTCAAATAGTTAGCTCAATCAGCAAAAAAATATGAGTGTTATCTCGTCTTAACAAATAACTTCTATTAAATATAATAAAGTGAGTATGAAAATATGAAATTTATACTACAATTTACATTAATCTTGTTTTACCGCAATTTGAAGCTGTTTAATTATCACATCTATACTTGGGATTCGATTTCTTTTAAATCGCTCCCAAAGCTCATACAAAGAACCGACCACATCGGCTAAGTGTGGTTGAGTTTCTTTTGTTGGTGTATTGTATGATGGTTTTGTTTTTCGTCCATTAACTAGAATCAACATTTTTTTCTGTTTCTTGTTTTTATCTTTTGTGACGATTGTGGAATCTAGGTTGATGATATTACGTACATGATAATGTTTGTAGAGCCAATTTAAAAATGCTCTTTTATATTTTATTCTACCTTGTTCATCAAATTCGA
>NZ_LBMG01000062.1 GCF_001005315.1 Kordia jejudonensis
TTGCAAGTTTTTACCAAGCGCCAACCATTGCAAGTTTAGTCACGCTGATAGAAAGTGACCACAAAGAAGATCAAACATCGGTATATCTAGCTATTGAAAAAGAAATAGAAGAAACGGCGTTATCAGTTCGCAACAGTCATCCAAATCAAGAAACGATCGAAAATGTCTATCCAATGAGTGACATTCAAGTCGGAATGGTGTTGACAAGTGAACTCATGCGTTTGGATGGCGAATTAGGAATTTACCACGATCAAATGGTGTCACAAATCGGAAAGGTAGACATCACTTTGATGGAAAAAGCATTGGCATTACTCATCAAAAAACATGAAGTATTGCGTACTTCTTTCCATTTGTACGACTACATACAACCTGTACAAATTGTCCACAAAGACATCACTTTCAGTATCAACAAACATAATCTGCTGACAAAAACTTCGGAAGCGAAAGAAGCATATATCAATGAGTTTTTACGCAAAGAACGCGAAGAAAACGTATTTGATGTCACAACAGCGCCGTTATGGCGAGTAGATTTCTTTAACATAGGTGTTTCGGATGCCATGTTTGTATTTCAATTTCATCATGCGATTATGGACGGTTGGTCCGACAAAAGTTTCCGTTCGGAATTGATGGAAACTTATTTTGCACTTCAAGAAAATGAAAAGTACACACCAACATCGCTTGCCATAAGTACCAAAGACAGTGTGATTTCTGACTTGATGGAAGTCAAAAATGAAGACAATAGAAAGTATTGGAAAACAACGCTCACAGGATATAAAAGACTCAATATTTTAATGGATGAACGTTACTATCGTCAAACCAATAAAGTATATGAAGATGCATTTTTGGAAAAAATAATAGCAAAATGCAAACAAGATCAAATTGCGCCTAAAAGTCTATTCTTTGCAGGCTATTTATATGCATTGCGTTTATTTTCTCTCGAAAAAGATCTTACGGTTGGTACTGTGGCAAACCGCAGACCAATTGCCGAAGATGGCGATAAATTATTGGGTTGTTTCCTAAATACGGTACCATTTAGATATACGGTTGATACGAAAAACCAAACCTGGGAAACGTATGTAAAATCAGTAGCAAACGCGTATCAAAAACAGCAAGGAAGAGATCGTTTTTCATTACTAGAAATTGCAAAACTGCATCAAGAAAGCGCGGAAGGAAATCCGTTCTTTGATGTATTATTCAATTATGTAGATTTTTATGTTGTTGACAAATTGATCGATAGTGAAGCTTTTGAAAATCATATTGCTACAACCGAAATTGACAATTTAGCCGTGAGCGGATTTGAAAGAACGAATACGTTTTTAGATTTTACGGCAAATCTGACCAACAAGCAATTGATCATCACGACGAATCAAACAAAACGATTCAAATCGGGACATACCGTTGATGATTTGTTGGTATATTTTGATAATTTTTTACAGAACTATGTACACAATGCTACAAATACGATAGATACACGTGACATTTTACCCAAAAATGAACAACATGAATTGTTAGCAGTTTTTAATGACACCACTGTAGCGTATGACGAAACTCAAACAATTATTGATCTTTTTGAAGCACAAGTAAAACGTACACCAAATGCGACTGCGGTTGTTTTTCAAGATAAAAAAGTAAGCTATCAGGAATTAGATGCAACATCAAATCAATTCGCTAGGTATCTACATAAAAAAGGAGTTACGGAAGGAACTTTAGTGCCAATTTCTATGGAACGTTCTACAGAATTTGTCATGGGTGTTTTAGGAATTTTAAAAGCTGGAGCAGCATATGTGCCAATTGATCCTTCGTATCCAAAAGCGCGTATTGAGTTCATCCTAAACGATATAGCGGCAACTTTAGTACTTACGCAAAACTCACTTCAGCGTCTTTTCTCGGGAACGAACATACCACAAGAAAAAATATACCTAGATCATTTTGAATTATTTGAAAATGAACCAAATACAGCAGTAAATACTGAAATTTCGCCAAGTTCATTAGCCTATATTATCTATACTTCTGGAACTACAGGAGTGCCAAAAGGTGTAAAAATAACACACGCTAACGTACACAATTTAGTAGCTTGGCATCAACGTGCATACGAACTCACGAACGAAAGCAACGCATTGCTCTATTCAGGAATTAGTTTTGATGCTTCCGTGTGGGAATTATTTCCATACTTACTTTCTGGCGGAAGTATATTTCCAATAGCAGAAGAAGTACGGTTAGATGTTGATTTTATTACTAATTTTATACAGACAAACGCTATTACACATGCGTATTTGCCAACTGCTTTTTATGCAAGTATGCAAACAGCAGAAACTCCGTTACAAGACGTCAAGTTGTTGTTAGGTGGAGAAGCGTTAAAAATGACCGAACTTCCTGAAAATGTTGAAATTTACAACAATTATGGACCGACAGAAAATACGGTTGTCGCAACATATCACAAGGTAGAAACGCTCTCAGATTCAATTCCGATAGGAAAACCAATTGACAATACACAAGCGTACATTTTAAATGAAAACTTGCAATTGGTGCCCAAAGGCGTACATGGCGAATTGTGCCTTTCAGGGAAAAGTCTCTCTAGTGGTTATTTGCATAGAGATGAACTTACCGCAGAAAAATTTGTAGCACATCCATTCAAAGAAAATGAACGTGTTTACAAAACGGGAGACATTGCAAAATGGTTGCCAAACGGCAAAATTGAATTTGTAGGACGACAAGACAATCAACTACAAATTCGTGGATATCGTGTCGAATTGGGCGAAATTGAAACGGCACTCACACAACTTGAAACCATTACACAATCGGTTGTGATTGCAGCCAAAGATGTTACTGAAAACAATCAGTTGATAGCATATTTTACCAGTGAATCTGTAGTGGATATTGCTGAAATTCAATCAAAACTAGCGGAAAAACTGCCTTCGTATATGATTCCGAAATTGTATATGCAACTAGACGAATTTCCACTGACTGCGAATGGAAAAATAGATCGTAACAACTTACCCGAACTAGACAAAAGTGCTTATAAAACCAATACCTATGTTGCACCAACTACCCAACAAGAAAAACAATTGGTTGCCATTTGGGAAGAATTACTAAATCTAGAACACATAGGAATTCAAGATGATTTCTTTGAACTTGGCGGACATTCGTTGCTTGCCATTCGATTGAGTTCACATGTAAAAGCAACATTTGGCGTGGTTGTTAGTGTCCGCGATATATTTACGACACCGACCATAAAGCAATTAGTTACAACTATTGCGAATGCTACGTTGTCCAATGTGCCAAAAATTAGTGTGCAAGAACGTCCAAAATACATTCCATTATCCTATGCACAAGAACGATTGTGGTTTGTAGACAAACTGCAAGGAAGCAACACATTTCACATTCCAGGTGTTTTGCGACTCAATGGAGAATTGAACATAACACTCTTCAAAAAAACCATGAAAACTTTGGTGCAACGTCACGAAGCATTGCGCACGGTTTTCAAAGAACACAATGGTGTTGGCTACCAACAAATCATAGATGAGGACGCCTATGAAGTTGCTTACATTTCAGAAATTACCAACGAAGCATCACTTTCAAATGTGATTGATGGCATCATTTCAAAACCATTTGACTTGGCCCACGATTTTATGTTGCGTACTGCAATTATAAAAGAATCAGAAGACAATCATATCTTAGTATTAGTTGCGCATCACATTGCTTCCGATGGTTGGTCACTTCCCATTTTAGTAAAAGAAATTGAAATAATATACCAGAGTTTGCTCAACGGCGAAGCAATTCCGTTGGCTCCGCTTCCTGTACAATATGCAGACTATAGTATTTGGCAGCGACACTATTTATCAGGAGAAGTTTTAGAAACGAAACTTGCCTATTGGTTAAATAAACTAAAAGGTGCTGCAATACTAGAATTACCAACCGATTTTTCAAGACCTGAAATACAATCGCTTGAAGGGAGAATGTATCGTTTTACACTAGAAAAAAGCATATTAGACGATTTAAACACGTTCTCCAAAGAAAATGGCACGACACTTTTTATGACTTTGTTAAGTATCTACAAAGTGTTACTATACAAATATTCAGGTCAAGTAGATATCAGTGTCGGAACGCCCATTGCAAACCGTGAACAGCTTGAAATATCACAGCTCATAGGTTTCTTTGTCAACAACATTGTCTTAAGAGATACCTTTACAAGCGAAACACGTTTCAACGATTTAGTTGCACAAGTAAAACAAACTTGTTTGGACGCATATTCGCATCAAGATGTACCGTTTGAGCGTATTGTAGATCATTTAGGAATCGAAAGAGATCAAAGTAGAAGTACACTTTTTCAAACCGAATTCATACTGCAAAACAACGAAGAAGTTTCTGAGATGAACTTGGGCGAAAGTCAATTAGAAATGTTGCAAACAGAACACAAAAGTTCTCAGTTCGACATTTTAATGAATGCCACAGAAACGCCATTTGGTTTAGCTATCGGATTTGAATATGCTACGGCTTTATTCAAAAAGGAGACCATTATGCAAATGGCAGTACATTTTGAGCAACTCATACATGCGGTATTAAAAGATGCAAATCAGCCAATAAGTGCCTTAGAAATGCTAACCGCTGATGAAAAAGTGGAACTGCTCGAAACGTTTAATAATACAACGGTTACCTATGAAAAACAGCAAACAGTTGTTGACTTATTTGAAGCACAAGCAATTCGTGTTCCAAATGCAACGGCTGTAATTTCTGAAAATAAAAGGCTCACCTACAAAGAGTTGAATGAAAAGGCAAATCAATTTGCACGTCATTTACGCAAGGAATACAACATTCAAGCGAATGATTTGGTTGGCGTGATGATGAATCGTTCGGAATGGGCAATAATTTCTATTCTAGGAATTTTAAAATCGGGTGCGGCATATGTGCCAATTGATATAGAATTTCCTGAATCGCGCAAGCAATTTATAGTAGAAGAATCTGGCTTAAAAGTACTGGTCATCAATTCAGATAGTTTATTTGATGTGTTAGAATTTAATACAAAAATTATCTCCATTGATATTGAATTTGACAGTTTTCCTGATGATGAAGAAGGCAAAACAAACCTGATTAAAAACAGTTCTTTTTCAGACTTAGCATACATTATTTACACATCTGGATCTACAGGAAACCCGAAAGGTGTTATGGTCATGCATGAAAACTTTGCCAATATGGTTGTAGATCATAGCAACCGTTTTGACATTACAGAAAAAGATGCCGTTTCACAATTTACATCGTTCTCTTTTGATGTATCAGCAAGTGAAATATTCATGAGTTTAATTTCTGGTTCAAGCTTGGTCATGTTGAGTAAATCACGCATTGAAGATGGCGAATCATTTGTGTCATATCTCCAAGAAAAAAATGTAACTATTGCACACATTCCACCTTCATACTTAATTAGTCTACATGTTGAAAAATTAGCATTTATAAAAGTCTTAGTCGTTGGAGGAGAAGCTGCAAACTTAGATGTAGTGTATACATGTGCAAAAAACAGTGAAGTATACAATGCTTACGGACCAACAGAATGTACGGTATGTTCATCAATTTATAAAGTTGATGTAGACAATCAATCGTACACACAATTACCAATAGGAACTCCAATTTCGAACACCCAAATTTACATTTTGGATCAAGAATTACAATTAGTACCCAAAGGTGTCATAGGCGAATTGTGCATTGCAGGAACAGGAGTCACCAAAGGATATTTAAATCAACCTGAATTAACCGCAGAAAAATTTATACCAAATCCATTCAAAACCAACGAACTTTTATACAAAACGGGCGATTTGGCAAAATGGAGCGCAGACGGAACTATTGAATTTATAGGACGAAAAGATTACCAAGTAAAAATAAGAGGTTACCGTATAGAACTTGGCGAAATAGAAGCTGCATTAGAAGAAGTAGCAGGCGTACAACAAGCCGCAGTACTTGCGCGTGAAAATGACGCAGGAATCAAAGAATTGATAGCGTACGTAACTTTGGAAGCAGCACAGGAAGTAGGAAACTTAAAAGACATGTTGCACCATCGATTACCAGAATATATGGTGCCAAAAGTATATGTAAAACTTGAATCATTTCCATTAACAGCAAGTAGTAAAATAGACCGAAAAGCGTTACCAGATCCAGAAGCTTCCGCATACCAAACACAGGATTATGTTGCGCCAACGACAGCAGAAGAAATAAAATTGGCAGCAATATTACAAGAACTGCTTGGTGTGAAAAAAGTAGGAATTCACGATAACTTCTTCGAGCTTGGCGGACATTCAGTACTTGCCATCCGATTGGTATCGCATATACAATCAAAATTTAGAGTAGCATTTAATGTAAAAGACGTATTTGCAACGCCAACTGTTGCAGCATTAGCCATTACTATACGTGAAGGAAAAGCATCAGAAGTTCCACCAATACTAGCAAAAGAACGCCCAAAATACATTCCACTATCATTTGCGCAAGAGCGTTTATGGTTTATTGATGCATTACAAGGAAGTGTAGCTTATCATATGCCTGAAGTAATGCGCATCAAAGGTGGACTAGACATAGAAATCTTGTCACAAGCACTAAAAGCATTGGTACAACGACATGAATCACTGCGAACAGTCGTTAAAGAACACGAAGGAATCGGATATCAACACATCATTGATAGCGAATATTTTGAAATTGCATATCATGATACATTGCCTGAAAATATAGATGAATTTATAGCTGCTGAAACGGCAACACCATTTGATCTTTCGGAAGATTATATGTTGCGGGTTACGGTTGTAAAAGAAGATGCAAACAATCATATTCTCATATTTGTATTGCACCATATTGCTTCCGATGGTTGGTCTATTCCTTTATTTGTGAATGAATTAGAAGCGAATTATGAACGTTTATTAAAAGGCGAAACACTTGCAATAACCGAATTGCCAATTCAATATGCAGATTACAGTATTTGGCAACGAGAATACCTTTCTGGAGAAGTTTTACAAAACAAAATGGCATACTGGAAAAATAAGCTTGAAGGAGCAAAACCGCTTGAACTTCCAGCAGATTTTACACGTCCGGCATTGCAATCTTTAGATGGAAACATGCATCAATTTATGATTGATGGCACATTGCAACAAAAACTAAAAGAACTATCGCAAGAAAATGGTGCGACAGTATTTATGACGTTGTTGAGCATTTACAAAATTTTACTTTACCGTTACACAGGAAATACAGACATCAGTGTTGGATCGCCAATTGCAAACAGAGAACAAGCAGAAATTGCCGAACTCATTGGTTTCTTTATCAATACATTGGTATTGCGTGACGAATTCGAAAGCGATACGCCTTTTGCTGTCTTGCTAGAACAAGTAAAACAAACCTGTTTAGAAGCTTATTCGCATCAAGACATTCCTTTTGAATTTATTGTAGATCATTTAGAAATAGAACGCGATCAAAGTCGAAGTCCATTATTTCAAACCTTATTTGCGCTGCAAAACAACGAAGAAGTTACGGGAATGAATTTAGGCGAAAGCAAGCTTGAAATGATGCAACAAGAATTTACAACATCAAAATTCGACTTGAGCTTTAATGCAGTAGAAACTAACAATGGAATCGCGTGTTCCATTACCTACACAACAGCTTTATTCAAAAAGGAAACCATTCAACGAATGGCTGAACACTTTGTACAATTAATTCACAGTGTGTTAGATGATATTGATCAACCAATAGACAGTTTGCAATTATTGACCGCAACTGAAAATGAACAACTTGTTGCACACTTTGGGAATGCAAAAACGAAGGCTAGCAAAAAAGGAAATTTGGTACACGCATTTGAATCACAAGTAGAGAAAACACCGACGGCTACAGCAATTATTTTTGAAGGAAACCAATTAACCTATCAAGAATTAGATGCCAAAGCGAATCAAGTAGCAAACTGTTTACTTTCCCACGGAATTACCACAGAAACACTTGTACCAATTTGTGTAAATCCTTCGTTTGAAACGCTTATCGGAATTTTAGGAATCTTAAAAGCGGGCGCAGCGTATGTGCCAGTAGATAGTTCGTATCCTGCGGCGAGAATTTCATATATTCTAAACGATACAAAAGCAAGCGTACTGTTGAGTAGTTCCAACGTTGAATTGCCAGAAATAACAAAAACGGCTGTAGAAATTATTCAAATAGATCAACTTTCTGAGACAATTTCTACCGAAAAACCACAAATAGACATTTCGCCAAAACAATTGGCATACATCATTTACACTTCAGGAACCACGGGAAATCCAAAAGGTGTGATGATTGAGCATCATTCTATCCACAATCATTTGGATTATATTGGCGATTATTACCAATTAACAGACGAAGACACGTTTGTATTATTTTCAAACACAACTTTTGATGCTTCCATCGAACAATTGTTCTTGCCAATACTACGCGGTTGCACATTACACATTGTAAGCAAAACGTTAGTATTTGATGCAGATCATTTTGTTCAATATATAAATGAACACAACATCAGTCATTTACACGCTACACCTAGTTTCTTGAATTTACTTGCCATAGAAAAACTAACGACGGTTAAAAGAATCATTTCAGGAGGAGAAGCATGTGCTTTGCAATTGGTAAAAAGATGTGTGGCTGTTGCAGATTTTTACAACAAATACGGTCCGACAGAAACTACCATTGCAGCGACAGTTTATCATGCAAATCGTGAAACTGAGTTGACAAATGCCATTCCAATTGGAACGTCTATCTCTAACAGAACACTATATATTTTAGATAAAAACTTACGCAATGTCCCTGTTGGAATTGTGGGCGAATTGTACATCGGTGGAAGTGAAGTTGCCAGAGGTTATCTAAATAGACCAGACTTAACTGCCGAAAAATTCATAGAAAGTCCATTCGTAAAAGGCGAAAGACTCTACAAAACAGGCGATTCTGTACGATGGTTGGCAGATGGAAATGTAGCATTTATTGGACGACAAGATCATCAAGTGAAAATAAGAGGTTATCGTATAGAACTTGGCGAAATTGAAACTGCGATCAATCAACTAGCAGGTATAAAATCCGCACTTGTTACTGTACTAGAAAATGGTGCTTCAAAACAATTAATAGGATACGTAATTGCAGACGAATCAGTAAAAACGGAATATATACAAGCGCAATTACAAGAAAAATTGCCAACCTATATGGTGCCAGCTGCCATCATAAAACTGGATGAATTTCCACTGACAACCAACGGAAAAATAGATCGAAACAAATTACCTGTTCCAACATTAGATACATCAGCAGATAAAAAATATGTGGCGCCAACAACACCAACAGAAATTGGATTGGTAAACGTATGGCAAGAGTTGCTAAACATAGAAAAAATTGGAATTCATGATAACTTCTTCGAACTCGGAGGCGATTCTATCATGGCGATTCAATTGGTAAGTAGAAGTAAAACAGCAGGTTATAATTACAATGTCCGCGATATTTTTAGTCATCAAACAATTGCAAAAATTTCAGGACATTTAAAAAGTAACATTCCTATACTACAAGAATTGGGAACGTTGACAGGAGAAGTACCATTGCATCCAATTCAAAAAGAATTCTTTACCAAAAAGTATGAAGCTTTCAATCATTACAATCAATCGGTACTACTCAAAATAGCCAAAAAAGTGCCAAAAGCACTCGTAGAAGTAGCATTACAGCAGCTCGTTTCACATCACGATGCGTTGCGATTTACATATGCAAAAAATGAGCATGAAGTATTTCCTACGCAAAGCTATTCGGAACAATTGCCAAATTTACATGCGGAAACAGTTGCATCATTAACTGAAATCAATGACATATGTGAAAAGTACCAAGCAAGTTTAGCTATTTTCAAAGGCGAATTGTTAAAAGCAGTATTCATTACAACACCTGAAACTGAAGCTGAAAACAGATGCTTTATTACCATACATCATCTTGCAATTGATGGTGTTTCATGGCGAATTCTCTTAGAAGATTTAACCAACACCTTAGAAAATCTACAACGTGGAACAACATTTACACTACCAGAAAAAGGAACTTCGTATCGTCAGTGGACAGAAAAGTTAACCGAATACACAACATCTGAAACGTTAACTGCCGAATTTGAGTATTGGAGAAATATCGTAGCAAACTACGCAGAGGTTCCTGTAGACAATACTTATGATGAATTGATAAGTTTCCAAGAAGTAAACGAATACAGTGTCCGATTGGATGCAGCGCTCACAAAACAATTGCTGCAAAATGTACATCAAGCCTATCAAACAGAAATCAATGACATCTTATTAAGTGCATTGGCATTAACCTGTAAAAATTGGATGGAAACTTCGCATGTAGTCATAGCGCTCGAAGGACACGGACGCGAAGAACTATTTGACGCGCTAGACATCAACAGAACAGTTGGTTGGTTTACAAGTATCTATCCTGTGAGTTTGGCAATTCCAAGTTTAGATACGGATTATAAAAACCTTATCAATTCCACAAAAGTGTCGCTCAGAAACATTCCAAATAAAGGAATTGGTTTCGGAATATTACGTCATTTATCCGATGATGAACAGGTGAAAAATACACTAGCCGCATTCAAAAAAGAAATCATATTCAACTATTTAGGAAACTTTGAAAACAGTTTTAACACCGCAGAAACAAAAGAACGTCTTATTGGTTTTGCAAGCGAATCTAGCGGAACGAACATTGGTACAGCAAACAAACATGCTAACAAATTGGTCATTAACAGTTTAATTCAGGAAGGTTGTTTGCAGCTCAATTGGAGTTATGATAGCAAACGTTACAATGCCGCTACGATTGAAAAACTTGCCAATACCTATATCAGCTCGTTAGAAAAGCTAATTTCACATTGCAATCACTTGGAAAATCAAGAAGACAAACACCTTGTAGTATTTCAACAAAAAGGTCTAAAAGCGCCACTATTTATGATTCCGCCATTAGGAGGAACGAGTTTTGTGTTGGAAAACTTTGCGAGTCAATTTACAGCCGAACGTCCAATATACGGTGTAGAAATGGAAGGAATTTTTGAAGGAGAAGCCGTATTGACAACCATGGAAGCTATTGCCGCTAAAAATATTGCTCGTATAAAAACCGTACAGCCAACAGGACCTTACATTATGGCAGGCTACTCGTTTGGTGGAAGTGTGGTATATGAAATGGCAAAACAGTTAGAACGTGAAGGCGAAGAAGTTGTTGGAATATTGCTCGATCAGGCGGCATATGTAAAAGATGATGAAGCGATGTCGCAAACAGATATTACGAAAACTGCGATCAATGGAATTAGCGAAGCCATCAAAGAAACAGCGCAGGAAGACAAATTGCCAAAAGGTTGGGAAGACGATTTGGCTGCCAAACTAGATACGAAAGACGCCAACAAATCGTGGCAAATGATTATGGAATACATGGAAAAAAATCATATCGTGTTGCCAAGTAACATAAATGCGATGGGAAGAATTTTCAAGCTATTTATTGCCAATATCAGTTTGGATTACAAGGTCACAGGAAACATTAAAAACATGATTTTGGTCAAAAGTGAACGTGAAGTTTCGGAAGATTCAGACTTCTTGCGTTGGGATCATTTCAACCAGCACGTACATATGATTCACGCCAAAGGAAATCATCACACGATGCTTCAAGAAGCCAACGGAAAAGAACTTGCAAGCAAAATTCAATCTACAGTAAACACAATACTTACAAAATAGAATTATTCAATTCAAAACAGAAACATCAACTATAATTTAAATTAACATAAAATGAAAAACACATCTGAAAACATCAATGATCATGATGAAGTTTATGTTGTTCCAAATTTAGCAGTAGAAACCTTAGTAGAAGGTTGGTATGCATGGTCGCACCTTATCAGTCCTGCAACAGCTGCTTTAAACATTAAAAACAGACATTTAAAAATCATTGATTCGTACATTCAAAACCCACGAATTCATGCAGCAGCCGTAAAAACGCCAAAAATGCTTGGAGGTCCATTTATTGATTATGATGGAAAACGTGTTGACGAAATACAAGAATTGCGTGACAATACGATAAAAAACTGCGCCGTTCACTTAGAACTGTGTGACGCCATTGCAGAACTCAATGAAATGTTAGCCAACGAAGCAACAGGCTATTCACTTGAACCGTTATATGAAAAAGTGCCAGAATCGTTGCGCGGAATGGTAGAGTTGATTTATGACCTTAACAACAATCCTTCGTTCCGATTTTTTGAACCTTTATTATACGCGTCAAAATTTTATGACGAATCTATTCAATCCGTAAATCTATTCTGTATTGAAGATGATGATTCGCGTTCGTTTGTACTAAGTACGCCGCGTTTGCCAGATCCGAAAGTACTAAACTTCAAAATTCCATTGCGTTCTACAGTTATTGACGAATTATTCAAAGCCGAACGTACGTCAAGAGCGTATGGAGAATTAAAACAATTGTTCAATATTACGGACGAGCAAGAACCATTATTTCAAACTTTTTTCACAAAAGAAGCACCCAAACAATACGAGCCATATGAAGGAAATGGCGTATTAACACGTTACTTTGGGCACGCATCCATACTTGCCGAAACAAAAAATACAAGTGTATTGGTAGATCCTGTCATTAGCTACGGATATGACTCAGATATTTCTCGCTACACGTATGCAGACTTGCCAGAAGAAATTGATTATGTACTCATCACACACAATCATCAAGATCATATTCTCTTTGAAACACTATTGAGAATTCGACACAAGATCAAAAAAATCATCGTACCAAAAAGTAATGGAGGCGGATTGCAAGATCCAAATATCAAACTGATGTTAGAAAAAATTGGGTTTAACAATATCATTGAAATTGGAGAACTTGAAACCTTACATTTCCAAGACTGTACCATTACCGGAATTCCTTTCTTGGGCGAACACTCTGACTTAGATGTACGTAGTAAACTTTGTCATATGGTCAACTTTGTAGACAATTACAAAATGTTGTTTGTGGCAGATTCATGTAACATAGAACCAAGACTTTACAGTAGAATTCAAGAATTATACGGCAATGTTGATGTATTATTTGCAGGAATGGAATGTGAAGGCGCACCATTATCATGGTTATACGGTCCGTTACTTCCAAACACTATTGACAGAAGCAAAGACCAAACGAGAAGACTTTCAGGATCTGACTACGATGAATGTAAATCGTTGATCGATATATTTAGTCCAAAACACGTATTTATTTATGCAATGGGAATGGAACCTTGGTTAAAATATATCAGTTCTATCAAATATACAGACGAATCGTTCCCAATCATTGAATCGAATCGAATATTAGAACACTGCAAAAATATTGGAGTTGATGCAGAACGTTTGTATGGAGAAAAAACATTAGAATACAAAGTAGGAGGAAAGCTAGAAGTCGTTTCTGCGGAATAATCATACATACAATACGGTACAATGATTCATATTCTTTGGTGCAAAATTGATACGACTCAAAACTTCCAAACGTATCTTAAAAAAATACCGAAACCGTTTCAAGACAATATCTTACGATACCGAAGAGCAGAAGACCAATGGTTGAAACTCTTAGGAAAGTTACTATTGTTAAAAGGAATGGAATTGCTTGGACATGCTGATGTCAATCTAAATACGTTGCAATACACAAAGTACAAACGACCGTATTTGAAACAAAAGCCAGATTTTAATATTTCACATTCTGGTACGCATGTAATGTGTGCTTTTTCTACTCAAAATGCAATTGGTGTTGATATAGAAAAAATAAACACGATTGACATTAACGATTTCAAAAATGTTCTTTCTCACAAAGAATGGTTGCACATCAATCAGGCTGATGACACATTGAAGCAATTCTATTCGTATTGGACAGCAAAAGAAAGTCTATTAAAAGCTGATGGTAGAGGTATTACTGTCGAATTGGACAAAGTACACATTAACACAACACATGGAACCTTTGAAAACAAACAATGGTTTCTTCAAAAAATTGATTTCAATCCAGCGTATGCAGTACACATAGCGTCTGATGCGCTAATTGAAAACATACACTTACACGAAATAAATATTAACCATTTATAAATATGCTAAAGCAAAAAAAGTTATGAATAAAAAAATCATTATTATTGGAGCTGGACCAGGCGGTTTACAACTTGCGTATTATTTAGAAAAAAATAATATGGATTATCTAATCCTTGAGAAAGCAAAACATGCCGGACATACATTTGAATACTTCCCAAGACACCGACAGCTCATTTCAATCAACAAAGTCTACACAGGTTTTGATGACAATGAAATCAACTTACGTTACGACTGGAATTCATTGCTAAGTGATGAACATACACCTTTGTTCAAAGACTTTACAAAAGACTATTTCCCTGATGCAGATGACATTGTAGACTATTTTAGAGATTATGCCACAAAACACAATCTTAAAATAGCATATGACGCCAAAGTATCTAAAATATCTAAAGATGATTCATTTCATATAGAAACAGAAAACGGCACAGTATACACGTGTGAAAAATTGGTGATGGCTACAGGTGTCAATACGCCTTTCATTCCAAAAATAAAAGGAATAGAACACTGTAAAACCTATGTTGATACGTCCGTTGATCCAGAAGATTTTATCAACAAAAGAGTATTAATTATCGGAAAAGGAAACTCAGGATTTGAAACAGCGGACAACTTAGTACCAACCGCATCAAAAATTCATGTATGCAGTCCGACACCATTAAAATTAGCTTGGAAAACACACTTTGTAGGACACTTGCGCGCCGTAAACAACAACTTATTAGACACGTATCAGTTAAAATCTCAAAACGCAGTCATTGATGGAGACATTGCTGAAATAAAAGAAATGGACGGAGAATTTCATGTTACCATTAAGTACGGACATGCCAATGATGAGGTAGAAGTATTAGTGTATGATGATATTATTATCTGTGCTGGATTTAGATTTGATACGACTATGTTTGCCGAAGGTACAAAACCAGAAATGACGATTATGGACAGATTTCCAAATCAGCAATCAAACTGGGAATCTACCAACATTGACGGATTATACTTTGCAGGCGCTGTGACACAAATGCGTGACTTTAAAAAATCGACTTCGGCGTTTATTCACGGATTCAGATACAATAGTAAATGCTTATTTCACATCTTGCACAAGGATGAACTTGGTGTCAATTGGCCAACAGCATCTATAGCACTAAATCCAGAAACAATTACTTCTGAAATTATTGGAAATGTAAACCGAACGTCAGCACTTTGGCAACAATTTGGATTCATCGGCGATGTAATTGTTATCAATAATAACAGTGACAAAGCAACGTATATTCACAACATTCCAGTAGACTATGCTGTGGAAACGTACTGTAAAGATCAAGAACATTACTTCATTGTAACTTTAGAATACGGACATGAAGTTTTCAAAAAATCTCCAGACATTTTCAATGTAAATCGTGTACACAGAAATGACGTTGAAAACGCAGATCAAAGTGCATTTTTGCATCCGATTGTACGAGAATACAAAAACGGAAAAGTTATAAATGTTCATCATGTAATTGAAGACTTTGAAAACAAATGGGATGAAGAAGAAGTTCACATCAAACCATTAGAGAAATTCATGAGCACATGCTTAGATAAAATAGTCTCTGCAAATGTATAAATACAGTCGTAAAAAAAATATTCCCTCACTTTTTACTACTTACAAACATAACTTTTAGGCACTACACCAACGCCTATACATTCATTTAATTTTTTTCAAAAACGCACATATCAGTAACACACAAATACTGGTAAAGTGATACGTATTGCTTTTAACCTTGGCAATAGAAAAAAATGATGACGAACAACAAATTACACCATTCATATCTGTCACTCAAGATGAACAAACAAAACGAATCAATAGTGCTACCAAATGACATTTTTGGAAAATTAGAACAAATTGAAAAACAAATAGGGAATACGCCGCTGCTACAATTTATCAATACAAAAGGCTTGTTCATAAAACAAGAAGCTTGTCAATTTGCCAATAGTATCAAAGTACGACCAGCTTTTCATATCCTGAAAAATGCAATCATAAACAACGAACTCTCTGAAAAACACACGATTATTGAGTCTTCTTCAGGGAACTTCGGTATTGCATTGGCAATGATTTCTAAATACTTAGGCATCAATTTTATTGCCGTTGTTGATAAATACACTCCAAAAGCAAAACTTCGCATGTTAAGATTGTTAGCATACGATGTAGTTGTCATTGACAAAAAAGATCAACATGGAGGTTACCTACTCAATAGAATTGCTTTCATTGAAGAGTTCAAAAAGGAAAACCCGAATCATTTTCATCCAAATCAATATGTAAATCCTAACAATCCAGCGAGTTACTATCATGGTTTGGGACAGGAAATTTGCAACAATTTTGACCAACTAGACGCACTATTTGTCGCGGTTAGTACTGGCGGAACCATTACGGGACTATCAAGAAGACTTCGAGAAAAATTTCCAAATATTAACATTGTAGCTGTTGATATTCAGGGATCGCTCGTATTTCAAGACAAAGCACAAAAAAGAACACTTTCAGGAATTGGATCTAGCATCTCATCTGTTCACATTCAAAGTACAAAAGTTGATACCATCATGATTCTTAGTCAAGATGACATCATTCGCGGATGTAAACAATTGCTGGAAGAAGAAATGGTATTTGGAGGCGCATCTACAGGCGCTGTCTACTTTGCCGCAAAACAATACATGAAATTAAACCCGAATAAAAAAGCATTAATCATAAGTCCTGATGATGGAAAATCATACATGGACAACGTATACGCATCATAACACGAAATCAAAACTTTAAAAAATACATTGTGAAATACTTAGGAGATTCAGACGTACGATCATTACAAATAAACTGGGAACTACTCATTGGAGAAATATACAAAGCTTCTAAAACATATGACGAAGGCGACTTTTGCCAACCCATAAAACCTTACTTACGATACAAAGACTTACGAAACCGAATTATTGCCATGCCAGCTTACATTGGCGGCGATATTGATGTTGCAGGAATCAAATGGATTGCAAGTTTTCCAAAAAATATTGAAAACAACATCAAAAGAGCACATTCTACAATCATTCTAAATGAAGAATCAACAGGAATACCGTACGCGATCATCAATACAGCGTATGTAAGTGCCGTTCGTACAGCAAGTGTTACAGGCGCTATTATGGATAAATTCATCAAATCGAGAAATGGCGAAAACCTAACAGTTGGAATCACAGGATTTGGACCTATTGGTCAAACACATTTGGAAATGATGGAAACGATGTTTGGCGACAACATTGAAAAATACTACTTATACGATCTCAATCCTGAAATCGCAGAACGAATTCCAGCAAAATACAAAAACAAGGTCATTGTAACCAGCACTTGGAACGAAGCATTTGTTGATGCAGACATTTTCTGTACCTGTACCGTTTCAAAATCGCCGTACATTGATGCAAAACCAAAGGCAAATTCATTGCATCTAAATGTTTCCTTACGCGATTACAAAGATTCATTCCTAAAACACACAGACGTTGTTATTGTTGACAATTGGGAAGAAGTATGTAGAGAAACTACTGATATCGAAATGATGCACTTAAATCAAGGACTTCAAAAAGAAGACACCATTACAATGGCGGAATATCTATTCGATGACGAACGTAAAAAAGATGGCATTGTCATGTTTAATCCTATGGGATTAGCCGTATTTGATATGGCTGTCGCAAAACAATTCTACTTACAAGCGAACAAGCACGAAAAAGGAGTCGTATTAGAATCATAAAAAACAAGACGAGACATTGAAGTATATATAGAACTCGTTTAAACTTTTTTAATTTGCTAAAAAATTGCTCTTTTCAGCGCTATTTTTTCCTTTTTTTCGTTCCGTAGCGCTGCTATGAAACTCAAAAAAGCTGTCAACAGCACTTAAAACTACTAATTTTCGCCTAAATCCGAAATGTTTAAACGAGTTCATAGTGTAAAAAATATAAAATTTGATACTGCTTATTTAGTTATTTGATTCTTAAATAAGTAGTGTCAGATATAAATCATAAATCTATTTTAAAAGATTATTTTTTACCGTTTTTCTTTTTTTTTAAAACAGACATGTATATATTTACTTCATACAATACCAATAGCGATTTACAATACTAGTGCGTTGCTATTGATTATTGATACCTTCAACAAAAAACACTCAAAAAAATGTGACTGAGTGTAGCGAAGCTGTAAACAAAAAATACAATTTACAGCGTAAAAAAACCGTTTAGAATTTCCCCTTTATCACAGCTTTGCATTTTCCCCCTATATGCGTTGATGTCGCTTATCACATCCTATCAAAATTTTATAAAAAATAACATGCGAAGGCATGTACAACTTTTTCATGCTATATCATCAATAGCACACTTACATGAACGCTATAGAACAAAAAATTGTCAATACCTATTGGATTGATAAACTAGCTCCTTTACACAAAGTCAACGATCAGTCGTTTGCGGTACAAACACTTGTAGGAAGTCCGTTAACAAGTGATCAATTGCGCTATTTTAACAAATTGACCAATGGTAATGAAATGGCAGAATTGACCGTTTTACTTGCCATTTTCAACGGATTGCTCTCGCGCTACTTTGAAACTGCAACGCTGGTTTGTTCTGCAACAATACATGAAAAAAAAGCGGTACTATTCCATACGTTAGATCCTTCTAACAATACCTTAAAAGCATACATACAAGCGGTAAAAGGAGAAGTTCAAACAGTATACAAATACAAAAACTATACGGATGAAATCTTGCTAGACAATGCGTTTGAAACATACACACCTTTTGGATTTTTCATGCACAATAAACATCCAAACACGAAATTTCCTTTTTCTATTGAACTCAAGAAAAACAAAGAAGAAATCAACTATTCGCTGTATTATGATGAAAAATTCATTTCAAAATATACAGCACGTCACTTTTTAGAAAATTTCACTAATTGGGTGCTCAATTTAGAAACACTTCTTCATGAAGAAATAGATACGATATCAATACTATCCAAAACTGAAAAAAATAAAATATGCTATGATTTTAATACTGCAACTCTTGATCTCAAGCTGGATGAAACCGTAGTTCAACTCTTTGAAAATCAAGTCAAAAAAACGCCTGAAGCAATTGCACTACAACATGAAGAAACTTCTATTTCTTATGAAGAGCTAAATGCTGAAGCCAATCAACTTGCCAATTATTTAATTACAACCTACAACATTTCAAATGGTAATTTTATAGGTGTAAAACTGGAAAGAACAGCAAGTCTAATTATCTCCTTACTAGCGGTTTTAAAAACAGGCGCCGCATATGTACCAATAGATGTTCAGTATCCGAAAGAACGTATTGAATACATCGAAAATGATAGCAATTGTTCCTTAGTAATTGATGAAAAAATCTATCAGGAATTTTTAGCGGAAAAAGCAAAACATTCAGGAACCAATATACACGCACAACAACATCGAAATGATCTAGCATATATCATTTACACTTCGGGAACTACAGGGAAACCAAAAGGCGTGATGATTAGGCATTTTAATGTATCAGCGATGTTATGTTGGGCAGTAAAAGAATTTAAAAATGAAACTATTGAAGTCGTATACGCAGTTACTTCTCATTGTTTTGATTTATCCATATTCGAAATTTTTTACAGTTTAGTTTCGGGTAAAAAAGTAAAATTATTGCAAAATGCACTAGACATTGGTGCAAATCTAAAGCAGGATAAAAATGTGCTTATAAATACGGTTCCATCAAGTATGCGAGCGATTTTAAATGAAGGTCACAACTTGGAAAATGTAACAGCAATAAACCTAGCAGGAGAAGCATTTCCCGTAGATATTGCTGAAAAACTAATCAAAACAACGGCTGTTGTACGCAATCTTTACGGACCTTCGGAAGACACAACGTACAGTACACAATACAAACTACAAGCAAAAAAATACAATACTGTTCCTATTGGAAAAGCCATTGCAAATTCGCAAGCGTACATCTTAGACAAACACATGCAACCTGTACCAATCGGCGTTTCGGGAAAACTATATCTTGGCGGTTTAGGTGTTACAAAAGGCTATTTGAATCAACCAGTACTAACGGCTGAAAAATTTATAAAAAATCCGTTTAAAGAAGATGAATACATCTATGATACAGGCGATATGGCAGCATGGCGCTCAGATGGAAATATACTATTCTTAGGAAGAAAAGATGCACAAGTAAAACTGAGAGGTTATCGAATTGAATTGGGGGAAATAGAAACTGCCATTCGTGCGTTTTCAGAAGCAATACAAGAAGTTGTTGTGTTGGTACATGCGGAAACGTTAATTGCATATATAGTGGCAAAAACAACGATTGATACTGAGATGATTCAGGCAAGTTTACAAAAATCGTTGCCTTCGTACATGATTCCAAATCAATTTATATGTGTAAAAAAGATTCCGTTGACACCAAATGGTAAAATAGACACCAAAAAATTAACAACGGTATCCGAAACAAATCTGGCGAAAGCCGAATACATCGCACCAAAAACACCGCTAGAAAAAGCATTGGTAGCTATTTGGGAAGAAGTATTAGGTGTTGAAAACATTGGCACAACGAATACATTTTTTGAACTTGGCGGACATAGTTTAGTCGTTGGTCAAGTAATCAATAAAATATACAAGCAACTAGGGAAAAGCATCACGGTAAAATCATTTTTAGAAACGCCAACCATTGCGGAAATTCAACACAAATTGGTTGCGAAAGCATTCATGCCAATTCCAAAAGTTGCGTTGGGAGAAACATATCCATTGACAACTGCTCAAAAACGTATTTGGGTGTTAAGTCAGTTTGAAACGGGAAACAAAGCATACAATATTTCTGGAGTTGTAAAACTTAGTGGAACTGTTGAAAGTACGCGCATCCGAAAAGCATTTGAATATCTTAGTGTGCAACATGAAATACTAAGAACGGTTTTCAAAACAGATGAAACGGGCGACGTATATCAACATATCCTGCCAACAACGAGTATAGCGGTTGATTTTGAAGAAAAAATACTTTACAATCGCGATGAAAAAACAATTAAAGAAGCGATACAAGAAGCCCAAAATAAAGTTTTTAATCTAGAAAATGGGCCATTACTCAGTATTCGATTGCTAAAAATCAGCGAAACAGAAAGCTTGCTAGCACTCACAATACACCATATCATTTCAGATGGTTGGTCATTAGAATTGCTGATTTCAGAATTTACAAAAGTGTACAACGCTTTATGTGAACAAAAGACATTAGTTCCGAACGAATTAAAAATTCAGTACAAAGATTATGCAGTTTGGTTGCAGTCTGAATTGAAAAAAGACACGTACAAAACTTCCGAAACCTATTGGCTTTCACAATTTCAAGGCGAACTTCCCGTGTTGAATTTGCCAACATTCAAAAAACGTCCAGCAGTACAAACGAATACAGGAAAAACAAAACAATATGAATTTCCTAGTGCATTCCTAAAGAAATTAAAAACGTTTTCAGTTGCAAACAACGCCACACTATTTATGACCTTACTTTCAGGCATAAATACCTTATTTTATAGGTATACAAAGCAAGAAGATATCATTATTGGAACGCCAGTTGCTGGCAGAATGCATCCAGATGTAGAAACGCAACTCGGATTGTTCTTAAACACGTTGGCAATTCGTACGCAACTCAATGCTGATAACAACTTTACAGAAATATTAGCGCATCAAAAAGAACGATTAATTGCTGCATACGAACACCAAAACTATCCTTTTGATGAATTGGTAACGAAGTTACATCTAAACATCGATACATCGCGTTCCGCTTTATTTGATGTCATGGTCGTCTTGCAAAACCATCAGCAATTGCAAAGCATTCAACCAACAACAAAGCTACAAGGTGTAACGATAGAACGATATGCAACAGCACGCCAAACGTCACAATTTGACATTAGTTTTACGTTTGTTGAAACCGAAAACTTAGCCGTTGAAGTAGAATTTAACACTGATATTTACGACGAATTACTGATCGATCAAATGGTACTGCATTATGAACAATTGATGCAAGTTGCCATAAAAAATACTGCTCAAAAAATCAGCACACTCGATTATAGTACGGAAGCTGAAAAGGCGACAATACTAAACACTTTTAATGCTACAACGGAAGCAAGAGAAGAAAATACTGTAATTCAACTATTTGAAAATCAGGCGGAAAAAACTCCAAATCGTGTAGCACTTCGAAGCGAAGAACATTCGTTAACGTATGTTGAATTGAATGAAGAAGCAAACCGACTGGCAAACTATTTACGTCAAACACATGCCATACAAACACATGATTTTGTTGGCGTGCATATAGAACGCAACACACAAATCATCATTGCTATACTCGGAATTCTAAAAACAGGAGCTGCCTACGTGCCAATTGATACGGCATATCCAAAAGATAGAGTTGCATACATTCAAAAAGATAGCAATTGCAAATGTGTAATAAATGCAGCAAGCATGTCAGAGTTTGAAGCGATAAAACATCAATTTTCTACAGCAAATAGTACATTTACACCTACTGAAAACCAGTTGGCATACATCATTTATACTTCAGGAACCACAGGAAATCCAAAAGGCGTAATGATCGCACAGCATAGTTTCTCTGATTATGTTACAACATTTAAAAATCATTTCAAGCTTACGCAAGATGATAAAATAATTCAACAAGCTAGTATCGCATTCGACACGTCAATTGAAGAAATTTTCCCAATATTGGTTAGTGGTGGCGAACTCATCATTCAAAAAGACAGAAACGATCTAAACGAATTGCTTGAAACCTGTGAAAAACAGCAAATCACAATCTTAAGTACAAATCCTTCAGTATTACAATTCTTAAACGAAAATCATACTGAGTACAATCTAAATTTCAGAATTATCATTAGTGGAGGCGATCTTTTAAAACCCTCACAAATAAACAATATTCAGTCACAATTTGACATCTACAATACCTACGGGCCAACAGAAAGTACGGTATGTGCTACGTATCATAAAATTGATGCGCTTCAAGAATCCTTTCCAATAGGAAAACCAATTACAAACCGAAAAGTATACATTGTAGATCCAATATCAAATCAATTGCAACCTATCGGAATTGCAGGCGAATTGTGCATTTCAGGAACAGGCTTAGCCGTTGGATATTTAGGTAGAGAAAATTTAACCAACGAAAAATTTATAGAAAATCCTTTTGAAATTGGTACAAAACTTTACAAAACAGGCGATTTAGCACGTTGGCTGCCAAATGGTTCCATAGATTTTTTAGGGAGAATAGATCGCCAAGTAAAACTCAGAGGTTATCGTATAGAACTCGGAGAAATAGAACATACAATTTCCACATTTGACAAAAACATTACAAATGTTGTGGTAACCATTACGGAAATTAACTCGGAAAAAGCACTCGTTGTATACTTTACAGCTACAAAAGCAATCGCTAAAGCTGAACTCAAAGCGTACATTCAGCAAAAATTACCAGCATATATGGTACCTGGATTATATGTGCATTTAGATGAATTTCCAATCACAGCCAATGGAAAAATAAATTACAAAGCATTGCCTGAAGTTTCTGTGCACGATATCATTCGCAAAAAATACATAGCGCCACAAAATGAAGTAGAAGTGAAGCTTGTACACATTTGGGAAACAATCTTAGGAATAGAACACATAGGAATTACAGACAATTTCTTTGAACTTGGTGGACACAGTATGAAAGTCATTCAATTGGGCAATACCATTCAAAAAGAATTTGGTTACAAGATGAAAATTAAAGACTTATACGACACGCCAAACATACAACACTTAGCTGTGTTAATTAATGAAGAACGCAACACCAACTCAGAAGAAGTCGTTGACAGAATCATCATTTAAAAATAGCTTACCAATACAATTGCTTTTACAAAAATAAACACTTCCAATTACTTAGTATACTGATGCATACGTATACACACGCATATCAACAATGGAAAAAGCGAAACATATAATTTCAAAATTAGAACAACTTAAAATTGACTTGAAACTCAATGGGGAAAACCTTGAAATAGTTTCATATCAATCAAAAGTTCCAATGGAACTAATTCATGAAATTAAAGCTTCAAAACAAGCATTAATAACATATTTAAAATCGTTGGAAATTGGAAACATAGCTAGCGAAATTCCTGTATGTGCTGTTGCTGAAAACTATACGCTATCCGCATCACAATCTAGACTTTGGATTACCATACAACATCATAAAGATACTTTGGCGTACAACATGCCAGCGGCAATTTACATTGATGAGAAAATTGATACAAATGCTTTTGAACTCGCTATTAAACAAACCATTCAAAAGCATGAAATTCTTAGAACAATCTTCAAACCTGACGCAACAGGAACCGTAAAACAATGGATTCTTCCTGCGGAAACGATACAGTTCAAATTGGCGTATCATGATGTTCGAAATACCAATCAGCAAGAAGCAGCCATTACTGCATTTCTCAAAGAAAAATTCCAAGAACAATTCAATCTTGAAATAGGTCCATTACTAAAAGCTGGATGCATTCAACTTCAAGACGAAAAATACATTTTATACTTCAACATGCATCATATCATTACAGATGGTTGGTCCATGCAAGTATTGCAACAAGAAGTATTTTCGCGCTACAAAAATCCAGATTCAGCCGAAACAAAATTGCGCATTCAATACAAAGATTTCGCAGCTTGGGAACATGAAAAAATGGCGAATGGACATTACAATTCGCACAAACAATATTGGCTAGATAGCTTTGCAGAAGAAGCGCCATTGCTCAATTTGCCAACACACAAACAGCGTCCAGAAATAAAAGGAAATAACGGAAACAATATTTCCAAACAGCTTTCTGCCAATCTCACAAAACAACTTCGTAAACATGTGCAAGAAGCTGGTGTCAGTGTATTTACAGGCATGATGGCGTCGCTCAAACTCATGTTGAGCATCTATAGCGGCGTAAAAGATATTACCGTTGGAACACCCATTGCAGGAAGAGATCATGCCGATTTAGAACATCAAATAGGGTTCTATGTAAACATGCTTCCGCTTCGCACAAAAATAGCAACAGGAGAAACGTTTAGTTCATTTTTGCAAAAAGAAAAAGAAGTGTATTTCAACGCCATTGAAGCGCCATTTCCGTTCAATACGCTTGTAGAAGAATTACAACATACGCGCGATATCTCAAGAAATCCACTGTTCGATGTTTCGCTAACCTACTACGGACGCCAAGATACTGACTTGGAAAAGCAAGAAGTTCCGTTCTTAAAACAGCTCCAAAACAAAGCGGTACGCTACGATATCGAATTTCACGTGCGTGAATATGAAGATGTTTTGCAAGTTGAAATCATCTACGATACAGAAATCTATGAAGCAGAAATGCTCACTAGATTCTTAGAAAACTATACACTATTTCTAACAGAAGCATTACAAAATCCGACAAAGCAAATTGTTTTACTAAATGCAGTCACTGAAGAAGAAAAGCAATTAGTTTTTCATGAATTCAACCAAACAACTGTAGCATATCCAAAAGATGCATCCATCGTTTCCATATTTGAACAACAAGTCTTAGAAACGCCAAACAACAACGCGTTGGTTTTTGAAAATGTAGTGTACACGTATGCAGAATTAAACGCGGAAGCAAATCAATTGGCACGTTGTTTAGCAGAAACACACCAACTAAAAGAAGATGATTTTGTCGGAATATTGGCAAACAGAAATGAACAAGCTATCATTGCCATGTTGGCGATCTTAAAACTAGGTTGTGTATACGCAGTTGTGAATGCCGAATTGCCAAAATCGAGACTGACGTATATTTTGGAAGACATCAATCCGAAACTATTAATCACAGATGCCGATCATGTTTTTGACATAGACTACTTCAACGGAAGCATGTTTGTCATGGATCTTGAATTTGATAAAAATGCTTTCAGTTCTGAAAATTTACCAACACTATCCATCAAAAATCGTTTGGCATACATTGCATATACGTCTGGTTCTACAGGCGTGCCAAAAGGTGTTATGGTAAATAATCGCGGCGTTGTACGTTTGGTAAAAAATACAAACTTCATTACGGTGGCGGAAGAAGACAATTTCTTAGGATTATCCAACTTCTCGTTTGATGGTTCTACGTTCGATATTTACATGCCACTGCTCAATGGAGCTACCGTGTACATTGCGAACAAAAGCTTATTCTTAGACTTAGAGAAAATCAATAACTACATCATTGATAATAAAATAACGAGTTTTTTCATCACGCCAGTATTGTTCAATTCGCTCGTAGATTTTGAACTCTCAGGATTGGCAAATCTAAAATATGTAATCTGTGGTGGCGATCGTGTTTCGGTAAAACATGCCAAAAAATTCAATGAACTTTATCCAAATGTAAGTCTGCAAAACGGTTATGGTCCTACGGAAAACACAACCTTTTCAACGTGGCACAAAATAGAAAACCTTTCAGACAGTGACTTGTCAATTCCAATTGGTCCGCCAATCGCGAATTCTCAATGTTACATTTTAAATGAAGCCTTGCAATTACTACCTTTTGGCGTTATTGGAGAAATATGTGTTGGTGGCGACGGTTTGGCAGATGGATATCTCAATCAGCCAACGTTAACGGAAGAAAAATTTGTACCAAATCCGTTCAAAGAAGGAACAAAACTCTACAAAACGGGCGATTTAGGACGTTGGAATGCCAAAGGCGAAATAGAATTTTTTGGCAGAAATGACCATCAAGTAAAAATTCGCGGATATCGTATTGAACTTGGTGAAATAGAACATGCACTACTCAAAATTGAAACCATAGAAAAAGGCGCAATTCTAGTTGTAGAAGACGCGTCTAAACAAAAAAATATAGTTGCTTATTTTACCGCAAAAGCACCGCAAAACATTCAAAAATTAGAATCGCAGTTAAAAGAAATGTTGGCGAGTTACATGGTGCCACATCATTTTATTCAAATCGATGAAATGCCGCTTACGCTGAATGGAAAAATAAACCGAAAAGCGCTACTTTCTACAGAAGGAAGCATTTTGGTAGACACGGATAAGTACAAAGCGCCAACAAACGAAATTGAAGCGAAAATTGTAAACATTTGGAATGCATATTTTAAAAGAGAAGATGTAGGAATTGCACACGATTTCTTTGCCATTGGTGGCGATTCCATAAAGGCAATTCAGCTTATTAGTAAGATGAATAACGCGTATGGCGATGGCTTTTTTACAATTGCGGCACTCTATGCAAATCCTACAATTGAAGGATTAGTCAATAATTTAGAACACAATACACAAGTTCCAGAAAATGTAGCGTTAAAAACAACAATTGTACAGCAATTTGCAAACGTGCAAGAACGTACGTTGGCAACAGCGCACGAAAAAGGAATGCATACCGAAAACTGGGAAACACTATTTCCAATGGGCGGCATTCAAAAAGGATTGGTCTTTCATTCGTTGCTCGATGAAGGTGTGTACATTCTAAAACCTGTACAAGAATTTAAAGATGAAAACTTCAATCTTTCTCATTTCAAAAATGCTGTGCAAGAAGTTGTCGCACAACATCCAATGCTTCGTACAAGTTTCAATCTGTATGATTTTGGACAAGAATTGCAAATTGTTCATACAAACGTAGACATTGAAACCCATGTAGAATTTATAGACATACGTTCGGAAAACGAAGCAGAAAAGGAGCTTATTGTACAACAAGTCATTACCGATCAAACAAAAAATGGCTTCGATATTACCATTTCAGGCATTTGGAAAATCGTGGTTATTCAACTTGCAAACGATATTTACAAACTAGCATTTCTCTTTCATCACGCCATTCTAGACGGTTGGAGTTACTATTCCATGATTACGGAAATTGCTAAAAAATACGAGCAAAAAAAGAACAATCAACCAACATTTGCTTCGGAAATTCAACTCAGTTACAAAGAGTACATCATTGAAGAATACATTCAAAAACAAAATCCGAAACTAAAAGACTATTGGATTGAAAAATTTACAGATTTCGTACCAAATGATTTGCCATTTCATGCAAAAATAAAGGAAGTTACAACTGCTGAATACATTCATATTCAACTTGATACAGCGCTAAAAAATAAAGTTGACGCGTTTGTAAAACACGCAAAAATTGCTGAAAAATCGTTCTACTTAGCAGTTGTGCTCAAACTTATTCAATTCACAACGAATCAAAAAGACATTACCATCGGATTAATGTCAAACGGCAGACAAGCGCTAGAAGATGGCGACAAAGTGTTGGGTTGTTTCACAAATGCATTGCCATTTAGAATGCAGCTTGAAACTGTTGATAGTCAAATAATTAAACAGGTTGATACAGAAATTAGAACACTCAAAGAATTTGAATCACTTTCATATTTTGAATTAAAAAAATTACTCAGTGAAACATTCGAATTCAAAAAAGAATACTTCAATTGTAGTTTCAACTTTACAGATTTTCACATCACAAAAAACATCAACAAAGCTTTCAAAGGAAAAGAAACGTTGTTGCAAGAAGCCGAAAAATCAGAAACAGCTTTCAATGTTCATATTGCAGCTGTCGAGAATGAATTACTAATTGAACTATCGTTTTACGAAGGATTATTCACAAAAACACAAAAGCAACAGCTTGAAACCTACATACATGCAATCATAGCTGATTTTGTAAATGAAAATAAACAATCGTCAATACTTCCAAAAGCAGAACAAACGCAATTATTGGAGACGTTTAACGCTTCGGCTGTTTCCTATGAAGAAGGTAAAACAGTATTAGACATGTTTGCGAATCAGGTTGCAAAAAATCCTGAATCTACAGCAATTGTATTTGAAGAAAGATCACTTTCCTATCAAGAATTAGAAGATAAATCGAATCAGCTTGCAAATTTCATTCAAAAGCAAAATGTATCAGCAGAAAGCTTAATTCCTT
>NZ_LBMG01000063.1 GCF_001005315.1 Kordia jejudonensis
AACGAATTACTTAACCTTTACAGATGTGACATTTTCAATTTAAAATTCGTTATTTGTTCTTTGTTCTCTGTTCTTTGTTTAGTTAAAATTAATCTTCATTTAAAATTTATAATTTAGCATTCAACATTTCAAAATTCGTTATTCGTTATTCGTTATTTGTTATTCGTTATTTGTTATTTGTTCTCTGTTCAGTTGAAATTAATCTTCATTTAACATTTATAATTTAGCATTCAACATTCATAATTTCAAAATTCGTTATTCGTTATTTGTTCTCTGTTCTCTGTTCTTTGTTCAGTTGAAATTGATCTTCATTTAACATTTAAAATTTATCATTCAACATTCATAATTTCAAAATTCGTTATTCGTTCTTTACTCTATTTTCTCAATTCTCATATCTCAATACTAAACATGTGTCGTATAAAACCAAGTTTCCTTTTCAACTTTTTACAGAATTTCATACTTTTAGTTGACCAAAATTAAACACCATGCAAGCAACTACGATTGATGAAGTGATTTCGTTTCTCGATCTCATTATCGAAGAGAATAAAGAAATACCAAATACAATGGGCTATTTTGCGGCACTGTACCAAAAAGTAACTTGCAAGGTAAAAGAAGGCATTGAAACTGATTTTTTTGACGATAATCCGCGTATGGAACAGTTGGACGTCATTTTCGCCAATCGGTATTTGCAAGCGTATACTGAGTATAAAAACGGTGTTTCGCCTAGTACTTCATGGCAAGTTGCGTTTGACAAAGCTGATGATTATTGGTTTATTGTACTGCAACATTTATTGCTGGGCATGAATGCGCATATTAATCTCGATTTAGGAATTGCCGCTGCCGAAGTGATGAAAGGTAAGAATATTCAGGATTTGAAGGATGATTTTGATAAGATTAATGTGATTTTGGGCGAATTGGTGCATGATGTGGAAGAAGAATTGTCGCTGATTTGGAGAACGCTTGCAAAAATTTTGAAAGTTACCCGAGAGTTTGATACTATTATAATCGATTTCAGTATGAAACTTGCCCGAGATGGCGCATGGAAATACGCAACTTCTTTAGCGAACGCACCTGAAACCAACTGGCCACAACTAATTGCAAACCGAGATGAAAGAGTAGCTGATAAAGTAAAATTGGTAATTGATCCAGGGTTTATAGGAAAACTTATTTTAAAGATTATCCGATTGGAAGAACGCGGCTCTATTAAAACAAAAATTGAGATTTTAGAGAAAGACTAAAACCTCAATTTTCAAGTATTTCTGAGTACATTTCAGCGAAAGCTTACTTTTTAAGAATATCTAATTTTTCAGCGAAATAATCGCAAAAATCTAACATGGTTGCGCTCATTTTTTCATCATTTGTCGCACGTTGAAAAGTACGTGCCATAGATACTAATGTTTGATGATAAAACACCTTCATTTCATCAACTGGCATGTCTTTTGTCCACAAATCGATACGCAAACTCTCTTGCGCTTTGTCATCCCAAACGGACAACATTACTGCCTTTGTAGCTTCGTCATTAATTCCACCATCTTTTGCGGTCCAGTTAATTTTTTCTGGAATATTATTTTCATCAACGCTTACTGCAATTTTGATTTCTGACTTGAGTTTATTCGCCATTACTTTTTGGGTTTGTACTTTGAGTTGTTAAAAATTTCTTTTGCCGATTTTCTTAATAATTCTTGCAAAGATACGTCATTATTTTTCATGTATGCCTTTACAATTTGATAGCCAATGTAGGTGCCAATTCCTCCTGGCGATTCATTGTCTATTTCTAAATAAAATTTAGAGAAAGGCGCCATATTGATAAATCTGTTGTCTAGTTTATTTTCCGTACTGTATACTAATTCTTTTTCTACAAAGTATGTCCAAACTTGTGCTTCATTGGCAGCTGCCCAATCTATTTGTTGTGGTGTATATCCAAATTGCATTGCCTCGGAAACATTTGGCACTAATAACGATTTGATATATTGTGCTTTTCCATGAAAAATTATTTTCCCTAGAAATGTTCGCTCGCGCATTGGCGGTATTTGTATGTATGCGAATTCCGTTGCAATGTCTACAGGAATCATTTCTTTCCTAAAGTTTTGCACAATGTATTGCTGAATTCCTTCATAATATTTATGATCGGCGCCTAAATATGTATTTAACGCAATCAAAATCATATCTTTATATAGAATGACTTTTTTGCGATAGTCTTCCGTTGTTACCGTATATATTTTTGGAGTATTGTATTCAGGAAAGTAATATTCCATGTGTTGTAGCACAGATTTCACATCTTGTTGTACAGGCGCAAAATCTTCAAAAACGGCATCAATTTCTTGCTTTAGTTCTTTTTGCAACGGATCGCGCATGGTGTACACCCAAGTAGAATCGGGCACTGTGTTTGGAAAAAATAACGGATATGCCTCTTTTAGTTTTGGCAAATCGGAAGGTGTTGCATTGAGAAAAACTTGATCAAATCGTACAATATTCAGATCAACAGGAATTGCTGCAATTTCTTTTTCTAACGGATTTTCTTTTGCACAACTCACAATAAAGAGCACACAACACACATACAGTATTTTTTTCATGATGATTTTTTGATATGATAGACCTTAGATGTAACGCTGTTTAACGAATTTTATTCTACAGCTTATTTTTGCTTGCAAATTTACTTTTTTTATCTTGTAAAAAAATCGAAATACATGAAATTAGCCATCATAATTCCGTTGATGACAACAGAAATGATTGTTGGCAAATTCTATTTGATATAATTACTAAACTAAAAATAATATAGATGAAAACGGATAAGGTTATTGAACATATCGTGAATTGGTTAAAAACGTATGCTACAAATGCAAAGGTAAACGGATTTGTTGTTGGTGTTTCTGGAGGAATTGATTCTGCGGTCACTTCAACACTGTGTGCAAAAACGGGTTTACCAACCTTGTGCATAGAAATGCCAATTCATCAAGCGCAAAGTCATGTAACACGTGCGCAGGAACATATAAAACAATTAAAAGAACGTTTTGACAATGTAAGTGATGTGCGTGTAGATTTGACACCCGTTTTTGAAGAATTTAAAACGGAAGTTTCCTTAGAAGGAAAGCAAGCAACGGTTGATATGGCATTGGCGAATACACGAGCACGTTTGCGCATGACTACTTTGTATTATCATGCAGGATTATTAGGACGATTGGTGGCAGGAACTGGAAATAAAGTTGAAGACTTTGGTGTAGGTTTTTACACAAAATATGGAGATGGCGGTGTCGATTTGAGTCCGATTGCAGATTTAATGAAGAGTGAAGTGTATCTTCTTGGTGCTGCATTAGAAGTGCCAGAATCGATCATGAAAGCAGCGCCTTCTGATGGTTTATTTGGCGATGCTAGAAGCGACGAAGATCAAATTGGAGCCAACTATGACGAGCTAGAATGGGCAATGCGTATGCATACTGCTGGCAAAACAGTAGAAGATTTCTCAGGACGTGAAAGGGAAGTTTTCAGTATTTATAAGCGATTCAATTCTGCAAATCAACATAAAATGACGCCAATTCCAGTCTGCGAAATACCGCAAAATCTGACATAAAAAATCTTCTTTTTTAATCATTTTTATAAAAATTTGTTTAAATTTGTTGCTACAGACCCCCTAAACCTGAAATAAAAATTGATTCGATTTTGTGTTAGCATGAAATACCGAACCTTTCTTTATGTGATGGTCTGATTCAATAATAACTTTAAAAACTAAATTATGGTTAAAGTATTAATTGCAGACAATCATCCCATTGTTCGAAAAGGAGTAAAATCTTTATTCAAGAACTCTACAGAGATTGATGTAGTAGGCAAAGCTGCTACAACTTCCGAGCTTTTTGACTTTATTAGTCAAGAGCAAGTAGACGTTGTTTTATTAGAGATGGATATTCCTGAAGTCAATGGTATTACTGCTTTAAGAAGACTTAAAAAAGACTTCGCTGACGTGAAAGTAATCATGTTTAGCTCACACTCAGAAGATGTTTACGCTGTAAGCACATTAAGAGCTGGAGCTTCTGGTTACTTATCCAAATCTGTCGCTACAAATGTTATTAAGGACGCTATTATTAAAGTTGCAAATGGAGGCATCTATATCAGCAACGAATTAGCACAACGCTTAGCATTTGACGAAAGCACAAACAAACCCCGCAGATTCTTCAGACGTTTGTCTACAAGAGAAGTAGAAGTTTTAAAACTTTTAGCTTCTGGTAAACGTAACAAGCATGTTGCTGAAGAGTTAAATCTGAATGAAAAAACTGTGAGCACGTATAAGGCTCGCCTAATGCGTAAGTTGAACGTAGACAACTTAGTTGACTTGCTACAGCAAGCGAAAGCATTAGAGTTACTGTAATTGCATTTGTAAAGAGTTTTTCTTTACGACAGTAAAAAGATTTTATGATGATGTGCATAATTCCTTTGTGAATTTTTGCATGTCATCATTTTTTATGAAGTAAATTTAGTTTTATAAACGCATCTCGATACAGTTTTCCTTCATTTTATTACGAGAAACCAATCGATGTGACGTTTGAGATTTTTAACTGTATATATTCGTGTATTCGTGATAAAATATTCTCGATCTATGAGTTTAATTTTTTACAACACTCTTTTCAACTGTTCAGAAAGTGATTTTTTGAGAAAAATGTAGTCTTTAATTTCTTCCAACACACTTTGCAATTCTTCCACCTTTGTATCTTGCTGTAAACTTTGTTTGAGTTCTTCTATTTTAAGATTGATTAGGAAACAACGCAAAGTCAAAATAGTTTCACTTGTGAGTTGTGCAATGGTTTCTTCTTTTGGTTTTACAAAGATATTTTGCGCTTCCCAATTGTGGAGTTCATATCGTTCTTCACGCATGAGAATGTCTGTAACTTCAGTTGCAATTTCAGGTTCTATTTCGTTGACAAATGTGTCTATTTCTAAATTCCCAGTTTCGTTAAGACGTTCAATAGCTTTGTAATATATGGCTTTGAATTTTTCATTTGCCAAGTCTATTTCATCTTGTTGCAAATCGAGATAGAGTTTTTCAAATACACGTGCTTCAAAGAGTTCACGCTCCATTTTTAGTTCGCCTTCATCATCTTCTTTTAAGATTAAATCTTCAAAAGTGGTTTCCATATTTCCATATAGCAACAATATTTCAATGATTTTTCGTTCCAACACATATTGAACATCTACCGTTTCGGCTTTTTTCTCAGTTTTGATAACTTCAAACGCCTTTTTTTCCTGTCTTGCTTGCTTGTTGGCTTCTTTGATGTCTTTGTTTTGAAGCTGTGCCAAGGTTGCAAATAGCACTTCTTCCGAAATGTCCATGATGCGAGACGTTTCACGAAGATATAATTCTTGCTTGATTCGATCGGATACTTTGGAGATACTCGACATCATATCATTGATAACTTCTGCCTTTTTGATCGGATCGTTTTTGGCAACTTCCATCAATAAGGAAGCTTTGTAACTGATAAAATCTTTTACGTTGTTTTCAAAGTATTCCAAGACATCTTCAACCGCGTTATTTTTGGCAAAACTATCAGGATCTTCTCCTTCTGGGAACGTACATACGCGTACATTCATACCTTGTTCTAGAATTAAATCTACTCCACGAAGCGACGCACGAATTCCCGCCGCATCGCCATCGTATAATACTGTAATGTTTTTTGTTAACCGATTGATCAAACGAATTTGATCCGACGTTAACGCCGTTCCTGAGGAAGAAACTACATTGTGAATTCCTGCCTGATGCATTTGAATTACATCCGTATAACCTTCTACCAAATAACAGTTGTCTTCTTTCGCAATGGCTTGTTTGGCATAGTATAAACCGTATAAGACTTTACTTTTGTGGTAAATATCACTTTCGGGCGAATTGAGATATTTGGCAGCTTTTTTGTCATTTGTCAAAATTCGTCCACCAAAACCAAGCACACGTCCACTCATGCTATGAATGGGAAACATGACTCTTCCTTTGAAACGATCAAACCGTTTTTCGCCTTTTACAATGGTAAGTCCTGTTTTTTCAAGATAGGTAAGATTGTAACCTTCTTTTAAGGCATTGTCTGTAAATGCACTCCATTCGTCCAACGCAAAACCTAATCCAAATTTTTTGATGGTTTCCGTCGTAAAACCTCTTTCTTTGAAATATGTGAGTCCAATTGCTTTTCCTTGCGGAGATTCCCAAAGTACATCTTGATGGTACTTTTTGGCACATTCAGAAACCAAATACATACTTTCTTTTTCGTTGGCAAGTGCCTTTTCTTCGTCTGTACGTTCGGTTTCCTCTATTTCTATTCCATATTTATTTGCCAAATATCGAATGGCTTCTGGATAGGTAAAATGCTCGTGCTCCATTAAAAAAGCTACTGCATTTCCTCCTTTTCCAGAACTGAAATCTTTCCAAATTTGTTTTACGGGCGACACCATAAATGAAGGTGTACGTTCGTCTGAGAATGGACTTAAGCCTTTGAAATTACTTCCCGATTTTTTGAGTTGCACAAAATCGCCAATAACTTCTTCTACGCGAGAAGCGTCAAATACTGCGTCTATAGTCGATTTTGAAATCAATGGTTTTAGCTTTTTTAGGAATGGACTTCAAAAATACTAAGTTTTCATCAATATTTGCACAAAAATAAAAAGCGTATTTCTGCAACACATATATTAAAAAAATGTAGCCAATTTCTTTGTCAAAAACTCGCAAATGTATTTTAAATACTACTTTTCTTTCTCTATGATAATACAAATACAACTAAAATTACGGTTTTACCTTACTAAAATTAACTTAAAATTTTATATATTGAGTTAGTAATTAACCAGTTACATTATTTTCATCTAATTGAAAGTAATTTTTATTAACACAATCTATTAACTATTAAATTCTGAAATCATGAAAAAAAAGAAGAAGAGTTTACAGAAACTAGCTTTGAACAAAAAAGCAATTTCTAATTTGAGTCGCAACCAAGTTAGAGGAGGAATCCTTGTTGACGGTCCAATTATTGTGACGGATTCGGATTATTGTCCATCAGATTTTTGCCCGTCGGATTTTTGTCCATCTAATGGATGTCCGTCTAACGGATGCCCATCGGATTTTTGTCCGTCAAACTTCTGTCCATCTAGATATTGTCCAATTCCAATTGACATTAGATAGTGAGATAAGAAGAATCGAAATTTAATTTTGAAAACGTAAAAGGAGATATATACACATATCTCCTTTTATACTATACAGTGTGTTAAAATTTTTCATTTTCATAAAAGTATCTTACATCGAATTATTAGTATCGCATACCCATTTTAGAATACATCCAATCGTACACCAAAAGATATATTTCGCTGTTCGGGATTTGGATCTTTGAATATTGGAGATAAATCGTATTTACAAAATAGCGCTAAATCATCCCAACCAACATAAGCGCCAACACCGTAAGCAAATGAATTGACATTAAAGTTTCTACGTTCATTTTCTTGCACATTCGTTCCAAATTCCTCATATCGTAATACTTGCGTTGGTTTTAAATTAAATCCAACATAACCACCAAGTCCCAATTTTACTTTTTTTCGTGTGTTGTATCTGACAAATTTTCCTTTTTCTGTTTTATTGTACGGTCCAATTTCAAAGTATAACGGAATGGTTAGACTCGGAATTCGAAGTTGTGATTTTTTGAGTTTGAAGTCATGTACTTCTAGCGTTGTTTGATTACCGTTTTGCACAAAGTATCTGTTTCCTGTTGGTTGCAATGTTTGCATATTGAACGAAAGCCCATATTTGAAACGTAAAATGTTTGTGTTTTTAAAGACTCGTGTTCGAAATGTGAATCCGATTTCTGAGTGACCCACTACATTGAATTTATAGTCAGAGTTGCTCAAGCTTTTTCCATCTTGTATGACATTTGCAAAACCAAATCCTGCTACAATGTCTAAATATGTTCGTCTGTCGTATTTTGGAGCTCTTTTTCTAATTTTTCTTGTGTCAAATACTTCTCCAAAACGAATAAAACTTCCTCTTTCTTGAATGTAATAATCGGTTAGCATTTCACGTTTGGTTTTTGCCATACGATATTCAATTGTTGCTGCGGCTAGCATTGCTGCTTTTTTCTTTTGTTTTTCTGCTTCCTTTTCAGTGATTTTACCCTTTTCAAGCTTTTTGTTTATTTTCTCTATTTCAAATTTTAAGATGCGTTTTTCATCAGCTTCAATGATTCGCAATTGCTCTTTTAAGTAACGTTTTTCCTGTTCTTTTTTGAGTTGAATAGAGTCTTTTTGTTGTGCCTGCATCGTAAAGTTTACGCATAGGAATATCAGGCATAAATACAGTGTAGTTGTTTTCATGTGCTTTGTTTTGGGTGAATTATTCACCAATTAATACGTTTTTTGTTTTATTTAATTTCGATCGGCAAGTAGTGTTTTACCTTTTTTGAAATTTTTCTTGATGATTTCAAACACTTTTTGCCTGAAGGATGTATCGAGCTCGTTTTCGACTTCGTTCAGCAATTCGTCTGCAGTTGCGAATCGCATCGTATCGTCATCTTTTTTGATGTCTAATTCTGAAAGTGATGCTGTTGCTTCTTTCATTAATTGATCTATTTCAGCATCTGTAATTGTAATTTTTTCAGCAATCGACAATTCAATAATTGATGCTTTTATGTCATCATTTGCAGCCACTACTATTTCTTTTTGTGTGATGATAGGAACTACTATTTTTGACTCAATTTTATTTTTATCAACAACAGGTTTTTGAATTTCTTTTTGAAGTGCTACTGCCGTTTCTTTTTCTTCTTTTAGTAATATTGGTGCTTTTGTGGCAATTCTTTTTGGAGTTTTTGTTGCTTCTTTTTTTGGTAATTCCTCTTGAACAACAATAACTTCATTGCTTGTTTTTGAATCAATTGCGTCTTTATAAATTGGTTGTTTTGGTGTTTTTACTGCTTCTTCAATTTGAATTTCTTTTTCAGTATTCGCAATAGTTTGCGATTCTTTTTCTCCAATATTTTTACCTATAATAAAGGTAGCCAAGCCAATTAATAGTGCCAAACAAGCGGCATACGGATATATGTTGCGACGTGTTTTCTTTTTGTCATTTGCGTCTAATTGACTCGCAAGTTGCTCCCAAGAATTCTCGGAAACGTCCATCCTACGCTCTTCCAGTATGTCTTTTATATTATGCGATTTCATTAGTTCTGTTTTTTTTTGATAGTAATTGTGTTTGAAGCGCTTTTTTTGCTTTAAACAGTTGCGTTTTTGATGTACTTACAGAAATATTTAGCATGTTGGCAATTTCTTGATGCTTGTAGCCTTCTATTTCATAGAGATTGAATACTATTCGGTAGCCTTGTGGTAATGCATCAATTGCGTTTTGAATTTCTGCAACTCCAGCACTAATGTCCATTTCACACTCGGTAACTTCAGTGTAGTTTTCTATTTCTTCAACAGCAAGTAAATGTTGTTTTTTACGAAGAAAAGAAATTGATTCCCGAACCATTATTCTTCGAATCCAACCTTCAAAACTTCCTTCATTTTTAAAGGTTTTAATGTTTGTAAATACTTTGAAAAATCCTGAAAGCATTGTTTCTTCTGCGTCATGAACGTTGGAAATGTAATATCTACAAACACTGAGCATTTTTGGTGCATGCTGTGCATATAAAGCTTGCTGCGCTTTCCGATCGTTGCGCTTGGCTCGTTTTATAAGTTTGGTTTCTTGTAGATGTAATTGAATAACTTTCATTATACAGGTTGCTTTCTATTGACATAGACGCAAATTTTGTGTAAATGGTTGTCTACGGTTGAAAAAAAATTATTTTTTTCTATCAATCACGTAATTAACCATGAGTTCTAATGAATCTTTGTATGTTGATTGAGGATAGGTATTTAGGAGCTTTAACGCTTTTTCTTGGTACTGTTTCATTTGCTTGGTAGCATATTCTAATCCGCCCGTTTTTTTTACGAAAGCAATAACTTCTTTGACTCTTTTTTTGTCTTTATTGTGATTTTTCACAGAATTAATGACCCACTTTTTCTCTTCTTTTGTACAATGATTTAATGCATAGATGAGCGGAAGTGTCATTTTTTGCTCTTTAATGTCAATTCCCGTAGGTTTTCCTATTTGCGTATCGCCATAATCAAACAAGTCGTCTTTTATTTGAAACGCCATACCAATGTATTCGCCAAAGAGTCGCATGCGCTCAACTTCTTCATCAGAAGCATCCACCGAACGTGCGCCCATGGCACAACATGCAGCAATTAGTGTTGCCGTTTTTTGTCGAATGATTTCATAGTAAATGTCTTCTGTTATATCCAGTCGACGCGCTTTTTCAATTTGCAACAATTCGCCTTCACTCATTTCTCGTACGGCTACAGAGATAATTTTTAATAAGTCAAAATCGCCATTATCTATGGAAAGAAGCAATCCTTTAGACAGTAAATAATCGCCAACTAGCACGGCAATTTTATTTTTCCACAACGCATTTATGGAGAAAAAACCTCTTCTTCGGTTGGAGTCGTCTACTACATCATCATGAACTAAGGTTGCTGTATGAATGAGTTCTATGACAGAAGCGCCACGATAAGTACGCTCGTTTACAACACCTTCAGAAACCATCTTAGAAACTAAAAAAACAAACATCGGACGCATTTGTTTTCCTTTCCTGTTTACGATGTAGTGTGTAATTCTGTTGAGAAGCGCCACTTTGGAAGTCATGGAATTGGAAAACTTTTTTTCAAAGCGTTCCATTTCTGTTTCTATCGGCTGTTTTATCTGCGCAACTATTTTCATTCGGGTGTAAAGATATTAACTAATTCTATGATTTTATAGTTTTTAACAAGATTCAAACAGTTTTGCTATGTAATTCGTCGTTTTATTTTCGTTGTAATGAACACTACTTTATACAGTTTCATAGTGTTACACCATATATTTGGTTATAATTTGTATTTTTTTAAATCATTTTTTTATCAATCTCATAAAATATGCTGGATTCTGAATAAAAAAAACACGAATCTAGTGGAGTTATATATTTTTTTATAACTTTAGATATTATCTCAATCTTATAAAAGTACCTCGATCTTAAAAATTTAGCACGTACTGAACCCCTATGCATGTGAAAGCAGCATTATTTTATTTAAAAAAAAACACTAATAATTAAACACGCATTTATGAAAAAAATTACTTTAGCCTTATTTATTTTTTTAATCTGTATGTACGCTGGTATTGCGCAAGATACTTGTGCGACGGCAACGGCAATAACTGCTGGAACCTACAATGTAACAGCTGTTAACGGAACAGAAGGTACCACCACTATTTGCTCGGGCGGAACAACTACAGCAGCGGCAGCTGAATGGTATACATACACGCCAACAACTTCAGGATCTGCAACAGTATCCTCTGATATTTTACCAACTAATGCCAACGGAGATACAAGACTTCAAATTTATGAAGGAACGTGTGGCGCATTGGTTTGTGTTAGTGGAAATGATGATGTAGATTATCCTGGCGGAAATTACTTATCGGAAGCAACATTTAACACCACAGCAAATACAACGTATTACATCGTTTGGGACAATAGATGGAGTTCTTTTGGTTTTGAATTTACACTCACAGAAGCAACTGCAGTTTGTCTTGATCCTTCTGGATTTGTTGGTGATGCAGCAACTACAACTACATTTGACCTTAGCTGGACAGACACCAATACTGGGACACCAACTTGGGAAATAGAATGGGGAGCTGACGGTTTTACACAAGGAACAGGAACGTTGGTTTCTAATATAGCCGTAACAAGTTACCAGTTTACAGGATTGACAGCCAATACAAATTATGACTTTTTTATCCGTGCCAATTGTGGCGGTATTAACGGAGATAGTAGCTGGGTTGGTCCTATTGGATTTAGATCGCAAAGAGATTGTACAGGTTCAGCAGCGTACCCGTTTTCAGAAGATTTTCTAGATGGAACTATTCTTGATTGCTGGGGATTTGAAGATGCCGACATGATAAGTCCAGTTTGGTCATACAATACCGATACAAACGACTTAGATGGCGATGGAACAAACGATAGTTTTATGGTTGTATTTCCACAAGCTGTAACCGAAGTAGCTAAAAATGATTGGTTGTTTTCGCAAAGATTAGATATGACAACTGCTAATACATATGGAATAACTGTAACATATAATGCGTTTGATCTTAATACTACATCTGACGAAAGTTTTGAATTATACATTACAGATGGACAATCATCAACCGCACTTTACCAATCGTTATTAGGAACGTATACTGGAATTACGCAGTCGGGAGTTTTTGGCGATATGGGCGGAAATGATTTACTTTCGCAAGCATACAATATCACAGTGCCTTTTACACCGCCTTCTGACGGAACATATTATATTGCTGTACGTGCTACAACTACAAACTCTCCTAACCTGTTAATGCTTTTTAATGTAGGTGTTACGGAAACATTAGGTGTAGAAGAAGTTGCAATTGATAATTTTAAACATATTATTAATTACGACACGAAAACCTTAACTTTACAAGCCTCAGAAAATATGTCTGAATTTACTTTGTTTACAAGTTTAGGACAGCAAGTTTTGAATACAACGCTCAACTCAAATACGCACGTAGCTAATTTGAATTCTCTTGATGCAGGCGTTTATTTTGCGAGAGTAAATGCAGCAAATAAAACGAAAACGTTCAAAATTATTGTGAAGTAATTCGAAAAGAAAAAATTATAAAGTACTAAAGTATAATTCTGAGATGCATATTTTGTGTTTCAGAATTATACTTTTTTTTAAATCATTGCCAAAATTGTTATGAAAAAAATTACACGTACACTTTTACTATCGTTTTGCATTTTATCTATTTTTAGTTGTAAAGATGATGATCCTGTTGCAGCTCCGATTCCTGTAGTACTCAATGATACTGTAGTTGTATACGAGAATGATATTTTTGATGCGTACACACTATTTTCTCCATTGGGTGCAACCAATACATTTCTTATCAATAATGAAGGTTTTCCGGTGCATCAATGGGAATCTGACACGAGTGCTTTGATTTCATATTTAACCGATGAAGGAAATTTAATTAGAGTGTTACGACAAGGCAGTAGTGAGTTTACTGGCGGTGGCGCTACTGGAGCTATCGAAATTTTAAATTTTGAAGGAGAACAATTGTGGTTTTGGGAATACAATACGCCCAACTATGTATTGCATCACGATATTGCATTGCTTCCAAACGGAAACATATTAGCGCTCGTTTGGGAAAATAAAACAAGTTACGAAGCAATTGCGAAAGGAAGAAATCCTGATTTGCTGTTTGCTGGAAAAGTATGGCCGTGTAAGATTATAGAAATACAGCCGCTTGCAAACAATCAAGCATCAATTGTGTGGGAGTGGTCTGTTTGGGATCATTTAGTTCAAGATTTTGATGCTACAAAGGAAAACTTCGGAAATGTTGCAGCGCATCCAGAGTTGATCAATATTAATTTTTCTGGTGGCGATGCAAATTTTAATCACTTAAACGCTATTGAATATATTGAAGAACTGGATCAGATTGTCGTAAGTTCAAGAGTTTTTAACGAGTTTTGGATTATTGATCATAGTACGACTACTGCTGAAGCTGCATCAAATACAGGTGGAAATAGCAATAAAGGTGGCGATTTATTGTATCGTTGGGGAAATCCGCAAGCCTATGACGTTGGAACTGCTGAAACGCAACGTTTATTTGGTCAGCACGATATTACATGGATTGGAAACTCACAAAATCAAGGTGGAAATTTCTTAGTATTCAATAATAATAAGTTTAGTGACAAATCGTCTGTGGATGAAATTTTAATTCCACAACTTCCAAACGGAACCTATTCATTAGCACCAAATACGGCGAATCTGCCTGAAAATTCAAGTTGGTCATATGATAGTGAACTTATTTTTTCTTCACGACTTTCTGGAGCACAACGTTTAGCTAATGGCAATACATTAATTACTGCTGGAAGAGATGGAATACTTGTTGAAATTAATGACGCAGGAACTGTAGTTTGGCAATATCAAAACCCGATTGGAACAAATCCTGCCATTTTTAAGGTTGACAAATATGCAAAAAATCATCCTGCACTTGAAGGCAGAACATTAGATGTTTTACCAATAGAAATTGAATAATTCTGAATGATTAAAGTTCAAAAAAAAAACATTGAAAATTGACAAATTAGATATTATTCCTTATTCGCCAATTGTCCGCAAGCTGCATCAATGTCTTTTCCTCTTGAGCGTCGTACAGTGACTGTAATTCCGTTTTGTTCAAGTGAATCTACATAACGATCAATAGCTTTGTTGCTCGCTTGTTGAAATTGTCCATCGTCAATTGGATTGTATTCGATAAGATTGACTTTACTCGGAACATCTTTACAAAACTTTACCAATGCGTTGATATCTTTTTGCTGATCGTTGATTCCATCCCAAACGACATATTCGTAGGTAATTTTGTTTTTGGTTTTGTCGTACCAATACGCCAATGCTTCTTTTAAATCTTTGAGTGGAAAGTGTTCATTAAACGGCATAATTTCCGTTCGAACTTCATCAATTGCGGAATGTAACGACACTGCCAACTTGAATTTTACTTCATCATCTGCCATTTTTTTGATCATTTTTGGCACACCTGAAGTAGACACCGTGATTCGTTTTGGCGACATTCCTAAACCTTCTTCCGAAGTTATTTTGTCAATCGCTTTTAGTACGTTGTTGTAATTCATCAATGGTTCGCCCATTCCCATGAATACTATATTTGATAACGGTCTGTTGTGGTACAATCTGCTTTCGCGATCTATGGCAATTACCTGATCGTAGATTTCATCAGGATTTAAGTTTCGCATACGTTTTAATCGTGATGTAGCGCAAAATTTACAGTCCAAACTACATCCAACCTGACTAGAAACACATGCTGTTGTTCGTGTACTTGTGGGAATTAAAACAGATTCTACAATTAATCCATCGTGCAAGCGTACTGCATTTTTGATAGTTCCGTCAGAACTTCGTTGCATTTTGTCTACCCGAATATGATTGATAACAAAGTTGTCTTCTAACATTTTACGTGTTTCTTTCGAAATGTTAGTCATGTCGTCAAAACTATGTGCGCCTTTTTGCCACAACCATTCATAAACTTGATTTCCACGAAAAGCTTTGTCTCCTTCTGATACAAAAAAATCACGAAGTTGTTCTTTGCTCAATGCACGTATGTCTTTTTTAGCCACTTGCTCCATGCTGCAAAAGTAATGAGAATTTGCGAGTTTTTAATTTTGTTACGGCATCAATGTATAAATTTAAAAATGAAGCAATTGAAAATAGAAAACTTGTCGTTTATCTTCCTTTTATTACGATTTCCAATTCAAAATCTCCTTCCATCAAATTTTCTGCACCAACAACACCAATTACTATTTTATAAGGACGGTTTATAGCATTGACTCGTACTTTTCGGGTATGATCTTGTGTTTTTCCGCGCCATTTACGATCCCATTTGTAATCGGCTTCGCAGGTGACACAACTACTTACATTTGGCGGCAATTGTTCATTAGTGACACCAACTTGATATGCATATAGACTAAAGTTTTGATTTTTATTTTTTGGAATGACTTTGATAAACATTTCGGAATTCTTTGGAATCATCGTTTCGTATAAAACATGTTTCCCAGAGAATTTTTTGTTTTGAATTGAAGGAAAACAAGCCATACTACTATTAGCAGCCCACGACAAATCGCTTATGATAGCGCCAGTTTCAAGATTTCCATTTACGGTTGTAACTGCACTTTTTATCGGTATGTTTATGACTTCTATTGTATCCGTTGATTGTGGTGCTTCTTCTCCTCCATTTAGTTTTATTTCTAATGTAAAATCTCCGTTTTTTAAACCTTCTTCGCCAACAACTCCGATGACAACTTTGTACGGTCTGTTAATTGCATTCAGTCGAACTTGACGCGTATGATCTTGTGTTTTTCCACGTCGTTTGTAATCCCAAGTGTAATCGGCTTCACACGTAATACAACTGTTCAGATTTGGTGGTAATTGTTCATTGTTTGCACCAACGAGATACGCATATAGACTAAATTTTTGACTTTTATTTTTCGGAATAACTTTGATAAACATTTCAGAACGTTTCGGTATTGTTGTCGTATAGAAAACATGATTTCCTGAGAATTTTTTATTTTTTGTTGCAGGAAAACAAGCCACACTACTATTGGATGCCCAAGATAAATCTTGAAGTTGTTGTCCAGCTGCTACGTTACCTTGATACGAAACGGTACTATTTGCAATGACTTTTAATACTTTCATGGTTTTATTTCCAGATTGTGCAAAAGCGTAATTAATGAGAAGTAAACAGAAGAATACGTGTAAAATACTTGTTTTCATGAATGGATGGTTTTTATTTTAAGAATGTACACAACGTTTTGTTTCATAACGAGTTGTACACTTTAAATGTAGCAAAAAACAAACCGAATAAAAGTTCACATGTGTTTTTGGTTGGGAATCTTGTATAAATAACGTCAGTTCGATATAAGTGATTCAATTCATATTTATAATTGAGCTTAGAAACTCTTTGCTAAATACCACATTTTCTGTGTCTTATTTTCATTTTCTTTGCTTTCCCAAAGAAAAGAAACAAAAGAAAGGGAACTTTTCCAGAGGTATTTTTAGTTTTTCTTTTTGAAAAAAACTAAAACCGCATGAATTTTCCTAAATTTTTTCCAAGGCTTCAAAAATTTTTAACGGAAAATCCCTGCTATACTTCGGAAAAGAAAACTATCAAACTAAATTTTTACGTCGAATTCGCGTTAAATAACAAAATCCTGCCGAAAGACAGGATTTTAAATATATGTTGTATGTATTTTCTTTTTTACAGAATCAACATTGCATCTCCGTACGAATAGAATTGGTATCCTTCTTTGATTGCTTCTTCATATGCTTTGAGGATAAAATCGTGTCCTGCAAATGCCGAAACCATCATTAGTAACGTTGATTTTGGTGTATGAAAGTTTGTAATCATACAGTTTGCAATACTGAATTCGTATGGAGGAAAGATGAATTTGTTTGTCCAACCTTCGTATTCATTCAATGTTAAGTCTGAAGAAACAGAGCTTTCTAAAGCACGCATTACTGTGGTTCCTACAGCACATACTCTTTTCTTTTTGATTTTTGCATTGTTTACTGTTTCTACCGCTGGAGATTCGATTTTTAATTCTTCCGAATCCATTTTATGCTTCGATAAATCTTCTACTTCTACAGGATTGAATGTTCCTAAACCTACGTGCAATGTAATTTCAGAGAAATCGATTCCTTTAATTTCTAAACGCTTTAGTAAGTGTTTTGAAAAATGTAAACCTGCCGTTGGTGCCGCTACAGCTCCTTCTTCTTTTGCATAAATCGTTTGGTAACGTTCTTCATCTTCTGGCTCTACGTCTCTTTTGATGTATTTTGGAAGTGGCGTTTGCCCAAGTTCTCCTAATTTTGTTCTGAATTCTTCATAAGAACCATCATATAAGAAACGTAACGTACGACCTCTTGACGTTGTATTGTCAATAACCTCAGCGACTAAGCTTTCATCTTCTCCAAAATATAATTTGTTTCCAATTCGGATTTTACGAGCAGGATCTACTAAAACATCCCATAAACGTTGTTCTTCGTTTAATTCTCTTAATAAAAAGACTTCGATGCGTGCGCCTGTTTTTTCTTTGTTTCCAAATAATCTTGCAGGAAATACTTTTGTATTGTTTAACACCATTACATCTCCTTCATCGAAATAATCAACTAAGTCTTTGAATTGTTTGTGCTCAATCGTTTGTTTTTCACGATTTAACACCATCAAACGTGCTTCATCTCTGTGTTCAGAAGGATATTCAGCTAATAAATCTTCAGGAAGATCAAAATTGAAATGCGATAGCTTTTTTGCCATAAGTCTTTTATGTTATTTTTAAGAATGGCAAATATACAATCTCAAAATAGGCGTTGTCAAGTATTTAAGGAGTTTTTTTCTAGGTATTTTGTTTAATGACTGTTTATGCCAATGGTTTCCAAATCTTTCCAAAAGTCAGGAAACGATTTTGACACTACATCTGCCTTTTCTATTTCTATAGGAACGCGCAGTGCTAAAGGTGCAAATGCCATTGCCATTCGATGATCTTTGTAAGTTGCAATGGTAACGTTTTCGTTTATTTTTGAAGCTTTGTGCAAGTGCAACGATTTGTCTGTGATATCAACATTAGCGCCCAATTTCTCCAATTCTACTTTGAGTGCAACTAACCGATCTGTTTCTTTTATTTTGAGCGTGTGCAATCCGATCATTTCGCATGACAGTTGCAATCCAAAAGCAGTTACCGCAATGGTTTGTGCAATATCTGGCGCATTTTTTAAGTCAAGCTTAATAGTTTCCTGAGTTGCTTCATGCGTTTTGGTAAGCGTGATTGTGTTTTCGTTGAATACAGTCGTTACTCCAAATTTTTGATAGATTTCCGCTAGGCACGAATCTCCCTGTAAACTATTTTCTTTGTACGCCGAAAGTGTGATTGTGGTTTCTATTTCGCTTAGCGCGACCAAACTGTAGAAATACGAAGCCGAACTCCAATCAGATTCTACCGTAAAGTGTTTCGTTTCTTGCGTTGCTTCAAAATGTGAAACTGTGATTGTATTTCCTTCAAAGTTTGTCTGCACACCTAATTGATTCAACAAAGCAAGTGTCATGTTAATATACGGAACCGACGTAATTTTCCCGTTTAGCGTAAGTGTTAAACCGTTTTCCAACGTTGGCGCAATTAATAGTAATGCAGAAATGTACTGGCTACTTACGTTTGCCGCCAATGTAACTTGATTTCCCTGTAGCGTTTTACCTTGTATGTGTAATGGCGGATATCCTTCATTTTTTGTGTATTGAATGTCTGCTCCTAATTGTTGCAATGCTTCAACGAGGATTTGTATCGGACGTTCTTGCATACGCGAAGAACCTGTTAGTGTAATTTTTTGTCCTTCTTGTGTTGCATAATACGCTGTTAGGAAACGCATTGCCGTTCCTGCATGATGAATGTCTTTTACAGAATCAGAAGATTTCAATGCTTTTTGCATGAGCGTTGCGTCGTCTGAATTTGAGATATTTGCAATAGAAATATTCGCGTATAAAGCTTGTAGTAGTAACAATCGGTTCGATTCACTTTTGGAACCTGTGATTGCTATTTTTGATTGTTTGTGAAGTGTTGATTTTTGAAGCTTTATGTTCATTATTCCTTTTTTATAAAAACTCAATTTGCATTTTTGAGCGATTTCGAATACGCTCGATATGACGAATTGAACTAATTTATTTCAATTTTTCGTTGTTGTGATGACGATCGTGATCACGTTTGGTTTTTTTGTCCATTTTTTTATCAAATGCTTCTTGTAAGTCAATTCCTGTCTGATTTGCCAAACATAATACGACAAAAACTACATCTGCCAATTCTTCGCCTAAATCTTTGTTTTTGTCACTTTCTTTTTCGCTTTGTTCTCCATAACGACGAGCAATAATTCGTGCTACTTCGCCAACTTCTTCCGTTAGTTGCGCCATGTTTGTGAGTTCATTGAAGTAACGAACACCGTGTTCTTTAATCCATGTATCAACGTCTAATTGTGCTGCTTTTAGATTCATAAGGCTGAGTTTTATTTTGTTGTCAGATTAGCTAAACTTTACATGTGTCATTTGGACATTTTTAAACGAGTTTTACTAAAAAAATGAAGCTGTCTAAAAAGTATAAAAAAGCGTCATTCTGAATTCAATTCTGAATCTCATTACACTGATTTTTAATGATGATGAGAAACCGAATTAAGTTCGGCTTGACGAAAATTTAGCTTTTCAGACAGCCACATTTGTAAAAATATAGATTTTTAGTGAATTAGATTTTCTTTAGCACTACTTTTTCTTGTTCTTTTTCAACTAATATTTTGTAGAGTTCTCTTAATGATGGGTATTTGTCCGAAGGTATAACCGCCGAGTTAATTTCTTTGGCTATAACAACACTTATTCCTGTTGGTGTTTTGGTAATTTTGAACGCGTATGAACCTAAGTTATCTGGCAAGCGAACTGTGGCAATTTCTGGCAACGATTCTACTTCATAACCTTCAGGAATGTTTATATTCATCATTACTTTTCGTTTCCACGGATATCCAAAGTCAACAGGATAAATTCTCTTTTCCGCTTTGAATGGATTTTCCGTTGTAGCAAGGTATAATAGTGGCGAAAAGTATATTTTATCTCCTATAATTTCTGCTTGTCCTTCTTTTGAAAATGCATACGATTCTAGGATTGGTTTTCCAATGCTTGTGACATTTTTGACACTGTATTCTTCGATTTCAATGTCGCCAATTGCGTTTTCCAATTTTTCTAAATAATCTTCTTCATCTACACTTGCATATATGTTTCTAAATGATAGCGCATTGTGAGAAGTAAATTGTGTACGTTGTTTTCCTTCAATATCGCCAGAATCATCTAGTGTAATGTTCATTGTTGTTGTTCGTACCGCACTGTTTTCAGGCATTAGACTAATTTGTGTCCAACTTCCATTTTCACGAACAAGTCTTCCTATCCAGTTGAGTGCTCGCATTGGCAATACATTTGGTTCTCCGTAATAGTTGGTTGCATCTAAAAGGATTACTGCATTTTCTATTTCTATGGCTGTGATGACGTAATTAAATCCATTAAGCGTTGGAAACATATGAATTCCGTGTTGTCGTGTACTTAGTAATACAGGATTTGCTTGAATGCCTGCATAGCGCAACATGGACGTTAGCATTAAATTCATGTCGGCTACATTTCCTGTTTTTTCCTTGTATGCTTTTCGAACACCTACATCTGTATATTTACCGTAGTTTCCATTCCATTTTACTTTGTTTTGAACGTAGTTGTAAATTTTTGCTGCTTTTACCATCGGATTAGATTCTCCAGCAATGAGCGCATCAATATCATCTTTAAAATACGATTGTCGGTCTAGCTGATAGCCAAAGTTTTCACTTCTGTAAATCGTTTTCACAATGTCATCCCATGATCTGGCAAAGGTTTGTATCGGTTGATTCGGCATTTCTACCTGAATTAACTCAAACTTTACCGTACTGCGATAGTTTTCAATATTGCTTACATATTTTTCTTCTTTTAACGCAGGCACATTTTCTAGATTGAATTCTGAGATACTGTAATTAACATCTATTCTATCTTCATTGAAAGAAGTTCTTGACGCACGCAAGTAACCTTCTTCTCTCGTTTTAGAACGCAGTACAATTTGTCGTGACGAAGCTGTTTCTTTTGGTTTTATTAAATAATACCCTTTGTAATGTTTTTTAAATTTGTAATAGGATGGCGCTTCAAATGTGACACTGATTTTGTTAAGTGGAATTGAATACTGAAAGTTGTATTCGTTGATATTACCAACATACGGAGACGTAAATTTGTATTCGTATTCAATAACGCTACCTTCTTTAATGTCTGGCATTGTTATTTTTTCCAAATCGACATTGTCTGTTACGTGTTCGGTAAAAATTCCGTCTTTTCGCAACTTTGTCTTTTTGAGTTTTCCGTCAACAAGATTGAAGGTATAGCCTTTTATTCCCGTAACTTTTTCTCTTGTACTGTTTTGTCGAAATAAACGTATTTCATGATTTGCCCACTCGAAACCTTCTTTGTTGTAGATTTTTATACGTCTGTGCACAGTGGTTTCTAGTAAAAAACCTTGGTTTTGGATGTATAGTATTTGTGAGTGAATTTTATTGTACAGCATTGCTGCATTTGCTTCAGCTTCTAACGGATGTTGTGTTTCTGACAATTCTGCTTTGGATACTTTTCCGAAACTAAAGTCTTGTGCAGCTACAAATGTGATACAAAGTATGGCGAAGAGTAGTGAAATTGCTCGCTTCATAAAATTATGCTTAAGGGTTATTTACGTGAATTATTATATTTTTTTTAGGACGATTTTTTCTTGCTCTTTTTCTACTAACATTTTGTAAAACTCTTTTAAATTTCCATAGTAGTTAGAAGGTATAATAAGTGAGTTTATTTTTACAGAAGCGTTGAGATTGATCGATTTTCCTTTCTGAGAAATTATATATTTGAATTCGCCCAAATTGTCTTCCATTCCCATTGCTAAAGATTCCGGAATGGATTCTATTTCGTATCCGTCAGGAATTTGAATGGTTATTCGGTAGGTATCTTTCCACAAATAATTGTAATCTATTGGATATTCGCGTATTTCAGATTTGAAAGGGTTTTCGGTTGTGGCAAGAAAAAGTAATGGAGAGAAGTAAATTTTGTCTCCAATGATTTCTACTCTATCTTCGAGCGTAAATTTGTATGATTCGGTAACAGGTTTCCCAAGATTATTTTCGTTTTTAACGGTGTATTCTTCAATTTCAATGCCTTCAATTGCATTTTCTAGCTTTTCAAGATATTCATCTTTGTTGGCTTTGTTGTATGCTTTTCTAAATCTGAGTGCTCTGTTTTCGCTAAAGCTAGTGCGTTCTTGTCCTTCTACCACGCCATCTTCTCCAATTTTGAAACTGTACATACTTGTTTTGGTAGCATGTTTTTGAGGCGTTAAGTCAACTTCCGCAGAAGATCCTTCTTTTCTGACAACTCTACCAATCCAATTGATGGCTCTTTCTGGCAATACATTTGGCGTTGCGTAGATTTCGGTAGCATCAAATAGGATGATTCCGTTGTCTATTTCTACCGCACTGATGACATAGTTGAATCCTTTTGATGTTGGAAATAAAGGAATTCCGTTTTTACGCGTACTTACTAATACAGGATTTGCATTGATGCCAGCATATCGAAACATTGCCGTTAGCATTAAGTTGATGTCTGCAACATTGCCGACACCTTCTTTGTATGCTTTTTTAACTCCTTTGTCAGAAACGTATCCGTAGTATCCATTCCAGCGAACTTTTGTTTTTACATGGTTGAATATTGTTATTGCTTTTTCGGCATCTGTTGTCGCATTTTGAAGTAATCCGTCAATATCATCTTTGAAATAGCGTGTTTTACTGAGTTCATTTCCAAAACTTGGTAGTTTGTAAATACGTTCTACTATTTTCTCCCAAGAAGTGTTGTAGTTTTTTCGTTCGCCATTAAATCTTTCATAACTCGCCAATTCAAAAGCAATTGCAGTTGCATAGTTTTTTATGTTGTGTACATATGCTTCTTCTTTTACTGCAGGAACATTTTCTGCATTGATTTCATATATATTTTCATAGAATGTAACCGTTGCATTTTGAGTTTTTGAACGTGTTGTGTATACATTTGCAGCATTTGCTTTGTATGGAATAGTTAAGTTTCTATTTTTTTTGGATTCTTTAAAATCTACTGGAAAATAGCCTCTTGAATTTTTCTTGTAGTAGAAATATTTTGGGATTCTAATGTTGTTTTCTGTTTTGTTTACCGGAATATCGTATTGAATTTCCACATCATTAATTGTCCAACCTGAATCGACCAAGCGGTATTTGTATTCAATCACGCTTCCGTCTTTTACATTCGGAAATGTCATGGTTTTTTTGTTCCAATACTTGTTGATTTCTGTTTCAAAGATTCCGTCCTTTTTTAGCTTTGTTTTTTCTACTTTTCCATCTACCAAATTATAGGTATATCCTTTAATTCCAGATATTTCATCACTTGCATTGCTTCCTTGATATAGTGGAACTTCATGTGTTGCCCAGTTGTCGCCATCTTTGGTATAAATTTTTACACGGCGTGTAACTTCTGTAACGACATTCCATCCATCTGTTGTATTGAATTCAAAGAATGTTTTTCGGCTACTGTATAAGATTGCTGCATTTGCATCGGCTTCTAATGGGTGTTGTTTTTCGGCTAATTCTTCTTTGGAAACTTTCCCAAATTTAAATTCTTGCGCTTCTAAACAAGTTGCACAAAGCAAAGTCAGCACGATTAGAATATATGATTTCATAAAATATTATTAAAAAGGAAAGTGTGTATTTATTTTTTGACTAGAACGATTTTTGCGTTATCAAACTTGACAATTTTTTTAATGAATTTTCGATAGTTTTTGTAAGCGTCCTTAGGATATTCTCCGTCATTTATTTTGATAGATCGTTGATAAATTAGCGTTTCATCATCTTTTTGTGTGATGCTGAATGCGTAACTTCCAAATTCGCCTTCTAAGGTAATTGCGCTTGGAATAGCTTCAATTTTGTAGTCACTTGGTAATTTTATTTCGTATGTATCTTCATCATAAAATCCTCTTGAAATTTTAAGTGGAAATTTTCGCTTTCGATATCGATCAGGAATACTACTATATTTGTTTAAAGCGTTTGGCGCAAATAGAATACGATCGCCCGTTTGAACCGCATAAGCATCAGCTTTAAATTTGACTTTTTCCGTAAAAACAATATTTTCTTTATCATTTTCATGAACAATTTCATCAATAGATATGTTATTGATGTTTCGCCAGTAATTTTTATAATATTTATCCTTGTCCGTATCTGATTTGTCTTTGATATAAAAACGATTACTATACTGAATTCCTTTGGTAGTGATAGTAACATCAACAGCGATTGCGCCATTATTGTTTAGCGTGTACGAACCTGTAGTTTCTTGAAAATTTTCTTCCGTTGCGTATTTTTTTGTGTGTTTAATTTTTCCACCTTCAGGTGTTACAACCAACACATTTCTATCGTCTGTAAAGTCGCCAATAAAACCAAAAGGCATTTTCTGACTTGTACATTCGAGCCAAATATCGTCTCCTCCATTCGGAATGTTTAAGATGACATGATTTCCTTGTCCGAGCGATGCAAAATCACTGTATAAGTCTACGATTTCGTCGCCTGCTTGTACGACTGTGTAATACGACTCGACACCTGCAACTTTTAGCAAAGCCATCATATAGTTTGATAGTCCTTTACAATCCCCATAACTCACTCTGTCAACCTCAGCCGCTGGAATTGGTTGGTAACCGCCAATTCCTACTTGCACACTGATGTAACGTGTTTTGTTTTGCATGAATTCATAGATGAGTTTTGCTTTTTCTTTATCGGAAGATGCATCTGCGACTAAGCTTTCTATTTTTACTTTTGTTGCCGCATCTACTTTTGAACGTCCATCGATTAAGTTTTGATACACCCAAACTCCGAAATCATTCCAATCGTTAATTTCTGCATGAATTCCTTCATAGCTAAATTTATTGAGCGTTACGTAAGCTCTAGGTTTTATTGCTGCTTCCGAAGGACTTAATGACTCAGATTTTATCGCATTTACATTTTCAATTGTATAGTTTAGTCTTCCAGGCGCATCACTCGTAACAACTCCAAATTCTTCTAAATTGAGTTCTTTTTTGTAAAGTGTTAAAGATGATGGATAGCGCAATGTATATGTGTACTTTTCAACTCCTAAATAGTATTCTACAGGACTGAAAATAGGCAAATGCGCTGTGTTTGGTGTTTGTGTGGTATTTGTAAATACTGCGGTAAACGGATACGAAACAGGTGTGTAATCTATATATTTTACCCGAGAATCTGAATATAGTGTTCCACCTTCTACAGCACTTACATCTTTAAAATCTTTCTCTTTAATACGTTTGATTTGTTTGCCAAATTTATCATAGATTTTGACTTCTGCATCTTTTACTTTGATGTTGTCATCATACCAAATGACAGCTCTGATTTTATTTAAGCCGTTTTCATTTAGTACAGTTACAATACGTCTTTCAGTAATTTCTAAATCGTCAACAGCTTTGACATCAATATCTCTTTCATGTAGTCTAACAACAGCATTTGCGTTTTTTGTAAGTTCTTGCGGAAGCGTAAGATATGTGGTAAGATGTTCTTGAGCGAATACAACATTAATATTTAAGAATAAAAAGATTGCATATACTAATTTTATGCGCATACATATGTGTTTTTCAATAAAAAATATGGGGAATTACCGCACGAATATAAGAAAAGAATTTTATTTAACAAGTGTTGATTTACAAGCTTTCTTACGATAGAAACTATTTTTATTCTTTATTTTTTGTATCAATAATGATTGTTACAGGACCGTCATTTAAAAGTTGTACTTTCATATCGGCTCCAAAAATTCCTGTTTGCACTTTTTTCTGTAGGTCTTTTTCAAACTGATGAATAAACGCTTCGTATAACGGAATGGACGTTTCTGGCTTTGCAGCCTTTATATAACTGGGACGATTTCCTTTTTTGGTACTTGCATGTAGTGTAAATTGACTGACAACTATGGCTTCTCCTTTGATGTCTAGTATGGAAGTGTTCATGACGCCGTTTGCATCATTGAAGATTCTGAGTTTTGCTATTTTGGCAGAAAGCCAATTGATATCTTCTTGTGAATCAGAATTTTCTATTCCTAAAAGAATCAGCAATCCGTGACCGATACTGGCTATTTTTTTTCCTTCAACGGTAACACTAGCTTCAGAAACTCTTTGTATGATGGCTCTCATTTACGACGCAGATTATCACTTATTTTATGGGTGTTCGTATTCTTTTTTTCAGCAGTATAATAACTACGCTCAACAGCGCAAGTCCCATGTAAATAAATTTATCCTCTGATGCGCTATTTAGAATTGCACCTGCATAAAAGATGAGCGCTACTACAAAAATCATTTCTGCCCAATGCAACTTAAAATCTAGTTTGTATTTCATATCAACATGTGTTATTATCCTTCTTTAAACTCGTCTACACGGTAATTATTTTCATCGCCTTCAATCATTTGCAAGTAACTTTTGTAACGCGACCAAGCAATTTCTCCTTCTTCAACGGCATCTTTTACAGCACATTTTGGTTCGTCTACATGAATACAATTGTTAAATTTACAGTTGTTTTTTAAGGCGAGAAATTCTGGAAAGTAATCTCCAATTTCCTCTTTTTCCATATCTACAATTCCAAAACCTTTGATTCCTGGTGTATCAATTATTTTTGCACCAAATTCTAAATCGAACATTTCGGCAAACGTAGTGGTATGTTGTCCTTGTTTGTGTTGTTCGGAAATTTCTTTGGTTTTTAGGTTTAATTCGGGCGCAATGGCATTGACCAGCGTAGATTTTCCGACACCTGAATGTCCTGCAAACATACTTACGGTTCCTTTCATACGCTCTTGAATGGCGTTAATATTTTGCTTTTTTATGGCAGAAATTTCAATACATTCGTATCCAATATTTTCATAAATATCTTTGAGATATAGTACTTCTGCTCTGCGTTCAATTTCCGTATATGAATCTATTTTGTTAAATGTCAACACACAAGGAATGGCATATGCTTCAGCGGTCACTAAGAACCGATCAATAAAATTTGGAAATGTTGGTGGATTGTCAATGGTAATCAGCAAAAACACTTGATCAATATTGGCAGCAATGATATGTGTCTGTTTGGAAAGGTTGACAGATTTTCGAATGATGTAGTTTTTACGATCAAAAATTTCATCTATAATCCCAGTTTCAGTGTTGTTTTTGGTTTCCAGCGTAAAGTGTACCTTGTCGCCAACCGCAATAGGATTGGTACTTTTGATTCCTTTCAGCCTAAATTTACCTTTTATTCTACATTCATACGCTTTTCCTTCTTCAGTCTTCACCAAATACCAACTTCCCGTAGATTTATAAACAGTTCCTATCATTATGGCAAAGATCAAGATTATTCTTAAAAAAACAAAGGCTTATTGTACCGCTTTTCAATACTGTTATAATTATGTTAAGTACGGAATTCCCGTAAAGGTTCACAAGTTGTCATTTGTATATTAATAAAACTAATCTTATAAAAAGTAAAATTATGTTACAAAGTATTTTAAAATTAAAAGGCGTTCATGCGCTGACTAAGACAAAACAAAGTGAAATTGTTGGACAGTTTGGTAGAATCTGTTGCGAATGGTGTTCTGACGGAACATGCAATGGCTGGGTAAACTCGCCAAAAACTACCTGCCCGTTTGCAGCACCTTGCTCTTAAAAAAAGGGTTGCAAATAAACTTCACTTCACTTTTTTAGTACAATTCATTGCGTATTCATAAACTATAAATGCTCTTCATTGATGGTTTATGAACGCGCAATAGCGTTTCTTTTTTCTAGGTAAAATTATTTCTTCTTTTGAATCATTATTAATTTCAAAACTATAATTATTATGAAAAAACGAAATTTGAAAAGTTTACAATTAAACAAAGTAGCTATCTCTAGTTTGAAAGGTGGAGAATCAGTCGATGAAACAACAAACTGTTATGAAACGTATTCTTGTGAAGAAAGTTTCCCTTTTCCATATACACATCATATGTTTACTGATTGTCCTTCTATTCCTGATCCA
>NZ_LBMG01000064.1 GCF_001005315.1 Kordia jejudonensis
ATTTATACTTTTACAAACATAGGAGCGACCTCAATTATTTACTTTGCTGATACGCCACTACACCAATAAACGCCAATATCGAAGGTAATACCCAAGCAAAATCTAATTGTCCTAATGGAATAACCTGACGCAATGTTGTTAAGAATGGATTTTCAGGAAAGAAATGTGCAAACATATCTAAAACACCAAAAATAAACGTAACAAAAACCACAGTTCTAAATGCCAATGGCGTTGCTAGTTTTTGAGGAGCTACATTTAAAAAGATTAAGACAATTGCTATTGGATAAATGAATTTCAACACTGGAACAGCAACAATAATGATATAATGAAAATCGAGTTGCCCAACCAATATTCCTATCAAACAGGCTACAATTGCTGTAATCGCATAGGCTTCTTTTGAATTATTGAGTAATCCTTTGAAATAATCGGCAGTTCCTGTTGTGATTCCGACAGCCGTTGTAAAACACGCCAACGCAACCAATACACTTAAAAAGGCAGTTCCGATATTTCCTAAAGTTGCCAAACTAATTCCACGTAGCAAAGCTGCACGTTTCATATCGCCACTCATAGTCGCTTCAATAGCAACTTCACTACTGAAATATGAACCCAATAGAATTAAACCTGCATATATAGCAAACAGTCCAAAACCTGCAATCCAACCCGATTTGGCAATGAGTTTTTTCTTTTCTTCAAATGAATCATGTCCTTTTAAATTCAACGAAATAATAATTACACCACCGATTACAATCGCACCTATCGCATCAAATGTTTGATAACCTTCTTTTAAACCGATCACTAACGGAGACATGTTCAAGTCAACCGCAGTAACAGCTTCGTGTGGCATGCTTAATCCGATACCAATAATTGCCAACAGAATTAATACAATTAACGGTGTTAGAAACTTTCCAATAAAGTTGAGAATTTTTGATCTATTCAACACAAAAACCAATACCAACGCAAAGTAAATGGTACTTGTTAATAAAGCACTGGTACCAAAGTTGGGAAATATAGAAATTTCATGGGTTGCCGCGGCTGTTCTTGGAGACGGAATTGTCACAGAAATGATATAAATAATAACACAAAATACACTGCTAAAAAGCGGCGATACTTTTTTGCCAAAATCGTACATAGAACCTTGCAAACGCGCATGTGCTAAGATGCCAATTATTGGAATTACTACAGCCGTAATCATGAAACCAATTGCAACCCAAAGCCATTGATCTGTAGTTTGAAATCCTAATAAAGGTGGTAATAATAAATTTCCCGCTCCGAAAAACATAGAAAACAACGCAAAAGCAGTGACAAAAAGTTCTTTATTTTTTGACATGTCTATTTTTTTTGAATAAAAAGAATATGAAACCAACCAACACATACAAAATCGCAAGTGCAAGTTTCATGAATTTAAGCATTGCAGCTACAAAAGCTAAATTTGCCCAATGCGATTGCACGCCATTGTAAAACATTTGTAACAGTGCAAAGTTTTCAACTATGTCTAAAATACCCGCAAAAATAACCATCCGAATCAACACAATTCCAAGTTTATATCGCTGACTTTCATCATCTGTCCAAACAAATCGCAATACTCTTTTTAGCAACAAACACAACAAACTTACGTAGGTTATGATAAAAATATAATCGAACCATAAACTCCATTCGGCAGATTTCATTGCGCCATCAATAGCGTTCCATGAACTTAATATTTTATCGGCATTATCAACACTTTGCGCAAGTTCATACGAAATAATTCCCAACGGCGCTTCGGCAGTTTTAAGCAACGTGTCAAACTGTACCATACACGTTCCTGCCAATAAAAAAGTGGTTATTGCTAAGATGAGTAACTTCTTTTCGGAAGCATTGGATAGTTTTTTAAAAGTTGATGAAAACATTTTTGATTTCGGGTTTTATAGCTTACGAAAGATACATATTTTTGCGAGATGCAACAGTTTGTGAGCTATAAAAATATAGAAATTGCGTATACCGTTTCTGGCGAAGGAAATGCGTTGGTTCTTTTACATGGTTTTTTGGAAACAAGTACCATGTGGAATGCATATGTAGAAGCATTTTCTAAAACACACAAAGTCATTACTATAGATTTATTAGGACACGGAAAAACGGGTTGCATCGGTTATATTCATACGATGGAAGAAATGGCAAGTGCTGTATTTGCTGTTTTAAAAGAACTACGCTTACGCAAAATTCATCTCGCGGGACATTCTATGGGCGGTTATGTGGCGTTGGCTTTCGCCGAAATGTACCCTGACTATGTAAAAGCATTGTGTTTAATAAATTCTACAGCAAGAGCTGATAGTGCCGAGCGAAAAGTAAATCGCGATCGTGCAATTAATGCCGTAAAGTACAATCATACACAATTTATCCGAATTGCCATTACGAACTTATTTCGTCCCAAAAACCGTAAAATCTTCGCAAAAACGATCAATCGTGTTAAAAAAGAAGCATTAACCATTTCATTGCAAGGAATTGTTGCCGCGTTGGAAGGCATGAAAATTAGAGAAGATCGCGAAGTATTATTGCACTTTTCTCCGTATAAAAAAATGATGATTATCGGAAAACATGATCCCATTTTAGATGTTGATGAATTGCTAGATCAAACTAAAAATTCGGATGTAATGGTAGATATTTTACCTGACGGACACATGAGTCATATTGAAAATAAAGAAGAATTGATGTATGCACTTGAATTGTTTCTAAAAAACTAATTAACGTGAATTTGATGTGAAAATTTAGTTCGATACTTTTCTTTTCCGAAGTATAGCAGGGATTTTCCGTTAAAAATTTTTGAAGCCTTGGAAAAAATTTAGGGAAATTTATGCGGTTTTAGTTTTTTTCAGAAAGAAAAACTAAAAATACCTCTGGAAAAGTTCCCTTTCTTTTGTTTCTTTTCTTTGGGAAAGCAAAGAAAATGAAAATAAAATACTGAAAATTTGATGTTTAGTAAGGAGTTTCTAAGCTCAATTACAAGTATGAACTCAATCACTTATATCGAACTGACGTTAATTAAAACACATCTTAGTTAATTAGTAAGAAAATACATTTTATATTTTAAAGAATTTTTTATTTTAACTATAAGAATATATTTTTTCAATTACCATTCATCTTTCGATAAAGTGTACTTCGTCTAAAAAATCACTCTTTTCATCGGATAAATAACAACAATTACATATATTAGTTGTGCCCAAATAAAACTACTTAACCTACTTACAGCCATGAATCAAAACATGAGTATTAAAACTACTTTTTCGCTTGGAAAAATATACTGTAACATTTTCGGTCATCGTTACAGAGTTACAAAGAAAGTAACAGCACACGTTAATGAATACCAATGCATGCTTTGCAACTGTGAAGCTACAAATGATGACAAAGGGAGACTTACTTCTTTAACACCTCAACTGAAAGATATTAATAGAACGTTGACTTCTTTTCACAAGAAGAAAAACCATGCGTTTTAAACGTTACAAGCGTGTAACTAAACAGCAAATAATTTCTTGATACTGCAAAATATATGTAATTTACGTCTATATATTGAGCATTTTACATGAGTTTAAAACCCAAAGAATTAGCTGAACAAGACACAGCCGTTATAAAATACTTTTTTTTGGTATTTGTGCCTATTTTTTTAGTTATAATAGGGCTAGTGTATGTACGAAATAATTCTGTCCAATACTTAGAAGATGAATATTATAAAGTTCACTATGCTTCTTATTCGGGCATAATTACGAATCTTTACAATGATCAAAGTAAAAACAAGGTTCGTGTTGTGTCGATAAACAACAACTTAGCATTGCACATTCCCTTTTATATTCATGAACAACTTTCTGTCGGCGATTCTATTGTTAAAAAGAAAAATTCAGATATTGAATATTACATCTTACAAAATGGCAATAGAATTAATAACGACATCAACGATTTTAACCGAAAACGCTATTTCGAAAAATTAAACCCAGAATAATTCTACATTCAGCATTCAGTATTACTCTTGATCTTCCATAGCATTCCAGCCTTGCGCTTTTAAAGGAATTTTAGTGTTTGCTCTTGTAACTAAGTGAATACCTTCATTTGCTGGCGTCATATGTCCAATTATGGAAAGATTCGGATTTGCTTTAATTTTTGGAAAATCTTCCTGACGCACCGTAAACAACAATTCGTAATCTTCGCCGCCACTTAAAGCCACCATAGTACTATCGAGTTGAAATTCTTCACAGGTAGAAATTACTTGTGGATCTAACGGAATTTTATCTTCATACAAATTGCAACCAACATTTGATTGTTTGCACAAATGCATAATTTCTGAAGATAAACCATCGCTAATGTCAATCATAGCCGTTGGTTTCACGTCTAAATCATGTAATAATTTTGAAATATCTTTTCGAGCTTCAGGCTTTAACTGTCGCTCTATAATATAAGAATACATGTCCAAATCTGGCTGATTGTTCGGATTTACCTCAAAAACAGATTTTTCACGTTGCAATACTTTCAATCCTAAAAACGCACCACCAATATCGCCTGTTACCACTAGTAAATCATTATCTTTTGCGCCACTTCTGTATGTAATTTTCTCTTCTTCAACTTCTCCAATAGCTGTCACACTAAGTAACAATCCTGTGGTAGACGAAGTTGTATCGCCACCAACAACATCAACATTGTACATTTTTGCTGCCAATTGAATTCCTGCGTATAATTCTTCCAAAGCTTCCAAAGGAAAACGGTTAGACACTGCAATAGAAATTGTAACTTGTGTTGCCGTAGCATTCATCGCATAAATGTCTGATACATTCACCACAACTGCTTTGTAACCCAAGTGTTTTAACGGCATATAACTCAAATCAAAATGTACTCCTTCCACCAATAAATCTGTAGAAACTACAACTTTTTTCGATTTAAAATCTAATACGGCAGCATCATCGCCAATTCCTTTAATTGTAGAACTTTGCGTTACTTTAAAGTTTGCTGTCAAATGGTCAATCAAACCAAACTCTCCCAAACTTGCTAATGATGTTCGCTGTTCATCCTTGTCTTTTAACATGCTACTGTAGTATTAATTAAGTTAAAAATTGTATTTTGTGAGCTGTTTTTATAGCCTCGATCCTTTAAAAACGCAAAATTAGCCAAAAAAATGACACGTATTGCACGAAACCTACTCTTTGTTCTTGCACTTATCACTATTTCCCCTTCAATTGCACAGATTGTTCCATGTACAGGAGGTTTTGCAGGTTCATTTCCCTGTGACGGATATGACTTGCTATCCAATTTGCCAAAATCGACATTTAGCAATCAAGACGGAAGCGATATTTGGGGATGGACAGACACCACAACGAATAAAGAATACGCACTAATTACCTTTGAAGATAAAACTTGTTTTGTGGATGTTTCAGATCCAGTAAATCCCGTATACTTAGGAAATTTACCAACAAATACGGGTGCAAATTTTTGGAGAGATGTGAAAGTATATAACAATCATGCTTACATTGTTGCCGACATTGTTGGAAATCATGGAATGCAAGTATTCGATTTGACACGTTTGCGAAATGTAGCAAATCCGCCTGAAACATTTACACCAGATAATATCTTAACCGATGTTGGAAGTTGTCACAACATTGCCATCAATGAAGCTACAGGTTTTGCCTATTTATTAGGATGCAATACGTTTAGTGGTGGACCGCATTTTGTAAATTTAGCAAATCCTGCAAATCCAGTAAGTGTCGGTGGATATTCTGGAGATGGATACACGCATGATGCACAAATTGTAATTTACAATGGTCCTGACACCGAACATGTTGGGAAAGAAATTATGATTGCAAGTAATGAAAATGAAGTTGTCATTTTAGATGTGTCTGATAAAACTTCGGTGGTTCGTTTGGCAAGAATTGATTACCTAGACGTTGGCTACACGCATCAAGGTTGGCTTTCTGACGATCATCGTTATTTTTATTTGGGAGACGAAAGAGATGAAATTAATTTTGGATATAATTCAAGAGGTTTAGTGTTTGATTTTGCCGATTTGGACAATCCAAGTTTTTTAACATCATTTACAGGAAATTCTGGTGCTATAGATCATAATTATTACACCAACGGCAACAAACTATACCAAGCAAATTACACTGCTGGATTGCGCGTTTTAGACATCACAAATCCTTCAAATATTAACGAAATTGGGTTTTTTGATACGCATCCAGAATCTAACGATACCACATTTTTCGGAGCTTGGAGTATATATCCATACTTTGCTAGCGGAAATCTTATCATAAGTGATATTGACAGAGGTCTTTTTATTATCAGAGAAAGTAATACATTAAATACAACAAAAACACAAGCTTTTGATTTCATGTTGTTTCCTAATCCGGCAACACAGCATACGTATATCAGAGCTAGAAAAAATATGTCCATCAACAAAATTGAAATTTTTGATATGATCGGAAAAAAAGTCCTTGAACACGACAATATGAACGAATCTCAATTTCGATTGCCGCTTTCAAAACTACCAAATGGTATGTATGTTATAAAAATAAACAATACTGCTTCTCAAAAACTCATTGTAGAGTAAAGAGAGCGTCTAAGTAAAAAATTCAAAAACGTGAAAAAGTTAAAAGTAGTAGTAACCACAATGATACTCATCGGCTTGTTTGGAGCTTGTTCTCCTGAAGATCCAAATGTAAGTGTCACACCAGTGCCACCTCCAAGCAATGATACATTCATCGGAATTATACCTTGTGAAGATGGTTTTGCAGGCGTATATCCTTGTAACGGATACGATTTACTGAGCCATATCAATCTTTTTGCACTTGGTGTAACCTATGTAAATGATTCTTGGGGCTGGACAGATCCACAAACTGGAAAAGAATATGCGCTATTGGGTACAAATGCAAAATCTGTATTTATAGACATTACCGATCCTGTAAATCCTGTAATTATTGGCGAATTACCCACCGAAACCACCATAACCAATTGGAGAGATATAAAAGTATATCAAAATCATGCCTTTATTGTGAGCGAATCACCAGGTCATGGAATGCAAGTTTTCGATTTAACGCGTTTGCGCGATGTAACAAATCCACCACGAATATTTAATGCAGATGCCTTGTACACTGGTTTTGGAAGTGCACACAATATTGTTATTAATGAAGATACTGGTTTTGCGTATGCTGTTGGCGCCATGACACTTGATGATAGCCTATTTTCTTTTGATGGTGGACCGCATATTGTAAACATTCAAAATCCTACAAATCCTTTTGCCGCTGGCGGTTATCCTAATGATGCATATTCACATGATGCACAAGTTGTTACCTATAACGGTCCTGACACGGAACATGCTGGAAAAGAAATCTTAATCGGAAGCAACACAAACGAAGTAGTCATCATTGATATTTCAGACAAAACGAATCCAATTCAATTATCAACTATCGATTACACAAATATTGGTTATACACATCAAGGTTGGTTTACAGAAGATCAGCGCTATTTTATCCTAGGTGACGAACTGGATGAAATTGACTTCGGATTTAACAGTAGAACAATCGTATTTGATTTATCAGATTTAGACAATCCATCTGTTTCCATGACATATATAGGTCCAACTCCTGCCATTGATCACAATGGATACGTAAAAGGTAATACGTTCTTTTTAGCAAACTATACCGCAGGTGTTCGCATGCTCAATATAGAAAACATTGGAAGTAATCAAATGCAAGAAATTGGTTATTTTGACACTTTTGCAGCAGACAATAGCGCAACTTTTAATGGCGCTTGGAATGTATATCCATACTTTGAAAGTGGAAATATCGTTGTAAGTGATATCAACTCAGGATTATTTATCATTCGAAAAAGTACAGACTAATATGAAAAACTATTGTACACAATATAGGTATCTATTGCTATTTGCTTTCGCGATCATTGCACTATCAGCATGTTCATCAGATGATGGAAATAATACTTCCGAAGGAGAAACACCTATCATTCCTGTTGGTTTTGTCGGCGAAATTGATTGGCTAAAAACTATTGGCGGCACGGAAGAAGATACTGCACAAGATATCGTTTTGACTCCTGATGGCGGATATGCCATTGTTGGATTTACCAAAAGTATTGATGGCGATATTACAGATCATTCTTCTGAACAAAATGATTATTGGGTTACCCGATTGGATGCTGACGGAAACATACTGTGGTCAAAAACCTATGGCGGAAGTGCTGATGATCGTGGCGAAGCTATCGAAAGTACTTCAGATGGCGGATTTATCATTACAGGCTACAGCCGAAGCGCCGATGAAGACGTAAATACAAATAACGGGTTCTACGATCAATGGATTGTAAAACTTGACGCTGGCGGAAACATTCAATGGGAACAAAGTTTAGGATTCTCTGGAAGCGATCAAGCATTTGATATCATTCAAACCAGTGATGGCGGTTATTTTACTACAGGATTTTTAGACATTACCGCTTCTGGCGGACAAGGAAATGTTGGACGACCAAATACACCATCAGGAAGTTTTGACATGCCTGAACATGGTGTTGGCGAATTTTGGTGTCACAAACTAGATGCCAACGGAACCATTATTTGGAGTCGCTATTTTGGCGGAACGAACAATGACAGATCGTACGCAACCTTAGAAACTAATGACAATCATTTTATCTTGGCAGGTTCGTCTGAAAGTGATGATTTTGATGTGACTAGCAGTCAGGGAAGTTATGACTTTTGGGTTGTAAAAATTAGCAATACTGGCGATCTCATTTGGCAAAAATCATATGGCGGTTCAGGAATTGAAATTGGCTACGATATCGAAAAAACTAACGACGGCAACTATATTGTTGTCGGCGATACACGAAGTGCCGACGGAAATATTGCAAACCTGAAAGGTTCCTCCGATTTTTGGGTCATCAAAATTAGTGATACTGATGGTTCTTTGCTTTGGGAACGCACTTATGGCGGAACAGATTTCGAATCGGCTCGTGCCGTAACAGTGCTTCAAGATGGCGGATTTGCCATTGCTGGAAGTGCTAAAAGTAACAATACAGATGTAAACGCTAATTATGGTCAAAATGATATTTGGGTCATCAAAATTAGTGACAACGGAAATCTAACTTGGGAGAAAAACTTCGGCGGATCGCAACTCGATTTAGCATATGGAATCATCGAAACTACCGATGAAAAATTAGTCGTTGTTGGAAATACACAGAGTTCTGACGGAGACATCAATACAAATAAAGGCATCAAAGATGCACTAATTATAAAAATAAAATAGTGATGAAAAAAACTGTTAACATATTTGCACTTATACTTTCAATACTGATAACATCGTGTAAAAGCGATACTACTGCTCCAGTTCCATTAGAGCAAACTTCTGCTATAGCACTTACGTTTGACAACCGAATTTCTGCAAATCAGGATTTAAGCTTAAACACATCTACTTTTGTAAATCAAAACAACGAAACTGTTCAAACAAACGAATTAAAATACATCATTTCCAACATTACACTTACACAAGATGATGGAACTATTTTTGAATACCCAAAAGAAGATTCATACTTTGTGATTAATGAAGAAGATCCAAGTAGTTTACAGTTGGTATTATCCGAAATTCCTATTGGAAACTACACACACATTTCTTTCGGAATTGGTGTCGATCAATCAAAATATCCGCTTGATGGTGGTGTGCTAAACTTTATTCCTTTAGCTGAAGAAGCGGGCATGTTGTGGAATTGGGCTGCAGGTTACAAATTCATCAAATTTGAAGGAATGTATACTCCACAAGGCGGCACTGCAAGTCCTTTTGTCATTCACGTTGGAAGTCATGGAACAAATTTGGACAATTATACATCTGTAACGCTTCCACTTGGAAATAGCATCACAGTTGCTACAGGAAGTACGGCAGATATTAACATTGATGTTTTTGTGGAAAATATCATCGATGCGACCAATCAGATAAAACTGGAAGACACAAGTGACATTCAGGTCGATCCTGTAAACGCACCGCGAATTGCCAAAAATATGGAAAGTGCATTTCAAGCGCAGTAAAGTATTCATTGAATGAGCAACTTTTCTCCGTAAAATTCAAGTATCTTAGACCAAATTCTTTTTAAAGAAAGAATGCTAACGCATCAAAAAAACTAAGATCATGGATTGGATTTACGACATTAAAGATCCGCTAACGGAAACACTATTAGGAAGTATCCTCATCTTCATAGTCGTTATCATATTTACGAGAATTATAGGCTTGCGATCTTTTGCAAAATTTACCGCTTATGATTTTGCCTTTACTGTAGCAATCGGAAGCATCATATCTTCTACGCTAACGTCTAGTACTTCTATTGCACATGGAAGCGTTGCTATTGGGAGTCTATTAGTTCTCACGTATATATTTTCAACCTTACAGAAAAAATTTCCAGCGCTAAGCAGTACTATTTCAAACAAACCTTTATTATTAATGAAAGGTTCAGAAATCTTGGAAGACAATTTGACTAGCGCACGTATAGAAAAGTCGCAACTCATGGCAAAACTCAGAGAAGCTAACGTATCAAAATTAAATCAGGTACAAGCCGTAATTTTAGAATCTACGGGGGATATTTCAGTGCTTCATACCATGGAAGAAGATGCAGAATTTAGCCAAATTGATACCGAAATTTTAAATAGTGTTCGAGAAAAACCATAATTCTTTTCCTTTCCTAAACATACTGATTAACATAAATACTACATTTTGTAGTATACCAACTCTGACATAATTCCTATTTTTAAGGAAACTAACGTTTCCTTCGGTGAAAAAACTCATTATTTACAGTATTTTATTATGCAATTGCTTTGTGGCAAACGCTCAATATTGGGCAAAGCAACACTTCAATGTGGAAGATGGCTTGCCTGACAACTACACATTTGCTGTAGAAAAATTTCAAGATGAAATCTACATTGCTACCGATGGCGGATTGGTCACTTTTGATGGCAACAATTTTAAAACACACTTCAAAAAAGAAATTCGATATCCAGTATCATTGCTCAACTACAAAGACAGTATACTTTATATCGGTTCATGGTTGGATGGTATTTTAGCAAAAAACAAACAACAAATTGATGTCATATATCCCGAACGCATCAACCGTATTTTAAAAACAAATCAAAAAGCGTTGATCTTTAATGTGTATCAGCGACTTGCCATGTTGGCTTTTAATGAAAAACAACAAATTGATACTATAATTACACTCGACACCATCAATAGATCAAGACGTGTCGCCATTGACAAGGCTTCTATTTACATAAGCGAACAAAAAAATATTACAGAGTATACGTGGAACGGAGAAAAAAAGCAAGAATTCCCGCACCAGCTGTCAAATGTTGAAGCCATGAACAGCATTGAAGGTTTCATCTTTTACGGCGATTTGGAAGGAAATTTAGTCTGGACACCAAAACTCAATCCGCTTCAAATTACAAATCATCATTTTGAAAAACCCAACAAAATCAAGCGTATTACAGCGTATAAAAAGCGACAAGTTTTAGTACAACTCAATCATAGAGCAGAACACAATAGTTTATGCTTATTAACTTTTGATGAAACCTTTTCTAAAATCATCAAAAAGGAAGTTGTTTTGACCATAAAAAATGGAATCAGCGATATTTTTGTCGATAAGGAAACCATTTATATCGCAAGTTATGGTGACGGATTTTACAAAGTATTTCCTTCCATCTTAAAATCGTATAACAAATCAGATTATCAAATTCCTACACCTAAATTTAGTTATGAAAACAACGCTGGACATATGGTTTTTGCTACCGAAAATATTTCCTATACGTTGCATGAAAAAGACACTTTTATTCAGCAAAAAAATCCTTTTCGATTGAATACTATTTTTGAATTCAACGACCAACGGTACTTTTCATCTCATGACAATTTATACAATGAAGATTTACAAAAAATCAGCGAAAGTAGAATTGATAATTTTGTCTATGCAGTAGAAAAAGACACCTTGTTCTATTCCAAATATTGGTTTAGTCGCTTCCACAACAATTCGCGCGAAGATATTTATTGTATTGAATTTAATGTAAAAGATAAAAAAATAAATACGGGTATCCATTTTAAAAATGGCGTGTACTTAGGAACACAAAATGGCGTTCGAAAATTTATACGAAACGACGTAAATTTTTGGGAACGTACTCGCGATTCTGTACTTGAAAAAAGTTTGAAACAACGCGTAATTCGAAATATAATACAATATAAAGATCAGTTGCTAATTGCGACACCATATGAAACTTACACGTACGATGGCAAAAACGTTTCTCCTGTAGTATTCACGGAAGAAGACATTTATATCAATGCAACTTTTGTAGACAATAAAGATCAAATTTACGTTGGCACCAATAAAGGTTTTTGGATGATTACAGATGATTTTCAGTATCATTTTAACACAAAAAACGGAACAAACTCAAACAATATTTATTCCTTCTATCAAGATACCAAAGGAATTATTTGGATCATTACTGGAAACGGAATTATGGAACTCAATCCTGCCATGGTTGATATTAGAATTCCGCCAAAAATTGAAATTCACACTAAGAAAATTACAAACGATCACGCTTCGATTTTCTTTAAAAGTAATGCGCGGAATTTTTCGCAAGCAGTTTTACTTGAATATAAAATAAATGATGCGCGTTGGAAGAAAATAGACCGTCAACAACTCGAAATGAGCAATCTAAAACCTGGACAATACACCGTTTCTTTTCGCGGAAAACGAATCAATAGCGAATGGTCAATTCCTGAAACGGTTCAATTTACAATTTCGCCAAAATGGTATCAAATTACGGTCATAAAAATCTTTATTTTAGGCTGTATTACAAGTGTACTTTTAGGGTTTTTATGGTTTCGCTTACGCTTGATTAAACGCAGAAACGAAACTTTATCCAACGAAATCAACAAGCGTATTTTCTTAGAACACAAAGTGGAAAATCTACGGGAAGAAATTGCCAGAGATTTTCACGATGAAATCGGAAACAAAATTGCGTCCGTAATTGGATTATCAAACAATTTGAAACACAGTGAAAAACTAAAGTCGCCCAAAATTGACAAAATAGCGACGCTTTCCAAAGAAATTTATCATACAGCAAAAGACTTTGTTTGGTCGTTAAATCCAAAAAATAACAACATTGAAAGTCTGTGTAAATATCTAAGAGATTACGGCGAAAACTTTTTCTATCTCTTTGACGAAATTGACTTTTTATACCTTGAAATTGACATCATTCCTATTGACATTTCGTATGTAAAAAGCAGAAATATCATTTTGGCGTACAAAGAAATTTTAGCGAATATCATAAAGCATTCACAAGCTAGTACGGTTACCTTGAAAGCCTATTTGGAAGATCATGTATTTACCATTCAAATTCAAGACAATGGTATTGGTTTTGACACAATTACCTCATCGCAAGGAAATGGATTAGAAAACATAAAAAAACGCATGGAAATGATCAAAGCGGACATGCATATCAAAAAAGAAGATGGTGTATTTTACATTTTTACACTTGATTTAAAAGAAGAATTAAACGATCAGAACAAATAACAGCATGGAAAAAAAATATATATCTATCATTGAAGATAATATCATCTTTAGAGAAAACTTAGCGGCGTATTTGCTACAACTCAATAACTATTTTATCCTTGGAACCTATGATTGTTTTGAAACGGCACTTACAGATTTCAAATCGGGAAATCATCCTGACATTGTATTAATGGACATTGGTTTGCCTGGCAAAAACGGCATAGAAGGCACAAAAATCATCAAGCAATTATTTCCAAAAACTGAGCTGATTATTGTAACTGTTTTTGAAGATAGCAACATGGTTTTTGAAGCGTTAAAAGCAGGCGCATGCGGATATTTAACCAAAAGTTTAGGACTGCCCGAACTCAAAAAAGCATTGGACGATTTAGAAAAAGGCGGCGCGCCCATGAGTAATAAAATTGCGAAAATGGTCGTAGAATCGTTTCAGTTAAATCATCAAGACAATACCTTATCTAAACGAGAAAAAGAAGTACTAACCTTACTTGCCAAAGGAAAAACATACAGTACCATTGCCGACGAACTATTCGTCTCCAAAACAACCGTTCGTACGCACATTCGAAACATCTATCAAAAACTACATGTAAACTCGAAAGCGGATGCGATTCGCTTGGCAAATGAAAAAAAGATGATATAAAAAAACTCGCAGTTACATAAATATTTACTGCGAGCTTCTTGTTTTAAAAAATAAAATCAATATCATAGAAGTGATACTAGTCTTAACATTGTGTACAATTTGAAGGTCCTAATGTCAATTGACAGTTTTTTACTCGTGTCATAAACCAACAATTAAAATCTCTAGTTTCAAACGGATTTGCTGCATCAGCACTTGCTGCGCCTCCAAAAATATTCTGATTTTCCAACTTAGAAACTACAGACTTACTTAGCTTCAATCCTGTTTTTACATTTCTTTTTTTCATAATTCTTCTATTTTTTGTGTAACGTACGTTTTCGTTACAATTAACAAGCAAAAGAATTACAAATTGCACAACGTGTTTGTGTTCTTTCTGTAGGACACACACTAAATCGTGATTCTCTACATGTAGGTCCACCAATAGTGCTTCCTACGACGCCACCTAAAATTTGTTTTGTAGTTAAATTTGAAACCAATTGTTTCTTCAAATTCAATCCTGTCTTAAAATTCTGTTTTTTCATAATGTATATATTTTGATTTAATCCAAAGCTACATCAAAGAAAAGCACGCCAAATCCTACAAAATGTATGATTTTCAACTAAAAAACATGTAAAAAGCGTTAACATCATTAAAAAGTTAAGTTTCTTGTATCATTCTCACACATTTGATATCTTAGCTAATGCTATGAAATTCAATATTTACACATACATTTTACTATTATGTGTGCTTTCTTCCTGCAAAAACGAACCTTATGAAGACGTTCCAACAGCAGAAAGTGGTACGTTTAGCAACGTGCGTCTCGATTTTACTGTTCCTTCCAATTTTCCACCATTAACGTATGATTTAGAGTCAAATCCGCCAACGGAAACAGGTTTTGAGCTCGGAAGACGCTTATTTTATGAAGGCCGATTGGCTTCTGATGGCGTAGTTGCTTGCGGATTTTGCCACATTCAAGAATTTGCCTTCACGCATCATACGCATATTATCAGTCATGGAGTTGACGGCGCTTTGGGAAGTAGAAATGCGCAACCGTTGCACAATTTGGCGTTTCAAAACGAATTTACATGGGACGGCGCAGCCATTCATTTAGACTTGCAACCCATCATTCCGATTACCAATGAAGTAGAAATGAATGAAACCTTTGCCAATGTCATTGCAAAACTAGAAGCGCATCCTGATTATCCACGATTGTTTCGTGAAGCGTTTGAAAATGGCGAAATCAACTCAGAAAACATTCTCAAAGCCTTATCGCAATTCATGGTCATGATGGTAACTTCCAACAGTAAATACGATAAATTTCGTCGCAACGAAGGAAACGTAACCTTAACGGAAAACGAACTGCAAGGTATGGCACTATTCAACCAAAAATGTGCTTCCTGTCATGCGGGCGATTTATTTACAGATCAGTCGTATCGCAACAATGGTTTGGCAATTGATCCTGAATATAACGATATCGGACGTGCGCGTGTTACGGGACTTCCAGAAGACAATTACAAATTCAAAGTGCCCAATCTTCGAAATATTGAAGTTACCTTTCCGTACATGCACGATGGGCGTTTTGCAAATTTAGATCAGGTATTAGAACATTACAGAAATGGTGTTACGGATTTTGACAACTTAGACAATTCGCTTCGTCAATCGGATGGAACACTTGGAATTCCCATGACCGACGAAGAAAAAGCACGCATCATTGATTTCCTTAACACCTTTACGGATGCTGATTTCATTTTCGACCAGCGATTCTCTGAATTTTAATTTGGGCGCATCGCCAAGAAAAATGGCGTCAGGCTATTCGTTGCAATTCCTCGCTACGCTGCGGGATTTTCACTGCTATCCTTTGCGCGCATGCTAACAACAAAAAAATAGTAGCAAACTAAATGGAATGTTTTTTGTACATTTGAATTAACAATACGTTTATTTATGAAAAACGAACAAACATCTTTACTGCTAGCTTTGGCTGCAAAGCTAAAAAGAGAACAAGCATCTAAGAAATCAGCTATTGAATCTCTTAGCGCTGCTGGTATTGTTACAAAAACAGGTAAATTGACAAAATCTTTTTCAAATCTTGAAAGAGTACTTACGCCTGCTGAATAAGGAATATGTATAGTTCAAGATCGAATATATTGATTGGATTTCACGGTTGTGACGAATCAGTAAGAGATCAACTTCTCACAAAACCCAACAAAATAAAAATTAGTGAAAAACCATTTGATTGGTTAGGACATGGATTTTACATTTGGGAAAACAATTATGATAGAGCTTTGGCTTGGGCAAAAGACAAAGAAAAACGAGGAAAAATTAAAAAAGCTTCCGTAATTGGCGTTGTCTTTACATTAGATTATTGCTTGGATTTAATAGATAGTGAGTTCATTAGAATGCTTTCTGTTTACTATGAATTAATGAAAAAAGACTTCCTTTCAATTGGTAAAGAATTACCAAAAAATAAAGATGTAAAAGAAGATGAACATAAAGACTTACTCATTAGAGAGCTAGACTGTGCAGTGATTCAATATCTTCACCAAATGATAAAAGAGGAAATTGAAAGTGATAAGAACACTTCTCTCAAACCTTTTGATTCTGCGAGAGGCGTATTTACCGAAGGCGGTCCTGCTTTTCCAGGTGCGGGCGTTCAGAAAAAAAGCCATATTCAAATCTGTATTCGAAATATGAATTGCATCAAAGGTTTCTTCTTGCCTAGAAAATAATACATTAGTTTTTTTTGAGTTGTATCTTCCGCTTTCACAAAAAAAATAGTAGTAAACAACAACCGTCATTCACTACTATTTCATCTTTTATCTATTTTTATTGTCTATTGTCTCTCTGACCCAAGATCCAAGACTCAAGATCCAAGACCCAAGACCCAAGACCCAAGACCCAAATTACACAACATTACTTTTTAATAAACTTCATCGTATTGCCTTTTTTAAACTGTAAAAAATACAATCCGCTAGTCAAATTAGTAACAGCTATTTCTTCGTTATTAGTCACTGTTCCACTTTTTACAACAGCTCCAATTGTATTGTAAATTGTATAGCTTTCAGCAGTTTTCAATCCATTCACTTTTATAAAATTCGTTGTAGGATTTGGATACAAGTGTACTTCTTCAGTAGTCGTTTCAAACGTTTCTGTAGACAATACTGAATCTGCCACAGTATGCACCCAATTTGAACAACTTCCCAATCTAAAAACATTCCATAAATCTCCAGGACGTCCATTTCCAGTATGATCTACCAACTGATATAAGATCCAGTTATCAGTATCAGGAATTCCTTCATTGCACTTAAAATATTGAATTAAACCTGTGGAAGCAGTATCCACTTCCATGTTCATGCCGATATTAATTTCTGATGCTGTTCTTATGGTATTCCATACTCTTACTTCATCAAATGCACCTCCAAAAAATGTGTTTTCGTGTTCAGAACTTGACAAACGCGCATCTACAGTATTTCCGAATACAGGTGTAATTCCAGTAGCAGTAGCTTCCCAATATCCGTCAACATATAACATTAATCGGCCTATAGTAATATCAAAAGTAACGGCAACATGATGCCAATTTCCATCATTGATGGCTCTGGTTCCTGTAACTGTTGTCCAATTATTTGTATTGTTTGCAATTCCAGCAGTCACAAATCCTGTAGTAGCATCTCTCTCAATATAATATCCTTCTTTTGCTGTTCCACTGTCGTAATGCTTAGAATACATGTGTTTTCCACCATTTCCGTTGTCTTTCACCCAAAATTCAATGGTAAAACTATCGTTGTTAGCATTGGTACCAAAAATTCCAGTTTCGGTCGATCTGTAAACGGGTGCAAAATCATTTACACCATCAAAGCAAATGGCATATCCCAAAACTTGTGCGTCCAAACTTAAAATGCAAGTTAAAAAGGCTAGTAAGAAAATGTAGTTTTTTTTCATTTGTCAAAAATTTTAATTAATAATAGGGGTTAATAATTTTAGCTATATAAAGCATGACAAACTTAAAATATGAGACTAAATTTTTGCCTGTAAAATGTACTGATTTTAGAAAAACAGGTAAAATTACATACAGACTTTTCCTAATAAATTGAAGGAATAAAAATTTTAAACTTTTATATGTATTAAACCGATTACACAGAATGATTTCATAAAACTACTTCAGCAATTTTTACACAAAATGTGACGCATTAAAAAAGTGGTATACTATCATTTATATTTCAAAAAACACTTTTCAAAAAAACGCTATCAAAAAATTCTATGATATGATTTGTTATATAAATGTTAGGTTTTTATAAATAAAGCGGCAAATAGCGTATCTTTGTAGGTACAAATTAAACGTAGTATAAAAAAAATGATAACAGTTACAGAAATAGCCCGTAAAAAAGTGGTCGAGCTTATGACAGATGACGGCTTCGACGCTACTGCAGATTACGTTCGCGTAGGTGTAAAAAGTGGCGGATGTTCCGGATTATCTTACGATCTTACGTTTGACCATAGTAAGAAAGAAGAAGATAAGGTTTTTGAAGACAATGGTGTCAAAATTATTGTAGACAAAAAGAGCTTTTTATATCTCGTTGGAACCACGTTGGAATATTCAGGTGGACTCAACGGAAAAGGATTTGTTTTTAACAATCCAAATGCACAACGTACATGTGGTTGTGGAGAATCGTTTTCGTTATAAAAAAGTTCAATGTTCAATGTTTTTCATTCAAGGTAAGTTTATATGGCAACTATAAGACAATTTGAAGACTTAGAGATTTGGAAATTAGCCAGAACACTTTGTAAAAATATATACGACATTGGAACAACAACAGATTTAAAAGTTGATTACAAGCTTTACAATCAAATTAATGCTTCTTCAGGTTCCATTATGGACAATATTGCGGAAGGATTTGAAAGAAATGGAAATAGAGAATTTATACAATTCTTATCAATAGCAAAGGCCTCGTGTGGCGAAACAAGGTCGCAATTATACAGAATTGTAGATAGAAAATATATTACAAGTGATGTATTTGAAAATTTAAAAACAGCTACACTTGTATTGAGTAAAAAAATTAGCGCATTTATAATTTATTTGTCAAAAAGTGAAATGAAAGGTAGTAAGTATAAGAACAAGTAACCTTGAATATTGAACTTTAAACTTTGAACAAACAACAGAATGAGTAAATATACCGAAGAAGAATTACAAAAAGAGCTCGAAACGAAAGAGTATGAGTACGGGTTTTATACCGATATCGAAAGTGATACGTTTCCCAACGGACTCAATGAAGAAATTGTAATTGCGATTTCAAAAAAGAAGAATGAGCCACAATGGATGACCGATTGGCGTATTGAAGCGTTTCGAATTTGGTCAGAAATGGAAGAACCAGAATGGGCAAATGTACATTACGAGAAGCCAGATTTTCAAGCCATATCATACTATTCGGCTCCTAAAAAAGCAGATCCAAATAAAACGCTAGACGATGTAGATCCTGAGTTGTTGGAAATGTATAAAAAATTAGGAATTTCTATCGATGAACAGAAAAAACTACAAGGTGTCGCTATTGATATCGTTGTCGATTCGGTTTCGGTAGCTACTACTTTTCAAAAAACACTCGCTGAAAAAGGCATCATCTTCTGCCCTATTTCAGAAGCCATTCAAGAACATCCTGAATTGGTTCGAAAATATATGGGAACTATTGTTCCACAAAAAGATAACTTTTATGCTGCATTGAATTCCGCTGTTTTTACGGACGGTTCGTTCTGTTACATTCCAAAAGGCGTTCGTTGTCCTATGGAATTATCAACGTATTTCCGAATCAATCAAGCAGGAACTGGACAATTTGAACGTACATTGGTAATTGCCGATGAAGGTAGTTACGTAAGTTACTTAGAAGGTTGTACAGCACCAAGTCGTAATGAAAACCAATTGCATGCCGCAGTTGTAGAACTCATTGCACTTGACGATGCAGAAATAAAATACTCCACAGTTCAAAACTGGTATCCAGGAAGTGCCGAAGGAAAAGGTGGTGTATACAATTTTGTAACCAAAAGAGGTTTGTGTGAGAAAAACGCAAAAATTTCTTGGACACAAGTAGAAACTGGTTCAGCCGTTACATGGAAATATCCTAGTTGTATCTTAAAAGGAAACAATTCGGTTGGAGAATTCTACTCTATTGCCGTTACCAATAATTACCAGCAAGCAGATACAGGAACAAAGATGATTCATCTTGGAAAAAATACCAAGAGTACCATTATCTCAAAGGGAATTTCTGCTGGAAAATCACAAAATAGTTACAGAGGTTTGGTTCAAATTGCGTCAAAAGCAGAAAATGCGCGTAACTTTTCACAATGTGATTCGCTGTTAATGGGGAATAAATGTGGCGCACATACGTTTCCATATATAGAAGCAAAAAACAAAACTGCACAAATAGAACATGAAGCTACGACAAGTAAAATTGGAGAAGATCAAATATTTTATTGCAACCAACGTGGAATTGATACCGAAAAAGCAATCGCTTTGATTGTAAATGGTTTCAGTAAAGATGTATTGAACAAATTGCCAATGGAATTTGCCGTAGAAGCTCAAAAATTACTAGAAATCTCGTTAGAAGGTTCAGTAGGATAATCAATAAAAACTAATCACCGCAAACATGAAAAAAATCTATTTCATATTCGCATTATGTATAGCAACCATTGTAGGTTGTAAAAACGACGCTTCCTCAAAAGCGAATGAACAGGGAACATCAGAAACTACTCCAGACGGCTACACAGAAACCGTAACTGTAGGCAATACGTACGAAACATTTTCAGGAATGTTTTTATACTTAGAAGACGAAAAAGCCGCTGTTTTTCAAGCTGCTGGAAGCGATATGTATGGAGTCGTTGTAGACGATCAAATGTTGGCACTTGACGAACAGTGCAAGCAATACAAAGAAAAAGAACACGATATGGTTCCTGTTGTGATCCGAGGAATAAAAAAGCCAAATCCGATAAAAGATGCTTGGAAAGAAGTAATTGAAATCAAAGAAATTGTTTCAGTACAAAAACCAAGTGACAATAAAGATGGTACGATTATCATCAAAAGCAATCAATAATTCGATTTAAAAAATATAACACGCAGTAAAATGTTACACGTAAAAAATTTACACGCAAGTGTCGAAGATAAAGCAATTCTAAATGGAATTAATTTAGAAGTAAATGCTGGAGAAGTTCATGCAATCATGGGACCAAATGGTTCAGGAAAAAGTACACTATCGGCTGTTATTGCTGGAAAAGAAGAATATGAAGTTACAGATGGAGAAATCTTTTTAAATGGAGAAAACATTGAAGAACTTTCCGCAGAAGAGCGTGCACATGAAGGTGTATTTTTATCGTTTCAATATCCTGTAGAAATTCCTGGAGTTTCTGTAACAAACTTTGTAAAAACAGCAATTAACGAAACACGCAAAGCAAAAGGTGAAGATGAAATGCCTGCAAGCGACATGTTGAAGAAAATTCGTGAAAAAGCTGAATTGTTAGAAATTGATCGTAAATTTTTATCTCGCTCGTTAAACGAAGGATTTTCTGGTGGAGAAAAAAAACGTAACGAAATTTTTCAAATGGCAATGTTAGAGCCAAAATTGGCCATCTTAGACGAAACAGATTCTGGTTTGGATATTGATGCCTTACGAATTGTTGCCAACGGTGTTAATAAATTGCGTAGCAAAGACAATGCGGTCATCGTAATTACACATTACCAACGTTTGTTAGACTATATCGTTCCAGATTTCGTACACGTATTACACAATGGAAAAATTGTAAAATCAGGAACTAAAGAACTTGCTTTAGAATTAGAAGAAAAAGGATACGACTGGATTAAGCAAGAAGCAACCGTTTAAGGCACGATTATAAAACGATACACATGGAATTAAAAGATAAATTATTGTCATCCTTTATGGTTTTTGAAGATCGTGTACATGATCAATCTGAAAACTTAAATGGAATTAGAAATGAAGCCATAAAAATGTTTCAAGACAAAGGATTTCCTTCTAAGAAAGACGAAGATTGGAAATATACGTCGCTAAATGCCATCTTAAAACATGATTATAGTATTTCGCCACAACAAGAAACTGCGATCGAATTTAAGGAAGTAAAAAAATATTTCATTCATGACATTGATACGTACAAAATTGTATTTATTGATGGAAAATACAGTTCGTTCCTTTCGGAAACAACGCATGACGGCATTGATGTTTGTTTGATGAGTTCTGCTTTGAACAAGCCAAAATATAAAATCATTGTTGATTCCTATTACAACAACGCGGCTCAAAAAGATCATAGTTTAACATCGTTAAATACTGCATTTGCTTCTGAAGGTGCTTACATTCATATTCCTAAAAATAAAGTGGTAGAAAAGCCAATTCAGATCATTCACTTTTCTACAGGAAATGAAGCTTCTGTTATGCTGCAACCGCGTAATTTAATTGTCGTTGATGAGAATTCACACGTGCAAATTATTGAACGTCACCAAAGTTTAACGTCAAACGTAGTATTGACAAATTCGGTAACGGAAATTTTTGCAAATAAACGTGCCATTGTTGATTATTATAAGATTCAAAATGACAATCAACATGCTTCGTTAATTGACAATACGTATGTTTCTCAAAAACAAAGCAGTCACGCTTCTGTACATACATTTTCATTTGGTGGAAAACTGATTCGAAATAATTTACAATTCTTACAGAAAGGAGAATATATTGATTCTACCATGAAAGGAATTACGATTATTGGCGATAAGCAGCACGTAGATCACAATACATTGGTACATCATATTGAGCCAAATTGCGAAAGTCATCAAGATTACAAAGGTATTTTTGGCGATCGTTCTACGGGAGTTTTCAACGGGAAAGTCGTGGTTGAAAAAGAAGCACAAAAGACGAACGCGTTCCAAGCAAATAATAATATTTTAGTTGATGATAAAGCAACGATCAACACAAAACCACAGCTTGAAATTTTTGCAGATGATGTAAAATGCTCACACGGTTGTACGATTGGTCAGTTGGACAAAGATGCATTGTTTTATCTGCGTTCACGCGGAATTCCTGAAAAGGAAGCCAAAGCATTGTTAATGTATGCTTTTGCCAACAATGTATTGGAAAGTGTAAAAATAAACGCTATCAAAACACGAATCAATAAATTAATTGCACAAAAATTGGGCGTTAATTTAGGATTCGATTTATAAAATAGATTATTCAGAAAAGTAAAAATCCCGAAGCCAACGCTTTGGGATTTTTTTATGCATAGGTTACAGTTCAATTTCTTCCGCAATAATTCTGTAAATATCTACTTCTGGAAGTAGCGTTTGCAATTGTATAGCTACAGAACTAAATTGCGAATCTTGTCGCAAACGCTTCCATGTACTTTTTATATATTGATTAAAGCTTTCATCTTGACTTTGTTGATAGGACGGATTATCTTTTATCATTACTAAAATCTGCTGAATAGTTTCACGTCCGCTAAACAGCTTGGTTTTAATAGGCTCATGCAAACCTGACAACATTTCGTATGCAGTTTCTAGACAATTTGCGCCAACCATCATTAAGTGTCTTCTTTTTTGCGATACATCTGTAACTTTTGCTACAAATAGCTGATTTTGTAAAATGCTCATATGACTCGATTCTGCAAATCCAAACTGTTTCAGCACTTCTTGATTTTCTGAGAGCCAACGTTCAATCTCGGTTATAAAACGTGAAGATTTGGAACGAAGCAACTCAGAAATCAATCCTACTTTGAAAATAGAAGCTTCAAAGAAGGTATTTTTTTCTATAATACTTGTTTTCATTTGTTTGTATTTTGAATTTCTTCATATTGGTAAGCTTGAAGAAAAGTGAATTTATTCGTAGTTTAATACTTGTATGGTATTGCCATTTTCATCAACATCAGTTGTCCATTCCATGGCATCATCTGTAATATTTACCTTAATACTAATCATACTTCCTGGATCACTGATTTGTTTCAAGCGAGAAGTTTCAACAATGACAGGAAGTTCTTCAAGCGCAAACGATTTTGGTTGCAAATTTCTTTCAATTTCTGGAATTAATTGCGCATAAAATTCACCTTGTTCAATTTCAGAAGATACCAATCCGTAAATTGCTTCTGCAAAGTTTTTGGCATAGTTTGTATTCACAGATTCGTATGTTAACTCACTAGCTTTTACCGTTTCGGCAGTTCGTAACTGTTCTTCCGAACTCGTTGCAGTAGTTGGTGTATCTGGTGATTGTGTTGCTGCACTAACTGTTGTTAACTCAACTACTGCAGTTGCTGCAATTGGTGCTGCTTTTTGTGTTACACTACTTTTCATCTCTTCTAGACGCACAGTTTTGAAAGGATAAAAACTTAAGTATACTTTTTCAAAGGCAGCTTCATACACATTTTGCACTTCACGTTCTGTATATGCTGAAGAAGTGTTAATACTATCAACAGCAACTGGAATGGTAAGTTCCATATCTTTGATACGAATATTTGGTACAGAAAAATGTTTTAGCATTGGATTATTTACATACTCTTGTGCAATGGCCAACGTTTCAATATCTGATTGCACTTTTGCATTAGTGACTTCTTTATAAATCTTTCCGATATAATCTTTTAATGTAATCATTACTTTTGTTTTTTAGTAAGGAAACCTCCGGAGAGGTTTCCTTAATTAGTTTGTGAAATTAGGGCTAAGCTTCTCTGATAGACTCTTCAAGCATATCTAAAACTCTACTCATTCCTGCTGGCATTTCATCCTGTACTGCATGAATTTTAACATTCATACTGTATGAACGTTTAGCCTCATCGGAGTACGAATTTTTCTTTTGGTACGAGTAACTTCCTTTGAAGTTAAAACGACCAAATGCCCAACGTAAGCTTAACTCAGCACTTAAATCTAACTTGTGCGTAGCTACAGTTTCAACTTTTGTAACACTAGAAATTTTAGCGTTAAAATCGATTGTAGTATCTGCTACGCGTAAAAAAGGGATTGGAAGAATGGTTAATAAAGGTGTGGTTAACTTTACTAAAGAAGTTGTACCATCGACATCTTTAAGATAATCGAATTCAACTGTCTTTACAGTTCCATCATCATTTAAACCTACTTCATTGATAAAATCCACTGTTGATAAAGCTGCTGCTGCTTGCGCATCGATAACGGCTGTTAAAGGTTTCCCTAACATTGCACTGAAATTGATACTTGCAATTTCATTTGGACTAACTGGCATAATTGTAATTTTTAAAATTGTTTACCTACTCTTTTTTAAAGGCTTTTCGGCTTTCTCCTTAGGTTGTGAGCGTTATCGCGAATAATGCTCACATTATTTTAAGCTTAAAATTATACACTTTCGAAAGAATTATAATGCAAATATAAAACATATGTTGTAATTATACAAACATATTACAACAAATATTAGTAAAATAGATCAAATTATTTGTAATATGTTGCTAAATATAAGGTTGCAACGTTGATTTACTTATATAGTCTGTATTATTGAAGAATTACAGCTGGTTTTCTATGCGGCAAGAAAAACTAAAGCATACAAATACAATAACATATGTTTTATTTAACCAAAACATATGTTGTAGTTGCAGTATTTTTACAAACTATTGTTATTTGATAGCTGTACAAATTTTATTCAGGAAAGCGTTAAAATCCATTCCGTCATTGCCAACCAATCCGAAACGTACAACCACTACATCTTTTGAAGGAATTATATAGACACGTTGTCCTTGATATCCGTTTGCCGAATACATGTCTTTTGGCACATCAGGATGATAACCGCCAGCATTGAGCCAAAAGTGTGCTCCGTAACGTCCATCAGATGTTGGTGTTGGTGTGGTTATATAATCTACCCAAGAAGGATCAAATAATTGTTCGCCATTCCAATTTCCTCTGTGTAAATACAAGAGTCCAAATTTTGCCCAATCGCGCGGAGTTGCCCACGCATATGACGAACCTACATAGTTTCCTTCCATATCGGCTTCTATCAACATAGAATGCATGCCAATTTTATCAATGAATTCATCATATGGAAAGTTTAAATAGTCTTGATGTCTATCAAATTGCTTTCGCAAGATTCCTGATAACAAGTTCGAAGTTCCCGAAGAATAATACCAAGTTTCGTTTGGCTTTCCCACTAATGGCTTTCCTATTTGAGAAGCTGTCATGTCTTTTTCTAAAAACAACATTTTGGTAACGTCTGATATTTTACCATAATCTTCTTCCCATTCCAAACCACTATTCATTTGTAATAAGTTGTGAATTGTAATTTCTTTGCGTTCATCATCTTTCCATTCGTCAATTGGCGCTTTGTCCCAAACACTCAATTTTCCTTGATATTGCATGATTCCGTACATCGTACTAATTAAGCTTTTGGTCATAGACCAACCCAATATTTTAGAATCTTTATTGAAACCTTCTGCATAGCGTTCTGCCACTATTTGATCTTTATATAGCACTAAAACTGCACGCGTTTTTTTAATATCTTCTCCATCAACTTTTGAAAAAGCATCCGCTACTGCAGTGTTGATTTGCTCATAATTTACATTAGAAAAAACGGTGTCTTTTTGTTTCATACCGCCATACGGATATGACGTCATACGTGTAATACTACTTCTATGCGGAACTGGTGTTTCTTGTGAAAAATCGTAATCGTCTGTGACTAAAACACTTCCCAATCCTTTTCTGAAAACGGCTTTTCGTGTCATGAATCCGAAAACAGAAGCTGAAGCTGATTTTTCTTGTTGATCTACTACATCATCCGCTATATTAATTGGTCCAAAATTGTTATCTGTCGTATCTGTAAACTCAACACTTCTTCCCGCAACAAAGACTGAAGAACTCATATTTTTTGCAGAATATCCTGAAATAATGTGAAGTCGAGAATAATTGAATGCAATAACAATTCCTAAGAGGACAACTATGACAGCAAGTATTTTTAAAGCTTTCTTCATGATAAATCTGTTTTTGTACACTCAAATATATTAAAATGAAATTTAGTAATGACACTTATAGCAGTGTTTTCCCTTTGTAAAAAACAGGAAAAACACCTATTTATTTTATCTATATCCCTGCCTTACAATTAATTAAAACATTTAATCTTTATAGATAGTTACGTAACCAATAAAATTATAAACTTTTTAAAAACAAGAATCATGAAAAAAAAGAAAGCAAGTTTGAAGAAATTATCATTAAACAAAGATGTAATCTCAAACTTAGAAAATAATCAAGTTGCTGGTGGAGCGCAAATATCCGGATTTGTTTGTCCAATAGTAACTAGATTTAACTGTCCTATTTTCACACCGGCATGTCCAATAGAGCTCACGCCAGGATGTCCGATTTTAACACCAGCATGTCCTATTGAGTCAAGATATGTTTGTACTGACGTAGGATGTCTGTCTGACTTTATTTGCTAATTATTATAAAAATCAACTATTAACAATATTGTTGTAGAGACTACTGTAAAAGGTAGTTTCTACTTCATAGATTAACACATTACAACCATGAAAAAAAATAAAAAAAGTGTAAAAAAGTTATCATTAAATAAGAACGTAATTTCAAATTTAGAGAACAATCAAGTTGTTGGTGGTACAGTTGTTACCCTCGTAGTTTGTCCAGTTGTGACACGATTTAATTGTCCTATTTTGACACCAGCATGTCCAATATTAACTAATGGCATCTGTCCAATATTAACGCCAGCATGTCCTATTATTACAGCAGATTGCTCATTAGCAGGATGTCCTTCTGACTTTATTTGTTAGTCTTAACTAATGAATATTAGTTGAAGAAGCTTTAATTAAAGTAGTTTCTTAATATTTTTAAAACATTATAAACATGAAAAAAAATAAGAAAAGTGTACAAAAACTGACATTGAATAAAAAAGTAGTGTCAAATTTAGAAAGAGAGCAAATTAGCGGAGGAACAATTCTAACGGCGGCTTGTCCGAATACTATTTTTTGTCCAACACGATTTTGTCCGACAAAATTTAATTGTCCAACGCTTTATAACTGCCCAACATTTGTAACATGTCCAACACTTGGAGGTTGTCCTTCACTAGCTGGCGGATGTCCAACAACTTTTTAGTTCTAAAAAGTACGTGTAACTATATGAAATCTGTCTGAAAAGCTAAATTTTTAGACAGCTTTCTTTTTTTATTTTAATCAGAGTTCGACATAAAAAATTTAGTTCGATATTTTTCTTTTCCGA
>NZ_LBMG01000065.1 GCF_001005315.1 Kordia jejudonensis
AACGAATTACTTAACCTTTACAGAAGTGACACATTAAATCTTACCACTTCTTATAAAGAATCATCCTAAACTAAACATAACCACGCATAAAATCCAAAACATGATAAATGTCATTTTTTAGGAAATGTGACACACGTACTTTTGAGCCATAACTTCAATAGGTATGAGTGTTATTTATGTTTTACTAACAATAAGTATTGTAGTCGCAATTTTCTTTTTCGTCGCTTTTATCATAGCGGTTCGAAGTGGACAATTTGACGATAGTTACACACCATCAGTTCGGATGCTATTTGAAGACGAATTGGTAAAAGACAAAACAACAACAAAAAACTAACTACAATAATAAATACGTATAATTATGGAACTCCAACAATTTTATTACGATAATAAAATCGTTAAAAAATTTATCTACGCCACCATCGTTTGGGGAATCGTTGGAATGTTAATAGGATTGCTATTAGCGTTCCTATTTTTATTTCCAACTTGGTTTGAGGGCATTTCTTGGTTAAGTTTTGGTCGTTTACGTCCATTGCATACCAACGCCGTTATTTTTGCTTTTGTCGGAAATGCAATCTTTGCGGGTGTTTACTACTCACTACAACGATTGTTAAAAGCCCGAATGGCAAGTGATTTGCTCAGTAATATCAACTTTTGGGGATGGCAATTACTCATTGTTGGAGCCGCAATAACACTTCCGTTAGGATATACAACATCTAAAGAATATGCTGAACTTGAGTGGCCTTTTGACATTGCAATCGCACTACTTTGGGTTGCGTTTGGTGTCAATATGATTTGGACCATCCTAAAAAGAAGACAACGACATTTATACGTAGCCGTTTGGTTTTACTTAGCAACGTTTGTAACGGTTGCTGTATTGCACATATTCAATAGTTTAGAATTGCCTGTAAGTGCTATGAAAAGTTACTCTGTATACGCAGGTGTGCAAGATGCTTTAGTACAATGGTGGTACGGACACAATGCGGTGGCATTTTTCCTAACCACACCATTTTTAGGGTTGATGTATTACTTCATTCCAAAAGCAGCAAACCGACCAATTTACTCGTACAGATTATCCATTGTGCATTTCTGGTCATTAATATTCATCTACATTTGGGCAGGACCACATCATTTATTATATACAGCATTGCCAGAATGGGCACAAAACTTGGGAGTTGCTTTTTCCGTAATGTTATTGATGCCTTCTTGGGGAGGAATGATCAACGGATTACTAACACTACGTGGCGCTTGGGATAAAGTACGAACCGATCCAGTATTAAAATTCATGGTAGTAGCAATTACAGGATATGGTATGGCAACCTTTGAAGGTCCATTATTATCCTTAAAAAATGTAAATGCCATTGCACACTTTACCGATTGGATTATTGCACACGTACACGTTGGCGCACTAGCATGGAATGGATTCCTAACATTTGGGATGGTATATTGGTTAATTCCACGACTATTCAAAACGAAACTATACTCTAAAGGATTGGCAAATGCACACTTTTGGATTGGAACTTTAGGAATCATCATGTATGCATTACCAATGTATGTAGCAGGATTTACACAAGCATTTATGTGGAAACAATTCGGAGCTGACGGACGTTTAGTATACGGAAACTTCCTGGAAACAGTTACCGAAATCATGCCAATGTATTGGATGCGTGCCATCGGAGGTTCATTATACATCTTCGGAATGTTCTTCTTAGCGTACAACATTGTAATGACCATTGTAAAATCGAGAAACAAAGTAGAAGACGAGTTAGCAGAAGCTCCAGCATTACAGCGTGTTTCTAAGAAACGTACAAAAGGAGAAGGATGGCACACGTGGTTAGAACGTAAGCCAATCAAACTGACAATTTATGCTACAATTGCCATATTAATTGGAGGAATAGTACAAATAGTACCAACCATCATGATTGATTCGAACATTCCAACCATAACCAGTGTAAAACCATACACGCCTTTAGAATTGGAAGGTAGAGATATCTACATCCGTGAAGGTTGTGTCGGTTGTCACTCGCAAATGATTCGTCCGTTTAGAAGTGAAGTAGAACGCTATGGCGAATATTCGAAAGCAGGAGAATTTGTATACGATCATCCATTCTTATGGGGAAGTAAACGTACAGGACCCGATTTGCATCGTGAAGGAGGATTAAAATCTGATTCTTGGCACTTCAAACACATGTATGATCCAAGAGGAATTGAAGAAAAATCGATCATGCCTTCCTATCCATGGTTAATAAGAAATGCTTTAGACAGATCAATGACGCAAGACAAAATGGAAGCAATGGTCACTTTAGGTGTTCCATATTCGCAAGAAGAAATTGCAGACGCCTTGAAATCGATGGACGAACAAGCATTAGGAATTGTGAGAAACCTATACGATGATCCTGACTTAAAGAAATCATTTGAAGAAGCTAAAAAGGCAGCTGCCCAAACAGGCGAAACCTTCATTCCTGTCAAAGATCGTGAAATTACGGCACTAATTGCCTACTTGCAACGCTTAGGGACAGATATTAAAGTAAAAGACGAACAACTAACCACACAAAAATAAGGATCATGCTAAAATTTGTAAAAAACCATATGGAGAGCATCACAGGAATAGAAATCTATCCACTTATCTCCTTACTCATCTTCTTTACCTTTTTCGTACTACTATTTTGGTGGGTAATCACAGCAAAAAAAGAATACATCACAAAAGTGAGTAATATTCCATTAGATAATCAACATAACAACCAGAAACTATGAGAAATCTAATTCCATCTTGGGTACGTGTACTCGTCATTTTTTTCCTATTGTTTATAGGAATCGAATATTTTGTTGAATCTGGCGACAGACCAGCATTTATGGCAGAACCAATGATTATGTTGTTTTTGTTGTTAGTATTATTCATCCTCATTGCAATTGAAGGTATTGTCGCTGCGCTAGAACGTATTTTACTAAATAGCTTAACAGAGGCGCAAAAAGAAACGTATTTAGCAAAGAAAAATAAAGTGCCAGAATTTAAATGGCTCAAAAAAACGTATAAAAAATTACTTGGTTCAAAACCCATTGAAGAAGAAGCCGAAATCATTCTGGATCATAACTATGACGGAATTAAAGAACTCGATAACAGTTTGCCGCCATGGTGGTTATACAGTTTTTACATTTCTATCTTCTTTGCATTCATATATATGGTAAAATACCATGTATTCAATGGAGAAAATCAATATGACGAATTGAAAGTAGAATATGTAGAAGCAGACAAAGCATACCAAGAATATCTAAAAACGGCAAAAGATTTAGTCGATTATAAAACGGTAGTTGTGCTTACGGAACCTGGAGATTTAAGTGCTGGAAAAAGCATCTTTACAAAAAACTGTGTAGCTTGTCACAAAGCTGATGGTGGTGGTGGAATTGGACCCAACCTAACAGACAAACACTGGATTTTAGGTGGCGGCATCAACAATGTTTTCAAAACAATTTCTGAAGGTGGACGAAGTGGAAAAGGGATGGAAGCTTGGAAAAAAGAGTTGAAGCCTTCCGAAATAGCACAAGTAGCAACCTACGTATTAACTTTTGAAGGGACAACACCTGCGGAACCAAAAGATCCTGAAGGAGAAATTTGGATTCCAAAAGTAATGTCAAAAGAAGTGAAGGAAGCAGAAGGAAATCAGCAAGTAAACGACTCAACAAACGTTGAAACGGAAACACCAATAAACTAACAACAAGGTATTGTGGAAACGCCAGAAAACGAAACATTCCGAGATTCCATTGGAACGATAAATGAAGAAGGAAAACGCGCTTGGATGTTTCCCAAAAAGCCTAGCGGAAAATTCTATGAATGGCGAAAAATTGTCAGCTACGGATTGCTAATGTTTTTAGTTGCTGCGCCTTTTATCAAAATAAGCGGCAACCAATTTTTACTGTTCAATGTATTAGATAGACGTTTCAATATTTTTGGATTTCCATTTTGGCCACAAGATTTTCACTTGGTCGTAATTTCCATGATTATTGGTGTTGTATTTATTACACTATTTACCGTAGCATTTGGACGGATATTTTGCGGTTGGATTTGTCCGCAGACGATTTTTTTAGAAATGGTTTTCAGACGCATTGAATATTGGATTGATGGCGATAGAGGAAAACAAATTCGACTCTCAAAACAAGCGTGGAATGCAGAAAAAATTAAGAAACGTCTCTTAAAATGGTTTCTATTCTTAGTGATTTCGTTTGGAATTGCCAATGTGTTTTTGGCCTATTTAATAGGAAGCGATCAACTGATTCAAGATATTTTAGATGGTCCTTTTAAACACTTAGGAACCTTAGTTCCGTTGTTGATTTTTACCGCAGTATTCTATTTTGTATTTGCTTGGTTTCGTGAGCAAGTGTGTATTATAGCATGTCCTTACGGAAGATTACAAGGCGTATTGTTAGATGACAAATCAATATTGGTGGCATACGATCATAAGCGTGGAGAAGGCGAAAATGGACGTAAAAAGTTTCGTAAAAATGAAAACAGAGCCGAACTTGGTCATGGCGATTGTATTGACTGTTTTCAGTGCGTGCATGTGTGTCCAACAGGAATTGACATCAGAAACGGAACACAGCTAGAATGTGTCAATTGTACCGCATGTATTGATGAATGTGATACCATAATGGAGAAGATTGACTTGCCAAAAGGCTTGATTCGATATACGAGTGAAGACGAAATCGAAAAGAAAGAGAAGTTCAAATTTACACCACGATTAAAAGGATATACAGCGGTTTTAGTTATTTTAATTGGTGTATTGATTGGCATGTTGATGATTCGGAATGATGTAGAAGCAAATATTTTACGATTATCGGGTCAGTTATATGAAACAAAACCAAACGATAGAATTAGCAATGTTTTTACGTATAAATTGATTAATAAAACTACAGATTCCATTGATGAGGTACTTTTTAAACTTAGAAAGTACGAAGGCGGAACCATAAAACCCGTCACAAATGCTGAAAATGTAATGATTCCGAGACAGGGAATTGCAGAAGGAACATTGTTTATTGAGATTCCAAAAAGTAGTTTGAAAAGCGGAAAAAATAAAATCACAGTTGAAGTCTATAGTAACGATAAATTGATAGAAACTACGACGGTAAATTTTATTGGACCGTCGAGTTATAACTAAAAGTGCATTAAGGATAGAGGCATTGTTGGAGCTCTTTGTGAGATGCTGAATCAAGTTCAGCATGACGAGCAAAAGCGACTGCCGAAAGCCTGACCTCTGTTTTTCACAGAGGAAATGCCATAAAAAATAGAAAATATGAAAATAAATTGGGGAACTGGAATCGTGTTAGCATTTATAGGCTTTATCAGCTTTATCATGTTTTTTGTGGTACGAATGAATGTACAAGATAAATACGATCATGATTTGGTAACGGAATCGTATTATGAAGCCGAATTGGTGTATCAAGGAGATATTGACAAGCTGAAAAACGCGCAAAAGCTTCCTGAAAATATTACGTGGGAACGCATCAGTTCAGGAATTGTATTGAAGTTTCCAAAAGCGTTAACGCAAGAAAAAATAAAAGGAAAAGTGTTCCTATATCGACCATCGGGCAAACAGCACGATTTCGAAATGCACATTTCGTTATCGGATCACACATTGCTCATACCTGACAATCGTTTGCTTGATGGTCGTTGGGACATAAAAGTCGATTGGACCTACGAAGACCAAGCGTATTTGTATAAGGAAGTGTTAGTGTATTGAACAAGGATGTTTTTTTGTCATTCCTGCGGAGGTAGGAATCTTGATTAAAAGATTGAAGGATTGAAGGATTGAAGAGTTGTTGATATATTGATTATTTGTCATTCGTGCCTAAGCAGGAATCAATGTAGCAAATAAATAGATTCCGCATCAAGTGCGGAACTCAAAAAATAAATTTTTTGAATGTTAGTATCAGGTTTTATAATAGGATTATTAGGAAGTTTTCACTGCGTAGGTATGTGCGGACCAATCGCGTTTATGTTGCCTGTTGATCGTACAAATAGTTATAAAAAAGTTGCACAAATACTATTGTACCATGTTGGACGCTTGTTGTCGTATGCAACTATTGGACTTATTTTTGGACTCCTTGGAAAAAGCATTTATATCTTCGGGATGCAACAAAAATTGTCGATTATTATTGGTGTGTTGATGATTGTTGCCATTAGCATTCCACACAAAACTTTTAGTACATACAACTTTTCAAAACCGATGTACAAACTGATTTCAAAACTCAAATCGAGTTTGGGCGCACAGTTTAAAAAGAAAAGTCCCGATACATTTTTTACCATTGGTTTTCTAAACGGATTTTTACCATGTGGTTTGGTCTATATGGCAGTTTTTGGCGCTATTGCCACGGGAAGTATTTACCAAGGAAGTTTGTATATGTTGTTGTTCGGATTGGGCACCATTCCGTTAATGACGTCGGCTATTTATTTGGGTAAATTTTTGAATACTTCAGTAAAAAAACGCATTCAAAAAGCAATTCCTGTATTGGTAGTTTTGATTGGCGTTTTGTTTATACTTCGCGGTTTAGGTTTGGGAATTCCGTACATTTCTCCAGCGCCAAATGCGGGTTTGGTAACCAATACGATGCATTGTCATTAATAAGAATTAGTCTTCTAATAATGCATCGAAATTATAGGCTTTTAGAATACTAAAGAAATTGTTGTAATCAATTTTCGGGTTGATAACTCTATCATTTTCATCAAACTTATAATCAGGGAAACTTTCGGCAAAAGTAAATGTATACGCTAATTCTTCAACGTAAACGGAATACGAATCAAAACCATTTTCGTTCACATTTTTTCTTACCGTTGATACGGATTGGAATGCTTTTACAACTTTGTCTTTACCATGTTTAAGAAATAATGTTTCAATTTTTAAAGAATCACGTTTGTTACAGTCTGCTCCTAAAGGGCATCCATTCATAGCTTCTAAAAGTTGTAAGGCTTCATCATGTTTCTTTTTTTTGTTTAATATTTCTGCTTGTATAAGTGTAATATTTCCTTTTGCACCTGCCCAAGAATTTCCACAGAAGCCATAATTGCTATTACTAGCTTTGTCTAGGTAGGTTTCTGCTAGTGCAAGATCATTTTGTTGTACTGCTTCTCTGGCACTCTTAATAAAAGCATGTCCGTCATCATGATCATAGCGTTTTCCACAAGAAAAGAGCGCTAAACAAAAAGTAATTAGCAGTATATTTTTAAGACTGATTAGGGTACTTTTTTGGTACATCATACGAATGGTTTTAATGCATACTTAAATATACTAAATATTTGTTAGATGTATAGTTACAAGTTTGTTGTTGTATTCATCTTTTCATAAAGTCTATTCACTTTTGGTTGAATAATCCAGATTCCAATAATATAAAACCATAATAAAAAGAATTCGCCCAAAAATTCACTAAACCGAACTTCTCATGAGTTATTCCAAATTTTAACATTGGTAAAGCTACAAAAAACGCATTGAGTATGACAAATATCATAGTTCTTCCTATGATTCTTGGGTACTTTTAATATAGAATTAAAAACAAAAACAAGATGAAAAAAAGAGCACCCGTTTCAAGTATTATGACAGCTAATGTAATCACATTAAATCATACAGACAATTTAGATACTGCTGAGCGTTTATTTAAATCAAAAAATATTAGACATATTCCTGTAGTTAGTGGCGATGCCATTATTGGAATGTTGAGTTATACAGATTTATTACGCATTAGCTTTGCCGATGGCGCGTATGAAGAAGAAGAAAATGTAGAAACTGTTGTGTATAATATGTTTACAATAGAACAAGTTATGGCGAAAAACTTGGTGAGTGTAAGTTCGAATACAACTATTAAAGAAGCGGCAGAAATATTAGCCAAAAAAGAATTCCATGCATTGCCAGTGGTTGATGATGGCAAGTTAGTCGGAATCTTGACAACTACAGATTTAATTAACTATCTTCTAGAGCAATTCTAATATAAAAAGCAGTAGCGAAATTCATTATACACAAATCTTATGAAAAACGTTTTAATACTAACCGATTTCTCAGCATGTGCATTGAATGCAACACACTATGCGATACATTTTCTAAAAAACGAAACGTGTTGTTTTTATCTAATGCACGTCCATAAATCGGGAAGTTTTACAATGGATGATTTAATGTCTTCCGCTACTGCTAATGTATATGAAAGTGTATTGAAAGTTGAAAAAGAACAACTGCAAAAAGTGTTGGACGAGCTAAAACAATCGTCGCAAAATGACAAACATGAGTTTCATTCTATTCTTGATTATGATACTTTTTTGCAAGCAACTCATCGAATTATAGAAGAAAAAAAGATTGATTTGCTCGTTGCAGGTTACAATGGCGTTTCCAATGTGAAAGAAATTATTTTCGGAAGTCATACCTTGAGTATCATTCGAAAAATTAATTGTAATACCTTGGTCATTCCTGAAGATGTTACAAATAGTACTCCAAAAACAATGTTGGTATTGCTAGATGAAAAAGATGAGATAGAAAGTGAAGCTTTTGACAGAATTTTACGAACAGCTGAGCAACATTCGTTACACGTTCATATTGTACGTGTGTATGAAAAACCGATGACGCAACCACGTTATGACGAATCGTACTTAATGAAACAGTGTACGCATATAAATTACACATATAAAGTTATTCAAAATGTGCCATTACACTATGTAAAATCAGCATACATGCAACTCCACGAGATCGATATGATTGGTTTGATTGTACAAAAAGAATCAGTTTTTGAGCGTATCTTCAAACAATCTTCTGTCACAGAAATCAGCAAAGCCTTGAAAAAACCGTTGTTTGTTACGCATCCTTAATATCAAATAATATTTATTCTAAAAAAAGCAGGAACGTTATTACAGTTCCTGCTTTTTGGACAATTAATAAGATTAACTAACAACCTTAAATTTTGAATGTCATTACGGGTAAGTTGGAATGATTTGCAATATCTTCTGAAATACTTCCTTCAAAAAAGTGTGCCAAGCCTTTGCGTCCATGTGTAGCTACAGCTACCAAATCTGCCCCTTTAATACTGGCAAAGTTTAAAATTCCGTCTTCAATAGAATAATCACTTACATAATGTACATTTTCCATATTATCTGTATGTCCGTCAGCAATCTTTAAAAAGTCTGACACACGGGTTTCCATTTCTGTAGAACTCTTAAAACTTGCGCCTGGTAAGTTTACGTAAACCAAGTGTAGTTTTGCACCAAGTTTTGAAAATAATGCACTAGCGTTGATATATGGTTTGATGGATTCTTTCGAAAAATCGCACGCAAATACTACGTTTTCAAATTCAATCAGCGTTGGCGTATACTTGACAACCAATACAGGAATGTCAGAATGGCGTACAACTTTTTCGGTATTTGATCCAATGAAAACTTCTTTTATACCACTTGATCCGTGCGATCCCATCACAATTAAATCTGCATTGTGTTCCTTGGCAACATCATTTACTTCGCCAAACACTTTAAAATGCTTTACAATTGGTGTTACTTTTATATCTTTTAAATACGGCTTGTCTAAAAAATCGGTAAACTTCTGTTCGGCCAATTTTAAGAAGAAAACAGCTTCTGCTTGTCGATTGCCATCAGTGTCAGAAATGAGCGCATTAGACAATTCTAACATGTGCAATGCTAATACTTCTGAATCGTATTTTTTTGCTAAAATGGAAGCAGCTTCCAGTGCAAATTCTGAATGTTTTGAGAAATCTACGGGTACAATAATTTTTTTCATAATAGTTTTTTTAGATGGTCATTGAGAATAATTGTGTCTCAGGTTTTTTTCGTTGTAATAATACATCAAAAGCCATGCAAATGTTGCGTACAAAAGGTTTTCCTTTGCTGGTAATTCGTAAGGTATTGTTTGCTATCTGAATTAACTCGTCAGCTTCAAACTCTTTCAATGTATGAGCAATTGCTGATAATTCTGGAATTGCTAAAGTATCCGAATTCCATGTGGTTTTAAAGTTGCACATTAAATTCAAAATATGTTTTCTAATGATGAGATCTTCTTCCGTAAGGATATGACCTCTAAATACAGGAATGATGTCTTTAGCTAACAACTTGTAATAGGTGTCAATGTCTTTTACATTTTGCGAAAAACCATACCAACTATCACTAATAGCAGAAACGCCCAAACCAATCATAGCTTGTGTTTTGCTCGCCGTATAGCCCATAAAATTACGATGCAAACGGTTTTCAATCATGGATGTGTACAAACTGTCTGTTGGCAATGCAAAATGATCCATGCCAATATCAACATAGCCAGCTTCTTTCAGTAAAAACTTGCCCAAATTGTACTGCTTCGTTTTTTCGGAAGCCGTTGGCAAATCTTCATCTTTAAAACCGCGCTGTCCATTTCCTTTTATCCAAGGAACGTGTGCATAACTGTAAAAGGCAATTCGATCTGGTGCTAATTGTTTTGTTTTGGCAATCGTTTCGGTAACATGTTCCGAAGTTTGAAAAGGCAACCCGAAAATAATATCATGTCCAACTGAAGTATAACCAATCTTTCTAGCGAGTTTGGTAACACGTTCCACATTTTCAAAAGGTTGTACTCTATGAATTGCTTTCTGAACCGTTTCATTATAATCTTGCACACCAAAACATACACGTCTACATCCTAAATTGTACAACGTTTGCAAATGTGTTTCCGTAGTATTATTTGGATGTCCTTCAAAGCTAAATTCGTAGGTTTCGGCAAGTGTGGCACGCGACAGAATTCCTTCAATTAATTCCTGTAAATGTTCAGGCGAAAAAAAAGTAGGCGTTCCACCACCAAGATGAAGTTCTTTCACCATTGGTTTGTGCTCTAAAACGTCACAGTACAACGCCCACTCACTCAAAACTGCTTTCATATACGGAGCTTCTACATCATGCCTTTTCGTTATTCGCTTGTTACAACCGCAAAACGTACATAGGCTTTCGCAAAAAGGCAAATGAATGTAGATGCTGATTCCCTCTGTATCATTACTTTCGTGAAACGATTTTTGTAATGAAGATTTCCATTCTTCTAATGAAAATGTATTTGTATTCCAATATGGAACGGTCGGATAACTTGTATATCGCGGACCTGCCACATTGTATTTATTCACTAAATTGCACATACCTGATAATTATATTTCAAAGGTACATAGCGGTTTACGCCTTTCATATGATAAATATCAGGTTTGAAAAAAATATGCTAAAGTTTTTAAGGAATTTTGTTTCTGCATAAGATTATTGTAGTTTGAACAAAACATGCAGAGAAATACAATATGAAACATTTATTACCGATACTATTCTTAGTTTTAATTAGCTGTAAAAGTGAACCGAAAACAGAAGTATCATCTGAAAATAAAACCGATACAACTGTAGTTGACATGTGGAATGCTTATGTACAGTTGCATCCTGAATTTAAAAACGATTCACTACCTGATGCCTGGTTTTTTCATAACAATAAAACTGACGCAAATCGTTTGGGAAAATTAACTTTAGAAGGCAAAAAGCAAGCTTCGTCTGGTTTGTATGCTTGGTATAAAGAAGCAAATGCTGCATTGCCAAAAGTGGGTACAAAACACATCATTACAGACTTTGATGGAAAAGCACAAGCGATTATTCAAATTACAAAAGTTGATACCATTCCATTTCATAAAATCTCACAGGCTTACGCCGAAAAAGACATGGGAACAACCAATGAAGCACTAAAAAAATGGCGAAAAGCACATTGGGATTTCTTTGAAAGTGCATTGAAAGAAAGTGGCAAAAAACCGACCGAAAACATGTTGGTTGTTTGTGAACAATTTGAAACGGTTTGGCCAAAATCTTCAAAATAAATGAACGCTTCAAACAGCAAACAATCTTACGATATTGTTAAGCCTTCTTTATCCTATGGTTGGCAACTAAATATTAGTTATTTTCGTAGCTACAATTAGCAGTTTTATTCATTAAAAAAAGTCTGACGCATGTCTTTAATTACAAAAGAATATTATCACAGAGATTTATCATGGTTACGTTTTAACCATCGTGTGTTACAGGAAGCTGCGGACTTGCGAAATCCGTTGTACGAACGCATCAAATTTTTAGCGATTTTCTCTTCAAATTTGGACGAATTTTTCAAAGTTCGCGTATCTGCCATTCGTCAAATAAAAAAATTAGACAAAAGTTTACGTAAAAAGCTTATCACAAAACCAAATAAGTTGTTGCGTAAGATTAAAAAAGAAGTCCATATTCAACAAGAACAGTTTGGACATATTTTTCAACATGAAATCATTCCTGAATTAGAAAAAGAAGGTGTTGTGCTTACCAATTTCACACAATTTACAGCGGCACAACAAGAATTTTCGGAACACTATTATCAAGAAAAATTGAAACAAAAGTTAGTGTCAGATTTCACGATTTCGACAGAGAAAATCTTCATTGAAAACGAACAATTATATCTCGCGGCTGTGCATGAAGGAAATTTGATGGTATTTAAAATTCCTTCGGATACTTCACGTTTCATAGTACTTCCGTCAGCAAATGAAAAGCAATACGTTACGTTTACAGATGATGTTTTAAAATACAAACTATCACAACTATATCCTGAAACTTCTTTTTATGCATTAAAAGTTTCTCGTGATGCCGAATTGTATATTGAAAATGAATATTCAGGGAATTTATTAGAAAAAATAAAAGGTTCATTGAGCAACAGAGATACAGGTCAGGTAACCCGAATGTTGATTGACCAAAAAGCACCTGAAGTGTTGCTAAATAAGCTCAAAGAAGAACTCGGCGTGAACGAAACCGACATCGTTTTGGGCGGTACATATCACAACTTTAAAGACTTTTTTGGCTTTCCAAATCCAACTGAAAAAGATTTGTCATTGCCAGAAATTGTTCCTGTTCGGAACAAAGAATTATCACAATATGACAGTATGTTTACGGCGATTTCTGAAAAAGATCGCTTGTTATACTTTCCATACGAATCGTTTGATCATGTTGCAGAATTTATAGAAGAAGCTGCCACAGATGAAAACGTGACTAAAATTAAAATTACCTTATACCGTGTTGCGAAAGAATCGCGACTGACAACGGCTTTAGTCAATGCTTGTGAAAACGGTAAAAACGTGACTGTTTTTGTGGAAACCAAAGCACGATTTGATGAACAAAATAATATCAAATGGGGAAAAGTTTTGGAAGATCACGGCGCAAAGGTTATGTACAGTTATCCGGGCATCAAAGTGCATTCGAAAATATTGTGTATTGAACGTTTGGAAAATGAAATCCCGAAACTTTACGGATATGTTGGTACGGGAAATTTCAATGAAAAAACGGCAACTTTGTACACGGATTTTTGTTTGATGACGGCAAAAGAAAAGATTACTTCTGAATTGATTCAAGTATTTCAAGTCTTGGAACGAGAAATCATTATTCCAAAAAGTAAAAGATTGCTCATTTCTCCATTTACTACTCGAAGTACTTTTTTAGAGTTGATTGACAATGAAATTGCACAGGCAAAAGCTGGGAAAGAAGCATATATCATTTTGAAAATGAACAGTATTCAAGATGCAAAAATGATCAATGCTTTATACGAAGCAAACAACGCTGGAGTAAAAATTGAATTGGTCATTCGCGGAATTTGTGCGATTGTTCCAGGTATTGAAGGACAAAGCGAAAACATTACTATAAAAAGTGTGTTGGGGCAATTTTTAGAACATGCACGCGTGTATATTTTTGGAAATGGAGGCAATGAACAAATGTATATTGGTTCGGCTGATTGGATGACACGAAATTTAGATCATCGTATTGAAGTGATGATGCCAATTTTAGATGCAGACATTCATGCACGTGTAAAATCGTATGTCCAATGGCAATTAGACGATACGGTAAAAGCGAGAATCATTGATGCCAAGCAGAAAAATAGCTATGTAAAACGTGATGACAAAGCAATTCATTCACAGCAGAAAGCGTATGAAGAGCTTGTGAAGATGAATTCATGATTTTTTGTAATATCATTCAAAGAGTGTAACGTTTACATATGCCTTTATACGTATAAGGTATAAAGTTTGTTTAAGAAAATATGGAAAGAATCGCTTTTGATGTAGTGACCCCAAAAAAAAGAGTATTATTTGATATTTCAAATTCAGAAAAACTCATGCTTTTCGGTCTTATAGGACTTGGACTTTTACTGGTTTTTGGTGCTCTATTTCATAAATTTTACAAACTTACGATACTTAAATATAAAGTTGTAAAATTATTTTTGGCTGCTTGTATACTCAGCATTTTGATTGGAATATTTGCTTCTTTGATAGATGACGCTAAAAATGATCTCAATGTAAGTGGTGTTCTTTTTTTTGATGAAAACAAAATCATTTTTGATTACACAGAAACGTTTCCACTTTCAGAAATCAGTTATATCAAATTCGAGATTTTCGATTTTAAAGGCACTCGCTCAATATATGGCTATAAAAAAATTATACGGGCAAACAATTTTATAGTATTTCAGCATCAAGGTAAAAAACATACGTTTCAGGTTATCATTACATCAGATGGACATGAACTACTGTTAAAAGAAAAGCTCATCCCACAATTACAAAAATATACAAAAGTGACTGTCACATAAAAATCTATAATTCTGTATTTTTTCAAAAAACAATTCATGACTACGATTTCATTTGAACAATTTTTGGTTGATTTAGGAAAACAATCATTATCCGTGTTAGACGCTAACATTAAAAAGTCCGACTATGTAGCGCTGGATTTGTCGGTAACCAATGAAAACTTAAAAACCGTTGATGTATCTTCTTCAGAGAAATTAGGCAATTATATTGATCGTCATATTGCAATGAATCAAGCAAAAATTGCCTATGGCGGATACATAGAAACACGCGGAATTTATAATAGAAGCGATTATTTTAACGATCAAAACCCAGAAACCGAACGCAATATTCATTTAGGTTTAGATCTGTGGATTGCTGCCGAAACGCCAATTTATACACCGTTAGACGGAGAAGTTCATAGTTTTCAAAACAATACCAATTTTGGCGATTACGGTCCAACAATCATCTTGAAACATACTATTGAGAATGTTACATTTTATACCTTGTATGGACATTTAAGCTTGACTTCACTTAACGATATACAAGTTGGACAACAGTTCAAAAAAGGCGATCAAATAGCAACCTTAGGCGACGCACGTGTCAACGGAGATTATCCGCCACATTTACATTTTCAAGTCATAAGAGATATGCAAGAGTACCAAGGCGATTATCCTGGCGTGTCTTCTCAAAAAGATTTAAAATTTTACAAAGAAAATTGTCCTGATCCAAATTTGTTGTTGCAGTTGTAAAATAGCTTTATGCTTCATTAGTTACATTTCCTGCTTCATCCAATTCCAAAAACGGATTGAACGCAATTTCCCAAAGATTTTCATCCAGATCGGCAACATAACCACTATAACCGCCCCAAAAAACTTCTTCGGGTTGTTTTACGATTTTTACTCCTTTTTGAGCTAAATCGGCAAAAATTTCATCAACTTCTTCTTTAGTTCTTGTATTGTAAGCAAGTGTAAATCCTTTAAAACCTGAACCCATTGGATCAACTGTAGCATCTTCGGCAAGTTTATCTTTTGGATACAACGAAAGCAGGAGTCCATTTAATTGAAAAAATGAAATATTTTCATTGCTCGCGCTGGTCAGTTTCCAGCCAAATTTTTCTTGGTAAAAAGCAGTGGATTTTTTCAAATCCTGAACGCCTAATCCGATGATTGTAATCCGTGGTTGCATACTATTTAATTATTTATTTTTCTCTACTCTCTACTCTCTACTCTCTACTCTCCGTTCGTTGTTCTCTGCTCAGTAATATAGTTAATTATCGTCTTTGCCATTTTTCGCTGCCCTTGATTGGTTAAATGTATGCCATCACGCAGATCTGGTATTTCAGGATCGTATTTCAAATCTAAAACTAAAGGAATGGAATGTGCTTTTGCAAAGGCAATAATTTTTTGTCCTTGTTCATTATATTCGCATGCTATCAATTCACTGTAGTCAGCGTGCAAGTATATTGTAAATGACATATTGTGTGCATTTGCATAATCTAAAAAGGACTGAAATCCTGGATTAAAACTATTCGTTCGGTTTCTCTTATCTATTCCAGAACCATTATTTTGGGATGTGGAAGGATTTAATTTTTGTGAAATTCTTGGAAGCAAATATCTGTCGAACAATTCATATATAGCTATGGAATATTGTTTACTCGGAAGCTGTGCATATTTGTCAACATTTTCCTCAAATTCCATATTGTCATACGCATCGTGTGAACTTACAAACAGAAAAATAGATTTGCTATTAAAGTTGCCATATTTTTCAAGATAAGCATGTGCATTATCAGGTCCCCAACTTCCCGATGAAATATTTAAAAACTGTATTTTTTTCTGATATAGGTTTGATAAAGAATTTGATATTATTGTAGTTGCCAATGAATCTTGATCTGTTAAAACACCGCCATTCAAGATAGAATCGCCAAAGCCTAAAATGATTTCGGCTGTTGAATCAATTTCCTCACTTCGCATTGATTTTGAATTGTAAACGATATTATTTCGAAATCGATAACGCTGTTGATTTGGTTGTGCTATGTATTCAAATTCAGGATCTACTTGAAATAAGACCGTATTGCAAAATCCGTAATACATTCTCAAATACACTTCCAAACCTACAGTTACGAAAACAATGACGCCTATAATAAGTAGCTTTCTTTTCGTATTTAATAAGGCCATTGTTGGGTTTTGAAAATTGTACGGATGATTCTTTTCTTTAATAAGAATGTGCTAAAATAAAAATTTTTAGTGGAAAAGAGTTGTCAAATATACAATTCCGTACATCCAACCAATGTACAACAATGTATAACCAAATGCGTACATGATAGATCGTTGTAAATGACGTTCAGTTTCCGCTCCTTTAGCAAATACCAAGCGCACAGCTCTAAAAAACACCCAATACAACATCGATAAAATTAGTGCTGCCGAAAACCAAAGTACCGTTTCTAAAACAATCAATAGAAAAATAAATACAATAGAAACGACAATCCATAAAATAACAGACATGATCATGCCGCCAATACCTTCGTCCATTTCCAAACTTAGAATATCCGTTGCAGTAAAGTTATTACTCAGTTTTTTCTTCAATTCAAAGCCTTTTAGTTTTGGAAAATTATCCTCAATCTCAATGCCTTTATACAGTCCATAAGTTAAAAATAGAAATAGCACAACAGCTATAATTCCTAGTGAAATATAAAAATTAGCTGTGATACTCCGATTGTAGTTACTTCCAAAAAAATATACTGTAATTGCCGTTACAATAATTACGATAAGTGAAACGATAAAAACCGATTTCCCTTTGAGATATGTTTTGCTAGGTTTCATAGATGAGGAAGATAGGAAAAATTAAAGCGTTAAAAAAAATCAAAGCTAAGAAGGTGATTTTTTACCAAAAGTTTCAGAACGCTACTAAAAATACATTTAGTCAAAAACTTCTCAAAAAACACTTCAGCTAGATTGATCCATTGTACAGCCTATATTTTTAAAATGTAATGTGTAAAACAAGTATTTTAGGAATCTTTTGTTGGTAGGCAATAGGAATCTATTTTTTCCTGTGCATAATGATTCCCAAATTTTTTAGCGAGCGAAAAACAGTCACATGCTTTTTCAGTTTTGTTCAACTTTACATATAACTCTCCTAAAAACATATATGCATTCAAATTTTCAAAGTTTCCTTCAATAGATTTTTCAAAATCAGGAATTGCTAGTTCATATGCTTCCATATAATAATAACAAAAACCACGTTGAAAATACAATTCACAGTTTTCTATCTCATAACCAGTTTCGTCGGAATCCTCAAAAGGATTAACGATTTCTAATAATTTTTCTTGCGTTGAAGCACTGCATATTTTCACATATTTTGACGCCAATGCTTTGGTGTAGTATTCCACTGCTTTAGCATAATTCTCTAGAACTTTATAGTTTTCTGCAATATTAAAAAGTGTCATTGTATTTTCAGGTTCCAATTCGAGTGCTTTTTCTAAATCATTAATAGCTTCTTCAAATTTGGTAAGCTTGGATTTACAAAAGGCTCTAAAAACCAATCCATCGATATAATCAGGTTGTTTGGCTAAGGCTTTACTGAGAAGTTCAATTGCTTTTTTATAATCGCCTCTTTCTTCATATACAAGCGCTTCATTATAATATGTTTCCACATTGGTAAAACCACAGGAATTCAACAAGAGAAATAAAAGGATAAAACAGCGTGTTAGATAATTCATAGGAGAAAAGATATATACGTTTTCAGTTGAAATCATCTTATTTTTAAGACTGCGGCAATACATACCAATAAACCGCAATAAAGTGAAAAATACTTCCCAATAAAACACAAACATGAAAAATAGCATGATTAAACGGAAGTTTTCGAATACTATATAATACTGCACCAACTGTATATGCCAAACCGCCCGCAAACAGCCAAAATAATCCATCACTTGCTAAGTTTGCTATTAGTGGTTTTATGGCAAAAATAATAATCCAACCCATAAGTACATACATGGCGGTGGAAAGTTTATCAAACTGTCCTGTAAAGAAAAGTTTGAGCGCAATTCCGATAACGGCAAAAGTCCAAACGGTTCCAAAAATAATCCAGCCAGTGGTGCCTTCTAAAGTAATCAATGCAAAAGGTGTGTACGTTCCTGCAATGAGCACATAAATAGCCGCATGATCAAAAATCCGTAATTTATTTCGCATTCTAGGATTGGTCGCTTTGTGGTATAATGTAGAAGCCAAATATAAAATAATGATACTCAGCCCATAAATTACAACACTTACTATGTCAATTGCTTCGCCTTTTCCTACTGCACGCAATACCAAAAGAAACAAGGCAACAATTCCTAAAACCACGCCTAAGCCATGAGAAAGGATGTTGAGTTTTTCTTCTGTGGGAGAATAATACACAGTTTTTTTTTCTAGTTCCAAAAGGTTTATTTTAAGTGATAATTCCAAAAAGAGAAATAATGCAGTAATCTGAAAAATTGGACCGACTGATTGCTATAAATTTTCAATATTTCGAAATGATATTTAATTATTAAAAGTGATAAATGACAATTTGAAACAAAGATACGTTACTTAAACTTTATGACAAGTTTTTACGCATAGAGTCATGTGATACAGAAAAGTTGTCAGATTTTCAATGTGTTAAACATTTCTTATAATTTACTTATTGGGCGTAATTTTTTTGCTTGCGATGCTTTAATTGATTAATTTATAGATTCAATCAATTAAAAATGAACATTATGGAAGAACAAAACAGTATTTTAAGCACAATTTTTACGAAAGAATTGGGCAAAGAAGAAGTATCGCAAATTATTGGTGGTTATGATCCTTGGGCTGATGATACTCCAGGAGGTTAATTGTCTGTAAAACCAAAACAAAAGCTATCTTGTAACAAGATAGCTTTTTTTATTTCAATGTTGTACGGTAATCGCGTCAACACATGTGTACGCCAATTTTATTTTGCTGTTTAATATAGTACACGAAACTTAATCGTATTTTCTATATTTTTCAGCGCTGAGGTTACTTTCTTATTATATTCTTTATCAACATCAACAATTACATATCCTACTTTGCTATCCGTTGATAAATATTGTCCTGTAACGTTCAATTCGTATTTCGCTAATACTTTATTCACTTTTGCCATAATTCCAGGCACATTTTTGTGAATATGTAAAAAACGATGTGCATTGGTTTGTCGTGGCAAACGAATATTTGGGAAATTTACCGCATCAACCGTATTTCCAGAATTTACATATGCCATAATTTTATTCGGAACAAAATCTGCAATATCACGTTGTGCTTCTTCGGTACTTCCACCAACATGTGGTGTTAAAATCATATTGTCTAATCCTTTCAATGGCGTTTCAAAAGCACCATTGGCTCTTGGTTCTACAGGATATACATCCACTGCTGCACCCGCAATTTTGTTAGATTCCATTGCTTCTTTCAATGCTTCAATATTTACCACAAAACCTCTTGATAAGTTGACTAAAATAGCGCCATCTTTCATTTGGTCAAATTGTTTCTTTCCGAAGAAATCCTTATTTGCAGCATTGTCATCTACATGTAATGAAACCACATCTGAAAGCGCTAATAATTCTTCTAGCGAATTACATCGTTGTGCATTTCCTAGCGCCAAACGATCTTCAATATCGTAATAAAACACGTTCATTCCCATGGCTTCAGCTAATACAGATAATTGCTTCCCGATATTTCCATAGCCGACAATTCCAAGCTTTTTTCCACGAACTTCGCGCGAACCTTTTGCCGTTTTATTCCACTGACCGTTGTGCAATTCGGTACTTCTAGGAAATACGCTTCGCATCAACATTATAATTTCTCCAATGGCCAATTCCACCACCGAACGCGTGTTGCTATACGGAGCATTAAAGACAACAATTCCGTTTTCTTTACACGTTTCTAAGTCAATTTGCTTGGTTCCAATACAAAAAGCACCAACAGCTAATAATTTTTTAGCGGCTTTAATAACTTTCGGCGTTACTTGCGTTTTGGAACGAATTCCCAATACGTGAATGTCTTTTATTTTCTCGATCAAATCGTCCTCAGACAAACTATGCGACAATATTTCGACACTAAAACCATCATCTGCCAAACGATCAAAAGCGTCTGAGTGAATGTTTTCGAGTAATAATATTTTAATTCTATTTTTTGGGTATGATATGTTTCTTGGCAAATCGTTTACAAACAAAAACTCATCTAAATTTGGCGTTACATGATCTGCTTTTTTTACGGCTTTATCACGTGCTACATTCTCCGTAAAGGCAAAAAATTTATCGGCTACACCAGCTTCACGCATCACGTAATCACTGTAACCATCGCCAATAACCTGAATTTCTCCGTCTAAATCTAAATCTTTCAAACATTGAATTTTTCCATTGTGTTGCGATAAAATATTTTCGGTATCAAACCCAACAATAGCTCCATCTTCATCATATTCAAAAGTATTGGCATACACACGGTTTTCAGGAATATTGTACGCTTTTACGATCGGATCAATAAATTCCTTGAAACCACAGGAAATGACATAAATATCATCTGAAAAATTTTCAAAAAAATCTTTATTATTTTCAATTGATGTCGAAACTTGTTGTCTTAAACGTTTGATAAGTTCATCCAAGTCAGATTTATGCGCATGTAACAATTTGATACGTTTCTCTAAAGATTCAGTAAAGGAAATTTCTCCGTCAATTCCTAAGTTGGTAATTTCTTGAATTTCCTCAATAATTTTGTCTTTCTTTGGATTATTTGCCAAAGTGATTTCTGCCAAAACGTCTAAGGCTTCCACACTTGTAAGTGTACTATCGAAATCGAAAATATAATTTTTCTGAGCAGTTTCCATGTCGTTAATAAATAAGTGGTAAAAATATTAAAATGATTCTATAAAAACCACGTCTTTTACATGTTTCCATTAACAATTCTAATAGTTTTGTTGATAAGCGTACCTCAAAGTTTCAAAATGAAAGCTTTTGCGTCAATCTGTAATTGTTTACAGATAAAAACAACCAAGTTGAATATGTATATTGCTAACAAATCTACTTGATTTGTGTAATGATGTAATTAAAAAAAAGCAAAATGACAAAAGAAGAGAAACAAGAAATTTACGATGATTTTTATGATAATGTAAATATGCAACCTGCCGAAATTGAAGATTGGTTAGAAACTGACAAATCAAAATCTGTAGGACAAGATAGTGGCGATGGTGAATCGATTGGGCACAAAAGTGGTCGTAAAATCATAAAAATTAAACGAACTAACAAAGCCGATTTAACAGCATCCAATTACGAACATATGAAAAAGGTAAATTCGTATATCGCGCGTCACACGGCACAAAAGCCCGATGGAGCTATTGAAGATTCTAATTGGCGATATTCGTTAAAAAATTGGGGACACGATCCGTTGAAATAATCCTAAAAAATATTCCCTTTCGTGGCAAAGTTGAAAGGGAATACTAAGTACGCTAAATCACTAAATTATGGTAGATTGACCAACGCTGATATTTCCAGAATTTATGTGTAATGTATCCACATTTTCAATAAATTCTTCGATAAAAGTTCCGACGTTTTCTGTAGAATAACCACCACGTGCATTTAAATCAGGTGTGCAAATTTCTAAATCAATGGCACGTTCTACGGCGTCTCGTACAGTTTCTGCTTCTTCCACTAATCCAAAATGATCTAGCAACATAGCGGCAGATAGGATAGAAGCAATCGGATTGGCAATGCCTTTTCCTGTAGCTTGCGGATACGATCCGTGAATAGGTTCAAATAAAGCATATTTATTTCCTATTGATGCTGACGCCAATAAACCAATGGAGCCGCCAATGACACTTGCTTCGTCCGAAATGATATCGCCAAACATATTTTCTGTCAAAACAACATCAAATTGACTTGGATTGAGTACCATTTGCATGGCAGCATTGTCTACAAATAAGAAATCTAATACAACATCAGGATATTGCGGCGCCATTTCGGTTACTATTCTTCGCCACAAACGCGATGTTTCCAATACATTTGCTTTGTCAATTAGTGTTAATTTTTTACGTCTGCTTTGTGCCGATTTGAACGCCAAATGTGCTACACGCTCAATTTCTTCTTTTGAATACGAACACAAATCGGAAGCTTCATTTCCGTCTTCACTGAGTGTTTTTTTACCAAAATAAATACCGCCAGTCAACTCGCGATAAATCATTACATCGGTATTTTTTATAATTTCTTCCTTTAAAGGAGATTTGCTTAAAAGTGAATCATACGCTTTTACAGGACGAATGTTTGCATACAAGCCTAATGATTTTCGTAAGGCAAGCAAACCTTGTTCTGGACGTACTTTTGCAGAAGGATTGTTGTCATATTTCGGATCGCCAATTGCGCCAAACAAAATAGCGTCTGCATCTAAACATAAATTTAATGTTTGTTCAGGTAAAGGTGCTCCTGTTTTGTCAATAGCAATCGCGCCAACCAACGCTTCTTCAAACGTGAAGTTGTGTTGATACTTTTCGGCAATTGCCGTTAATATTTTTATCGATTGATGTGTGACTTCAGGTCCAATTCCATCGCCCGAAAGTACTGCAATGTGTAGGTTCATAATTAATAAATATGTTGTTGTTCAAATGCTTCAATTTTGTTGAGATTGTTGACTAAAAAGTCAATATCATCATAGCCTTTTAAAAGACACATTTTTTTGTAAGGATCAATCTCAAAAGAAGTTTTAAAATCGTTTCCAATAGCAAGTGTTTGTGCTTCCAAATTGACTTCTAATTGTGTTGAAGGATCGTTTTGTATGGTTTGTAATAGTGTTTCTAAAAATGACGGCGTTACCTGAATGGGTAATACATGATTGTTGAGTGCGTTTCCTTTGAAAATGTCTGCAAAAAAGCTGGAAACAATTACATTGAATCTAAAGTCTTTTAATGCCCAAGCGGCATGTTCTCTACTAGAACCACAACCAAAATTGTGTCCTGCAACAAGTATTGAACCTGAGTATTTTTCTTGATTCAATACAAAGTCAGGATTGGGACTTCCATCTTTTTGAAAACGCCAATCTCTGAATAAATTTTCGCCAAAACCAGCACGATTTGTCGCTTTTAAAAAACGTGCAGGAATTATTTGATCGGTATCTATATTTTCAACAGGTAATGGATACGCTGTTGATGTAAATGTGTTAAATGAACTCATAGCTAATTTTTTATACTTCTTCTAAAACAGGAACGGTTACGTCTACAATTTTACCAGCAATTGCCGTTGCAGCAGCTACTAACGGACTTGCCAAAAGCGTGCGTGCGCCTTGTCCTTGTCGTCCTTCAAAGTTTCGGTTTGAAGTAGAAACGCAATATTCTCCAGCAGGAATTTTATCATCATTCATTGCTAAACATGCCGAACAACCAGGTTGACGCAGTTTGAAACCTGCTTCTTGAAATATTTTGTCTAAGCCTTCTTCTTGTATTTGTTTTACCACCAATTGCGATCCCGGTACCAACCAAGCGTTGATATTTGGTGCTTTTTGTTTTCCTTTTACATAGTTTGCGGCAACTCTGAAATCTTCAATTCGTGAGTTGGTACAACTTCCAATAAAGACATAGTTTACTTTTTGTCCTACCAATGAAGCTCCTTTTTCAAGATTCATGTAGTTGAGAGATTTTTCAAGATTACTATCATTTGCATTCGGAATATTTTCAGTGAGTTTCATTCCCATGCCTGGATTTGTTCCAAAAGTGATCATCGGCATAATGTCGGAAGCATCAAAAGTGTATTCTGTGTCGAATCTCGCGGAAGCGTCCGTTTTCAAAGTTTTCCAATACGCAACTTTTGTATCAAAATCAGCACCTTTTGGCGCAAACTTTTTTCCTTTTACGTATGCAAATGTAGTTTCGTCAGGAGCAATCATGCCGCCACGCGCGCCCATTTCGATACTCATGTTACAAACTGTCATACGCCCTTCCATAGACATGTTTTCGAACACATCGCCTGCAAATTCTATGAAATGTTCTGTGCCGCTATCGGTTCCAAGTTTTGATATGATATACAGTATGACATCTTTTGGCAATACATTTTCATGTAAATTACCATTAACCGTAATGCGCATCTTTTTTGGCTTTTTGAGCAATAGTGATTGACTTGCAAAAACTTGCGCTACTTGACTGGTTCCAATTCCGAAAGCAATAGCACCAAAAGCGCCATGTGTGGACGTGTGACTGTCTCCACAAACCAACGTCATACCTGGTTGTGTGATGCCCAATTCTGGTGCCATTACGTGTACAATTCCGTTATATTGATGACCTAGCGCATATAATTCAATTCCATGAGCATCGCAGTTTTGTTGTAGTTGTTGTAGTTGATTGCGCGATAACTCGTCTTTTACTGGCAAATGTTGATTTTCTGTTGGTGTGTTATGATCAGCAGTTGCCACAATTTGCTTTGGTCGAAATATAGGAATGTTTCGGTTTTTCAATTCATTAAACGCTTGCGGACTCGTTACTTCATGAATTAAATGTTTGTCTATGTATAATATTTGTGGTCCGTTGGGAATGCTGTCTACGACGTGTGTGTCCCAAACTTTATCGAATAATGTTTTTGCCATAACTTATGCGTACATTCTTTTAGAAACCGTACTTGTTTTTATAATGTGATGAATATCAGTATCTGTAACTTCTTTGTGCTTGTCAGCAAAATGTAAAAAGTCAGCATATACCGTATCTAATTCTCTTTTGGTTAAATCGTAGCCTACATTTTTAGCTCTGTATGCTAAGGCAGCTCTACCGCTTCGGGCAGTTAATACAATGGCAGAAGTAGCAGCGCCAACATCTTTCGGATTCATGATTTCGTAGGTTTCTCTGTTTTTTATGACACCATCTTGATGAATTCCCGAACTGTGCGCAAAGGCATTTGTTCCTACGATTGCTTTGTTGGGTTGTACAGGCATTCCCATCGTATCAGAAACCAATTGGCTCATTTGCGTTAGCATTCTAGAATTTATATTGGTGTTGAGTGATAAATCGGGATGTTGTTTTAAAATCATGGTAACTTCTTCTAGCGAAGTATTTCCTGCGCGTTCGCCTATACCGTTAATAGTACATTCTACTTGTCGTGCACCATTTAAAACTCCTGCGATGGAATTGGCTGTTGCCAGACCTAAATCATTATGACAATGACAGGAAAGTATCGCATTGTTGATTCCTGTTACGTTTTCTTTAAGGTATTTTATTTTTGCGCCATATTCGTCTGGCAAACAATATCCTGTTGTATCTGGAATGTTTAGTACCGTTGCGCCAGCTTTGATGACTGCTTCACAAACTCTCGCTAAGAATTCATTGTCACTTCTTCCAGCATCTTCAGCGTAGAATTCTACATCTTCCACAAATGTTTTGGCATAACGTACAGCAGCAACGGCGCGTTCAATAATTTGCTCGGGCGTTGCTTTAAATTTGTATTTCATGTGTGATTCAGACGTTCCGATTCCGGTGTGGATTCGTGGTCGTTTTGCGTAGGTTAGTGCTTCTGCGGCAACTTTTATATCATTTTTTACGGCTCTAGTGAGTCCGCAAACGGTAGCATTTTTTACTAGTTTTGCAATTTCTTGCACGGATTGGAAATCTCCTGGACTTGATACGGGAAATCCTGCTTCAATCACATCGACACCTAAAATGTCTAATTGAGCAGCAATCATCAGCTTTTCTTCGGTGTTTAGTTTACAACCAGGAACTTGTTCGCCATCTCTCAATGTGGTATCAAAAATATAGACTCGATCTGAACTCATGTACTAAAATTTTTAGCGTTTATTTCTTTTTATCCATACGAATGTATACTTTGTGTTTTCTAAAGTGTGCGATCAGTTGTTCAATTTTACACTAGTAAAACCCTAAAAAAGTAATTTAAGATATTGTTTTTCAGTATTTTAAAAAATAAATTTTTACAATGCCAAACCAACAAAAGGAATCATTATTTGTTTTGATTAAATCGCTATCGAAATCTGAGAAGCGGCAATTTAAACTCTATGTTGGACGATTTGAAGGAAATACAAACGCAAAATTTTTAGCATTGTTTACATTTTTAGATAAAAGCAATGTGTATGATGAACAGGCCATTTTGAAGAAGAAAATTGTTACCAAACAGCAATTATCGAACTTAAAAGCAAATTTATACAAGCAGATTTTACGAAGTCTTCGCTTGAATCCTGCACAACATAATATTCGAATTACGATTCGTGAACAGCTTGATTATGCGACAATTTTGTATAATAAAGGATTGTATTCACAAAGTTTAAAATTACTCGATAAAGCTAAAATTCTCGCTTTAGAACACGAAGAAAAGAATATTGCATATGAAATTGTGGAGCTGGAAAAAATTATTGAAACGCAATATATTACCCGAAGTATTTCTACGCGTGCAGAAGAGTTGACAACGCAAGCCGCATCGTTAAGTGTTCAAAATACACTGACGAGTAAACTTTCTAATTTGTCATTGCAGTTGTATGGAATTTTATTAAAAGTTGGTTATGTAAAGAATGAAAAGGATCATGAGGAAGTCACGGAATTTTTTCACAGTCGTTTGCCTGCGTTAGATTTAAATGAACTTGGATTTCGAGAACGTTTATGGTTGTACAAAGCGCATTTGTGGTATAGTTTTTTGACACAAGATTTTTTAGCGTGTTATAAGTATGCCAATAAATGGGTCGATTTGTTTAAGGCGTATCCGAAGATGATTGAAATTAATCCTGTGTTTTATTTGAAAGGAAATCATTATTTGCTTGAATCGTTGTTTTACATTAAACACGAAGTAAAGTTTAAAGAAGTGTTGCTTCAACTGGAATATGATATTAAAAATGATGTCATTCCGCAGAACGATAATACAAGCGTATTGAGTTTTTTGTATGTGTATATGAATAAACTCAACTATCATTTTTTGACGGGAACGTTTAGCGAAGGTTTGTATTTGGTCGCTGAAGTAAATGAAAAAATTGCGGCTTTTGAGAATCGAATAGATCAGCATCACGTAATGATTTTTTATTATAAGATTGCTTCCTTGTATTTTGGAACGGGCGATAATAAGAAATGCATTGAATATTTACAGAAGATTATCAATGATAAATCGTTGAAAGTGCGAGAAGATTTGCTGTGTTTTTCACGAATTTTGAATTTGGTCGCGCATTATGAATTAGGTTTGGATTATCATTTAGAAACCCAATTGAAAAGTACGTATAAGTATTTGTTGAAGATGGACGATTTGCATGAAGTCCAAAAGGAAATGATTAAGTTTTTAAAAGGCTTGGGCGATATTTATCCGCATCAAATTAAGAATGCGTTTAAAGAATTACACGCGAAGTTGAAGCTTTTTGAGGACGATCCGTATGAACGCAGAGCCTTTTTGTATTTAGATATTTTATCGTGGTTGGAAAGTAATATTGAAAATAAACCTGTTGCTGAGATTATTCAAGCGAAAGCGAAACAATTGATTCGGTAGTTTTTTGGCCGCTTCGCTTTTTGGTCGCTTCGCTTTTTGG
>NZ_LBMG01000066.1 GCF_001005315.1 Kordia jejudonensis
AATTATTTGAGTTGAATGTGAAATAGTTTTCGAGCGAAACCATCATTTTTACTTTGAACACTTTTTGCAATAATTATTTTTTATGTTTTTGTTTCGCAAGAGTTGAAAATCGTTTTCTATCATAGCACACCATCTTTTTGGATCCTGTTCGTATGCTTTTTGCATGATACTTTTAATGATTTTCTGATCGGTTTCTGCCAGCATTGCCACTTCTGCCAATATAAACACACCTTCTTTGTTGATTGTTTTTTTATGGAAACTTTGCACTAACAGATCGTAACTTTCTTGAAACGAACTCCAATGATTAAAAAATAGCGCTAGTTTGACCTCATCTTCTATTGTAAGTGCTTTTCCTTTGTAGTATTTTGTGATAAATTGAAATGCATAAATTAACTTTTTAGTGTCACGAACATGTGAATAGTAATTGATGGTTGCAATGTGAAAATTAAGCAACAACGGATGTGTTTCCTGCGAACTATCATAGTTTTCTAACAACAAAACAGTTTTATCAGGATGCATGATGCGTGCAATTTTCTCAGCTTCAACATCCCAATAACTTAATAATTTATCTGTTGTAATTGCATATAAATTTAACAGATTTTCAGTAGCTTCTTTTGATAATTTTGATGCTTTTTTCAACCAATTCCGAACGTATACTACAATCATTTCTGTATTGTAAAATTTTACATCTTTCAGCAACATTGCAGATGTATTTGTAACCAATTCTGGAGCTTCTAAAAATTCTGAAAACCATTCGCTTTCGTAGAAAAACGAAACTTGTTTGTCTGCTTTATAGAGTTCATACAATGTTTTATTGACAAGCTTGTAATTCTTGCTTTTTAGCCCTGTAAGTAGGTTCATTTCTAAAAATAATTCATCTGAATTTGCTACTTTTCCAGTGTAAAATATACGCGCTTTCGACACACGTTGTTTTGCCAACGCTTCTTTCCATTCGGAAGTACTATTTTTATTTATATATGAACGTATCACTTGTTTTTCTTTATCAAGTAAGGATTCTAAACCGAACATTTCGAGTTGAATTTTACACAATTCCCAATTTTCTTTCGCATCCGAAGTAATAGGAATATCTTTATTTTCAATTTTAAACAACATGTATTTTTTTATGTACGCTGCTCTTGCTTTGTGTAATGCTTTATTGGCAGTTTCGTTGCCTTCCACAGAACTATAACTCTTGATGTCCATACTGTGAATTCCTGTACTTGCAAGTAGTTCGGGAGCATTTGTTGCGTTTATTTCATCACGATCAAAATTGAAATAAACATCTTCCATTCCTACAATTCCTTCCGTGACAAAATCAATGGTTTCCGTTTGAATGTTTGGTGGATATGCTACTAATTCATAATCACTTCGAGAAATTGAAATCGGATAATTATAATCGCATTTAACGCCACTTTTGATAAGTAACATGCTTATTTGAAGTTCTTTGCCAATGAATTCATCTGGAAGTTCCCCAATTTTTGTAATTAACCTATATGCGCTTTTAGATTGATTATTGCCAAAAAGTTCTTTTTTGTAGACAGGTTTTAGCAACACTCCATCATATATTTTTGAAACGTCTAATTGGTTTTTCTTTCCACATGCAAACTGACTTTTTAGGAGAATATCAATCGCAATTCCATCATCTTCATTTTCTATTAAATCGGCAACTATACATTTGTCATGATAATACAGTAGAATATCTTTTCCTTCAATACTGACAGCATTTCCAAGGTTTATAGCAATATTTTGCTTCCTTCCCATTAAATCAAAACAATCAACAGCTTCATTGTCTTCGGGTGCTTGTATGTTGAATGCATTTTCAGAAAGTTGTCCTTCAATAGTGACTCCGATACCGCCAAATACATGCGCTGCATAAATTCGCTTTGTTCTTTTATCATACGTAAAGCCAAAATCACCATGCGTATAATTGTCAGAAATCATGTTTGCGTAGTGTCTTGGAGAATTTTTCCAAGCGATAAACATTTCATGTGCAATACGTTTGAGCAGTCCTTTTTTTATCGGTGTTTTTGTGGGTTTTGTGTATAAGATATTCTCTCCAAAAACATTGAATTTTTCAGAAAATTGTGCAATTCGTTTTTTAGGTGTTCGTAATGAATCTACACGTTGTTCATGCGTTAAGTCGCTGTTTTTCTGCATGTAATCAGCGTGCAATTGTGCCGCTTTTTCCAAGTCAGGATGTAAGATCAATGCTGGTACTCCTTTACTTTTTCGTAAAGTGTTTATTTTTTTGAAAAGTTGTTTTCGTATTTCCCTTTTGTCCGAAACTTTAAGCTGTGCAAAACTGAATTGAACAATACTAAAAAAAAGTAAACCAATGAACCATTTATTTCTCATATAATCTTATGCGTCAGGCATTTTGGCAATTTCATCAATTTCAGAAACTGGATCGTCTACGATTCCAAATAGTTTTTCTTTCCAGTTTTTCCATTTGTAAATTTTCGCCAAGATGAGTAACATAATTGGATAGATAATTAGTACTGGAAAAATAATGTCAAAGAATCCGGCAGAAGGTTCAGATGTATCTACAAATATGGCATCTGTTTGCAACGCTGACCAATCTGTCGTGACCAATAATGCTGTTAAAATGTTATTTCCTGCATGATAACCAAGTGCTAATTCCATGCCATCATCCATGAGTGTCATAACACCAAGAATCAAGCCAGTTCCGATATAATATACCATAGAAATGTAACCAAGTTTTTCTACTTCAGGATTTGCAGCATGCATAACGCCAAAAATTACAGAAGTGAATAGTAATGGCACCCATTTTCGGTGTAATATTGTTGGATCAATGGCACTTTTACGATCTAATATAAAAACAATACCAGAAGTAATTAGACCAGAAATTCCAAGATTTGTTCTAAATTCTAGTTGAAAATTTGCATGCAGTATAAAGTATATCACTGGCATGATTGCGATGGCTACAATTGAAAGCGGAATGAATTTGTTTTCTTTTAAATTGACTCCAATTCCTTGCATGAGATAACCTCTGAAAAAGTATTCTTCAAAACTCGTTTGAAGCGGTAAAAATAGCAAGCTTATGACTAATAAGATGAGAAATGGACCAAGTTTAAAGTTCCACTCTAATGCTTCAGGTGCTAAGAAATATCCAACAGCAAACGTTCCTAAATTGAAAATTACGACAATGAAGAAGCCGACAAAAATACGTTTCCAATCTATTGCATTTCGAGAAGTTGTGAGCGACAAGAACGATCCTTTGTGTATGAGTTTGTTTGTATATAATACGCCTAGCAAACCTACTGCAAAGCTAACAATCATCATAAATAGAAATAGATTGCTTCCTAAAAGCGTTACCATTTCGCCCATGGTTGCTGGCATTTGTTCAGGCGCCAATGCTTCCATGGCAGATAATCCATTTTCTGTTCCTCGTAGATATACTTTTATCGATAAAACGATCACAAACGGAATTGCGCCAACAAATTGCCATAACAGCAATATAATTAGTGTTCCGATAATATAGCGCCAGAATTCGTGTAAACCTTTGTAAGCTTGTGTAATAAACATATGTTATGCTGTTTTATTTTTTATGATGGGTACATTCCACGATTTTACTTTGTCGTAGTGCAATGCGCCTTTTTGTATGGTTAGTGGAGATTCGAAATTGTTGGTATATAAACTTCCTGTTCCTAATCCTTGCGGTAATTTATTTTGTAATGTACACGTCCATTGCGCGATAGCATTGAGTCCAACATTACTTTCCAACGCACTTGTAATCCACCAATTGATATTTTGTTTTTCGGCAATTGAAATCCATTCAGAACTTCCTGCATATCCGCCGACTAAACTTGGCTTTAAGATAATGTATTGTGGCTGAATGGTTTCTATAATTTTTTTCTTCGCTTTCAAATCAAAAACACCAATGAGTTCTTCATCTAATGCAATTGGCAAAGGTGTCACTTCACAGAGTTTCGCCATTTCTTCCATTTGTCCTTGCTTGATCGGTTGCTCAATGGAATGCAATTCAAATTCAGACAATCGTTGTAGCTTTTCTAAAGCTTTTGAAGGCAAAAATGCACCGTTAGCATCTACGCGCAATTCTATATCAGTTGCCGCATATTCTTTACGAATACTTTTTAATAGTTGCAATTCGGTTTCAAAATCGATAGCGCCAATTTTCATTTTGATACATGAAAAACCTGCTTCCAGCTTTTCTTTTATTTGCGATTTCATAAAAGCTGCATCGCCCATCCAAATGAGTCCATTAATGTCAATTGCTTCTTTTCCTTCGGTAAATTTTGACGGATGCAATAGAAATGGCTTCTCAGATTGTAATGATAAAAATGCTTGCTCTACGCCAAATTGAATGGACGGAAATGTTCGTAATTCTTTTAATAATACATCTTTTCCTAAGTGTATGTGTTCGCATGTCCAACGTAACTTTTCTTCATATTCAGGCACATCATCAATACTGAGACTTCGCAAAATTCCGCACTCGCCTATTCCTTGTCGTTCTCCATCTACCAAATGAATAAACCATGTTTCTTTTTTCTTTAACACTCCACGCGACGTTCCACTTGGTCGTTTGAACTCTAAAATATGTTTGTGATAAGTTGCTTTCATGTTAGTTGTGAATTTCTTGGTGTTGGGTCGCTTTGCTTTTGGGTTTTTGGGTATTGGTATGTTGGTATGTTGGTATGTTGGTATGTTGGTATGTTGGTATGAAAGTAATTTATTTTTTTAATGACATCATGAGTTTTGATAACATTTTCATGATTGCTTCTAGTTCATTTAGTATTCTTTTTGATTCATCTTCTTTTAAAAAATTTAAATCTGATGCAATCAATAGTTGTGTTTCAATTTCAAAAGCTGAACCAATTGCAATTTCTAAAAATCTGTAGAAATCTTTATTTGATCTTCTTGACGCACCTTCTGCAATATTAGATGCAATAGATATACTTGCTCTTCTTAATTGACTGGTTAGTCCAAATTTTTCATGATCAGGAAAGTTGGCTGTTAGTTCATACATTGATTTACAAAATATTCTACTTGATTTCCAAACATGTAACTCCTTAAATCTATGCATAATTTATCTTTATATAAATACTGAAATACAATAATACTAATCTACCAAAATACGATACTTCTAAAATACTAACCTACCAAAATACTAACATACTATGATACTAACCTACACATTCATACTTTCGCCAATATCAAGTAATACCAAGCTTTTTGCCTTTTCTTTGAATTTTATTTTTGCCGCTTCTTTGTCAATTACAATTGGAGGAAAAGAGTCGTAATGATATCCTAAAACTCGATTACATTCTACAAAATCACTTGCTATAATGGCATCTTCAACACCCATTGTGAATGTATCGCCTATCGGAAGAATTGCCAAATCAAGTGTTGTTTGTGACGGAATGAGTTTCATATCATACGTTAAGGCTGTATCACCAGCAATGTAGATAGATTTTCCTTCTGTCGTTAAGACAAATCCGCCAGGTTGTCCGCCATACGAACCATCAGGAAATGACGATGTATGAATTGCGTTTACATATTTGGCCGAAAACGTCTCACTTTTAAATGTTCCGCCGTGATTCATTGCAAAAACCTTAAAGTCTTTTGCTCCGTAATGCATGGCAATTTCATAGTTTGAAATGATTGTTGCTCCAGTATTTTTTGCAATGGTTTCAACATCTAAGATATGATCTTGATGCGCATGTGTCACTAAGATGTAATCTGCTTTTAAGGCATTTAAATCAATTTCGGAAGCCATTGAGTTTCCTGAAATAAAAGGATCTACAATGATATTTGTATCTCCAAATTCAATATGTAATGAAGCATGCCCTAAGTATGTAACTTTCATAATTTGTGTGTTTTATGTTCGTTATTCCAATGTTAAGAATTTCTTTTTCTTTCTTCTTGTGGTCGTTGTGATGAATTTTCCATCTGTAAATGTTCCGTAAAAAGGCGTATAATAGGTTTTCCCTTTGTTGTTTTGCACCTTGTTGTATGATACTTTTCCTTCCGAAGAATATACGATGTCGTATAATGAAGAAGATTCAAACCAACCTTGTGAAACTTTAGTGCGTCCATCTTTTTTCTCTAGCAAATTTTTACCCGAATTTAAGATTACGTGCAATTGATCATCTTTTAAAAACACATTATACGAAGGCGCTTCCGATCTTTTAAAGAGACTTCTTCCCCAATCCAATTCGCCATTCGCATCAAATTTCATGATTAAAATATCATCATAGTGAAAAACAGTTTCCCAATATCCGCCATTGATTCCCATCGCAATGTATCGTGTGGTAGTGTAGAATTCTTCCGCTAAGATGTACGTGTTTCCTTGTGTGTCTTCAAGTGTATAATCGATATAAAAGTTTCGTAATTCTTTGGCTTTGTCTTTTTTACGTTTTCCTCTTCTGTAGCCGTATAAATCTTCATAAACTTGTTGTGGCAATTCTGTTATTTTTTTAGACGCGATTGTCAAATCTGATGCATTAATGGCAAAATCACAACCACCTTTTAATCGACCTGAATTTTTTTCTGAATAAAAACCGAGCAAGTGTAATTGATTGTTTTTTTGACTGATGACAAGCGTTCTTACAAATTCATCTTCTAGTTTTATATCAACATGAGAAGTGTTGTTTTGTGAAATTTTGTGCAACACGAATTGGTAGTTTGCTCTTCCATTTATCTTATCCGATTTCCCGTTTAGGTATAATTTCCCAAGACTAAAAACAGTGGCGTCATCATCAATAATTAAATCGTTGTGCGCAAAATGTTGTTTTTCATGATCGCGATATGATTTGCTGTAGACAAGATTTAAGTTTTCCGTTTCAAATACATGAATGCGATACGAATTGCTCTTTTTCTTAATGTCGTCCGTTGCAATTGCAATGTATTGTTGGTTTGGAGATTGTGCGAAACTCGTTTGACGTTTGTTGCTTCCTGTGAAAAGTCCGCCACCTTTTTTTACGTTTGCTTCAAATAACTTCTTTTTAGTATGCGTATTGTTTTTTATGTTGAAGGTATGACAGTATAAAATTCGCTCTTTCTTCTTTGGAGAAAATACTGTAAATACTTTGATTTCGTCGTCGTAACTCAAGTGTCCTTTGTAGACTTCTTTCTTTTCTTTTTTGATGATTTTAAAGAATTCTTTATTCAAATTATTATCAAAAACATCTAAAAGAATGTTCTTTTTGCCTAAACGAACAATTGCAGTTTTTCCTGTTGGACTTGTATACATTGCGCTAATTTCGTCAACTTTTACTTCGTCTTTGTATTGCGCACTTTCGGTAATTTTTAATGCTGTGGTAACTTCTTCTTGGGCATTTAAGGTATAGCCAAAAAGACATAATAATAGTACTAGTTTAATTTTTTTCATGTTCGGTTTTAATTCAATGTTAATGTATAAAGCTACCTATTTTTAGTGAAAGCTTTAATTCGGTTATTCTAATTTTAAAAATTGTTTTTTGTTTTTTCTAGAATTTGCCATGATAAACACATTGTTTGTGAATGTTCCGTAAAATGGCGTAAATTGTGTTTTCCCTCTGTTATTTTGAATTTTTGTATACGAAGCTTTTCCATCGTATGTGTATACAATATCGTACAAAGCACTCGATTCAAATAAGTCTGCGCTCATATAATAACGTCCATCGTCTAATTCTTTAAGGTATTTTCCTGAGTTCAGAATCACATGCAATTCGTCATTTTTTATAAAAGCATTGTAAGAAGGATTTGATGCTTTTTTGTAAATACCTCTTCCCCATTCTAAATCGCCCTGAGCATTGAATTTAAGAATCAAAATATCATCGTAATGCTCTTCTACTGTTCCCATTGGAAATGCTGGAGTTTGTGTATATGAACTGTAAAATTCTTCCGCAAGTAAATATGTATTTCCTTTTGCATCGTCTAAAATGTAGTTGATTTCGAAATTTCGTAATTCGTATTCTTTTTCTTTTAGCTTTTCAGCTTTCTCGCCATATAAATCGTTGAATACTTGTTGCGGAAGTGTAACTGTTTTTTTTGATGCAATGGTAAAATCTTCGATGTTGATACTAAAATCGCAACCACCTTTTATACGTCCTGCATTTTTTTCTGAATAAAAACCGATTAAGTGTAGTTTTCCTTTTTTATTACTCAACACAAGTGATCGTATGTATTGATTCTCCAAGCTAACAACGGTTTCTTTTGTTTCGTTCTTCGAAATTTTATGAACGACAAAATCGTAGTTTGGATTTCCTTTATCTTTTTCAAATTTTCCTGTTAGGAATTGTTTTGTCAGTACATAAACATCCGCATCATTAGTGATTAAAATATCATTTGCTAAAAAATAATTATTCTTCTCTCCTGCATCATAAACCGTTTCATAGACCAAGCTTAAGGTTTCTGCTTCAAACACATGCATCAAATAAGAATTGTTGTCTTCTTTTGTGTGAAATGTAGCAACAGCAATGTATTTTTGATTTTCTGAAACTGAAAAACTGGCTTCTGCTTTGTTTTTATCCTCATATATTGCTGCGGCATTTTTTACATCAATATGAAAAAGTTTGTTTTTTCTATGTGTGTTTTTTTCCAAATCGATTACATAACAAAACAATTCACGTTCACGCAATTCTGGAGAAAATGTAGTGAAAAGATATATTTTATTGTCTAAATTCAGATGTCCTTTGTAGCGTTCACGACGTTCTTTGTCAATGAGTTGTGTATGTTCTTTTCCTAAATCTTCATTAAAAACATCTACTAGAATACTTTTTCTTCCAAAGCGGATAATTCCCGTTTTTCCTGTGGCTGTTGTATGCATTGCTTTGATGCTTCCAACTTTTGTTTTGTCTTTAAACACACTGCTTTTCGTAGTTTTTAGCGTTGTGGTAATTTCTTCTTGGGCATTTAAGGTATAGCCAAAAAGACATAATAATACTACTAATTGAATTTTACTCATGTACGGTTTTAATTAAATATTGCAAATAAGATAGCGTATAAGAAAGTACTCAACGCTACTTTTTTTAGTTCAGGATCAAGTTCCTTGTGAATGATGTTTTTTCCAACCACAACCATGTTCATCACTAAGGGAATAAAGGCGATAAGCACTATCAATTGTGTTGGAGAATGGTAATTCATTTGTATAAAAAATATGGTGCAAATCAACGCCCCAATAATTAAGCCATAATGATATAGCTTTGCGTTTTGACTTCCTATTTTGACAACTAAGGTATTTTTTCCATGTTTTTTATCTTTGATACGATCGCGCATATTGTTCAAATTTAAAACGGCGGCACTTAACAATCCGATAGCTGTTGCGGGCAGAAAAATATCAAAATACAATCCTTTTTTGTATAAAAAGTAACTTCCTAAGACACTGAGCCAACCAAAAAATAGAAATACAAATACATCGCCCAAACCTGAATATCCGTAGGCGCTTTTACCAACGGTGTATTTTACAGCGGCGATTATTGAGGTAATTCCTAAAAAGAAAAATAATATGGAATAACTAAAATTTTCGCTTCCAAATGCTACGTAAATGACTAATAACGCCAGAATTAACGTAATAATTGCCGTAATAATCATCGCGTTTTTCATTTGCTTTGGCGAAATAATACCAGAAGCGACCATACGTTGTTCGCCTTCTCTATCGTCGTCTGTACCACGAATTCCGTCGCCGTAATCATTGGCAAAGTTTGATAATACTTGAAAACCGATCGTTGTTAAAATGGAAAGTATAAAAATAAGGTAGTTTACCTCTTGATGAAAACATCCAAAACACTCTGTCAGTCCAAAATTTTTCGGATGATTATTTATTGAAAAATTTGCCAATGCACAACCGACAATTATTCCAGAAATGGACAACGGCAAGGTTCGTAATCGTGCGGCAGAGAGCCATGGTTTTATCATGTATGCGAATTTTTGTAAATATACAATTTCAAAAACTTCTGAAAAAGGCAATGGTATTGTTTTTGATTTACTTCCATTATCATAATATTCTATTAATTTTGCAAGAGTACTTCTTAGTTTTGAGTACCTTGCATATTGGTTTTTTATCTGTTATATGAAATTAAATTTTTATTTATTAGTACTACTGTTTCCGCTATTTTTTGTGCAGGCACAAGATGGCGCTGTTTGGAACACCTATCAAGCTAAACAAGAAAAAGGCGTGAGTTCTACCAATGTCCGTATGGATTTAATTGACAACGCGCCCGTAAATGGTTTCGACTTTTTATTTTATATAAAAATTGAATATCGTGTAACTAAAGAGAGTGATTTCCCGATAGGAAATAAATTGAAGAAATTGTATACGATAAAGAACGCTATTTTTGATACAATCAACGGTACCTCAAGCTTTTATTATGTTGGTTCGTTTATGTATGATGGAAATCGTTTTGAATATTATTATGTAAAAGATGTTGCTGGTTTGGAAGCAAAGATTGATCGGTTATTCGCCGAAAAATACAAAAGAGAAACGTACAAAGTGTACGTGAGAGAAGATATTTCGTGGGAATTGTACAAAGATTTTTTGTATCCGAATGATGAAATCAAAAACTTTATGTCCAATCGTGATACGTTGATTCAACTCAGAAATGCTGGAGATGTTGCCGAACATGCGCGAAAGATAGAACATTACGCGACGTTTCCAACGGAAGAAGATAGAAAGCTATTCATTGCAAAAATAAAAGAACTCGCATATACCGTTGATTACGAAAAAACAATTGGCGACACATCACTTTCATACGAAGTAAAATTTTATCGAGAAGATAAGACTTCGATGGAACGTATTTCAAAAATTACACAAAAATTAATGGAGATTTGCTATGATCATTATGGCAAATATGATGGTTGGGAAACGTTTGTTTGGAAGAAAAAGTAGTGTTTTAGGTCGCTTTGCTTTTGGGTCTTGGATCTTAGTATTCAGTTTTTAATTCAGAATTATGAATTCAGAATTGTGAATTAAAAAAATCTACAACCGAACTCCAACGCCCATACTTACGGTATGAATATTTTCGTTAAATCGATTTCCTGAAATATCGCCATCTAAATCTAACTTTATGAAATCGGCAGAAACTTCCAAGAAAAACTGTGCTGTAATGTCGTACGCAACACCAAAACCATAACTAATTCCACTTTGCGTATCTGTAAAGCGTTCATCATTGGGTTGAATTACAGGATCTGGATTGTTGATAATATCAAAACCAACCGTTGATGTGTTTAACGAAACCGAAAAGAAACTATATCCTAACGATACATAAGGTTTCAATTTCGGAATGCTTACAATATTGAATTCTCCAATAATTTCAGGTTTTATAACAAAAGCGCCACCATTTACATCATCAAAAAAAGTATAATCGAAATAATCAACCGCAACTGCCGCTTTTACAGAAACCAAACGCGTATCTGTAAACTGGTATCGAATGTCTGCTCCTATTAATCCTACATAACCGTTTGCAATAAAATTATCGCCTGTAGACAGTGGATAATGCAATCCAATATCGAACAAAGGTTCTAAAACTACCGTATCTTGATTTTGTGCATTTCCAAATTGAAAATTTATAAATATGAAGAGTATGAGCAGTTTTTTCATGGCAATTGGTTTCATCAGTATGAGATAATAACGTTCTTATACTATATTTATTGGAATTCGATAAGATTCCTATCTGCACAGGAATTACAAGTTAACGAATCTACAATTATCGAAGTTAACAAAATAGAATTGAGAAAAAGATGTTGAAGATGAATCTGAAGTCGAATTTAAGAAACGAATTAACAGATCAACAAAAAACAAATTAACAAATCCAAAAATACAGAATACCCAACAACGATTAACTAGAAACCATTTATGAGATGCTACATCAAAGTTAAAAACCTCAATACTAACATCTCAATACTCAATACTAATTTACGGAATCCACTTTTTGTCAAAATTTGGCTTGCGTTTTTCTAAAAATGCGTCTCTTCCTTCTTTGGCTTCGTCTGTCATGTATGCCAAACGCGTTGCTTCTCCTGCAAATACTTGCTGTCCAACCATTCCGTCATCCGTTAAATTCATCGCAAATTTCAACATTTTGATAGACATTGGTGATTTTGCTAAGATTTCTTGCGCCCATTCGTACGCTGTATCTTCCAATTCATCATGTGGAATTACGGCGTTTACCATGCCCATTTCGTATGCTTCTTGTGCGGAATAGTTACGTCCTAAGAAAAAGATTTCTCTTGCTTTTTTCTGTCCCACCATTTTTGCTAAATATGCCGAACCGTATCCTGCATCAAAACTCGTAACATCTGCATCTGTTTGTTTAAAAATGGCATGTTCTTTACTCGCCAACGTTAAATCGCACACAACATGCAAACTATGTCCGCCACCAACTGCCCAACCTGGCACGACGCAAATTACAGCTTTTGGCATGAAACGAATTAAGCGTTGTACTTCTAAAATATTCAACCTGTGGTAACCATCTTGTCCAACATATCCTTGATGTCCGCGCGCTTTTTGGTCGCCGCCACTACAGAATGAATATACGCCATCTTTACTCGATGGACCTTCCGCAGATAATAAAACCACACCAATATTTACATCTTCATGCGCATCTCGGAACGCGTCTAACAATTCACTAGTCGTATGTGGGCGAAACGCATTTCTAACATCTGGTCGGTTAAAAGCAATTCGGGCAACGCCATCTGCCTTCTTGTATGTAATATCGTCGTATTCTTTTACCGTTTTCCAATCAGGTTTACTCATATTTTTTAGTATTTTGCGTAAAAATAATTCATTTTACACACTTTTCAAGATTTTATACGTTCAAATTCTTGTGAAGTAACACATATTAAATCATATCATTTTCGATGAAATAAGCCATTATTCGTAGTTATGTATTACAAAAGTGATTCATGGCGAATTCCATCTGATCGAATTCATAAAACACACATAACCTGATGAAAAAAATATTCGTATCCGCTTTTTTATTTTGTTTTACAATTGCAGCATTTGCACAAGATTATCAATTTAAAACTACTGTTGATTTGGAAGCAACACCTGTAATTAGTCAAGGACGCACAGGAACTTGCTGGAGTTTTTCAGCTTCTTCTTTTCTGGAATCTGAAATTATCCGTTTGACAGGAAAGCAGATTGATATTTCTGAAATGTATAACGTGCGAAATACCTATCCGAAAAAAGCTTGGAACTACGTGATGCGTCAAGGAAAAGCACAATTTAGTCAAGGCGGATTGGCGCATGATGTCATGAATGCTATAAAATCTGACGGATTGGTGCCAAATAGTGCATATTCTGGCTTACAGACATTACAAGAAACGCACAATCATGCAGAAATAGAGGCAGTTTTGAAAGCTATGTTGGATGCTTATATTAAAAATCCTGGAAAGAAATTATCAACCAATTGGAAACCTGCTATTGAAAGTGTATTGGATATTTATTTAGGAAAACGTCCGGAATCATTTTCATATGAAGGAAAAAACTATACGCCTACATCTTTCTTAGCAATGACAAAGATTAATCCAGACGATTATGTGACGATTACTTCGTTTACGCATCAACCGTATTACAAACCTTTTATTTTAAATATTCCTGATAATTTTTCTAACGGAAGTTTTTACAATGTAACTTTAGACGAGTTAGTCGCTGTGACTAAAAACGCATTGAAAACAGGATATACTGTAGAATTGGATTGCGATGTGTCGGAAGCTACTTTTTCCGCAAAATATGCCGTTGCCACTATTCCTGAAAAAGAAGTTAAGGATAGAAAAGATTTTACAGCTGAAATTCTCAAAGAAAAATCCATTACAGCAAATTATCGTCAGCAAGAGTTTGAAAATTATACAACAACTGACGATCATTTAATGCATATTACAGGATTGGCAGAAGACCAAAATGGCAATACATATTTCCGTGTAAAAAATTCATGGGGAAGCAATACAGAACGTGTTCCAAATGATGGACATGTGCATATGAGCGAAGCATTTTTTAGATTGAAAACCATTTCTGTAATGGTTCATAAAGATGCCTTACCGAAAGCATTGCGTCAAAAATTAGGATTGTAACATTCTTCGTTATTTCGACACAGATAGTGTATGGATAAAGACAAAAGAATTCAACTCAAGCCACATATTAGCATAAAAAATATCGGAAAACTTCGTTTTTGGACAGGAATCGGTTTGGGAATTTTGAATGCGATAATTTTCTTTGTATTTATCTTTTTTCTTTTAGAATTTGCTGAGTATTATAAAGTATGCTTGGGGTACGATACGTATATAGACACCAGTGAAACGATATGGTATGAAAAAACGCTTCTCATTGCTTTTACTAGTATTTTAGGAAGTAATGTTATGTTGCGGTACTGGTTTCAAAAACCCACATATCATTTTCAAAAAACGTTTCGACATACTACATTACGAATTACACATTATTCGTTATTTATACAATATTTAGCGTTATATGTCGGAATCGGATTTGTTCATAAAGTTATTATTCCAAATATATATGTAAAGCTTGAAATCGTTGAGACTTACGGATGGATTATCTTTTTGGTTCCTATTTGTATGTTTTTCAGTATGTGGACAGAAGTTTCTCGATATTTAAAAACACAACGTTGGATGCTGTATGTTTTTGCAATTCTTTTGACTACAACAACGCTACTCAGTTTTGTGAATATTCCGATGTATTCATATGCTAAAATTGCTTATGAAAAAATGTACGAAGAAGATTTTGAATATCTAACGAATGAAATTGCACATGCTCAAAAAACATATCAAGTTACCTTTGATGCGGAAACAATTACAACAGTAAAACAAACAAGATCAAAGGAATTAGAAAACTTGTTAGTAGAGCTTAAAGATGCTTTTAAAAGCGACAAGAAAGTAACTATGAAGCAAATTCTTCTAGAGAAAATCATGATTCATAATTTTAAAGGATATTATCTAGAATTTTATGACAATTACTATTATACACAACCTTATCATGTATATCGTCAGTTAAAAAAAGTTGCTCCAAACTCAGCAGAAGCTAACGAATTGATCAATATTTTAAAGGAATTTGAAGACTTAGTAACCTATGGTTCTATGGAATATGACCCAAATGTACATACGCATTCAGAAGCGATTAGAATATTTAGAGTGTCAAATATGCTTTTAGATAATTTTCATGGCGCAAGTCACTATCGTATGTTGCATAAATCACTCAATGACATGAAACATGGTTTGCTTCGATCTAATGTCTATAATCATCATCCTTTTGTGAAGTATTTAAAATCAGATGCAGCTCCGCCGTTACTTCCGCTTTCGCCAGATATTTATGATTACAGCAAGGAATTTCCCGAGTTTGGTGAAGGTTACACACAAGAAAAATAGCTTTGGTATTATTTTTGATGAAGATTTGGAATCAATCATCAATCATCAAAAAACTGATTTTACCATGAAAACCACGTATTTATGCAGCTGTTTAGCATTACTTTTTCTTTTTAGTAGTTGTAGCATTGAAGAAGAAGAACAAACTTTTGATCTTTCTCAGAAACTTGTCGCACATTATGCGTTTGACGGAAATACCAAAGACGCAAGCAACTATCAGGTTGACGCTTCCGCTGAAGGTGCAACATTGATTCACGATCGTTTTGCAAATCCGAAACAAGCATATTATTTTGATGGAATCGACGATAAAATTGAGATTCCTGCAAGTGAACATATTAATTTTGCAACTGAATTTACAATCAATATTTGGATCAAAACGGATGCTACACATTTGCAACAAGTATTGTACAAAAATGTATTTGACGAACAAGAAGCTAAAGCCGCATATGGCATTTCGTTAGGATATACGCCAAAAGACGAACTTCAAAAAGCGACTAACGATATTATTTTTTCCATTGCTCCGTACGGAATTGAACAAGAATTGCGAAAATTTGATTATACAGAGGAAACTTGGTATATGGTTACGTGTATTTTAAAAGATGACATCATGTATTTATATATCAATGGAAAACCTGCGGTATTGAAATATATTGATGGCGAATTAGCAACTTCAGCATTGCCGTTAATTTTAGGAAATGATCCTTCTGGGAAAAATCCATTTCAAGGAAGTATAGACGATTTACGTATGTATAGCGAAGCAAAATCGTTGGATTTTATTGAATATTTATACAAACAGTAGTTTCATATAAACACAAAAAAAAGGCGAGTTTCAACACTCGCCTTTTTTTGTTATAGTAATTCTATTCCGTCTTCCGTAATTACAATTTGCTTTTGCTTATACAAACTGCCAATTGCTTTTTTAAAGCTTTTTTTACTCATTCCTAAGCGTCTTTTAATGTCTTCAGGATCACTTTTATCGTGTAACGGCAAACTTCCTTTATGCTGCTGCAAAGCATCCAACACAATTTGTGCAGAAGGTTCTATATTTTTGTACCCAATATGTTGCAATGACAAGTCAATTTTATTGTCTTCTCTAATTTTTTTGACAACACCTTTTAAGCGTTCTCCCAATTTTAACTCTTGGTAAATTTCATCGTTGTACACCAAACCTTTGTGTGTTTGATTGATAATCATTTCCACGCCCAATTCTGTAAAACGAGACACCATCAAATCAACCTCATCAAAACGTTCCACCGTTAATTCTTCATTGCTCAAAAACTTATTCGTTTTGCTTGAACCTACCAAACGATTGGTTTCTTCATCCAAATAACAATATACCACATACCATTTTCCTTCTTGCATATCGCGTGCTTGTTCTTTAAACGGAACAAACAAATCTTTCTCTAATCCCCAATCTAAAAACGCTCCGAAATCACTCAAAGCAGTTACTTGCAACAACGCAAACTCATTCACTTTTGTAAACGGTTTCAACGTAGTTGTTACAGGACGTTCATGGCTATCTAAGTATGCAAATACAGAAAGCTTATCTCCTATTTCAAAAGAAGTTGGCACATATTTATTTGGCAACAATATTTCATTCCCTTCATCATCGCCCAAGAAAAGACCTGGAGGCGTTTCTCTGAGTATTTCTAATGTATTAAGTTGTCCTAAATGAATCATGTAGTGTAAATTTTCGCCAAAGGTACACTTTATTGCGGAAGGTTTTCGCTTTTCAATTAAATTTCGATTTCCTATTTATAATACACAATTGTACGCTTGGTCATTTTCATAGGTTTCCCGTTTTTGTAGTCAATTTTTTCTATCCAATTGTTTTGTGCATCATAGGTAAACGTATGCGACCACACATTTTGCGGTTTGCTTGTATCTTCAGGTATAATTGCGTATTCCGACATTTCTCCATGATCATTAAATCGTTGTACACGCATTACTTGTTCGGCACTTCCTTTTGGTGTATTGACCGTTTCTTTTAATTTTCCATTTTCATAGTAGCTATTTTTCACTTCCATGTACATTGTATCACGTTCAATATTATACTTTGCTAGCATTAAATGTTGCTCAGCATCGTATTCAAACTCGTTTGTATATTGAATCGTATCATAATTATTATATTCTGTAACTTCTTCCTTTAGTGGTAAGTTGTTTGCGTTAAATAGTCGCTTCACAATACGAACTGGTCGTTCTTTATACCCAAATTCTTTTTCTTCAATTACATTATTTTCAGCATCATACACAATATCATATGTAGAAAGAATCGTGTCGTTTATGGCAATTTGCTTTCGAATTGGATAATTTTCTTTATTGCGCTGAATGTTATCGATGCGTTTGTAATCTTTGCTTGCAATTATAACTTGTTGGATACTATCATTCGCATCATACATCAATTCATACGCTGTGGTAGCGCCTTCTCCGTAATGATCAATTTCTTTTCTTTTAACCAATCGGTTTTCTGAATCGTATGTGTACAACTGTTCTTTGCTTACTTTTCCGTTTGCATAAAATTCCTTGTAACCTGATATATTTCCTTTCGTATTAAATTCTATGAGCGCATTTCGGTCCATAGAAAATCCGTTGATTTTTTCTCCTATGCTAAAAGTATCCTTTTCAACAATCAACTTAAAAATTTCTGATTCTATAGATTTTACTTTTCCATGAAGTCCACTTCTAATCAAGTCATCTTTCACAATTGACTCGTTTTTAGGATTCGAACAACTAAACGTACTGCAACAAATAATAAGTAAAATTCCAAGTGTTTTTTTCATAGGTTTCATGTAAAGCATGTAGTTTTTTGACTAAAATTTAAACTACAACAATCTTACTCAAAATCAAAATCTATTTTCAAAAAAAAGAACATAAAAAAAACGTTATCCTATAAGTAGCATAACGTTTTTTAAAACATATATAATAGTACGTTTAGCTGTAAACTTCTTGTTTTCCAAAATGTACCGTTAGTAAATAATATACTACAGCTCTGTATTTATTTCTGTTTGAACGACCGTATTTTTCCATCACTGCGTCAATAGCTTTGTCTAAATCAGCACTATTTGCCAATCCTAATTTCTTAATTAAGAAATTATTTTTCACAGTAGCCAATTCTTTTTCGTCAGATCCTGAAACTGTTGCTGCGTCTTTATTATAAATAGCTGGTCCACATCCGATCACAACTTTAGTTAATAAATCCATGTCAGCGGCAACTCCACATTTGTCTTTTAAATCTGCTGCGTACTTTGTAATTAGCTCGTCTCTTTTACTCATAATATTTAAAATTTTTTAATACTAAAATGATTAATAATATAAGATAAAAGTAAGAGAAGTAGAAATATTCCTTCTTTTTAGTCGGTGTAAGTTTTTATTTTTCGTTGAAAAACTTAAAATAATCGATCAACGTAATATCATTGTCAATTCGAGGTGTAAAAACTTCTAAAATTTTAGGTTGTGCACTTTCGTCGTAGAATGTCTGTAAAACGGTTTGAAGCGAATCTTCATTACAAGCTGTCAAATATTCAAAATGATACATTTCAGCCAATTGTTTTGCCGTATGCGAATGAATGGTTTCAAAATACGTATTGAAATTCTCCGTGTTTTTGTTTCCTGGCAAAATTCTAAAAATACCGCCACCACTGTTATTGACTAAAATGATTCGGAAATTTTTAGGAATGTAATTATTCCACAAAGCATTACTGTCGTAGAAAAAACTCAGATCGCCTGTAATTAGAAGTGTTTGTTTTTTGGCAACGACCGAAGTTCCAATTGCTGTTGAAGTACTTCCGTCTATACCACTGGTTCCGCGATTGCAATACAATTCTATATTGGAATCTATAGGAAAAAGTTGCGCGTATCGAACGGTAGAACTATTTCCTAAATGCAAAATTAACGAGGTTGGTAACGAGTGAATTATAGCTTCAAAAGCTTTCAAATCGGTAAAAGCTATCTGTTGCAAATAAATTTCATGCTTGGCTTCCCGAGTTATCTTTATTTGATGCCAAAAGTTTTTATACGAACTTTCAATTGGAGTTGTTTGTGCAAAAAATGATTCAAAAAAATCATTCGGATTCATCTTAAAAAAATGTTCCAAACAGAAAAATGTATCAAACACTCTGTTCTCATGAATATGCCAATGATGTTTCGGTTGGCGCTTCCGCAGAATTGCCTTTATTTTCTTTGAAACAATCATTCCTCCAAGTGTCAACATCACTTCTGGTTGAAACTCATCAAGTAATTCTTCGTTTTTCTCAATCGGTAAAATCAATTGATCTATCGCATTAAAAAAACGTTCATCGCGCAAGTTGGAAGTCGTTTCGGTTAATACCATGACCGAAGGATCTTCCGCTAATATTTCTAAATATTTCTTTAAAATCGTGTTTGGCGGTAAGGTTCCAACTAAAACTAATTTTCGTTTTGCCTGACTCCAAATATGAGCAACCGTTGTAATTTTTGAAGCTGCTACTGCAACTTTTTCCTTTAGAGGAATCAACACGGGCGAAACATCTTTGGTGTCCTGCATCATGTACAATGGTTCATCAAAAGGTGCGTTGATATGTACAGGTCCGTTAGTTTCCACGGCAGCATTTAACGCCAAATTAATTTCTTGCTCATTATACGCTTGTACTTTTGCTTGTAATTCGCGCTCCATTTCTTTCGATAATTGATGCGTTTCTTGCAAAATGGTACTCTTGTGCGTAATATCTTGTTTTAAATTTGCTTCGTAATTGATGTGATTTTTAAAGACATATTTCTGGCGAATCGTTTGTCCGTCGCCAACATCAATCAAATATGCAGGTCGGTCTGCCGAAATAACAACTACGGGAACATTGCTGTAAAATGCTTCTGCAATTGCTGGATAATAATTCAACATTGCCGAACCCGAAGTACAAATTACCGCAACTGGTTTTCCCAATTGTTGCGACATTCCCAATGCAAAAAATGCTGCACAACGCTCATCTACAATACTATACGCGTGAATATTTGGATGTTGTGAAAAACTCAATGTTAATGGCGCATTTCGCGATCCTGGAGAGATCACAACATGATTGATTCCTTTGGCAATACAAAGCGCAACTAGAGTTTGTGCGAGTGGGATTTTTGAGTACTTCATTTCGTAATACAAAAATACGACTTTCAGCGTAGTTTTTACAATACTCTTTTCATTATTTGCGATTTCGCCAAGGTTTCCTGCCATTCCGATTCAGGATTTGAATCTTTGGTAATTCCGCCACCAATGTAAAGTGTTGCCTTTGGACCATTTAATTCCATACAACGGAGATTTACATACAATTCAGAATTTGTTCGCACAGCTCGGTACGCACTATTTTCCTGATTTTTCCGATTGCGATTTCTCGACGTTTCTTCTTTTAAATTCAATTCGCCCAAATATCCTGTGTAAAAAGTACGATTATAGCCTTCTTCTTCTAAAATAAACCTTTTTGCTGCTTCCGTTGGAAACCCACAAATAGCTGGCGTTGGATGTAATGTGGTAATAATATCGCCAATATTAATTGTTGGCGCAATTCGTCCTGAAATCATAGAACGCAAATGCAAAACACTTCCTGCCTGATGCGTTTCTGCTTCCGTAACGGTCACGTTCAAGGTTATATTTTGCAAACGATTTACAATATAATCGGTCACAATTTGCTGTTCTTCAATCTCTTTTTGACTCCACGAAGTTTCAACGTTTTCGTCAAACTTTTGCGTTCCTGCTAAAGACATGGTTGTAAATGTGCTGCCTTTAGCATTTAGTAAGGTTTCAGGAGTTGCGCCCAACCACATGCCTACTTTCGGATGATACCAGATGTAGACAAAAGCGGTGTTGTAGGTTGCTAATAATTGTTGAAATAATTCAAACGGATTTTTCTCCGTAACAACGTCTTCCTTTCGAGATACTACAATTTTTTCAATGTCAGAATCTTGAATCGTTACTACACCTTTTTTGACTAACTGTATATGTTTTTTGTACGCTTCCGCGAGAATGAACTCAGAAACATTGGAAGCTTTGGTAACTTTATTTGTGACAATTGTAACACGTTGTACATCTTCAAACGGAATTAAAATAATCTGTTGAGCAGCATCAAACGGAGCAAATACAAAACCACTTTCGCTAAAATCTGAAACAGTATGCAAAACCGTATCATGCTGAAAAATAACATTCGTCTGTGTTGCATTCGGCTTCCGATAGGCAACAAAAGGCAAGTTTTTATTAAAATGTGACGCTAAAGTTTCGAGCATTTCGATTGTTTGAAATTATTTGGGCAATACAATTGTTGTCAATTTACACAAGGAAATCAACGTTCCTTCTTCATCCACCACTTTTATTTCCCACAAATGTGTCGTTCTTCCTTTGTGAATTGGTCGTGCGGTTGCAAATACTTCGCCATCGCGTTTACTCTTTAAATGATTTGCAGAAATTTCCAATCCTTTTACTTTAAATTTTGTCGGATCAATAAATAAGTGTGAAGCTGTACTGCCTACGGTTTCTGCCAATGCAACTGTTGCGCCGCCGTGCAATAATCCTTGTGGTTGATGTACACTTGAGTTTACAGGCATTTTAGCCGTTAGGTAATTTTCGCCAACATCGGTATATGAAATTTGTAACGTTTCCAGTAATGTATTTGGAACAATTCCGTTGAGTTGTTTTAAAATTTCCTCTTTTTCTAAATTCATTTGATATATTTATAGCAATTACAAAAATACAAAACGCTAACGCAACTTTACGGATGAACGAAAAAGAAATCACATACCAAATTACAAATACATACACAACTGTCAACAAACTAACCGCTAAAACCAAAAATGTTTGGTTGGTTTGTCACGGAATCGGGTTTTTGAGTCGTTATTTTGCTGCGTATTTTGAAATACTAAATCCCGATGAAAATTACATTATTGCACCACAAGCATCTTCTAAATATTATTTAAATGGCGAATACAAGCATGTTGGCGCTAGTTGGCTGACAAAGGAAAATACAGAAAAAGAGATTGCAAATGTTATGGCGAATTTGAATGCAATTTATGAAGCTGAACATATTCCGAAACATGTCAATTTTTATATTTTAGGATTCTCCCAAGGTGTTTCTGTGGCAATGCGTTGGGTTGCGCGTTATAAAATTCCATGTACAAAATTGATTATATATGCAGGAAGTATTCCTACTGAGTTAAAAAAAGAAGATTTTGACTTCATCAATTACGACACTACAAAAGTGATGAATGTTGTTGGCGATAAAGATGAATATTTAACAGAAAAACGGATGCAATTAGAGCTTGAAAAAATGAAATCACTATTTGGAAACAAGTACACATTAAAAATATTTGAAGGTACGCACAAAATGAACATGAAAATACTTTCAGAACTCGCTGATTAAAAAACAATTACGAAAATTACGTAGCTATTGTACGGCGATCACGTAATGGTTTCCCTATTTTTATATGTACGTTTACAAAACCAATAAAGAACATTGAGTTAAATTAAAGATTTCCTAAAAAACCTAAAATTTAGCTCAACACCATTAAATAACCAATCACAACCAATCTTAAAAAGCACAACTCTACAAAAGTTGTGCTTTTTTCGTTTGTCATTTATACGTCATAAAATCTCTTTGTTTGTATTGGTTCTTATTTAGAATTATTTAAAATTAAACTATACATTAGTAGCTATTTTTTATTTTCTTTGTAAAATATGATAGCCCTAACTAAAATTAAAAGTACCCTAAAAGAGTATTTTGGTTATGACCAATTTCGACCATTACAAGAAGAAATCATTCAATCTATTTTTGAAGGAAATGACAACTTAGTTATTATGCCTACTGGTGGCGGAAAATCTATTTGTTTTCAATTGCCTGCCATTTTACTCGATGGAATTACCATTGTGATTTCTCCACTTATTGCATTAATGAAAGACCAAGTTGATGGCTTAACCACTAACGGAATTTCCGCAGCATACATTAACAGCAGTCAAACCGAATTGGAACAACAGGAGATTTACACGAAGATTGCCGCAAACGAAATAAAGCTTTTGTATAGTGCGCCTGAGAGTTTGTCGTACTTGGAACATATTTTTACCAATCAAAAAATTAGCCTAATCGCTATTGATGAAGCACATTGTATTTCTTCATGGGGACACGATTTTCGTCCTGCATATACCAACTTAGGATATTTAAAAAAGCGGTTTCCAACGATTCCTGTAATTGCATTAACGGCAACTGCTGACAAAGCGACACGTGAAGACATCGCCAATCAACTAAATATTCCGAATGCAACACAGCATATTGCTTCCTTTGATCGAAAGAATTTAAAATTAGAAGTGCGTCCTGCAAACGATCGTATTACGCAAATCATTAATTTTATTGACGAACGCCCAAATGAAAGCGGAATTATTTATTGTTTGAGCCGAAAAGCCACAGAAACCGTTGCGGAAAAATTGCAAGCTTCCAATATTAATGCAATGGCGTATCATGCAGGAATTAATCATGATATACGTTCACAAATTCAAGAAGACTTTATCAATGATACCTGTCAGGTAATTTGTGCCACTATTGCTTTCGGAATGGGCATTGACAAATCGAACGTGCGTTGGGTTATTCATTACAATTTGCCAAAAAACATTGAAGGATATTACCAAGAAATTGGTCGTGCTGGTCGTGACGGATTGCCTTCAAATACAGTACTTTTTCATAGTTATGCCGATGTAATTCAATTGCAAAAATTTGCACAAAACTCTGGAAATGTAGAAGTACAACTGGCAAAATTGGATCGTATGAAAGAATACGCTGATGCGCTGAGTTGTCGCAGAAAAATATTACTGAGTTATTTCGGAGAATTGATTCGTGAAGATTGTGGAAATTGTGATGTGTGTAAAAATCCTCCGCAGTTTTTTGACGGAACTATTATTGCACAAAAAGCATTGTCCGCTGTAGCGCGATTGGAAGGGCAAGAACCTATAGGCACTGTGATTGATGTGCTTCGTGGCGCACAAAATAATACTATTTTTGACAAAGGTTATCAGCATGTAAAAACCTACGGAATTGCCAAAGATATTTCTTGGCTCGACTGGAAACAATACATGACGCAACTCATCAATTTAGGATATTTAGAAATTGCTTTTCATGAAAATAATAAGCTCAAACTAACGGAGTTTGCAAAAGATGTATTATTTCATGGAAAAAAAGTTGATTTAGCAAATTTGGTAGAAGCTAAAAAGATACAAGAAAAGCAAACCGTAAAAACTCCAAAAGCTTCCAAAAATTCATTATTCGAACGTTTACGTCAGTTACGACTAAGCATTGCGCGTGATGAAGAAGTTCCTGCATATCAGATATTTAATGATGCTACGCTGAAAGAAATGGAAAATGTACGTCCAATGTCTGACGAAGAATTTATTCAAATTAGTGGTGTTGGAAAACGGAAGTTGGAAAATTACGGATACCAATTCATCAAAGAAATTATTGCGTTTACGAAAGAGAAAGAAAAGAAACCAAAGCGTAAAGGCGAAACAACAAAAAAAACCTACGAATTGTATCAACAAGGTTTATCGATTGCTGAAATTGCACAAGTTCGAAAATTGGCTGAAACCACTATTTTTTCACATATTTCCAAATTGTATGATGAAGGAAAAGATATTGATTTGATGCGATTTATTGACAAAAACGATTTACAAAGTATCAGAGAAGCCAAAGAAACGCTTGGGAATCCTGATACGTTAAAAGCTTATTTTGAACATTTTGAAGAAGCCATTCCCTATTCTACGATTCGCGTTGGTTTGACGATTTTGGGTAAAGAAGATTAATTTTCCTCATATAAATTTTAGTTTTTCTTCATCTATTTTTTTAGTAGTTATAGTTTTTTGATTGAAAAAGTGATGAATTCTCCATAAAACAGGCAGATTTTATTCTTTTCACACTTTCCGTGAAAAATTTGATAGTCTAGCAAAATTCAGCTAACTTCCTCTTTTTAAAATATTTAAAACTAACTACAACCAACTAATTATGAAGAAAAAACTACTCTTTTTATTCCTTGTCTGTACAGGAATTTCTTTTACCAATGCCCAAGGAATTTTTGACGATTCTATTCATACAGCAACTACTTTTGGAAGTGTCAATTCGCCTGGAGCAGAAGGTGTCCAAAATATTATTGATCAAAATTCAAATACCAAATTCTTAGATTTTAATGCGTTTGACGGAATTGGTTTTGAAGTCGATTTGTTAGGTGTGAGCGCAACAGCCATTGCCATGGAATTTGTAACGGCGAATGATGCTCCTGAACGCGATCCGACTACTTATGAAATTTTTGGTTCTAATGATGGAACAAATTTTACAAGTGTGGCTACTGGTGCGATTCCGTGTATTTCTACACGTTTCTTTTCAAGAACATTTTCATTTACCAATACAAACACATATACCTTTTATAGAGTAAATTTTACAGGAACTTGTGGCACTTCTTCCATAAATCAAATTGCAGATGTACAATTGTTTGAATCTATTGGCGATTCGCCCGTAATTACCTGTCCTGCAAATATTACTGTTAACAATACCGCAGGGCAATGTGAGGCTACTGTAACTTATAATGTTACCGCTAACGATACTGAAGACGGAATGTTAACACCAACCGTAACTTCTGGTTTGGCTTCTGGTGCAGCGTTCCCTGTAGGAATTACAGAGGTTTTTATGAGTGTTACCGATTCAGATAACAATACATCTAGCTGTAGCTTTACAGTTACTGTTGTTGATAATGAAGATCCTGTTGCGGGTTGTCCTGCAAATATTATGCAAACTGCCGCCAATTTTGGAGATACAACTGCTGTAGTTAATTATACTTTAACACCAACGGATAATTGTGTGTTGATAAATCCGCTGACTGATTTTACACCATTGACAAATATTAATGGAAAGGCATATTACTTGTCTAACAATTCATTTTCACCTGTCAATGCATTTAATGATGCCATCACTCAAGGTGGATTTGTGGGCACAATTAGAAACGCGACAGACAACGCAACCATAACGGAAGCTATCGGGAACGTTGGTGGTGCTGGCGATGTGGTAATTGGTTTTAGTGATACGGATACGGAAGGAACTTTTGTATGGCAAAGTGGCGACACTTCAACCTATAACAATTGGAATCCTGGAGAGCCAAATAATGCTGGAAATGAAGATTATACCGTAATTCAATCCAGTGGCGGTTGGAATGATATTACCAACGTAGTTACCTATAGATATCTTTTAGAAATTGATTATACACCTACACAAACGGCTGGTTTGCCAAGTGGAGCCGATTTTCCAATTGGAACTACTACAAATTCATTTACCATTACCGATTTGGCAGGAAATGCCGTAATGTGTTCGTTTGATGTCACTGTAGATGCTAATTTGAGCGTAGCTGAGAATGCGTTTTCAAATAGTATCAGGCTTTCGCCGAATCCTACAAAGGATATAATTACGATCAGTAGTGCTACGAATATATCTGTATCTGAGATTTCCTTACTCGATTTGAATGGTAGAATCTTAAAAACAATTTCTTCTATTGGACAATTATCTGACGGAAAAACAATTGATATTTCAAATTTTGCAGCTGGCATCTATTTTATGAGATTACAAGCTGCTGATGATAGTGTTGCTGTAAAACGTATTGTGAAGCAGTAAATTACTTAAAATAAACATATCAACTACAGACTCATTACAATCTTTATTGAAATGAGTCTGTTCTTTTTTTTCTACACATTGTCTTTTTTGTAATATAAATCTTTTAAATAATAATTATTTATAGGTTAAAACTTACACACATGTGTGTTTCATTAGAAAATATACCATATCTTTACTTTATATAAGAGCTACCAAAATACCTTACGAAAAACATGAGAAATCTTAAAATCAACATTATCATATGTTTAGAAAATTTAAACCTATAAAATATACTTATCTAACCATATTGTGTTTTACAATCTTTGCTTGCAAAAGTGACGATAATGGTAATTCTGGAGATCAGCTCCCAGTTGCTACACAAACAGGCGCCAATACCGTAGGATGCCTCG
>NZ_LBMG01000067.1 GCF_001005315.1 Kordia jejudonensis
TTCTTGATTTGTTGTTCAATTTATTCTCGCGCAACCACGGATTGTGGATTTTTAAGATTTTGTAGTTGATATTAAATTTTTTAGCAAAACTTGCAAAATTTGTAACGACCGTATCTACTTCTACTTCGTAGGTTGGAATGTGTTTGTACAAATCTTTTTTATCAAAATTGAAACCGTATTTTTTTGCGTTGGTAAAAATTTCTTTTAACGCTACCACTCTAAAGATATAACGCCCAGTTTCTTGACCCAACAATAAATCGTAGTATGAATCTACTTGCTGATCTTCCATGCGACGTCCGATTCCTGCATTTCCAGCATTGTACGCAGCCGCAGCCGCTGTCCAATTGCCAAATTTATTTTTTGCTTCTAATAAATATTTACACGCCACACGTGTTGCTTTTTCCAAATGGTAACGCTCATCAACATTTGAGTTGATTTCCAAGCCATTTTCTCTTCCTGTAGTTTTCATAATCTGCCAAAAACCTCGTGCGCCTGCTGGAGATGTTACATTTTGCAAACCACTTTCAATAACTGCTAAGTATTTAAAATCGTTTGGAACTCCATATTCTTTTAAAATTGGTTCTATGATTGGAAAATATTTATTTGCACGCTTGAATAGTAATAAACCATTTGATTGCCAGTACGTATTTACTAACAATTCACGATCCATACGTTCTTTGATATCTGGTAAGTGCAAAGGCATGGCTTCGCCTGCAAAATCTAAGGATTCTGGAACTTCCAACGCATATACATTGTAATCATTTTCACCATTCACTACAGGTTTTGAAGCTGGCGTGTCCACATTTACTGCTGTTTCCGCTGTCATAACGTTATCTTGCTGAACAGCATTCATTAATAGTATTCCGAGGAAAATTAATCCTAAAAAGGCAAATCCATTTTTAATTTTACGCATGTGTTATTTTTTTTAAATATTTTCTTAATCGACTTTAAGTTAAGTATTTTTTGGCGAATTGTAAAAATGATTGGGTAGCATTTACAAAAATAGGGAACTCATTTAGAATGAGGAAACTATTCTTTTATCAATCTTGGTAAATTTTCGTTAAACCATTTGTATTTATTGATAATCATAATGTGCGTGCCACCTTTTACTTCAATGAAGTTGGAAAGATATTGCTTAGGAAATACGCCGTCTTTTTCTCCGTGAATGTGAATGGTATTTGGCAAAGCTTCAACTTGTCTCCAATTGACAATTTGTGCTATGGACCAATCGAGATAGTATTTATCACGAATTGATAAGTATTCTTCGTATAAATCTAAACGTTTCTTTATGAAATCGTTAAAGGCATATTTTCGAAATACATCAAGCATACTAACGAAGCTTGTCGGCACAAGTTTATAAATTTTAGTCTTTTTGGCAAGTCGCATTCGCTTTGGCAGTTCGTGCATTGTTTTTACACTCGAAATCACAAAAAGCTTACGAACATTGATGTGGCGTGCCATTTCTTGCACTAAAATTCCACCAAAAGAAACACCTATTAGAATAATATCTTTATGCACTATTTTTTGTGTCATACGCAATGCATAGGCTTCTAAGGTTTCATCCTTTTCTGGAACAAACCATTCTAAAAAATACATATCATATGTATCTTCAGGCAGTTGAATATGTCTGAAGATAGAAGGATTTGCAGCCATTCCTGGCATGAAATAAACGGGTATTTTAGTAGGTTTCATACAGATAGTCACACTAAAAACTCGGAAATCTACTCTAAATTTTGTATCTTTGCAACTTAACCCAATATTTTTTCTTCTAAAATACCATTTAAAGATTAATTTAAATTAAACTGCTATGGATAATGAGATTGTTATCAATGATAACGAGTTTTTAAGACAATTCGAACACAAGACTGATAATGGAATGGCTAAGATTGAGTATTCTCTTCAAGAGCGTAAAATATTTCTAACAAAATTAATTGTTCCAGAAGGATTAGACGACGTAGATTTCAAGAATGCTTTTATCAAAACCGTTTTAGATAGTATTCAGGATCGAAATTTAAGAGTTGTGCCGACTAGCCCAAAGATTGCTAGTTTTTTACGAAAAAATAAACAATACAAAGATTTACTGCCTGTTGGCGTTCGAATCTAATTTGAATTGAAAAACATAAAAAAAGGGAACTGCATAGGTTCCCTTTTTTTATTGTACGTACTACATTATTTTTTTAATATTGTCAACACTTCTTCAGCTCGCTGCTCTACTATTGAAAGTAATGCTTTGAGTTTTTTAGGAGCATTGTGTATGTAACGAATTTCTATTTTTTTTCCTTGATAGGTCAAATATGTATTTTGAATGTCCATGATCAGTTCGTCATCATATTTGCTTTGAAAACTACTGAAATTAGCTTCTTCAAATTCTTTGAATAACGATTTTGATTTGCTTGAATCTAATTTTACCATATGTTTCCCTTGAATTTTCGCGTTGAATTTCCCCGTATAATATACAGTTCCATCTTCGTACATAACCATGGTAAATTCTTCGCAAGTTCCTTTACAGGGCGATTTATACAACGTAATTGATTCGCCTTTTGGCACACTAGCCGTATGAGTTTGATTGTCTTCTGGCTTGGTAATTAAACCAATATCTGTAGTTTCCTTTGTAGGTATTTTTTCTTCTTTCATAAATATTTTATCATCGTCATTCATCATTTGTATTCTGTTTGTAACAGCTTCGTATTTTTTAAATTTAATTTGAACTTTAGCTGCTGATAAGGTTGCACGGCTTTTGTCCAATTTTATTTTTGAAACTTTGCGCAATGCTCTTGTAACTGCCATTGAAAAATCTGAATCACAACACATTTCTGTACATGCCAAATCACCTAATTGTATGTTTCCATTACTGGAAAGTGTATAGGTTCCAAAACAGTTATTTTTGTCTAATTTGAGTGTGAATTCGGTTTCACTTTTTATCGTTAAAATGACATCATTTGTTACAGGAATTTTCGTGTCCTTTTCTGTCAATTCACTCACAATCCATGAACTTCCAATAAATTCTTTGGTTGAAGCATCACAACTTATTAACGTTAAGATTAATATGGAAAGTAATGTTGTTCTCATACGTTTTTATTTAAAGTTAAATATAGGTATCTATTTGTAATTATAGGATGATAATTACATGAAACGTGCCAATCTTTCGATTATACTTTAGATAAGTTCGGTAAAAACCTTGAATTTTAGCTGGAAATTACGGTTTCATTCACAAAATCAAAACGAACCATTCCATCATCGTCAATTTTAGTTAATGAAACTTCATGAAGCGTATTGACCAATTCTGGATTCCAAGGCGCTTTCACTTTTACGTAGTTTTCAGTAAATCCATGAATGTAACCTTCCTTGTTTTCGCCTTCAAACAAAACAGTTTTTGTTTTTCCTAGTTGACTTTCGTAGAATGCTCTCCGTTTTTTTACAGATAATCCGCGTAACATTTTACTACGCTTTTTTCGAACGTTTTGCGGCACAACGCCTTCCATTTCAGCTGCAACCGTGTTTTCACGTTCCGAATAGGTAAATACGTGCAAATATGAGATGTTGAGTGCTGTTAGGAAATTATAGGTTTCTAAGAATAATTCGTCTGTTTCGCCTGGAAATCCAACAATTACATCCACACCAATACACGCATCTGGCATGACTTCTTTAATGTTTGTTACACGATCTACATACAATTCACGCATGTAACGACGGCGCATTAAACGCAATAAAGTATTGCTTCCACTTTGTAATGGAATGTGGAAATGCGGAACGAATGTATTGCTTTTTGATACGAAATCAATCGTTTCGTTTTTTAGTAGATTTGGCTCAATAGAAGAGATTCGCAAACGCTCTATTCCTTCCACTTTATCTAATTCTTGAACCAATTCTAAGAATGTATGTTCGTGTTTTTTGTTTCCAAATTCGCCTTTTCCGTAATCGCCAATATTGACACCTGTTAAGACAATTTCCTTAATATCTTGAGCTGAAATTTCTTTAGCATTTTTCAATACATTTTGAAGTGTATCACTTCGTGAAATTCCTCTTGCTAAAGGAATTGTGCAATATGTACATTTGTAATCGCAACCATCTTGTACTTTTAAAAATGCGCGTGTACGATCGCCAACAGCATAACTTCCCACATAAAAATCAGCTTCTTCTATTTCGCACGAATGCACTTCTCCGAAATCGTTTTTAGAAAGATCATTGATGTAATCTGTAATTTTGAATTTTTCCGTGGCACCAAGCACCAAATCTACTCCATCAACTGCTGCTAATTCTTCAGGTTTTAGTTGTGCATAACAGCCAACTGCCGCTACAAACGCATCAGGATTTACTTTTTGTGCTTGTTTTACAATAGATTTAAAGCGTTTATCCGCGTTTTCCGTAACACTACATGTATTAATAACATACATATCAGCGTGTTCGGAGAAATCTACCTTTTCAAAACCTTCCTCTTGAAAGTTTCGAGCAATTGTAGACGTTTCTGAAAAATTCAGTTTGCAACCTAGCGTGTAAAAAGCGACTTTTTTTCTATCGTTCATTCCTGTACTTTTCTACCAAAACGGTAGCGATTTATCTTTTTTATTATGTACTTTTAAGGCTTTTATGTAGCATAAAGTAATTTAGACATAATGTTATTATTTAACTATAATTATGTCGAATCGAGCGCAGTCGAAATTCTTTAGTATTAGAAATAATTAGAGCGTTCTCGACTGCGCTCGAACTGACAAAAGCATTATAAAAGCCTGCAAATTTACAATTAATTCAGCATATGATAAAATTAACAATACAACATTTTAAATTGGTAATCAGTTCTATATCAATCCTTTGTTTATTGTTGATTTCTTTTTCGTGTCAACAAAACAAAACGAACGACAGAGATCATTTGGTTTTTCGTTATAATGAACATGCAAATATTACCTCGCTAGATCCTGCTTTTGCGAAAGATCAACGGAATATTTGGGCCGTACATCAACTATTTAATGGTTTGGTGGAAATGGACAATAATTTAAATGTAATTCCTTCCATTGCAAAGTCTTGGACAATTTCAGAAGACGCACAAACGTATACATTTACTTTACGAGATGATGTGCAATTTCACAAGCATGAATTATTTGGAAAAGATAGTACTCGAACCGTAAATGCGTTTGATTTTGAATATAGTTTTAATCGAATTTTAGATGACAAAGTCGCTTCAAGCGGACGCTGGATTTTTAAAAGTGTTGAAAACTTTAAAGCTATAGATAATAAAACGTTTTCCATCAACCTAAAACAACCATTTCCTGCTTTTTTGAGTTTGTTAACGATGAAATATTGCTCGGTTGTTCCCAAAGAAATTGTGGAACATTATGGTAATGATTTTAGAGCAAATCCAATAGGAACTGGTCCTTTTCAGTTCAAGATTTGGGAAGAAAATACAAAACTTGTATTGCGCCGAAATCCAACTTATTTTGAAAAAGATACTACTGGAAACAACTTGCCCTATTTGGAAGCGGTTGCTATTACTTTTTTACCTGATAAACAGAGTGAATTTTTACAGTTTGCCCAAGGAAATATCGATTTTTTGAATTCGCTTGATCCATCGTATCAAGATGAGTTACTGAATGCTGCTGGAACTTTGCGAGAACGCTATACATCTACGGTACATATGATTTCTGGACCGTATTTGAACACGGAATATTTAGGAATTTTTATTGGCGACAGTACCAATGTTTCAAGTCATCATTTGTTGCGCAAAGCGATGAATTATAGTTTTGATCGTAAAAAGATGATTACGTATTTACGAAGCGGAATTGGAACGCCAGCGATTCATGGTTTTATCCCGAAAGGTTTGCCTGGTTTTGCCAACATTAAAGGTTTTGATTATGACCCAGAATTAGCACAAGACTTGGTCAATCAGTATATAACGGAAACAGGAAATACGTCGCCAGAAGTTGCAATTACTACAAATGGTCAGTATTTAAATTTCTGCGAATACATTCAACGTGAGTTGGAAAAAATTGGGATGAAAGCTAGTGTAAATGTAATTCCAGCTTCTACCTTACGGGAATTACGTTCGAAAGGAGAATTGTCAATTTTTAGAGCGAGTTGGATTGCCGATTATCCTGATGCGGAGAATTATTTATCGTTATTTTACAGTAAAAATTTCACACCAAACGGACCAAATTATACACATTTTATCCATCCACAGTTTGACGCATGGTATGAAATTGCATTGCGTGAAACGGATGCCAAAAAACGTGCAGAATTGTATACAAAAATGGATTCTTTGCTGATTTCGGAAGCGCCATTGGTTCCTTTGTATTACGATCAAGTTGTTCGGTTTACACAAAAAAATGTAGAAGGTTTAGGCATTAACGCCTTGAATTTATTAGAGTTGAAACGTGTAAAAAAGAGTAAATAAGTTTAGTTAGGATCATACAATTTAACACCTTTTTTTGTCAAATAATAACAACCTATTCCGCAAATGATATTGTATGGTATTGATAATAAGATGATGAACCATCCGATTTCCATTCCCCACGAAAATCCTTTTTGTATCATAACTGACACCCAATTTTCAGGAAAAAATCCTGCTTGCATGTCATGAAAATTCCATAACATTCCACCAAAAGGAGAACTTACAATAATAGTTAATAGGCAAATTGCAATTGTTAACCATATTCGCTTGACTGTAGTTGCTTTTCGAAAGCTCTTTGTGAGTAATGTTGCAAAAATTCCATAGAAAAAACAAGGAATGACTATGTATTGAAGTGGAAATGCAAAATGATATAAAAACATACGATATAGTGTTCCAAATACACGATGATTAGGAACGATCAACCACAATGCATAATACAACGCCGATGCAAGTACGAAGCTTGAAATCCAAAAGAAAAGGAATCTGCTTTTTACGAATTTAGGGATTTGAGTTAGTGTCATAAATGTTATATCGTTTACAGTTGAGAAACGTCATCTAATGTACTAGAATTAAGTTAAAACGAGAAGTTTTACAACTAATTTCACAGCAAATAGGTATGCTCAAAACTACTTCAAGAAAATTGAATAGTTCACGTATTTGTAACATTTTCAATGATTTCCATACGTATATAGTATACTTCATTTAAAAGAAAAGGATTATGGGATCAGGAGCTGGATTTTACGTACATGGTGATTTAGAACGGACGAAGCAAAGACGTAGCAAACGAACAGCTTTTGACAAAAATTTGCGCTATTATAAAAACGAAGGAGTTAAAAATATATTTCCAAAAGTATCAGAAATAAAGTTAAAAACTATTCGTGAAAAAATTAAAAAACAACAACGCAAAGAACGAAATCAATTGATTTTAGCCTTTGTGTTAGCAGTTCCAGTTTCGATATTTTTAGTGAAGTTTTTCTTTGATTTTGTTCAATTTTTAAATTCATAAGTTATGCCAGTAATTGTAAAATCTGCTTCAACGGTTGCGTTTAATAATAGTAAACGTAGACTCGCTCATAGACAAGAGCAACGAAAATTATATCTTAAAAATGATACTGAAAAAGCTGAATATGAAACAGCTTCCGAAGGTTTGTTGAAAGATATTAGAGATAAAATTCAGGCAGAAGAAAAAAGAAAAAGACAACGATCCATAAAATTTGGAATCGTTTTCGGATTATTGATAGTAGCTCTTTTTTGCTATTTCATGCTTATCAAGTCATTTGATTCAGATATTATGTCTATTTCAATTTTTGATTAATATCTCAATAAAATTTTGTATACTATAATTAATTAAAATGTACCCATTATGTCAGGATTCATGTCATTAGGAAATACTATTATTAGAAATAATAGACGTAAACGCATTGATAAACTCGAACGCGTGGAACGTTATATTGGTACAGAATCGTCTACGGCTGAATACAATGAAGCTTCAGATTATATGCTGCGTAAAATTAGAAAACAGCTACTAGAAGAACAAAAACAATCGCGTCGTAAAACAATTCTTGTTTTCGTCATTGTTGGCATCGTATTATTTTCAATCATGGGTTATTTTCTTTTTATCCATGAATTCGCAAATGAAGTGCCATTAATTTTTCAATTTTAGAAAGATATAAAATCGAATTATATATAAAAAAGCCGTTACTTTCCATAGTAACGGCTTTTCATTTATGTTCTCGTTACGATTAAAAACGCCAATTATCGTCTTCTTTTTTCTTGGTTAAATCACCCAAATCTTTCTTTCCAATTAAGAAATCTTCCGTAGGTTTTTCGTTTTCTTCAGATTTTCCAATATCAGATATTTTTGGTTTTAAGCGTTGCTGTTCTTCAAATTTCTTATGCCAATTTCGCTTTAATAACTGGTAGAATCCCCAACATGCAAAGATTCCAATTGGAATGGTCAATAATCCCAATACCGATTCTGGTGTATCTTCTAAAAATTCTGGGAAAAATAATCCTAAAATTATTCCTAATAGTACGCCTCCAACAATAATTCCTGCATAATACGAAACAACTCCTAAAATAGCATATAACCACGCAAGTTGTTGTTCATATTTTTTGGCCAATTCGTAAAATTGTCGTCCTACTACAATTAAAATAATAATTGCTATCATAATCGTTTTGGTATTTATCTGTTATCTATTTTTAATCTTTACGCCATTTTTTTGTTTCCTCAAAAACATGTGTTAGAATTGCTTCATCTTGTGCTGTAAATGCTACCTTACGTCGTGACATTACCACTTTAGCAACTTCAAAAGCTTTTTTGGTAAGATAGGTTGTAAATCCGCTTGCGCCGCCCCAACTGTAACTTGGCACAAAGTTTCTTGGGAATCCTGAACCAAAAATGTTTGCATTGACACCAACAACAGTTCCAGTGTTAAACATGGTATTGATTCCGCATTTACTATGATCGCCCATCATGAGTCCACAAAATTGCAAACCAGTTTTCGCAAAGTTCTCCGTTTCATAACTCCATAAACGCACAGGAGCATAATTGTTTTTTAGATTCGAATTGTTACTATCGGCACCAATATTACACCATTCGCCTAAGACTGAATTTCCTAAGAATCCGTCGTGTCCTTTGTTTGAATAGCCCATTAATACAGAGTTGTTTACTTCGCCTCCAACTTTACAATAAGGACCAAGTGTCGTTGCTCCATATATTTTTGTTGCTAATTTTAATACTGAATGTTCGCACATTGCCAAGCCGCCACGAACGACGCTTCCTTCCATAATTTCCGCATGTCTACCAATGTAAATTGGTCCTGAACTTGCGTTTAACGTACAAAAATTCAGTTTTGCACCTTCTTCAATAAATATATTTTCGGGAGAAATCACGTTTACCGTTGCAGGAATTGGTTGTGAAGTTCTGTCTTTTGTAATTACATCAAAATCTGCTTGAATTGCCGCTGCATTTTTTGAAAAGATATCCCACGTGTTTTCTATACGCAAACAATCTTCTTCATAGGAAATAACCTCATAGGTATCAAAATCGACCTCATCTTGTTCGTCTGTCGCATGAAACGCAATAATTTCATCGCCTGCAAAAATGGCTTGTTTTTCAGACAAACTTTGAATCAATGCTGTCAGTTCTGCATTTGGCAAAAAAGAGGCATTGATCATTACATTTTCTTCCAATTCTACCATTGGATATTTTTCAGAAAGGTATTCTTCTGTAATTGTGGTCGTTGTACTTCCTAAGTACGCTTCCCACTTTTCTCTAATGGTTAAGATTCCAACTCGAATATCGGCAACAGGTCGCGTATATGTGAAAGGTAATAGTGCATTTCTAACGGTTCCATCAAACAGAATATAGTTCATGAGTGTCTTGAATTTTTGTAAATGTAAAAAAAGCTACGGTTTTGCTATAAATTTGGGAAGTATTTTTCAAAAAAAAAATGTCTTACAGTTACCTGAAAGACATTTTTTAAAATTGTGATCGAGATTCTTATTTCTTGAATTTCGAGTATTTGTTCTTGAACTTATCAATACGTCCTGCTGTATCTACTAACTTAGACTTACCAGTGTAATATGGATGTGAAGTTCTTGAAATTTCTAATTTGTATAAAGGATACTCAGTACCATCTACTTCGATAGTTTCTTTAGTATCTACAGTAGACTTCGTAAGAAATACATCATTGTTAGACATATCTTTAAAAGCTACTACTCTGTAATTTTCTGGATGTATACCTTGTTGCATCTTGTAATTTTTATTGTGACTTTCTCAATTTTCGAGGTGCAAATTTAATTATTATTTCGGAATGTGCAACATTTAAATAGAAATATTTTGATATTTTCTAAGCTTGAATTTCTATATTTGTGTCTTGCATAAAAAAACTCATACATGTTTTCAAAAACATCCCATTTTGGAATTGCCGCAGGTTTATTAAATATTTTTTTCTTTCTCCTACAATATAATCAGAACATTCATATTGAAGCCAATAACATATATGTTGTTATCATGTTTATTGTAACTATTGTGCTTATGATACTTGCCATTGTAAATGTAAGTAAAAAATCAGAAGAGTTTAGCATTCGCGAAGGTTTAAAAACGGGTATTGGTGTAATTTTATTAGGAGGAATTATTTTTTGGGTGTATCAAATGATTCATGCCTATTTTATAGAAACCGATTTGATAGATAAATTAGCGTTAGCAATGGTTGATGATTTAAAGCTGAATGAACAGTTTTCACCCGAACAAGTAACTCAGAAAATCACCGAATATAAATCAAGATTCAAATTTAATTTATTTTCTAGTGCCGTACTTAAAAGCCTATTTACAGGATTTTTTGTTTCTTTGATAACTTCATTGGTCATTAAAGCATTTTACAAACGATAAGAATACTGTATGAATATATCTGTAGTTATACCACTACTTAACGAAGAAGAGTCTTTACAAGAATTATATGATTGGATTGCGAAAGTGATGCACGCCAACAATTATTCTTATGAAGTCATTTTTATTGATGATGGAAGCACAGATACATCATGGGAAATTATTCAAAAGTTATCTGAAAAGCATTCGGAAGTAAAAGGCATTCATTTTTTACAAAATTATGGGAAATCACAAGCCTTGCATGCTGGTTTTAAGAAAGCACTTGGCGAAGTTGTGATTACCATGGATGCTGATTTGCAAGATAGTCCTGATGAAATTCCTGAATTGTACAATTTGATTACCGAAAAAGGATTTGATTTGGTTTCAGGCTGGAAAAAGAAACGCTATGATTCTGTCATTGCAAAAAATATTCCTTCAAAATTATTTAACTGGGCAGCTAGAAGAACTTCAGGTTTAAAGCTCCACGATTTTAATTGCGGTTTAAAGGCGTATAAAAATAGTGTCATTAAGAATGTTGATGTGTTTGGAGAAATGCACAGATACATTCCTGTATTGGCTAAAAATGCTGGTTTTTCTAATATTGGAGAAAAAGTTGTGCTGCATCAAGCACGAAAGTATGGCAAAACGAAATTTGGGTATGATCGTTTTATCAATGGTTTTTTAGATTTAATTACCATTTGGTTTTTATCAAAATTCGGAAAACGTCCTATGCATTTATTTGGCGCACTTGGTGTGTTAATGTTTATGATCGGATTTTCGGCAGCTGGTTATATAGGAATTACGAAATTGTATAAACTTGCCAACGATTTGCCTGCAATTTTAGTCACGAATAATCCTTGGTTCTATATTTCATTGACTACCATGGTTATAGGAACTCAGTTTTTTTTAGCAGGGTTTTTAGGAGAAATTATCTTGCGAAGTAAACGTGATAAAGAACGTTATAAAATTAGTGAAACTACTAACTTTAACGCTTAAGTGTCACATTTCCTTTAATTACTTTTCCGTTTTCTAAAGTAAGTTTATACCAGTAATCGCCAGATGGTAACGGATTTCCTCTGTATGTTCCGTCCCATTCTCTATCATCTGCTTTTATGTAATCAAGATTTTTACCATATCTATCATACAATTCTATAATTGCATTCGGATAAAATTCTTTGCGAAGTAATGTCCATGTATCATTGATATTGTCGCCATTTGGCGTGAAGAATTTAGGTAATCCACCAACTAATACGGTTTCGCCTACGGAATCACAGTTTTCACGTTTTACTACAATATCATACACTCCTGGAAAAAGATTGTTGAATTCGTTCGAATCAGAAAATGTTTGTCCTCCATTTATTGAATACAAAATTGTCTCCGTAGGTTGTGTTAATATAATTTTGATTGAATTTTGATCTTGAAAATCGGATACCAAAATCTCTTCAATTTCAATTGGTGGTTCTTCTATCACAACAAAAGATACTTCGCGTTCACAACCAGCAGCATTAGAAATTGTTAGCATGTAGGTACCAACTTCTGAAACCGTAATGGTTGGTGTCGTTTCGTTGGTAGACCAAGTGTAATTTGAAAAACTTTCGTCTAATGCCAATGTTACTTCTGATCCTGGACCACCACATAAAGTCACTTGCTGATCTTCTACTTGTGGTTGCGCAATGACATTGATGGAAATACTTCCGATAAATCCGCAATTAGTACCGTAATCAACTCTAAAAAATAACTCATTGTTTGTCAAGTTGACTTGTGCATTATCCGATAATTGATTTTGTTGTAATAACGCACCTGATTCTGTGGCAAAAACACTAATAGTTCCGCCTGGAAAATCGTTTCCTAAGGTATTTTCTATCTGCGAAATCGCAATTCCATTAGCATTGGTTTCACACACATCAAGCGTAGTGTAAGTTCCCAAACTTGTTCCTGGATTTGCAGTAAGCCGTACCTGTGTAATTGCAAAACATTCTGATTGACTAAACACACGCGCATATAATATTTGATCGCTTTGCGTGTTGAAATATGTTAAATTGTTTATCGCATTTTGATTGTTCTGTGCATCATTCAAAGTAGGGTAAAAAATTACCTGTGCATTGCTAATTCCGCTGTCCGCTTGTATTAAGCTTTGCGCATCACCCAAATTGAATATTGAAAGTCCATCTGTTGGATTGTCGTCCACATCACATTGAAATAAGGTAAATGAAGCTGCAATATTTGGCACTTCGTTGATCTGAATAACTTCAATGAAGGTTCTATTGGGTTCACTGGCAAACGCTACATCTGCCGTTACTATATACAATCCGGCACTTGTAAATAAATGCGAAGGCGACATTTGTGTTGACGTATTATTTGCACCTGAAGCTACATCTCCAAAATCCCAATCGATTGAAAGAATATCTGGATTTGGCGCTACTGTAAATGTTGTTTGTTGTCCCAAACACAAGTTTTGAATGGTGGCGATACTTTCAAAATATGTTTGCACATATGACGGCAAGCCAAAACGTGCAAAATTGGTTCCCAAATCTACACTTGCCAACTCAAAACTACAGGCAAATCCTGATAAATTTGGCGTATTGATTGTTGATAATGTGGAACCTGGCAACGAATGGTAAACACGTTTGTCAAACCCAATTTGCAAGCTTCCGCCTAACGATGGTGTAACTTGACTTTGCGGATAATTGTGTACAATATATCTTGTATTTGCTACATTTGGAGCATTTACATCATATTGTTGCAATTGAATATTTGAAACTGAATTATCAGCACTAAACACCTTTGCGGAAGCGTATAATTTTGAAGAGTTTGAAGAAAACTCAACTCCGTAATACACTAAATTATCTCCTAAAAAATCTGAATTCTGAACAATTCCAGTTTCATCATTAAAATCATATAAATACAAATATCCTTCTTGATCTGGAAAGAAATATGCGTGCGCGATTGCTAGTTTTTTACCATCTGGAGATATTTTCATATTTCCTCTAAAATTTCGGTAATTATTTACATTAAAAGATGTTGCAGATACTACAGGAACTGTATTTACACCAGCTGCAGTTATTTTAAACGCATAAAAAGAATCTAGATAATGTGTTACAACCCAATAATTGCCATCATTACTCAAAGTTGCACTTACTTTTTCGGACGTATTTGGCATTAAATTGACGTTTTTATCCGTTACGGCACCCAATCCGCCATCAAGTGAAATGTCAACCACCGAATAATTAAATCCGTTACTTGTGTTTGTTGTAGGATCGTACGCATCTACCACATCTGTTGTAAAAATGTAATAAATATTATCATTTGCAGGATTCGGCACCACAATAGAAGATTGTGTACTCGAAAAACTACCGTTTAAGTCTGTTCCGTTAGACATAATTTGGTGCAAACTATTCCACACAGTAACACCGTCGGTGTAGAAAAGCATCGCACCATTTTCATCTGAAATCGTAGAGCAACCTTCCAGCGTATTTACCTGACTTGTATTTAATTGTGTTGGAATTCCACTATTAAAATCTAGTCCAGCATTTACACCGAAAAACCAATTAGCGGCTTCTCGTTGCGCGTTGATTGAAGAACAGAAAAAAAGCAGTATGCAAAAGAGTTTTAGAGTTTTTTCTTTCATATAATTCATAGCAATATATAAAGTTATCTAAAATATCCTTGCCAGCAAAATAGAAACCAAAATGAATTCATTATTTTTGTTCTTTAAAACACCTATTAATGACAAAGATTGACGCTAAAATTTTAGAAAAAGCAACAAGTTGGTTAGGTCCAAACTTTGATTCAGATACAACTACAAAAGTACAACAGCTGATAGATTCTGATCCGAATGAACTTACGGAAAGTTTTTACAAAGATTTAGCTTTTGGAACTGGTGGAATGCGTGGTGTAATGGGTCCTGGAACCAATAGAATCAACAAATATACGTTAGGAAAAAACACGCAAGGATTGAGCAATTATCTCAAAAAAATATATCCTAATACGGCTTTAAAAGTTGCCATTGCTTACGATTGTAGACATAATAGTAAGGAACTAGCAACTATCTGCGCCAATGTATTTTCTGCGAACGATATTGAAGTATTTTTATTTTCAGATTTGCGTCCGACACCAGAATTATCATTTGCTGTTAAATATTTAGATTGTCATTGCGGAATTGTATTAACAGCTTCTCACAATCCGCCAGAATATAACGGTTATAAAGTATATTGGACAGATGGCGGACAAATTGTGCCACCAGAAGACGAAGAAATTATAGATGAAATTAATCAGTTAGATTTTTCTCAAATTAAGTTTGACGCAAAACCTGAATTGATCAAATTAATTGATGCGGAAGTTGATGCAGCTTTTGTGAAAGCAAGTGTTGAAAATGCTGATTTTAAAGCGCCAAACAAAGAAAATTTACACATTGTATTTACATCATTACACGGAACTTCTATTACAATGATTCCGCCTGTATTGCGTGAAGCAGGATACAATAATATTTATATCGTTGCCGAACAAGCAACACCTGATGGAGATTTCCCAACGGTAGTTTCTCCAAATCCTGAAGAACCCGAAGCTTTAAAAATGGCTTTAGAATTGGCTTCAAAAGTAAATGCTGATATTGTTATTGGAACAGATCCTGACAGCGATCGTTTGGGAATAGCTGTACGCGATTTGGAAGGCGATATGATTTTACTAAACGGAAATCAAACGATGGTCGTCATGACAGATTTCTTGTTGCAACAATGGAAAAACGCTGGAAAAATCAACGGAAAACAATTTATCGGTTCTACCATTGTATCAACACCAATGATGAGTGATTTGGCAAATGCATACGATGTTGAATGCAAAATTGGTTTGACAGGTTTTAAATGGATTGCCAAAATGATCAAAGATTTTCCTGAGCTAGAATTTATTGGCGGCGGCGAAGAAAGTTTCGGATTTATGACAGGCGATTTTGTACGTGATAAAGATGCCGTTACCGCAGCATTATTAGCCTGTGAAATTGCAACGCAAGCTAAAGCAAATGGAAGTTCATTTTATGAAACATTAATTGACATGTATGTTTCACATGGCTTCTACAAGGAAAAATTAATTTCGATGGTTAAAAAAGGTATTGATGGCGCAGCAGAAATTAAGCAAATGATGATCGATTTACGCCAAAATCCATTAAAAAGCATTGACGGTTCAAAAGTAGTTCGTATTGAAGATTACCAAACTTCAACGGCAACTGACATGACAACGACTGACACAACGCCTATATTAGTGCCAAAATCGAACGTATTGATATATTATACAGAAGATGGTACTAAAATTGCAGCGCGTCCTAGCGGTACAGAACCGAAAATAAAATTCTACTTTAGCATACATCTGCCTTTAGCAAACAAAGCCGATTTTGAAAACGTAGAAAAACAACTCGATGCAAAAATTGATCGCATCGTTCAAGAAATGAAACTCAACTAATGGATTATTTTAAAAAAATTGCACGTTTTGTAAGACCTTATAAAAAATATGCAATACTAAATATCTTTTTCAATATTTTATATGCGCTATTCTCAGGATTGGCATTTATGATTTTAATGCCTTTACTTAATTTGCTATTTAGTAAAGACGCTGTACGACCTTCAGAACCGCCAACATACGAAGGTTTTACAAAGTTCGCAGATTATTTTCAAAACTATATCAATTACCATATTTCCGAAATTGCTGGAACAGATGCTTCAAAAGCATTGACAATTGTGATTGCTTTGGTACTTTCTGTTTTCTTGCTAAAAAATCTTTTCAACTATTTTGCTATGTATTTTATTACTTTTTTGCGAAATGGAGTATTGACAGATTTGCGGAACGAATTGTACGAAAAAACCATAGAATTGCCACTTTCCTTTTACTCTGAAAAAAGAAAAGGTGATATGATGGCTCGAATTGGAACGGATGTACTTGAAATTCAACATTCGTTTTTATCAATATTGGAACTTATTGTGAGAGAACCTCTTACGATAATTTTTACGATCCTTTTCATGCTTACCATTAGTGTTAAGTTAACCATCTTTGTCTTTATATTTATTCCGATTTCTGGATATATAATTTCTCTGATTGGTAAATCGTTGAAGAAAAAATCCGATCGTGTTCAGAAAGAACAAGGAACATTTTTATCACTTTTAGAAGAAACACTCGGAGGACTCAAAGTAGTCAAAGGATTTGTTGCTGAACCACATTTCAATCAAAAGTTTCAAGAATCTACAGCACGTTTTTTAAAATATTCTAATAAACTCCTAAATAGATTGAATTTAGCAAAACCTACGAGCGAATTTTTAGGAATTTTAGTTATTGGTGTATTGCTTTGGTATGGCGGACATATGGTGTTGGTAGAAAAATTAGCCGATGGCGTTACACCAGCGTTAGATGGAGAAAAGTTTATCACATTTATGGGATTGGCTTACAACATTTTAACTCCAGCAAAAGCAATTAGTAGAGCTAGTTATGGTGTAAAGAAAGGAAATGCTGCTGCCGAACGTGTGTTGGAAATTTTAGAAACGAAAAGTCCGATTGCAGATGCACCAAACGCCAAAAACAAAGAAGGTTTCAATTCTGACGTCATATTAAACAATATCACATTTAAGTATGACGAAGCTGCGGTTCTCAAAAACTTCTCACTAAAAGTTCCCAAAGGGAAAACTGTTGCGTTGGTTGGTCAATCTGGAAGTGGAAAAAGTACGATTGCAAATCTTGTTACACGTTTTTATGATGTAACTGAAGGAAGTATTGAAATTGATGGCGAAAATATTAAAACGCTGACCAAAGCTTCACTACGTGGATTAATGGGACTCGTTACACAAGATTCTATTCTCTTTAATGATACCATTCGTAACAATGTAAAACTTGGAAAACAAGATGCGACTGATGAAGAAGTGATTGACGCCTTAAAAATTGCCAATGCGTGGGAATTTGTCAAAGATTTACCTGAGTTATTAGATCATAATGTGGGAGATTCTGGTGGAAAACTATCTGGTGGACAAAAACAACGTTTGAGTATTGCCAGAGCCGTTTTAAAAAATCCGCCAATCATGATTTTGGATGAAGCTACGTCTGCCCTAGACACCGAGAGTGAACGTTTGGTGCAAGTTGCGCTGGAAAACATGATGAAAAACAGAACCTCTATTGTAATTGCGCACAGATTGTCTACCATTCAAAATGCAGATGTCATTGTCGTGATGCAAAAAGGAGAAATTGTAGAGCAAGGAACGCACGAAGAACTCATTCGAAACAATAGTATCTATTCTAAATTGGTGGAAATGCAAACGATTTAAAGGAATTGAATTCGAATTCAAATTTGAAACCCAAAAAGTGTTGCAATGTTTTTTCGATCGCAGTCGAGAAACCGTTAGTATATAGCTGATAATTCCTCAAATCGTTAACTTTTTTAAATGTAGATTAAACCTTCGTTTCTTTACGGAGTCAAAGAACAAAACACAAACACCATTGAACGTCTTAGAAACAACGCTAATAGATGATCTAAAGAATCCGAAAACGCAACAAAAAGCGTTTCGAGTGCTTGTGTCTACGTACAAGGAACGTTTGTATTGGCACATCCGTAGAATGGTGACGCATCATGAAGACGCTGACGATGTACTTCAAAATACGTTTATAAAAGTATTCCGAAGTATTGATAAATTTAAAGGCGATAGCAAACTCTATTCATGGATGTACCGAATTGCCACAAATGAAGCAATTACCTTTATCAATCAGCGTGCAAAAAAAGCTGGAATTTCTTCGGAAGAATTGCAGAATCATTTGGTCAACAATTTACAAGCCGATGTATATTTTGAAGGCGATGAAATTCAGTTGCAACTCCAAAAAGCGATTGCTACCTTGCCACAAAAACAACAACTTGTGTTTACAATGAAGTATTTTGATGATGTAAAGTATAGTGACATGAGTGAAATTTTAGACACGTCAGTTGGTGCGTTAAAAGCATCGTATCATCATGCAGTAAAGAAGATTGAACAATTTTTAACAACATAATATTAAACCTTTTACAAGAATTAGAGTCAAACTATCGTGAAAAATAACGAATTACATAACAAAAAAATAACTGAAGGATTTTCTACTCCGAAAGACTACTTTGAATCGTTTGAAGAACGTTTTTTTGGAACGTTTGAAGCAGAAAGCATGTTTCCAAAGGAAGAAGGTTTCAAAACACCTGATGCATATTTTGACGGTTTAGAAAATACGTTAGCTGACAAATTGTTTGCAGTTGAGCAAAAAGAAACAAAAGTGATTTCTATGCCAAATAGAAAGCACTATTTGAAATATATAAGTTATGCTGCGGCAGCTTGTATTGTTGTATTGATTACTATTAATTTCTTTAAACCGACAGATACAGTAAACGGTTCTATTTTTGATAACGTTGCCAATAGTGAAATTAATACGTTTATTGAAAACGATTTAATTGCGTTGAACAATTATGAATTGATGACTGCTTTTGAAGAAGAAAATATAGATGTATCTTCTATTTTTGAAGTAGAATTAAACGAAACAGAAACGATAGATTATTTGGAAAACAATGCGGATCCATATGATTTATTAGTTGAATAAAACATATATTTAAAGATGAAATTACAAACCACTATTTTATTTTTATTTTTTGGGATCTTTTTAGGAATTGCCCAAAAAGGACAGAATAAAGAAAAAATTAAAAAGTTAAAGATTGCCTACTTTACAGAGAATCTTGATTTTACGGAGAAAGAAGCACAGCTATTTTGGCCCGTTTACAATACATTTGATGACAAAAACTTTGAATTGCGCGAGCGTTTAAATACTATTAAAAAAGAGCTCAAATACATGGACGACATGTCTGATGCAGAAGCTTCAAAAGTGTTAGACCGTATTCAAGTTATTGAAAAACAAGTGTATGAAAACAAAGTCAACCTTACCAAGAAACTAAGAGCGTTTCTTCCCGCAAGGAAAATTATATTATTAAAGAAAGCAGAACGCGATTTTAATAGAAAACTTATGAAAGAGTTTCGAAAACGTCGTCGTGAATAATATATCAATGTCCTAAAAAGCCTAGAGTAGTTTCTATTCTTATGCATTGATAAAGAAAAGAGCATTTTTTAACGAAAATGCTCTTTTTGATTTTAAACCTATGCGAGCGCTGACAGTCTAATATATGTAATACAGTAAGTGATGAGTTTTCATTACAAATAATTTTTGGTGATTGGTAAAAGGAGCGTGCTACAGAACGCTCCTTTTTTTATAAATACTTAGTCGTAGGTATTTTTACTTTTGGAGAATAATCGTACTTTTCTGAAAATAAAACAAACGAATGTCACGACTAAGAAATTTCAATCCTTATATCTATTTCAAACAGAAAAACAGTAAAAACGGTGTTTGGCTTGTATTTGTGATTCTTAGTGTTGGAATGTCCGTGTTTAGAGGATTGTTTTCATTAAAAGGCTGGATTCAAACGCCACAGTTTACAGACAATAAGATAACCACATCTTGGTTTTTAGATGCCGTACAAAACGCTCCTGAACAACTCGCCTATTTTTGGTCATTCTTTATTATAGATTACTTTTGGTCGTTTTTATGTCTCTTTTTACTAAGCAGTTATATTTATTCCAAAGCTACATTGCATCATAAAAAAGCGCGTTGGTTTTACTGGGTTTTTCTCATCATTGCTTGTATAACCTACATTCTAGACTGTACTGAAAATACATTGTACCTCAGTACCAAAAGATATCCTGAAACGATTGCAAAATGGAAAGTTGCATGCTATTCTTTAGCGTTCTTATATACAATTATAGTTGCTATGTACTTTTCACTAAAACCTAGATTGGCAATTATTAGAGATTTTATACTTTCATCATGGATTAGTTTATTGTTTTTGGTAATTATTGGATTCACGCTACCAAAAGCTCCGCAAATGAATTCTATAATTGTTGATTTGTACTATCATCCTTGGATGTTCGTTATACTGCTTTTAGGAATTTACACGTCATTATATAGTGTAATGTTATCACACTATCCAACCTATTTTCTCCACTCAAGATTCAACAAACGCATGGGAAAGAAAAAGTGGCGAATCACCAGTGCGCTTGGTTTTTTTGGAATTATTTGGCATAGTAGCGATAGTAAAAAAGAGAAGATTACTAAAACGGATAATTTTAAACATGAAAGTGCTTTAGGCTTTCTCAGAAAAACGTTAGGAGTTTTCTTTTACATGGCACTTTTTTACATGATTGCCTATACTACGGATACAAATTTTAAAAATGACTTTAGCATCAGTAGTTTTTCTATCTTCATTTTACTATTTTTTCTATGGTGGTTGTATCGTTTAAATGAAAAGAAAAACGAATGGTATACGTATTGGAAAGGCACTATAAAACCTATTAATTATGACGATCCTAAAGATAAAAATGCACCAAGTTTGCATGTAGAAATCATCACGTACCTTGTTTCTCTTGTTATTACGATACTATTACATGTTGTATTGTTGATTATTTTAATTTCTTTTCCTAAAGTATATTCTTATGAAGCCGTTGTACTGAGTCTTGTATGTATTGGGTTTAAAACTTTTACATACATGTACTACCGAACGTTTCGTTCCGTATTTAAATATGCCTTTTTTAATGAAAAGATTGACGCGATTATTTGCAGTTTTATCATTACACGTGACACAAGCGACTCACGAACAAAAGCAGAAAAAGAAAGCGATATAAAAGCTACATTTAAAGCAAATGAAGATGCAGGGAAAAGTCCAATTTTTAGATTTATCGCAAAAAGATTTTTCGTAGGAATATTAAGTAATAATGTGTTTTTCTTAAAAATTAAAGCGTATTTAGGATTTGCTAACATCCTGTTTTTAATTGTCATCAATATTTGGTCATCTTGGGCTTTAAAAATTAATACAATACTTATTTTACTTTCCTATTTTTATTTCTTTTATGGTGCGATCGTAATTATGCTAAAACACTTTATCTTTTACAAATTTGAGGCAGATACTGCTGTAGAAAAAGAAAAAAAGTTGCTAAAAGAAGAAAAAACAACAGACGATTTTCAACGTAAAGCAGCGTTAAAAAAGGAAATTCCTGAAGCTTCTAAAAACGTTAAGAAGAAAGAACGTAAACATCGACAGTTTTTATTTGCGATACATATTGCTGTGTTGTTTTTGATTGTATTTCACTATTTAGCACGATTTAATGAAGATAGTCGAAGTAAATTATTTGAATTAGCTGAATTGGAAACTACACAATCGGATTCGGTTGTCAATTTTAAATCTTATATTTCAAACTTGCCTGAAAAACGCTATTATATTGGCTGTTATGGTGGTGGAATGAAAGCAAATGCATGGACAATGACTGTGCTAAGCGAATTGGATAAAAACGATAGTTTGTATGATAAAACGGTTTGTATTTCTGGTGCATCTGGTGGTGCTATTGGACTGATTAATTATTCGGTCATTAAGCATGAAATTGAAGATCGTACAATACAACATAAAGCCATCCGAAATATTGGCACAGAAAATATTTTATCGATGGATATTACACATTTGTTCGGTAGAGATTTGATTAATCATGCTTTTGTGCCCAAATTAGATACACGAGGAAAAGATCGTTCATCCAAAGCCATGCGTATTTATGCGGAATATTCAATGCCAAAATATTATACAGATCCAGCTAATTTTGAATTTGATGAACAACGTTTCAAATCATTATCGTTTCGAAAATACTGGTATGAAATGTATACAAAACGCAAACAAGGTTTTCCAATTTTAATAAGTAATACTACTGATATTAAAGGGCGACAAGGAATGGCAGTTTCTGTAAAAATAGACAATCCTATCATACGTGACATTGTGTATACAGGTGCAAGTGATATTTTAGATATTAATGGAAAAACACTTAGTTTTTACAATGCTGCTTCTACAACAAACAGATTTCCGCTAATCAGTCCAGCAGCGACTATTAAAGGAAAAGGACAGTATAATGATGGTGGAATTTATGAAAATTCAGGTTTGTTATCAGCTTTTAAATTATACGAAGCCATTGATGAGGTTGACAAAACTGCCAAAACGAAAAAGTCTGTATTTATAAATATTGTTAATGATAAAACTGCTTATATAAAATCGCAATTGGATTCAATAATGATGTATTGTAAAGGAAAAAAGCTCAATACTTCCAACGAAATTTCGGCTATATTCAACTCAGTTGCCGCCACCGAAATGTTTCCTGGTTATATAAAAGATAAATTGAAATTGTTGGATACGTTACAGAAAGATAAACTTACGTTTGAAAGCATTTATTTACCACATCGTTTTGATTTTGATGATGTCCGCGCTATCTACACACAAGATTTAAAAGAACTCAAATGTGTTGATGATATATATAAAATTATTGAAAATAATAATGAAGAAATTGAATACATATTATCCAAATGTGAAGACGATACCGATGCTATTATTGAACCCGAAATGAGTCGTGTAATGGCAATTCCTGCATTTAAATTTATGCAGTTAATGTTGAAACATAGTAGCATTAAACAGAAAATAGAAAAATTGCAATAAAGTTTAGTTAAAGATCAAACGCGCAATGCTATTTTTCCCAGCCGCATACGCGGTAGAATCGTTTACAAAACGTATGGTGTAAAAGCCTTTATCCGATATATGTGTCCACATATTTCCTGCATCTTTTGAGTAATCAATGCCTTTAAAACCAATGGCAACGAGTTCTTTTGCGTTACTATTTGGAACGTATTGTACACAACTTCTGTAACCTGGACCACTATTTTGTGCCACAAGTTCCCACGTTTTCCCGCCATCTGAAGTTCTGATTTTATTCGCGCTATTAGCATCCGCTTTGGTATAATCGCCACCAATAGCAAAACCGTTTTTAGCATCGTAAAAAGCTAACGAATAGATGCCTGTAGTTTCTAATCCTTGAATAATTGGTGTTTCATATGATTCCCAAGTTTGTCCTTTATCTGCTGAATATAGTATTCTACTTGTTTTTCCGCCTGTTGCTACCCAAGTTTCATCGCCTTTTGTTACAATATTTGTATTACTTGCGGCAAAAGCAGCTTCTCCAACATTGGCTTTTGGTAAGTTTTCGCACGCTATTTTCTGCCAAGTAGTTCCGCCATCGCGCGTGACAATCATGCTCATACAATCGTCCGTTGGATCACCAATGGCAATTCCTTCTTGATCGTTCCAAAAAGTCATTGCATCGTAAAAAACTTTTTCATGTTCTTCTTTGTAGACTAATGAAACCGTTCCGTCCGCAGTAATTTTATACAATAATGCTGGATTTACAATCGAAATTCCAAAGGTGTTTCCATTCGCGTAAGCGGTAGCTCTAAAACTCACATTTAAAGAATCTGGCACCTTTCCTTTTAGTAAAGAAGTATGTGTGTCTTTTTCAGGATTGTAATATCCAATCGTTGTTTTGTTTCCTCCGTAAATTAAATCGTTTTTAGGTGTTACCGCAATCGCTCTAATACTAATTGAATCATCAAAAATTGGTGTTATCTCAACAGAACTGAACGTCTTTTTAGCGGATTTGTTAGTTTCCGCTTGTTGTTTCCCACAGGAAAAACAAAGAATTGATAAAAATGCTAAAATGATGAAACGCATGGTGGTTTATGTTTTTTTAGGATTGAATATGGAAGCTCCGATAGCTTTGAAAGAAATTATATTGAGTGGAAATTCCATAAATACATGTAATAAGCTAAGGAATAAAAGCAATGTGAGACCAATTCTATAATCATAGAAATATAGTGCTACAGAAACGATCCATAATCCGATAATGAAAAGTGAACGTTTTTGCGTTAGTTTTTTATGCCAGCCTATGACAGTTGTTTTTGAAAACCAATTTAAGTAATGATAGGTATAGGCAAATGCTATAAATATTTGAATTTTTACGTCTATAATGTTTGATAACGAAAAGGAAGTTCCGTCTGAAAAGCCTAGCAATTTAGAAATATTGACATTGAGCCAATGAAAACTATTTTGTCTGTAAATGTCCAGTGTTGTTTCTCCAATGGAAAATCCGTAAAGCGAGAAGTCTATAAAGGCAATTAGGAATGGAATTGCAAAGAGTAAAGCTACATTGAAGTATCCTATTTTAGAGTTCGATTTTAAGTTTCCATACCACATGAATACTAGCGTGAATAGATACACATGAATAACCGTTGGCAGTAATACGCCAAATATGACATGATATAACGGATAAAAGTGTAGCAAAACGGCTAAAACAACACCTAACGCAATTGTAACGTATTGATGTAGTTTCTTTTTAAAACCGACAAAAGCTATAGCACAAGCTATGGCAATGAAAAAACATGAGTTTAGATACGTTGGTAAATAGTATATTATTTGATGTATGATTGAGTTTTCTTGAAACGCATCAAAAATTGGTAATCGTAAGAGTAACGGAATTGATATTAGTAATGAAAAGGTAATGGTAAGCCAAATCCAAAATTTATTATTAGACACAAAATATTGCTTGTCACGAATCCAATTGATTTCTGTGAAGTAATGCAATGGTCCTAAAACGGCATATGCGAAGAGAAATAGCTCAAAAGGCAACCAATATGCACAGATGAGCGAGACGACAATTAATCCAGTATTTAGAAGATCAACATTTTGTGATTTCATAGTGTTTAAAAATAAAAAAAGCTCCGTAAACTACGAAGCTTTTTTGTTTTATTTTGAAAGTATAAGTATTTAAATACTAAATAATTTACTCTATAATCATTTTCTTAGTATCAACTTTCTTACCACCAACATATAATGTGTAGTAATACATACCAGAAGATAATGTTCTTGTGTTAATGTTTAATTCTTGATCTCCTTTTTGATCTAAATCTACTTTTGAAATAATCTGTCCAGCAGTATTTACAAATACAATAGAAGCTTCTCCTTGCATTGACTGTGGTACGAAATAACGAATTGCAGAAGTATCATTAAACGGATTTGGAATGTTTTGGTATAAAATAGCTGCATCTCTTGAAGCATCTCCTCCACCAGGCAATCCTAAAGTACCGCTACAAGCACAAGCTTCTATAGCTTCTACTCTAGTGATCAAATCATCAATTTGTGCTTGTTGTGCTGTATTTTCTGCTTCTAATGCTCCTAATATTGGAGATAAATCAACATTTACAGAAGTTCCTCCTTCAATAGCAACTGTTAATGTATTTCCTGATAATGTTGCAGAAGTTAAGTTCTGATCATCAGTTCCTGTCCCATCTGCTATTGCAGCTAAATCGACACCTGTTCCACCAGAAATATTTAATGTAGTTCCAGCTAAAGATAAATTTTGACTATCTGTATTGTCTAAGTATGGAGATAAGTCAACTGTTCCAGCGCTTCCTGTGATACTTAAAATATCAGAAGCAACAGAGATTGCTTGTGAATCTGTTCCAGTACCATCTTGGATTACTGATAAATCAACTCCAGTTCCACCAGAGATATTTAATGTTGTTCCTGATAATGATAAATCTTGCTCATCAGTGTTGTCTAAATATCCTGATAAGTCTACTGTTGTAGCACCACCAGAAATGCTTAATACATTCGCAGCGATTGCTAAATCTTGATTATCTGTATTGTCTAAGTAAGGAGA
>NZ_LBMG01000068.1 GCF_001005315.1 Kordia jejudonensis
TTGCAAGTTTTTACCAAGCGCCAACCATTGCGAGTTTAGTCACGCTGATAGAAAGCGACCACAAAGAAGATCAAACATCAGTATATCTAGCTATCGAAAAAGAAATAGAAGAAACGGCGTTGTCAGTTCGCAACAGTCATCCAAATCAAGAAACGATCGAAAATGTCTATCCAATGAGTGACATTCAAGTCGGAATGGTGTTGACAAGTGAACTCATGCGTTTGGATGGCGAATTAGGAATTTACCACGATCAAATGGTGTCGCAAATCGGAAAAGTAGACATCACTTTGATGGAAAAAGCATTGCAAATGTTAGTACGTAAACACGAAACATTGCGCACATCGTTCCATCTATACGACTATGAAAATCCAGTACAAATTATCCATAAAAATGTTGAGGTTGGTATTGCAGTCGTTGATATTAGCAACAAAACTCACGAAGAAAAGCAAGATCATATCAATCAATTCTTAATAGATGAGCGCGAGCAACGTCCGTTTGATGTGACCAAAGTACCATTGTGGAGCGTTCATATCTTCAAAATGAGCGAAGCGGACAATATGTTTGTCTATCAATTTCATCATGCGATTATGGATGGTTGGTCCGACAAAAGTTTCCGTTCAGAACTCATGGAAACCTATTTAGCGCTGGAAAAAGATGCCACATACCAATCAACTTCGCTGGCAATTGGCATCAAAGAAAGTGTCATTTCCGATCAATTAGAACTTCGCAATGAAGAAAATATTACGTTCTGGAAAGATCGCTTAAAAGGACACAAACGTTTAGATGTTCTTTCGGAAGAGCGTTATTACCATCAGTCGAACAAAATGTACACAAAAGAGTTCTACACTGAAATTTTAACGAAATGTAAAGCAGATCATTTAACACCAAAAAGTCTATTCTTTGCTGGATATCTGTACGTTTTAAGCTTGTTTTCTTACGAAAAAGACATGACAGTTGGTACTGTGGCGCATCGCAGACCAATTGCCGAAGACGGCGATAAATTACTCGGTTGTTTCCTAAACACATCGCCATTCCGTTTCAATATGGAGCATGTACATACGCAAACATGGATGGAATATATCACTTCCGTAGAATCGTCTCTGAATGAACTCAAAGGGAAAGATCGTTATTCACTATTAGAAATCGCGAAACAGCATCAAGAAAGTGCAGAACAAAATCCGTTCTTCGATATCTTATTCAACTATGTAGATTTTCACGTAATTGACAATTTGATGGAAGACGAAGCGTTTGAACAAAATCTGGCACAAATGCAAGTAGATGATTTGGCCGTAAACGGTTTCGAACGTACAAATACTTTCTTAGAATTCATCGTGAATGTCACAGGAGACGAAATGATGATCTCTTTCAGTCAGTCACGTGCATTCAAATCGGGTCATAGTTTAGAAGACATTTTCGAATACTTTGATACGTTCTTACATAACTATTTGTACCATCAAAACGAAACGACACAGCACAACAAAATTCTATCTTCGGAAGAGCAACAGAAGTTAATTGAAACATACAATAAAACCGAAGTTGCATACGCAGAAGAAACCATTTTAGCATTATTTGCAGCACAGGCCAAAGAAAATCCGAAAGCAATTGCGGTTGATTTTGACGGAATTGAATTGACATACAAAGAATTAGACGAGCAATCAACTCAATTGGCAAACTGTTTGGCATCGGAATACAATGTGAAAAAAGGCGATCCTGTCGGAATTCATTTAGATAGAAGTGAAGCATATATACTCACAATTCTTGGAATTCTAAAAGCTGGTGGCGTGTACGTTCCAATTGATACAACATATCCAGTTTCGCGCAAGCAATACATTCTTGAAAACGCAGGTATACAACTCTTAATAGCTGATACAAACTACATGTTTGAGTTAGATTATTACAAAGGAACATTACTGGCACTTGACGTAGAATTTGATGCTGCTCAATTTGCTACAACGCTGAACACTACAGTAGAATTAGCAGATACCGCGTACATTATTTATACATCAGGTTCTACAGGAACGCCAAAAGGAACGCCAATAACGCACGATTCGTTAACAAACTACATACAAGCTGCAAAAAGTACGTATATAGATGAAAATATTCAGGCAAACTTTGGACTCTTTACTTCGCCATCGTTCGATTTAACCATTACAAGCATCTTTTTACCACTTGTACACGGCGGTTGTATTACGGTATTTGACGATACGCAAGATACCATTGCCATACTATACGATTACATCGAAAGCGGAATAAACTGCATCAAAATGACACCTTCTCACGTCAGTTTACTCAAAGAAGTTGACATTCAAAGTGAAGCGTTACAAGTCGCAATTTTAGGAGGAGAAGAACTCAAAACGAATCATATAGAAACTCTAAAAGGCATCAATCCTGACATTAAAATCTTCAATGAATACGGTCCAACAGAAGCTACGGTTGGTTGTATGACTTATGAAGTCACTTCGGATCACATCTCTATTGGAAATCCAATTGCTAACATAGAAATTTATATTGTAGACATGCATACGAATTTGGTGCCAATCGGAGTTCCTGGAGAATTATGCATCAGCGGAAAAGGACTCTCAAAAGGATATCTTAACGCTCCTGAATTAACGCAAGAAAAATTCATTCAAAATCCTTTCAAACAAGGAACACAATTATACAAAACGGGTGATTTAGCCAAACGATTATCAGATGGAACGCTTCAATATTTAGGCAGAATTGATGATCAAGTTAAAATAAGAGGTTATCGTATAGAACTTGGAGAAATTGAAAACACCATCAATACGCTTCCAACCATTCTAACGTCAGTTGTCATAGCCGTTGACGATGAAACGGATGGAAAACAACTCATTGCATATGTTGTTGCTTCTGAAGAAATTGACAAAAAGGCAATTCAAACCGCTTTGGAAGCACAATTGCCTGAGTACATGGTTCCGAAACTATACATGCAATTAGAAAGCATTCCGTTAACTACAAATGGTAAAGTTGCGAAAAACGAATTGCCTGCAATTGATGATACTGCCTATCAAAGCGTTGCGTATGTAGCGCCATCAACGCCAATAGAAACACAATTGGTAGCCATTTGGCAAGAATTACTCGGAATTGAAAAAGTTGGAGTGCTAGACAATTTCTTTGAGCTCGGAGGACATTCACTACTCGCGGTACGAATGGTTTCTAGAATCAACAAAGATTTAGACATGAAACTTGATATCAGAACCATGTTTGAAATGACAAGCATATCATTACTAGCCGCGCACATAGCACTAAAGAAAAGCAACGTGAAAGATGATACCAAAACGTACAAACAAATAGAACTTTAGGAAACGAACACACAGAAAACTATACAAACAATATGAAAATCATCATATTTACATTTGCTGGCGGCAACAAATATTCGTTTAACTCTTTCTTTTCAAAAGACTTACAAACGATTGTTTTAGAATATGCAGGAAGAGGCGCCAGAATAGCAGAACCATTACTGTCAAATTTAGATGCTGTCATAGCAGATTTATATCCTAAACTTAAAAAGGAAATCGCTACGAAAGAACCATACATCATTTACGGACACAGTATGGGATCAATGGTAGCTTATCAAATCTGTCGAAAAATTGAACAACAAGGATTACCATTACCTGCAAAACTGATCATTAACGGTGTAAAAGGTCCACAATACACCAAAGAAAAAGTCTTGTCTAACTTACCAGATGCTGAATTTTGGGAAGAAATCACAAAACTTGGCGGAATTCCGAAAGAAATAGGCAACGAACCTGAATTGATTGACTTCTTCGCACCAATCTTAAAAGCCGATTACAAATGTGTAGAAGGCTATGCCTATGATGAAACTGCTGAAAAAATAAATATTCCTATGGATGTGTTTTACGGTTCTGAAGAAGACATTACGGAAGAAGAAATTTCAGGTTGGAACGAAGTGACCACTAAAAAAGTAACCATCAAAAAATTGACGGGAAATCACTTTTTTATGTTCGATCATACGGAATTCTTTACCACGTACTTTAAAAATCAAACCACAAGACATGTACGACACATTTAGCATACACAAAAAATATACAAAAAACTCCTCCATACTCATAAACTAACTATCAAACCAATCTTATGAAAGTTAACATCATCGGAATATCGGCCTTTTATCATGACGCTTCTTGCTGTATTCTTCAAGAAGGAAAACTAATCGCTGCTGCAGAAGAAGAACGCTTTACACGTATAAAATTTGATCCTTCTGTTCCTAAACACGCACTAAATTATTGCCTAGAAGCAGCAGGAATTACCATAAAAGATGTCAATTGTATTGCATTTTATGAAGATCCTACGAAAAAAATAGCACGACAAATTTGGAGTGGACTCATCAAAAATGATAGTACGCTAAAAGAAACAAATTTCAACAAAGTAGAAGACGAAATTAGAAACGTATTAGGGTTTGAAGGCGACATTATCTATGTAGATCATCATGCGTCTCATGCAGCCAGTGCTTACTATTTCTCAGGATTTGATAATGCGGCATTACTTACGGTTGATGGAGTAGGAGAATGGGCAACAACAACATATGGAATAGGAAAAGGCGATCATATAGAACTCTTTGAAGAAGTACATTTTCCACATTCTATAGGATTACTTTACAGCACCATTACAAGCTATTTAGGATTCTTAGTCAACAACGGAGAATACAAAGTTATGGGCTTGGCTCCATACGGAAAACCTTTGTACGTCGATCAAGTTAGAGAATTGATAGCATTACAAGAAGAAGGTCAGTTTGAGCTCAATATGAAATATTTTGACTTTGTAAAGGGAACTAAAATGTATACCGATTTGTTGCCAGAATTATTCGGGCGAGCTCCAAGAGAACGAGAATCGGAAATGGAACAATTTCACATGGATGTTGCCAAAAGTTTACAAGTTGTACTAGAAGAAACACTCATTGCCAAAGCCAACTATTTATACGAAAAAACAGGTGCAGAAAATCTTTGTATGGCGGGCGGCGTTGCACTAAACTGTGTTGCAAATGGTAAAATTTTAAAAAATACGAAATTCAAAAAACTATTTGTGCAACCGTCATCCAATGATGCTGGTGGCGCACTTGGAGCTGCTGCGTTGGCATATGTGCAACGTACAGGAAAACGACCAAACAACGAACGACTTCCGCATGCATATCTTGGACCTTCATTTTCAAGTACAGAAATAGCACAACTGCTTGGCGCAACGAATATCAACTATCAAAACTTAATTGGCGATGAAAAAAATCTCATGAAAGAGATTGCAACGCGACTCAGCGAAGGAAAAGTAATTGGATGGTTTCAAGGACGTATGGAATTTGGACCAAGAGCACTTGGCGCACGTTCCATAATTGCAGATCCTAGAAATCCTGAAATGAAAGACAGAATCAACGCTATGGTAAAAAAACGAGAAGGATTTCGACCGTTTGCACCAGCTGCATTGCACGAAAAAGCGATGGAGCATTTTGACATTGATCACGAATCGCCGTTTATGCTTGAAACCTGTCAGGTAATTTCCAAACTATTTCTTCCCGCCATTACACATGTCGATGGTTCCGCACGTTTGCAAACTGTAACGAAGGAAGCAAATGGACGTTTTTACGAATTGCTCAAAGCTTTTGACGAAATTACGGAATGTCCAATACTGCTCAATACCTCGTTCAACGTTCGTGGCGAACCAATAGTATGCACGCCAGAAGATGCCATCAAATGCTTTGTAAACACTGATATTGATTGTTTAGTACTTGGCGATTTTATCATTGATCGTAGTCAGAATAACTTCGATTTGCTACGACTCTTTTTACAAAATGATGTCAACCAAGCAAAAAGTGGTATTGAGCACGACGTGTACACGTTTATATAAATTTTAAAGCAGAGAAATTGAAAAATACAACAGATATATTAAAAGAAAAAGCAACCGCATTATCACAATTGCTCATGGCTAAACCAAAAGATATGGACGCCATTAATGCATTGTTTGAAGAAATAGGCGTTTCGACTTCATTGACTGGAAAAAGCACAAACAAAGCACGTCGCAATCGTGTAGGGAAATCAGATTCAATTGGTATTTGGAAAAAGAAAACCGTCAACGGACAAACTGTATATCAACGAGATATAGAAAAATATGCAGCATGGCATTCGTGGGCAAATGTGAATCAATTACCAGAAAAAACATATAAAAAACGAATTCTTTTGCTGGGCGAATCGGTCGCAAGAGGTTACTTTTATGCACCAAAATATTCGGTAGCCAAAGAATTAGAAGGTGTGTTACAAGCAAGCAATGAGTTCAACGGCGTAGAAGTAATTGATTTGTCTAAAAACAGTTTGCTCATTGACGAATTGCAAGAACTCACACAATCATGTGTACAGCTAAAACCAGATCAAATAGTTGTATTTGCTGGAAACAATTGGGTTCACAAACTATATGATGAAATAACAACAGATGATTACAAGCAAATAGAAGAAATCTATGCAAAAGAAGGATATCAAGGTGTAAAAGTGTATACCGAAAATAAACTTGAAAAAATAGTTCAGCACTACTTGAAAACGCTTGTAAAAACAAGTAAAATATACAATATTCCGTTAGTTATTATCATTCCAGGATTCAACTTATTAGATTGGAAAAGTGATGATGTTGAAAAAATACTCACCCGATTACAACGAAATCAAATTCAGGAATGGATTGCCGCAAAAAATGCAGCCGATATTGCACTTGCAAACCAAAATGATGAAGAATTTAATGCTTCCGCAGAACGAATGGTGGCGCTAGATCCTTCAAATCCTACAGGTTTTGAATACTTAGCGGAAAGTTACATCAAACAACAACAATTTGCGGCGGCACGTGAATGTTTAGACGAATCAAAAGATACCATATTATTTGGAAGAGGAATAAGTCCAAAGCCACGATGTTTCCGAATTATTCGCGATGTACTCATTCAAACGGCAACACAACACAACATTGCATACATCGATCTGCACAAACTATTTGCAGACACCTACAGCGATGAAGTGGCAGGAAAAGAACTGTATTTAGATTATTGTCATCTTTCCGAAAAAGGAATCAAACTGGCAATGAAACACACGGCAAAAACTGTTATTGAAACGCTCACAGATAAGGAAATTTCAATAGAAAACATTCCCGATTCGGCTGTAAAGCCAACCAATGCAACGGCAGCTGTAGCACATTTTTGCGCGGCAATTCACAATGCACACTTTTCACAACCAAAACACATACTTGCTTATCATTGTCAAAAAGCAGTTGCATTGTATCCTGAAATAAAAGAAATAATGTTGCAATATATAGATTTCACATCTCGAAAAGCATCAACGATTCTTTGTGGAGCTTTTGAAAAAGTGATTGTTGGCGGACACATGGAGCAATATGAAGGCGGCATGTCACTAATTCATCCTACACGAAAAAAACTGATCGATATCGAGTTGCTCGATACAATCGTGGATGCGTTAAAAAGTATAGGACACAATTATACAGATGAACTTCAAAAAATTCGCATTGCGGAACATGGAATCACAGAAAAACCATTAGACATTTTACAATCTTTTTACAAGCTAAAAGGATACAATTCCTATAATAGCACAACTTTTAGAAATTATGTGCAACTTCGCAATGACACAACCGAATTTACCATTGTAACCACAGGAACGGACAATCTAGAAGTGAATATTGTATATCGTATTCCAGCGTATCTAAAAGATGGCGCACTCAAAATATACATCAATTCAAAAGCACAACAGCTTCCAAATCTTGCATTTAGTAGTACTTGGGAAAAAGCCGTCGTAGAAATTCCAAAGGAATATTTGCAAAAAGGTGTCAATAAAATTATGATTGAATGTCCTGTAGCATACGATTCCAAACAATTCCTAGAAACGGCAAACATACAAACGGCAATGGATTCTTTCTTTCCTGTATTGGGCGAAATTCATGCCTTTACGATCCGTACGCAATCATAACCGAAATCAATCATTCAAAAAGAAAAACGCGCAAAGACGATGATGTTCAAATTTACATTTAAGAATATTTTTTATATCAGTATATACTCGCTATTCAATACTGCATTAAGTTTTGGAATTATATACATTATAAATAATGCACTTGCAGGCAATGAAGATTTCTTGCGTGATTATATTGGAATGATTTTTATAGCATTAGTAGCATACAGCTATTTGCTAAACATTATATTTCAAAAGCAACTTTATAAATTTACGTACAGTATTTTATATAGGGAAGAAAAAAAGCTCTTTGGAAAAATACTTGAAATTCCACTCATACGACTCGAAACGCTCGGACCACAACGGTTTTACACGGCGGTACAAGATTTACGAACATTTTCAACCTTACCGTTTACAATTACCAATACCATCAATGCAGTTTTAATGCTAATTCTGTATTTGGCATACATGTTTACACTTTCACTGACTTCTGCATGTATTGTTATTGTTTTAATTGTCATTGTTGCAGGTTCTTTCCTTGTGGTCATGCGAGTAATGTCGAAAAAAATAGCAAAACTTCGTTCGTATAGTGACGAATATTACAAATATGTAGATGATGTTGTAAAAGGATTCAAAGAATTAAAACTAAACTATTTCAGACGGAAAAACCTGATGAATCGCTTTCTAATTCCCAATCGTGACAACGCGGAAAGCTTAGATTATAAAGTGAGTCTTGCCTTTTATTTCATCGGACTCATCTCAAAATACGGACTTTACATTGTCATGGCATTCATACTATTTGTGTTGCCACAATTTGGACTTTTAGAACGAGAAGATATCATTGCCTATGTTGTAATTTTACTTTTCATATCGGCTCCAATAACGAGTTTGATGGACTTGCAACATTCATACACACAGTTTTTTGTAGCACACAGACGTTTAAAAGCATTCAGAGCAGATTTTGAAATTGAAAACATAAAAGCAGTAGAAGAACGAAAAGTAACTGACGAATTTTCGACTATCGAATTCAAAAATACTTCATTTAGCTATGACAATGATACGCATGAAAACAATTTCTCTTTAGGACCAATCAATTTAAAATTCCAAAAAGGCGAAGTCACTTTTGTTGTAGGTGGAAATGGTTCTGGGAAAAGTACATTTATAAAAATATTGACAGGATTATATCCAAATACGGAAGGCGAATTATTGCTCAATGGAACTGTAGAAGAAAACACAAAAGAAAAGCTTCAAGACCTAACGGCAGCAGTATTTACAAATAATTACATCTTCTCTAAAAACTACGAAAACTTTACGACAGAAGACAATCCTGCATACAAAGAACTCTTGAAAACTATGGAGTTGGACGAAGTTGTATTGGACGATCAAGAAGATTCCGCACGAAGAAACTTCTCAAAAGGACAAAGTAAACGTATGTCGCTCATATTTGCACTCTTAGAAAAAAAACCAATTCTAGTGTTAGATGAATGGGCAGCAGATCAAGATCCACATTTTAGAAAATTTTTCTATGAAGAACTCATTCCAAAACTGCAAGCGCAAGGAAAAACGATAATCGCGGTTACGCATGATGACGCGTATTTTCATAAAGCAGACAGAATTATAAAATTTGATTACGGAAAAATCGTCAAAGATGTACGTGTCGAAAATAAAAACAGTCTCATGAATGAAGAATGGTTGTAAACCGAAAAAACATATGAATATCAGCTATTTGTCAGTTCGAGCGCAGTCGAGAATCCAAACAAAATCAATACTTTTTTTGAGTAAATAAAATTACGCTCAATTCACTAAAAACAAACATCGTACATACACTTCTATGAAACTTACGCTTCCGCAATACGACGTATATTACGAACAACTCTTATATCCTAACGACCCAATATATAACATTGGCGCAAAGATTAAGATCGAAGGTACAATTGACACAGAAACGTTTCAAAAGGCGTATGATGGGTTAATTCGGCAGCATGATGCGTATCGAACGCTATTCAAAGAAACCAATGGTGTTGTTGAAGCGACAGTCGTTTCACAGGAAAAATATACCTTAACATGTATTGATTTTTCAACGAAAGAAAATGCGGATGAAGTTGCCAATACTTTTATGCAGGAACAATTTGTAAAACCGTTTCAATTTACAGGAACGTCGTTTTTACACACATTTATCTTGATCAAAGTTCACGAAGAACTTCATTACTTATTTTCGGTATATCATCACATTATTACGGATGGTTGGGGAACTTCGCTCATGTTTCAACGTTTGGTAAAAAACTACAATGAAATTTTAGAAACGGGAAAAATTACTTCGGAATATCCTTTTACGTATGAGGATTTTGTAACTAATGATGCGGAATATGAACGTTCAGAAGCATTTGAAGCAGATAAAAACTATTGGAAAACGAAATTCTCAAACCTTCCTGAAAATCTATTTCAAAAGAAAAATCCACATCAAAACATTCATAAAAGTAGTCGGGAATCTTTAAAAATAACTCGTACAACCTATGATGAACTTGCGGAATTAGCCAAACAATACAGAGCTTCAACCTTTCACGCTATTCTTGCTATTTTATATGTCTATTTTGGTCGAAAAAAGCAAAACAAGGACTTTGCTATCGGATTGCCCGTTTTAAACAGAAGCAAATCCATCTTCAAAAAAACAGTCGGATTGTTCATGGGCGTTTCGCCGTTGCGCATACAACTAGATTTTGAAGAAACCTTTGAAGCATTAATCGTAAACATAAAAAATCAATTACGACAAGATTACCGTCATCAGCGATTGCCACTTGGAAAACTCATTCAAACTTTAGGTATTTTTGATGAAAAAGAAAAAATATTCAACATTACACTTTCGTATGAAAAGCAAAACTATTCACACAATTTCGGAACCACCAAAACTACGGTAATTCCGTTGACACATCAATCGGAACGCGTGGCACTTGCCATTTATATTCGTGAATTTGATGAAAAAGAAGATGTAACCATTGATTTTGATTACAACATCAATTACTTTGATGCAGATAGCATACAACATGTAACGACGCATTTTGAAACCTTACTGCACGATTTACTCAAAAATCCTTCAAATACGCTAAAAAATATCAACTATTTGCCAAAAGCGGAACAAGAAAAGCTGCTCGTTGATTTCAATAGCACAACTGTTGATTATCCAAAAGACCATACATTTCTAGAGCTGTTTCAAACGCAAGTAGACAAATTAAAAGACAAAATTGCGGTATACGATTCCAAAAGTGAATACAGTTATCTTGAATTAGATCAAAAATCAGATCAAATTGCAGCATACATACATTCCCTAAAGGAAGCTACAAACGTGACGGCCATTGGAGTGTTGGCAGAGCGTTCTACGGAATTGATTGCAATACTTTTAGGAATCATGAAAGCTGGAAAAGCGTACATTCCACTCGATCCTACGTTTCCAGAAGAACGTTTGCAATATATCATAGATCACAGTCAATTGGATGTACTTATTAGCGATCAACCTGATCATTTTTTGCAATCATCAACTCATAAAACACTTACAACAGCACAACTTTTTGAAGCATGTGTACATGAAATTCCAGTTGATGTAGTCAATATACCGAAATACGAAACTGCATACATTATTTACACATCAGGTTCTACGGGAAATCCAAAAGGTGTTGAAATTGGACATGCATCGTTACTAAACTTTTTGGTAAGCATGCAAAAATCGCCAGGAATACACATGATAGATACGGTATGTTCCGTAACAACGTATTCATTTGATATTTCGATTTTAGAATTCTTTGTACCACTCATTTCGGGAGCTACGTTATACATGGCAAATCGCGACACATTAGCTTCGCCAGATTCGATTATCAACATGCTCAAAAAGGTAGCACCAAGCATCATACAAGCGACACCAAGTTTTTACCAATCGTTGTTCAATGCAGGTTGGAGTGGAAGTAAAGACTTAAAAATACTCTGTGGTGGAGATGCATTAAGTAAAAATTTAGCCGCTACATTACTAGAAAAATGTGATGAAGTTTGGAACATGTACGGTCCGACAGAAACGACAATTTGGTCTAGTATAAAACAATTAGAAACTGCGGAAGACGCTGGAAATATTGGGAAACCCATTGCAAACACACACTTTTATATTTTAGATAATGATTTACAATTGTTACCTGTAGGAACTTTTGGAAATGTATACATTGGAGGCGATGGGTTGGCACTTGGATATTATAAAAATGAAGAACTGACCAATGAAAAATTCATCAAAAATCCCTTTGGGAACGGACGAATTTACGAAACAGGCGATGTTGGCTATTGGACAGCAACAGGCGAAATTATCTTTGGTGGACGAAATGATAACCAAGTAAAAATAAGAGGTTATCGTATTGAATTAGAAGATGTTGAATCAAAATTAAATTCGCTTTCCACAGTAAAACAAGCCATCGTAGTTCCGAAACAAAACAACGATCAAGAAGCATTTTTAGCGGCATTTATCATTCCAACAACGGATACTTTTCAAATAGAAACTTGCAGAAACGAATTGCAGAAAAAATTACCATCTTATATGATTCCTTCGTTATTTACAACGTTGGAAACATTTCCGATGACGTTGAATAAAAAAGTGGATCGTAAAGCATTGATTCAGGCAAAAACGATTTCAACAACAACTGAAAAAGAACAACAAACGGAACTTACAGCATTACAAAAACAAATACGTACATTTTGGAGGGAAACGCTTCATTATGAAGGAAATATACACATTGATGACAATTATTTTACACTTGGCGGACATTCGTTAAACGCTGTAAAATTAGTCTATGCAATCAATACAAATCTTTCGTATTCCATTAGTCTAAAAACGATTTTTGAAAATCCAACAATTACTTCATTAGCGAACTATTTAGAAACACATGCATCAAAAAGTACCGAAAATCAAAACATACCAAAAGCCATAAAAAAGGTAAAATATCCTGTAACAGCTTCTCAACATGCTATTTGGTTGGCTTCACAATACAGCGCGGTTTCAATAGCGTACAATATGGTAGCTGGTTTTAATGTTCAAGGCGATTTGAATGCAGAACGGATTCAAAAAGCGATGGAAAGATTGATACAAAAGCACGAAATTCTTCGAACAAATTTTATAGAAGAGAATGGCAATGTGTTTCAAACAATAACACCTGAAAATCAACATCATTTTTCAGTGAAAATCATTGAAGATGAAAGTGTTGAAAGTTCAGAAGTAATTGAGAATTTTATACATGCAGAGTTCAATTTGGCAACAGATTGTTTACTCAAATTATTATTGATTAAAGAACATAACAACATTGTTAAAATGATTTTCTGTTCGCATCATATTAGTATTGATGGTTGGTCGTTAGCGTTGCTTACACACGATTTTATTCAAGAATATACTGCTGTGGGACATGCGGAAAATCCAGCAGAACGATTGCAATTCAAAGACTATTCAGAATGGACGTTATCCAACACTAATACCGAACAATGCAATACGTTTTGGAAAAACTATCTGGCTAATTACCAACCGAAAGAAAGCTTTAGAGCAGATTTCCATCCAGAAAACAACACACACAAAGGCGATCAGTACGCCATAAATATCAGTCAAGCTGAAACCAACACCATGTTGGAATTTGTTCAGCAACAGCAAACCACCATGCACAACTTTTTGGCTACAGCATTGCACATTCTAATTTACAAGTTAAGCCATCATACGGATATATTAATTGGAACCGTAAATGCAGGAAGAAATCATCCAGCGACGGAAAACATATTAGGAATGTTTGTAAAAACCATGCCGTTGCGACTACAATTGGCAGCGACAGATACATTTGAAAAAACCTTGCAAAATGTTCAAAATGCGATGTTGCAATTGGATGAATTTCAAAACAACTCCACTGCGCAACAACATGCGTTATTTGATGTGTTAATAGCTTTTCAAAACACAGATTTCTCATACAAAGAAACCATTTTTATAGAAAAAAGTGAACTGACAGCATTTCCAATTGATGTGAAATATAGCAGACTTCCGTTGCTATTCAACTTTGCAATTATTGACAAAATCTTGCATTTGCAACTCTCATACAACACGGAAAAATATACACAAGATACCATACAATGGATTTGGTTAAAATATCAAAAACTCATCAACCAATTGATCCACAATCCGATACAACAACTTTCAGAAATTGAAATTCCATTACCATTTGAATCTGAAGATGTTGTGGATATCGATTTTAATTTTTAAAGCGACTAACACCCTATACGATATGAAATCAACTTCTATGGAAAGCATTCTATTTTCCAAACACGACGAATTCATCAAACCAAAAAATGCTGAATTGCCTTCCATCATCAAAAGTGAACTGGCAAACGTTCCACATATTTTCAAAAAATATCATTATCCTGTAAGTTCTTGGCCAGTACTTTTAGAAAAAGAAATGGCAAAAGAAGTAAAACTTTTAAGTGTCCGAATTCCGAAACTCATTGCACAAATACCAACATTGTATTTTAATAATGACATTCAAAAAATTGCAGACTTTTACTTAGAAGGAAATACGACACTTGCAGAATTTACCATGATGTGTCAGGAAAAACAAATGATCGCGTCTTGCCGTTTGGATGTCACCTGTACAAATGACGGATTCAAAGTGCTAGAAGCCAATATGGGATCGTCTATTGGCGGTTGGCAAGTACAAAGTTTTGATGAAGAAATACGCAGTTATCATTTGCCTTTGCACGAAAATGATACAAAAGATGCGTACATTTCAAGAGATACGCCTGTAAATTACATAGAGTTTATTACCGATGAAATGCTGAAAAGTGTTTCAGGTATTGGCAACGAAATCAACCTATTTCTGTCGTTATCTGCGGAAGATAATATGGCAACACAAGACACACTTGAGTTTTTCCAAGACATGGTAAACGAAGTGCATAAAGACAAAGATTTCAAGATGAATGTATTTACAAGTAATGTGGACGACTTGTATATGAAACAGGGAAACGTTTACTTGAATTCATCACGCATTCACGGAATATTGGACATGAATGAAAAAGAAGTGCCATCAATTGTATTCAGAGCATATTTGATGGGAACAATTTATTTTCCTGACAATTTAATCACACATCTTCATGGAGACAAGCGAAACTTAGCATTGTTACGATTTTTGGCAGAAGAAGGAAAATTTAGTGAAGCAGACAATCAATTGCTAAAAAAATGTATGCCGTGGACAGTAGAACTCAAAAGCAAATTAGTCAATTACAAAGGCGAAATGCGCGCTGTCACAGATTTAATACAACACAAAGATGATTTTGTAATCAAACCATTTAGTGGATTACAAGGAAAAGATGTCTCTGTAGGCAAATTTTTAACACAAGCCCAATGGGAAGAAATAATTGATGAAACTTTGGATTCAGGAAAATTCATTTTACAAGAATTTTGTGACTCCAAACAATACATGGCGCCAAACAGAAACGGAACTTGGACACCTCACAAAGTTATTTGGGGTATGTTTGGATTTGATTCCATGTACGGCGGTGTTTGGGTCCGAATGTCTGAAGTTGCCACAGATGTAGGCGTTATCAACTCCGCAACAGGCGCTATAGAAGCCATTGTATACGAAATACTATAATCAATTTTTGAAGTTCAAGAACTAAACATTACACATGTATAAAAAAATAAAACTAGCCTCTCTTTTCGTACTTTTCGCTTTTGCATCTTTTGGACAAGACTTTGAAAAAACGAAGTCTTTTTATCCAAATTCCGAAATGCTAAAAAAAGAACCGATAGAATGGGGATATTTATCAGTACCAGAAAATTGGGATACCATTTCAGGGAACAACATAAAATTGGCGGTCGCAGTTATCAAAAGTACTGCTGCGGCTGATCAAAAATCAAGTCCAATCGTAGTTTTAGAAGGTGGACCAGGAGCTGGAGCCATCAATTCTGTTTGGTCTTGGGTTTCGCATCCATTGCGCGCAACAAGCGATATTGTATTAATTGATATTCGTGGAACTGGCTTATCTGAACCGCGATTGTGTCCAGACTTAGGAAATGAATTTCTCAAAATACTAGCAAAAAATCAAACACCAGCTGAAGACGAACTCGACAAAGCAAAAGCAGCTTTAAAATGTCAACGAAAACTCCTGATTGAAGAAATTGACATCAGCGCCTATCACAGTGGAAATATTGCCAAAGATTTACACAGTCTTAAAAACTATTTACAGTATGATAGTTGGACAGTTTACGGAATCTCTTACGGAACGTACATGGCGCAAGTATATGCAAACAATTTCCCAGCGGATGTTGCAAACCTAATTCTAGATTCGCCAATTGCTGACATTGAAGCGTATTACACAAAAAACACCATCAATTACAGCAATAGTTTAGCAAAAGTGTTTGAAGATTGTAAAAACGATCCAGATTGCAATGCATCGTATCCTGATTTGGAAAATAAATATTACGAAACCATTGAAAAGCTTCAAAAACAACCAATTACGGTTGCAGTTGATAAAAATATCATCGAAGAAGAAACATTCACATACAATGCAGAAGACTTTAAAATCGCCATTCATCAAGCATTGTACAATCAGCAACTTATAGAAGTATTGCCATTATTAATTTACGAATTCAATAATGAAAACAAAGAAGCACTCAGTGAACTAGTCGTTGCGTTTTCAGGCGCTTTATCATTAGATTACGGAATGTATTATTGTGTAAGTTGCAATGAAACTATTCCAAACAATTCTCTAGAAGTATATTCCGAAAACAATAAAAACACCAAACTATCCAACGGTATTGCATTCTACAAATCCGATTTTGTTGTGTGTGAACAATGGAATGCCAAATTGAAAAATAACATACAAAAAGATTCAACGGCACTAAATATACAAGTTCCTACCTTACTATTTACGGGAAAATACGATCCTATAACGCCTGAAACAAACGGAGAACAATTGGCTTCAAAAATTGAAACATCTTACATCATACACACCAAAACGACGGGACATGCATCTAGTTTTAGCCCTGAAGCAAAAGATATCATTTCGCAATTCATTACTGCACCACATGAAAACCCGAATGCCGCAACAAACCTGTCACAAGGGAAAATTTCATTTATAAACAACATCAATGTAGACAAGAGAATTTCAAAAATGGGGAATAGTTTTGGCGCGCCAGACATTCTATTTTTTGGACCATTGCTCATTGCGTTATTAGTCTGTATCATTACAATATTTGGCTATCTCATACCATTACTATTCAAGAAAAAGAAACGAACAAACGTATTAATGAAATTACTGCTCATTAGTTGTTCTGTACTTGGTGTTATCGTCCTTTTTGGATTTGTAAATGCGCTTATTTATGCGGTAGATACAAACTTTTATACCTTAGCTTTCGGAATACCAAAACAGTTTGAATTTCTATTCACGTTGCTTACTATTTTTCTTGTCACAGTCTGTATCACAGTTGTATATTTCATCATTCGATTGCGAAAAATACCAAACACAGGCGTTGTAACGACCATTCTATTTTCTAACGTTCTCATCTTACTGTATTTCTTTTATTGGAATATACTTTCTTTCTAAAACTGCATAAAAAACACTCAACTATGGAGCAAACAATCTTATTAGATGCCTATACCGCTTTTATGGAATCATCAAAAGAGACTTCATCTTTAGTAGACACAAATACTGATGAATTGCCAATTCTTTTTCGAAATTTCAAATATCCAATCTCAGCATATCCAATATTGGTTACCAAAGCGCAAAATCAAAAACTAGAAGAAATAAGTACGCTCATTCCTGAGCTATTGCAAAGAGCACCAAAGCTGTATTTTCAAAATGATGTCAAAAAAATTGCAGACTTTTACTTTGATGGCGACGAAATGATAGCGCAATTTGCCATAATGTGTCAAGAACGCGAAGTTCCTGTAAGTTGTCGTTTAGACCTAAGTTTAACCACAGACGGATTTAAAGTCTTAGAAGTAAATATGGGATCTGCTATTGGCGGCATTGGATTGCAAAACTTTGCGCCAATCATTAGAAAAACGCATGCTGTTTTATCAAATGAAACGCCTGGGAAACAATTCAAATTCATTCAATCGCAAGACTTGTATATCAAATTCATTGCACAGCAAATGCTAGCATATACACAAACAAAAAGCCCAGAAATAAATTTATTCTTAGTAGCAGATGCAGAATCGGAAAAAGCAAACAATGAGTTAATTACAAGTTTCTTTGATACATTGCTCAAAAAAGAACTAAAACGCAAAGGCAAAAGAGGAAACGTATACATGAATACGATTGCTTCTTTAAAAATGCGCGCTGATGGTTTATACTTCAAAGAAAAACAAGTGCATGGAGTCTTGATTTTAGATTTCTCTTTGCGAGACATTTCGCCAGATCTCTTTCGCGGTTTCATCATGAACAATGTCTACTTTCCAGATCATTTAGGCGTGATGTACGTGCGTGACAAAAGAAATCTTGCATTAATGAGACGACTTGCCAATGAAGGAAAATATACTGAAAAAGAAAACAAATTAATTCTTGAATGCATTCCGTGGACGGAAATTGTAACAAATGCAACGGTAACCTTTCAAGGAAAAACACACAACATCATAACATTGCTAAAAACTCAAAAAGATCAATTTGTTGTCAAAATCATAGATGGTTTGCAAGGAAAAGATGTATTTGTGGGGAAATTCATGACTAACGCCGATTGGGAAACTGCCATCGACGAAGCTGTAAAAAGCGGAAAATACATTGCACAAGAATTCAGTGATTCGCTCAATCTAATAGCGCCAACAAAAGAAGGCGATTGGGTTCCGCAAAAACTAGTATGGGGATCATTTGGTTTTGGCGATATCTACGGCGGTTCTTGGGTTCGCATGTCGCCTGTAAAAACAACTTCAGGCGTTATAAACTCTGCAACGGGCGCAGTAGAAGCTCTTGTATTTGAATATGATGCTACGCTATCGTAAATAATGTCAGTTAGCATAAAAGTCACTAGTGTACTTCTTCTTTTCTGAAGTATAACAAGGGTTTTTCGTTAAGAATTTTTGAATCCTTGAAAATCGAAAATTCATGAACTCCTTAATTTTAAATCTCAAATGGAAAGATTAAATTATATTTTATGTAAATAACAATCAAACTAACTTCTCACAATCCTCTATTGCTACAATAGGGGATTTTTTTATGAACTCGTTTAAACTTTTTTTGGCAAATTAAAAAAGTTTAAACGAGTTCTATTTATAAAAGCTAATACGTTGGGCGTAACCTCTCCAAAAAAGAGGTCGGGCTTTCACGAGTCGCTCTTTCCATTGCATTCCAAGGAGCTCCAACAAACGTTCAATCCCTTACGCAAAATCCACTCATACCTCAAATTTCATCGCTTATAACAAATATCTCTTCACTTACGAATTAGTTCCGTTACGTTTCCTATTACACACTACATTTACCCTGTAAAAGCAACACATCGACGTCAATAACTTCGCTTTACAGCGCGGAATCCGAAAAGCCAAAATAGAGTAGGAGAACCAATTAAAATTTTGAAATTATGTCAAGTTTAATGCCTGAAGTATTTTTAGTAAATCTAGCAATAGGCAATCCCTCAATAGGAGGAATTATGTGTACTGTCAATTTGGGAGTAACGCCAGAAACGAAGAAAGCCAATGGAAGATCTGTTATTTTTCAGTCAAAAAATCCTCCATTACTAGTCGAATCAATTGTAGCAGGGACATATGATTATTTATGTACTAACGGAAAATGTTTTGTCATGATCCATTTGAAGGGATACATGGGAACGGAAGGTAGTTTTGGCGAAAATTTTAATGCAAGTATCCTTTTAGATGATGATTGGGAAAGTGGAACAGCTAATTATTCTTATCTCCATCAAGGAGAGTGGGAAAAAAAGTCAAATCAACCAGTCAAATCAACTAAAATTGCTGGTATCGATGATCTAAAAAAGCTAGCTGAAATTGTAAGATTACAAGAGCAAGAGTAACAACGCAAACAAAATAATATAATAAACAATAAGAACTAAAAAAATGGAAAACGATACAACACAAAACTTTTCAAGAGAGAATTTTACACATTTCAGTATAGCTGGTGGTTGGACACCGTACGATACTGATATTAACAATAAAGCTATTGATGTTTTTAACGAAGCTATGAGAGGTCTAGTAGGAATAAAATATACACCAATTGCCTGTGCGACACAAATTGTAAATGGTGTCAATTACAGTTTTTTCTGTAATGCACAAGTTGTCGGCTTGGATTATAATGAAGCCGTAACTGTAAGCGTTTTTGAAAACCTTTCTGGAGAAGTACGCCGAATTGGTATCACGCGTACAAAAAGATAAATACCTGGCAGAATCCGAAAAGCCAAAATAGAGTAGGACAACCAATTAAAATATATTAAAAATGGGAAATAAAAATTTTAAAACTTGGACAATAAACGTTTTAGTAAACACAAAATATATTGCATCTTTAAGTGGAAAAGGAACTTGGGAATATCCAATAGGAGGTAGTAAAAGCTGGAATAAAAATGTAACAATGACCGCTACAAATGATGACGATAATGATCACAGAATATTTAGCGGTATTGGAGATAATTTCTCTTTATCAATCAAGCCTGGAGATAAAGTAAGATGGATTTTGAATGAAATTAATCCACTAGTAGACACTTCAAGAACTGTTTGCATGTATGGTTTCAAACAAAACAGTACAGATTGGAACAAATATTTTACGCCAATAGCTTCCGTAGATCATGAAATGTTGACAACTACGATTGATAGTAACGCATTCAATCAAATGCATGAATCAGAAAATTATTTGCATTTACATCGTTCAAATGTGTCGGTGCCTCAGACCACAGCTAGAGTAACTGCAAAATCTGGATCATCTGTTACATATTTTATAAAACTTTTACTAATTGATGAAACGAATAAGAAAGTATTAAAATATGCAATGGTAGATCCAAAACTTACTATTGAATAAGATTCTTTTTTAGTAAAAACTAAATACATACTTCGACTATAATAAACTCATTATTAGTTATTTAATTGATAATGAGTTTTTTATTAAATGTAAATCGTTCCATAAAAATAGCTTACAGTTTGAAAAGCTGTAGAATCATTATTTCTCTATTTTTCCTAACAATTTTTGTATGCATGTATACACTTGTTTACGTTGCAAAATCAAGAAACGCAAACAACTATTTCACAATCCTCTATTTTTACAATAGGGGATTTTTTTATGAACTCATTTAAATTTTTCGGATTTAGGTGAAAATTAGCAATTTTAAGTACTGTTGACAGCTTTTTTGAGTCTCATAGCAGCGCTACGGAACGAAAAGTTCTATGTATAAAAGTTAACAATTTGGGCGTAACCTCTCCAAAAAAGAGGTCGGGCTTTCACGAGTCGCTCTCTCCATTGCATTCCAAGGAGCTTCAACAAACGTTCAATCCCTTACGCACCTACGAACTTCATTCATCACAAAATCGTTGATTTAATCACAAAATCTATCAATACACGCCATAAAAATTAAAACATTTTGTAAATTTAAAAAGCACATCAAAATTTCAGCAACGTACACTTTGGAAAAACTAACCTACTACTTCCAGCAAAAACACCAACTCATAGATAATCAAAACTATTATCTAAAACTTGCCATCATTATTGGTGCTGTATTAACCGTCTTTGTTTACACATTTGATCCGTATGATAACTACTTAGCCATTCCGAAATATGAAATTCCTATCAAAATCATTCAACTCGGATACGGAATCAACACGGCATTGGTCATATATGGACTGTATTGGCTCATCTTCAAAAAACTAAAATATGCCAACGAAAAACGACCTTGGAAAACCTATCATCATTGGTTATTACTCATAGCAATCATGAGTATTGCGGGTTTCATTGGAACCGTATATCATCGTTTCATGATGGATGTTGGCGAGGTAGCAACCAACTATTACCTTTTTGTAACCATTCCAAGATCGATACTAATTAGTGTGCCGTTATTTATAATTACCATACTATTAGATAAATTATACACAACAAAAAACGTCCAAAAAAATAATACACAACTTGAAACGGTTACACCAACTAAAACAATCAGTCCAAACAAAAAAATAATTTTAAAATCTCCTGTAGTCAATCAATGTATAGAAGTAAATCCATCGTTAATTGGATATGTAAAAGCTTCAGGAAACTATGTAGAAATCTATTCCATAGGAGACAAAAAACCACAATTACTCAGAGCGCCATTGCGTTTTATTGCTGAAAAGCTAAAACCATATCATTTCATTATCAAATGTCATCGACAATACTACGTAAATCTTCAACATGTAGTAAATCACAAAGGAAACTCACAACGTATCGTACTAAATTTAGACGGTTTAAAAGAAATCATTCCTGTAAGTAAAAGTTATACTTCCTCATTGCTTTCACATCTTGAAAAAAGCGAAAAATAATACAAACTTCATTCATCACAAAACACATGCATTCGTCACAATTTTTTTCAAACAACTGAAAAACAAGCTAATATTGAGATAAGTTTTTTCAACCACAAAACGTATACTTATGAAAAAAAAGAATCTCAAAAAGCTAACACTCCAGAAAAAAGCAATTGCTACTCTTGATGCTACGACAGGAGGAATTGTAAACTTAGATCAGTCTGGACATCCGGGTTCTATTTGTGAACCAAGGAGCTTATGTAACACACAATGTATGACGTGGTGTGAACTTACCATATGTCATGTAAATTGCCAACTTACTAGAAATGATGATATCTGCACGATAGTAAATCCAGCACCAATAAATTTGTAACTGCACAGTAAACAGTTAGTTTTTCCCTAATACCAAATCGGATTGCTTGAAGTACGTAAATAGTTAAACTTAATAATAACCACTAAAATTTCAATCATTATGAAAAAAAAGAAAGTCAAAAAATTATCATTAAACAAAAGAGCAGTATCAAACTTAGACGAAATTAGCGGAGGTGTTGCAAATCCTGTACCAGTTGCTGGAACGCATCAACGTTCGGGTTGTGATGTATGTCCAGATGAAAAAGCAACAGACAATACTTGTTTAACAGATTGTTATGCAACATGCTTTTGGTCATGTGTACGTAGTTGTTTTTGGTGTTAAAAAAAATTAATACAACTAATATTATTTATAAAAAAGCGAGCTTCGGCTCAGTCATGGTCGGAAGAAATTCCGACCTAT
>NZ_LBMG01000069.1 GCF_001005315.1 Kordia jejudonensis
AAGTTACCAAGAAGTGATTCAAGAGTTCCCTTTAAGTTCCCAAAGAGTAACTCAAAAGTGAGCAACATTATACCAAACATAAACACTTCAATGGTTTTATTGATTCATTCATCTAAAATGGACAATTAGCCAATTGTAGATATGACATTTAGTTTCTTGGATACTACCTCAAATGATATATATTACACCTTCGCCACCTTCAAAAACAACCACTACAATTACCCTAAATCCAACATACAACTGTTCATGGCTTTTGCATGGACAACAGAATAATAAACTTTATCCTGAGTTCAAGTCAACTTCGGTTGGTATTTTTAGCTTCTTCTTTTCATGGTAACTATTTTTTAATGTCAATTAATTACATATTGGTAGGAAAATTCTTTTTTAGTTGTTGTATAATTAATAACTCTAAAAATTAAATCATGAAAAAAAAGAATTTAAAACAGTTAAATCTTAATAAAAAATCGATTTCCTCTTTTTCAACCTCGAAAATTCAAGGAGGAATAACACCAATTTTAACATCATTCTTTCATTGTGATGATATAGTAACAATTACTATATCTAATCCTGAACCTATTCCTGAACCTGATACAAGGAGAGTATGTGATGAATCAATTAAAATTTGTGTCTAATTTTAAGCTGACTTCGATCGGCTTTTTTATTTTTTTTCTCTAAAAATATAATTAATAGTAGCTTCAGAAATAAAAAGTCGTTCTATAAGTTTAGTGATAGGCTCATTCATTTTTTTTGACTATTTTTTTAATATAGTTTTCCAATAGTTTCTACCTAAAATGGAATCATCTTGACTGGGCTTGCAACAAAAGGCAAGACAATTTTTTCTAAGGGCTAGCGGTCTATTTTTTAGAAAGAATTTATTGAGATTAATAAAAAAGAAAAAAGACAGGAATTATTTTTTAAAAACTTTTTCGAAAAAAAACTTTTATTTTTTTCAATTAAAAAAAGTAAAGGTCAAAGCGCATTGACTTTTACTTTTTTAAATCACTGTTAATCAAAAAGCTAAGAAAGAAAAAAAATTAAATAAATAAAAAATTAAAGAAAAAAAAAGCTTTTAATAAAAAAATAAAAAATGACATTTATTATTTGTGCTAAAAAAAATGATGTCAATTCACTTTGCAAATAGCTAGAATAACATTAAAAAATAGTGATTTGCATCACACTTAAAGTATTACTTTACCTGGTGGTTTAATAATTAACGAAAGAACCTCAATCATTACAATTGAGGTTCTTTTCAGAATAATTTAGTTTTACTAGTATTAAGGTATCTGGTTAATTATTCTGTTTAATCTAAATATTTAAAATAGTATAAAGCAAAAAGTAAGACTAAAATAATAAAGCCTATCGCAGTAAAAAAACCTGCTATAAATCCTTTGAAATATAATCTATTCTTAAACATTCGTTTTTATTTTTTTACTTTTGTTTAGCTAGCAAGACAGTCTAAAGTAAGCCATACATATCAACTGCCTTGCCCTAAACAGCATTGTTCCCACGAAAGTGGGAACCTGCCACAAACACGTCTTGAATGAAGCACTCATATTCGGAAAAGTGCTTTGAAAAAATTTAAAAAAATGAATCCTTTCTTGACGTGTTATTTTTTTATTTCTGTATTTCATCATCAAAATCAAATCGCTTCACGTAACTTCTAATAGTAAGAAATAGCGCAAACAATAGAATCAAACATAATATGGCTATAATCATTATTATTAATTCCCAAGTAGAGAAAATATTAATTAAAAATGTCAATAGATTTTTCATTGATTTTATATTAGATAGTATTAATTAACTACTCATCTTTAGGAATAGAAAAATGTTTTCCCTCTGTTAACCATTGTCGTTGTAAACCTGTTTTTTCATTAAATTCTTTTTGCTCAGAAGGTGTTGCGTAATCAATTACAAATTGTTGTGAACCATTATCAAAATAAGTATATCTCCCTTTTGTATTGAATTCTTGTGTTAAGTATAAAAATCTTGTAAAGAAAGAATCATCTATATAACCTACTTGAAGTAATTTCCATTCCTTCTTGATTCCATTAACTTTAAACTTTATCCATTCATTGTTATCGGTATCAACAGTGTATTCTATATCCTCAAATTGTAATTCTCCATTCGTTATTTTCCCCATGCGCTTCATCAATGTTATATATTCACTACTTGTTGGGTCTATAAACTCTAAATCATACCAGATACATTTATCAGTAAACGTAATAAACTTTTTACTTGTTTTATCATATTTTGTCCAACCCAATGTAAAATATAGATCTTGGTACGGATTTTCTTCAACAAAAGTTTTTACCTTATTATTTGATAATTTATGTCCATAATCTATTAATTCTCTCAATTGTCCAAAAATGTCCTCCTCACGAATAGAGTCATTCAGTTTATATCCTAATTCTTCTAAAACCTTTATTTGCTTTTCATAAGGAACTTCAAGGATTAAGATATCTTCTATTAAATTTTTATCTTTTCTTACTTTTGGTTGGCATCCCACAATAACGAGAAGCATACATATTATACTAAAATATTTCATCTATCTAATTTTTTATGTTGATTGAAAAATTAAAACAGTTCTGTCAAATTTTAATTTATTTAGATCGTCTTTTAAAATTCCAAAATATAAAACTCCCATATTAAATTCTGAGAAAGACAACTTAGTATCTTCTAAATCGATTTGTAACAGCAATATGAAATTATCCTGAATTTGGGTAATTTGCTTTTTTTGACTTTCGTCTAAATTATAATCTTTAAATCCTAAATATCTGTGAGCAAAATGGTAGTGTACACCACCTTGCAATGCTTGAGGCGCTCCAAGAATCTGATGTCCAACACCAACCTGAGTATTAAATAGTATTTCTTCTGTAATTTCATCAATTAAATCATCATCTATTTCTTCGCTTAGCTTTAAACGTTCATTTTCTTGATATGAAGGAAAAGAATAATATTCAAAAAAGTTTAATTTAATTTCTTTATAAACATGTTCTAGATGCTGTTGTTGATAAACCAGATCAGCCTTTTTATCATATGTTTGATAGAAAACTAAAGAACTACTTTCTTCTGAAAAGGTTTGTATATTATTATCAATGAAAAAATATAATATACCTTTTGCTGGTAATATATTTTCAACATCTAATATTTTAAATTCACTTAGGTCTAACTGACATAACAAGCTGTAATTTTTATCTTTTGGAAACGAGAAACCGTTTTTCGCTTTTGGAACTCCACCAAATTTTGAAAGGATCTCAGTATTATTGAATTCACTCGTTTTAATTCCAATACTTGGTTTCAAAATTGATGCTATAAGCTCTGATTGTTTACCAAAATATTCGTTGATTAATCGATCTATTTCTTTTTTTATGTCCATGCTTTATATTATAATTAGAAAATTAAATCATTGAGGTGAGTATTTGGATTATTTACAATGATACTTTTTAGTGATTCTATAAAATTATTTAATCCTTGATAAACTTCATCTACATTTGAACTCGAATTTAATATTTGATTTAATTTGTCAGCTACTCTTTCGTTATATAAATTATGATTTGGTTGATTTCGCCAAGCAGCTACTGCAATTCCATTTAAAGCTTCATTCATATGAAACGCATTTCCAGCTTTAGCCGCTTGTTGTACTGCTTCGTGAGTGCCTTCAGCCCAAGGAATAATATGATGAGCCTGTCTTGGATCGCCTACAGGTAAATTTAATACTTTTCTTAATTGTGACCTTCTTCCAAACTGAATTAATCCGTCAACTCCTACTTTCCATATAAGTTTAGTTGTTTCGCCTGCTATATTTACTACTTTTAAACCATATTTGGTTCCTATGGTAGCCCAACCCACAAATGGTATCATACTAGCAAAACTCAGACTTGCATTCACGCCGTCGCCTTCTATGGTATAAAGAACACCATTTGTCAAGTCTGCAATTTCTCCAACTACTGGTATCAAACCAAGTACATCTAATTGTATGTGAATTATATCCTTCGTAGCTACATAAAATATCCTCATATTTGACCAATCAGGATGATTGTATCTCAGAACTGCACATTGAATAATAAAATGTGAAACCATATCATCATATAAATCTTCCAAATTTGCTGGAGGATTATTATTCTGTGAAAATGTTTGTATGTATGGATGAACAGAGCTTATGAAGTCTGTGTCGATATCATTATTATATTTATCGTTTTCAATTGCTTCAATGATAAATTTTAATACATTTAAATTAGCTGTTAACTCTTCTCGCATCAATTCTATTAACTCTAGTATAATTGCACGCGTAATTGGATCATCGTTATTATTGTAAAACTCTTGTAATTCTAGTTTAATTTCTAAATTATTATTCAACCACTCATTCATTTCAAGAGTAATACCGTCAATATCTAGTAGTGTTTCATTCTTTGTTTTCGGGATAATTGGTATCGAATTTGGATAGTTTGAAGAAGTTTGATCGGTATTAGTTCCACCACTTGTCGTGTTATTGTATGGGTCATTAGTTCCTGTGTAAACGCCTCCACTAGTATATACACAACCTACTACAATCCATCCTCCAGTATTACATGCCCAATGCGCGCGTACCACTCCGTCAACACAAGCTTCTCCTGGACTATGGTTTCCCGACAATCCACAATTTACGGGAACACAACCACCTTCTTCCCAAGCAACAATTTCTTCTGTTCCGCTGGGACAAGGAACACTTGTTTCTCCAATTAATAAAGAATCATCAGAAATATATTCGCCTGTTGTATTTTCAAAGTCATACACTATTTCGTTATTCGTAACGTAAAAAGGATAGCTTACTAACATTTGTGTATAAGCACCATCATCAAAAATCGTGTATATGTAATTTTCTAATATATTTGGTGTAGGATAATCGCGATCTACAACAAACGTGTAACAATTGAAGTTTTCGCCTGTTATGATTTGAACGTTAGTAGTATCGATACTAAAATCATATAACGCAGCGTTTTGATCATTTTCAATTATGTCATTATGAAACGTATTTGTGATGTGTTTTTCTAACGCTTTATTTTCTTGAAAAAGCGTAACACCTGAAACATGCTTTGCTTCAAAATCAAGAATAGTTTGTGTTATTACTTGTTGTTCTAATTCAACGATTTCATCACGTTCACAATTAGAAAAAATAAAAGACAACAACACTACCAATGCGAGTCTAAAAAGGGGTAATAAATGATTTCTCATAAAATTGTTTTTAAAGGTTATTTTTAAAAGCAATTCAGTTTTAGGGGAAGGGAAATGTACGATACGTTACTTCACTACAAATAAACTTAGAACAAATGAGTTTTGTAAGAGGAATCTTCCCCTTTGTTTAGAGGAAGTTTCCTGTTTAATTAACCAAATACATTTGGTATCATGAAAAAAATGAAGCATTAAACATCCACAATGAGATTTTTAGCGTGTTTTCATTACATTTGTTTAAGACTACAACAAATAAAAGGAAAATTTTCCTTTTTTAAAAAAAAAACGGAAAATTTTCTTATTAATATATGAGAGAACACCTAAAAATAGCATTAAAACAAAGCGATCTTACCAACAAAATTATTGCGGAAAGACTTGGTATAAAGGTAGATACGTTTAGAAAAGCCGTATTAAAAAATACCTTGAATGATGGTTATTTAATTTTGATTCAGAAAGAATTCGGAATTTCAAAAGAATGGCTTCGCCACGGGAAAGAACCAATTTTTGTTGACAAATTTGATATTTTGAAAACAGAAATTGAAGAAGATGTTTTTGCTGTATTAGATACAATAGCACCCGAAAAGATAGTAGCCTATCAGTTGCTTAAGGAAAAAAAGTTTACGGCACTGCCTTCATTTATAAAATTTGTAGAAAAAATAAAAGTATCTCAAAGAATTTCAGACCTTGTCAATAAAAAGGATGATTAGTCTTTTTTGTATGTGTTTATTACATATTTGTGAAATACATCTTCTAAGTACGTAAGCTTTTCATTAGTTTCTATTTTTTCTTCAATTCTTAAAATTTCCTCCAAAATAGTCACTTCGTCGTCCACCAAGTTTTGTAAAAAGATACTGTACACCGTCAAAAGTTCTTTTTCGGTTACCGCATCAATCACCAAGCCTTTTTCTTTTAGTATTTGTATAATATTGTCTTTATCAGCTTTCATCGGCAACTTTTTCAAGCGTTGAAAATATTTTGTCATCCACAATTTCTACGTCTTTTTCTATACTCGCTTTGTTACGATCGTTTTGCGCCTTTGCCGCCATGTGGAAATAATGATTTGCCCTAATGTCAGCCACTAAAGAAATCAATTTTATAATAGAGTTTTTGTAGCTTTTTAGCGTGTGTGTTTTTCTGTGAACTATATATTTGATGGTGTATAAGATAGAGAAACCTATCAATAAGCAAACTAAAAACATTACAATGGCATACACAGGTTTCGGAAGGTCTGCATTATTTACAAAAACTGCATGAAATACCCAAAATAAAGAGACTGCTAACCATGCCGAAGATTCAAAAACAAAAGATTTTGTTAATGATTTGTTGTTGCTATTCACAATCATATTGTATGTATACCGAAGCGCTAAGCAAAAGAATGAAAAAGCCAACCCAAAAATAAATAGCCAATAATGGAAGCTATTTCTACCGTGAAATGAAAACTCGTATGCTAATTCCTTTTTTTCTTTATTGTAATCTTTAATTTTTTTTGCATAAAGTTCTTTGTGTGCAAGAAGCTTGGATATGTATTCTGTTTTACTAATTTTATTATTTTGCAAGTCAGTCAATAAATCCATTTCTATTGCCTTACGTTCTGAAATTATAGGTTTATATGTTTTTTTATGCGCTGTAAGTTTATCATATTTATCATTATAAAAAACATGAATTAGAGACATCGTAATGATAAAAATCAATACGATGCCTTTAATATATGAAAGAGATTTATTCGTCTCCTGTTTCTTCTTCGTCTTCATCTTCTATTTGTCCGTCGTTTGAGGGATCAACAGTTAAAATTTCTGTTTCTTCTTCACTGGTTAATACTTCTGGCGTACAACTTATGTACACGCTAGAACATAAAATTGTAACTACTACTGTTAAGAACATTTTTTTCATAATAAGTTATTTTATAATTAATACTCACTTTATTGTAATGTACTAATTACTGATAACTTATTCGTTTGAAACGGAATAGTATTCTTACTTTTTTGGCTGATTAATCTAATTATTGCAGTAAGGGATTATAATATAAACAAAGATAAAAGCAAGAAAATTAAATCGTTACGGTTATACCGTACAATCAATATGTTTTTTTCTCATAGAAATGTTAGATAAAAAAAGCGACATCAATGATGCCGCTTTGAATGTTTTCACAACGGAATAATCCTTATTGTGAATTGCTTTCAATTTGTATGGTTCAAATATACGGAAAAGAATTACATTATTTAATGTGGTTTTCCGTAATGATAATCATTACTTTTAATTCATCTTTATCGAAATAAAACTCCTCTCGCCAAAGTTTAGTAAAAGGAGTTTTAAAAATTGAAAGTAATTCACAACATAACCTCCAGTCAATCATAAGGTAAAATTGTAAAAATAGTCAAGTATAAATATTAGATATACTAAAAACTTGTTTTGGACACAAATTTTAGGATTGCGTGCACACAATCTTTAACTATTTGATACAAATATAGAATTTATTTTTAACAATAGAAGGTTATGAGCCTTAATTTTATTAAATTTGAATGTAAGTTATATTATTATGAAAAAAATTCTTGGATTAGACTTAGGTACAAACTCCATTGGCTGGGCATTGGTCCATGAAGCTGAAAACAAAAATGAACTATCTGATATTATCAAATTAGGAGTTAGAGTTAATCCTTTAACCGCTGAGGAGAAAACAGATTTTGAAAAAGGACGACCACTTTCAACAAATGCAGATCGCACATTAAAACGTGGAGCAAGACGAAATCTACAACGTTTTAAATTGCGTAGAAAAAATTTGATAGAAATTCTTACTACGCATCGTATTATTGACACACATACAGTGCTTACTGAATTAGGCAATTATACTACACACCAAACATTAGCGCTGCGAGCAAAAGCTGCAAAACATAAAATTGAGAAGGATGAGTTTGCGCGCGTATTACTAGCTATTAATAAAAAAAGAGGATATAAAAGTAGTCGTAAAGTTAAAAATGAAGATGAAGGAATTGCGATTGATGGAATGGCTGTTGCCAAAGAATTATACAACCAACAACTCACGCCTGGTCAATATGTATATCAACTACTAAAAGAAAATAAAAAGTATATTCCTGACTTTTATCAATCGGATTTACAACAAGAGTTTGATGCTATTTGGGAATTTCAACAACAATTTTATGAATCGATTTTAACAGATGAATTGTACACTAAATTAAAAGGTCAAGGACAACAAAACTCAAGAAAACTATTTTTAGCGATTCATCAAATCTATACTGCTGAAAATAAAGGAAAACGAAATGATGTTCGATTACAACAGTATGCATGGAGAAATGAAGCACTTACCAAACAACTTTCAATTGCAGAAGTAGCATACGTATTGGTTGCTATTAATAATGAGATCAATAAATCTAGTGGATATTTGGGCGCTATTAGCGACCGAAGTAAATCACTTTATTTTAAAAATGTAACTGTTGGCGAAAATTTATATGCACAACTTCAAAAAGATCGGCATACTTCTTTGAAGAATCAAGTGTTTTATCGTCAAGATTATTTAGATGAATTTGAAAAAATTTGGGAAACGCAAGCACAATTTCATTCGGAGTTAACTGCTGAACTCAAAAAAGAAGTTAGAGATGTAATTATTTTTTATCAGCGGAAGCTAAAATCTCAAAAACATTTGATTTCCGATTGTCAGTTTGAAAAAGGACACAAAGCAATTCCTAAATCTTCTCCTTTGTTTCAAGAGTTTAAAATTTGGCAAAACTTGAATCATTTAGAATTTGAACATACTCAAACGAACGAAAAGATAAAATTTACAGAATTTGAAGATGAAGTCAGACAGTTTGTATTTGAAGAATTGAATCTTAGAGGTACTTTAAAAAGTAAAGAGCTCAAAAAATTACTTCAATTAAAAACTCCTAATTATTGGAAAGCTAATTTTGAAGAAATTGAAGGTAATAGAACAAATGAAGTGTTGTATAATGTGTATCAACGCATTGCTGAAATTGAAGGATATGGTTTTGATTGGAGTAAAAAAACTGCGGAAGAAATTCATACTGAATTAGCAATTATTTTTAAAGAAGCAGGAATAAATTCTGAAATTTTAACTTTTGATACTACGATTGAAGGAAATAATTTTGACAAACAAAAAAGTTATCAATTGTGGCATTTGCTCTACGCAGCTGAAGATGGTAAAAAAATAACCGAAGCAGATCGATTGTTATATGGAGATACGAATGTTGCGCTAAAAAAGAAGCTTCATGAAACATATGGTTTTAAGCCACATTATGCGAGTTTGTTAGTAAACGTATCTTTTCAGCAAGATTATGGAAACTTGAGTAGCAGAGCCATTCGCAAAATCATTCCTTTTTTAATAGATGGGCATGGTTTTTCGGAAGCTGCACGACTTGCGAAATACAATCATTCCCATTCCCTAACTGCGGAAGAACAGGAAAATAGAATTTTGAATGAAAAACTTTCACTGCTGAAAAAGAATGAGCTAAGAAATCCTGTTGTAGAGAAAATTTTGAACCAAATGGTAAATTTGGTCAATCAAGTAATTGAAACCTATGGAAAGCCAGATGAAGTTCGTGTAGAGTTGTCAAGAGAATTAAAAAAATCGGCAAAAGAACGTGCTGATATGACAAAACATATTAATGAAGCCACTGCAAAAAACCAAACGATTAGAAAGTTGCTTCAAAAGGGTTTTGGTATACAACATCCGACTAAAAGTGATATTGTAAAGTATAAATTGTATGAAGAACTGAGTCTGAATGGATATAAAACTCTTTTTACAAACACATACATTCCTAAAGAAAAATTGTTCTCAAAAGAAATTGACATTGAGCATATTATCCCAAAAGCGATTTTATTTGATGATTCTTTTTCCAATAAAACCTTAGCGTATCGAGAGGTAAATTTAGCCAAAGCGGATGCTACAGCTGTAGATTTTATTACAAATAAACACACGAGCGATTTGGATAGTTATATTGCACGTGTTGAAACATTATACCATTCAAAAAAAATATCAAAAGGGAAGTATAAAAAACTACTCATCTCAAGAAGCGAACTTCCCGAAGGTTTCATAGAACGCGATTTGCGAAACAGTCAATATATTGCCAAAAAAGCAACACAAATGCTTAAAGAGGTCTTTAGAACTGTACATTCGACTTCTGGACGGATTACTGATAAACTACGGAAAGATTGGGATTTAATTAATGTTATGAAAGAACTTAACTTGCCAAAATATCAAGCGTTGGGACTTACAGAAAAACAAATTCGTAAAAATGGAAATAGTGTTGAGATCATAAAAGATTGGACAAAACGAAATGATCATCGTCATCATGCCATGGATGCCTTAACAGTTGCTTTTACAACACACGATCATGTTCAATACCTGAATAATTTAAATGCTATTTATGGACTCAAAGATGAAGAAATAGATCATAACAAAAGTAACTTAAAAGGAATCAAAAATAAGATCACGAAAGTTTATGTGAAGGATGGAAACAAGAAGCGAAAATTTATTCCACCATTAAAAAATTTCAGAACGATAACAAAAGATCACTTGGAGCAAATTTTGATCTCTTTTAAAAATAAAAACAAAGTTGTTACCAAAAATAAAAACAAGACCAAAACAAGTCAGAAAGGCGTACTTAATGAAAAAGTGCAGTTAACACCAAGAGGTAAATTACACATGGAAACCGTATACAGTCACACCAAAAAAGTGATTGTAGCACAAGAAAAAGTTTCGAGTAAGTTTACTATCGAAAAGGTTCAACAAGTTACCAAACCAACCTATCGAGAAGCATTACTAAAACGTTTGGCGACATATGATAATGATCCCAAAAAAGCATTCGCTGGAAAAAATAGTCTTAGCAAGCATCCTATTTATTTAGATGAAACAAAAACAAAACTGTTACCAGAAATTGTTAAAACACAGTATTTTGAAGATAATTATACCATAAGAAAAGAAATAAATCCTGATAATTTTAAAGATGAGAAAAGTCTATTAAAAATCATTGATTTAGACGTGCAAAACATTTTAAAACAACGCTTGCAAAAACATAATGGAAATGTTAAACTAGCATTTTCTGAACTTGAAAAAAATCCTATTTGGCTAAATAAGGAAAAAGGAATTTCCATAAAACGAGTTCGGATCGATGGTATTAAAAATGCGGAAGCATTACATTCAAAAAAAGATCATTTGGGACAACCTATATTGACTAAAAATGGTAAAAGTATTGCTGTTGATTTTGTGAGTACAGGAAATAATCATCATGTAGCTATTTATAAAGACCAACAAGGAAAACTGCACGACGTAGTAGTTTCTTTCTATGAAGCGGTAGCACGTGTAAATTTAGGAATCCCAATCATTGACAAGACACTCAATGAAAATCTAGGTTGGAAATTTTTATTTACGATGAAGCAAAATGAAATGTTTGTATTTCCTTCAGAAAATTTTAATCCGAAAGCAATTCATTTAAAAGAACAAAAACATAATACGATCATTAGCAAACATTTATTCAGAGTTCAAAAGTTTTCATTCAGAGATTATGTCTTTAGGCATCATTTGGAAACGGAATTGATAGATAAAAAAGAATTAAAAGAAATTACCTTTTTTAGGCTTAAAAGTTTAAAGATAGTAGATCAGATAGTAAAAGTAAGAATTAATCATATTGGAAACATTGTACACGTAGGAGAATATTAAAAAACAAAAGTTATGATAAAGCGTACCATTTATGTTGGTTCCCCCGCTTATTTAAGACTCAAACAAAAACAATTAGTAGTAGAAGATCCAGAAGACAAAAGTATTAAAGGAACAATTCCTATTGAAGATATAGCTTTGTTGATGTTGGATCATTATCAAATTACGTTAAGTAATCAATTATTAATAAAGCTACAAGGAAATAATGTAGCTGTGGTAAGTTGTGATGCACATCATTTGCCATTTGGTATCATGTTACCGCTGTATGGACATACCGAACATTCAGATCGTATAAAGCACCAAATTGCAGCTTCTGAACCTTTAAAAAAACAATTATGGAAGCAAACCATAACGCAAAAAATTAAAAACCAACAAGCGCTATTAAAATCAAATAACAAGCCTTATGAGCAGATGGATTTGTATTGGCAACATGTAAAAAGTGGCGATACTACCAACTGTGAAGCAAAAGCGGCGCAACATCATTGGAAATATTTATTTGAAAACTTTACTAGAGAACGCTTTGGAAATGCGCCTAATAATTTATTAAATTTTGGATATACAGTACTACGAAGCATTGTGGCAAGGGCATTAGTCAGTAGTGGTCTATTGCCTGTTTTGGGTATTTTTCATCGCAATAAATATAATCCGTATTGCTTAGCAGATGATATTATGGAACCGTACCGACCTTTTGTTGATAAAATGGTATACAATTATATTTCGCTATACGGAGTTCCTGAAAAGCTAACCAAAGACAGTAAAGCATACTTGCTTAATATAGCTACGCAAGATGTATGGATTGATGGTGTAGAACGCCCATTAATGGTAGCTGTAACCACCACAACAGCTAGTCTGTACAAATGTTATTATGGAGAATTACGACACATAAAATATCCAATACTTGATTAATACACTACTATGTCATGTTATCAAATACAAATCGATTTAATGCCTATAGAATTATGTGGGTATTAGTATTTTTTGATTTACCCACGGAAACAAAAAAAGAACGTAGAGCTGCTTCGCTATTTCGCAAGAAGCTGATCGATGATGGATTTACGATGTTTCAATTTTCAATTTATCTGCGTCATTGTCCAAGTAGAGAAAATGCTAAGGTACATACAAAGCGAGTCAAAAGTATATTACCTAAACATGGGAAAGTTTGTATTTTGGAAATAACTGATAAGCAATTTGAGAAAATGGAACTCTTCCACGGTGTAAAGCCTATAGATATTCCACAGCCTGTTCAGCAACTAGAATTATTTTAGGATAAAAAAATGAGGTAATATTCAAAAAAAATGGTTTAAGAAGATTTATTTTTTTAATTGTAAAAAGTAATCCCGAAGTATTGATTTTATTCAACATTTCGGGATTGACCTTGTGATTCCTCACGTAAAAATACAATTTGAAAGCAATTCACAACGGGGCAGCCTTTTTTCAAAATAGTCTCTATCTTGTGATTCCTCACGTAAAAATACAATTTGAAAGCAATTCACAACGAAAGTGTAGAAAGTGCCTTAAGGCGAATGCTTGTGATTCCTCACGTAAAAATACAATTTGAAAGCAATTCACAACTGGGGAACTTAAAGGCTTCACATTAAGTGACTTGTGATTCCTCACGTAAAAATACAATTTGAAAGCAATTCACAACATAGCTAAAAAAGCTTTGAGCTGATCTGCTCTTGTGATTCCTCACGTAAAAATACAATTTGAAAGCAATTCACAACTGAGTATTCGTTTTCATAAATCGCGGCGGCTTGTGATTCCTCACGTAAAAATACAATTTGAAAGCAATTCACAACACCAAAGGCAAAATCAATTCACGCCTGTGCCTTGTGATTCCTCACGTAAAAATACAATTTGAAAGCAATTCACAACTGTCAAACATGTGTATATTGTGGCTGAAAACTTGTGATTCCTCACGTAAAAATACAATTTGAAAGCAATTCACAACTACCGTGACAACAACTATTGAAAAAAATGACTTGTGATTCCTCACGTAAAAATACAATTTGAAAGCAATTCACAACGGAATTTAAAGAGTACAATGTAACCTCAAACTTGTGATTCCTCACGTAAAAATACAATTTGAAAGCAATTCACAACAGGCGTTTACGGTTTAATATTCGATATTGGCTTGTGATTCCTCACGTAAAAATACAATTTGAAAGCAATTCACAACTTAGGCGGACTTAATGGTTTTGTTCCCACCTTGTGATTCCTCACGTAAAAATACAATTTGAAATCTGTGTTAGCATGCTACAATAATCAATACAGATACATTTTACAAAATACATCAATGATAATAAAATGTTTCTGAGATTCAGCGAAGCTAAAGCAATTCACAACCTAATATTTATTACTTCATCATCTTTTTTACTTGTGATTCCTCACATAAAAATACAATTTGAAATCTTTGTTAGCTTGCTACAATAATCAATACAGGTACATTTTAAAAAACACATCAATTGTTGTAAAATGTTTCTGAGATTCAGCGAAGCTAAAGCAATTCACAATACTTTCTCAATACAAATACGGAGCAGTCATCTTGTGATTCTTCACGTAAAAATACAAGTTGCCATACTTAAAATGTTAATTTAAGTAACATATTTAAAACAAAAAAAGCCTCAATTATATAGAAGCTTTTTTTGTTTAGAATAATTAGGATAGTACTGATATTACATCTTGGTAATGATAAATTCACTTCGTCGGTTTAAATCATGCTCTGCCTCAGTACATTTTACACCATCTTCACATTTGTTGACTAATTGTGTTTCTCCATAACCGTCGCCTGTGAGTCGATTTCTATCAATTCCACCAACATTTACGATGTAGTCGATGGTAGATTTATTTCGTCTTTTAGATAAATTAAGGTTATACCTATCACTTGCACGTGAATCTGTATGCGAACGTACATCAATGTGAACTTTTGGATACGTTTTCATAAACAAGATTACTTTTTGCAGTTCAGCTGTTGCATCGGGACTTCTAATAAAATCTTTATCAAAATCAAAATAAATAATATTAATTCCCAAGATATGTCGAATGTCATCGCCTACTTTAAATTCAACTATTGGCTCTGGAGATGTTTCAGGCGTTAAGTTCAAGTCCATACTTAAATCAAGTCCAAGTCCCAGATTTAGTTTTACATCTGTTTTTGGTGTAGTTATACTTTTTTCATCATAAGAATACTTTTGTTTTTCTCCTCGCACAAGATACTTTGTACTACAGTTTAGCTGAAATGTAAATGCAGCATCTTCTCCAACCAACACACTTTGTATTTCTTTTCCTGACTGATCATACAAAGATACTGTAGCAAAAGGAATGAGTTCTTTTGTTTTTTTGTTACGCACTACACCTTCTACAACTTGAGTACAACTTATTGTAGGATCAACAATAAATGAGTATATATCATCATCTCCTTTTCCTTCTAGTCTGTTAGAACATACAAAACCTTTGTCTTTATCTTTGTGTAGTATGAACCCAAAGTCGTCTAATTTACTATTTAATGGTGCCCCTAGATTTATAGGAATTTGAAAGGTTTCCTCCTTAATATCACTTTCAAATACATCTAACCCTCCAAGACCTAAATGTCCATCAGATGCAAAATACAATGTATTATCTGTGATAAACGGAAACATTTCTCTGCCCGAAGTATTTACGGTTGCTCCAAGATTTTTTGGCTGAGAATATTCATCATTGTCTAAAATATCTACTACAAAAATGTCTGTAGCACCAATTGATCCTGGCATGTCCGAAACAAAGTATAGTTTTTTACCGTCTACACTTATCGTCGGATGTCCCACAGAATATTCTTCACTATTGAATGGAAGTTCTTTAATGTTTGTCCAACGAGGAAGGCTATCATTATCCATACGATATTTTCCATTTTCAATAGCTTTTTTTCTTTCTTCATCATTTTCATAATCATCATATCTGAGATCAGCGCTATAAAGTTTTAAGTGATTTACACCTTCATCATCACGACCCAAATCGCCGTCATAATTATTTCTAGTGAAATATACTTTCTTTTGATTTAATGAGAATGCTAAGGTAGCTTCATGAAATTTGGTATTGATATTTTCTGAAAATTCTTCTATGAGTTGTACATCAGATTCTAATGCATTTAGTTCGCCCAGATACATATCTAGAAAAGGCTGTTCATTCCAATGATATATTCTGGTATGATATGTCATAGTATCTCTTGCAGAAGAAAATACGAGTTGATCTTGATAGTACATTGGTCCAAAATCTGAATATTTTGTGTTTATCGAAATATTTTTGAGTGTATATTTTGGTGGAATATTTAAGATGTCTTCAACAGTTACCCCTTCTTGGTTAAAGTTTTCTGGACGAATGTCATCATTTTTGGTGCGTTTGGCAAATTGTTTCATCCAACGTTTTGCTTGTCTATATTCTCCGACACCTTGTAACGCGTGTGCATATCTGAAGATGTATTCAGGATGCACTTCTTCTATAAATGAGGCAATAAGCATGTCATAATACACTACAGCGTTTTTCATATCTGTATTGAAATAGTATGCATCTCCAGTTTTTTGAAGTAGTATTCTGTATTGAATTGTTTTTTCAGAAGTATTTTTTCTGTTTCTATTATTTTTATGTTGCTTGCTACGCTCTTTTTCTACAGCATCTTTATAGATAGCTGCTGCTTCTTTGTACCACATACGTTCGAATAATCGATCTGCTTTTTTTGTGGTACTTTTTTGAATGGTATCACTTATGGATTGATTTTGCACGGTTTTTTGTTGACCTAACGCAAAGCTTATCACAAATACTGCTATTATAGTTATTGTTTTTTTCATAGTCGTTAGGGTTAAAAGAAACGTGGTGATTTTAGTTTTTTATCTCTAGTTATCAATTCGAATCGCAACATAATTTCGTGGGTTCCTGAGTTAAACTTACGAAGTTCCGTTGTGGTGTAATCATATGAATATCCTAACATGAAGCGTTCTGTTAGTTGAAATCCTATAAGTCCACTTACGGAGTCGTCCCATCGATAAGCTAATCCTAGCCGCAAGTTATCATTAAACATAAAGTTTGCAGATACATCGAATATTAATGGTGCTCCAACTACATGTTTTAGAAAGAATGCAGGTTTGAATTTCACAGTTTCACTAACATCCATGACTGTTCCTCCGATAAGGAAGAAATGCAATCGTTCTGCGGCGAGTGATTCTTGCACTTCGTCATAATGCTCGTTGGTTAAAAAATTAGGAATTGAAATTCCTAAGTAACTTTTATCGCTATGTAAATATATCCCTGCTCCTATGGTTGGTAGGAATTTATTATTGATGTTTTGTTGAAAGACAACATCTGGATTTTGAGTTGTTCCCCGTGACCAATCGATATTTAACAGACGACCTCCTAATTTTGCCCCGAAAGAGAGTCGTCTGTTATTGGATAGGCTAATTGTGTACGAAAAATTTCCATCTAAATAGGTTTCGTCAGAAGGTCCTAAGCGATCCGTTACCAGTGATAAACCGAGTCCTACATTTTTTCCTACAGGAGAGTCAATACTGAACGATTGTGATTGAGGTGCTCCATCAAGTCCAACCCATTGTGATCTGTGTAACCCAAATATGGTCAAATGTCCTCGTGAACCTGCATATGCAGAGTTGACACTCATGGTGTTGTACATGTAATTTGTAAACTGAGGATCTTGCTGTGCAACGCTTGTATAAACAGACATTATAATTAGTAATCCTACTATTTTTTTGATTTGTGATTTCATTTTCAAATTATGCTTTAAATTATCTGTTTATGTATAACCAACCTGCTCTTTTTCTTGAACCATCTCCTAAATCTAAGATGTAATAGTAAGTTCCTACTGGTAATTTTTCTTCCTTGTATATGGTAGCTCTACCATTTGAAGTTCCATCAAACGTATTGTTGTATCCTTTTTTACTGTACACAATGTTCCCCCATCTGTTATAAATTTCTAAGGTATTGTTTGGATAATTAGAGATACAATCTATCGTAAAGAATTCATTAGTGCCGTCTCCATTAGGAGAGAATTCATTGTAGATACCTAAACATTGCGGATCAATTGTTGCTTCTGCATTGTCATTATCATTATTTGCATCTACTTGATCTAATCCTGTTAATGAAGCTACATTTAGGTAATCATTTACATCTAATACTTTAACAGTCATGCTTAGCGTTTGTGATGTACTTGTAGCTACTAAAGGAATTTGCCACAATCCTGAACTTATATCGTATGTTCCACTACTTGTATCTGCTGAGATAAACTCATATCCTGTTGGTAGTATATCCATAATTTCAACAGCAGTAGCATTAAGACCTCCAAGATTGGTTACTGTGATTGTAAATATGATATTATCGCCTATGACTGGGTTTGTATTACTTACTGCTTTTAACACTTCAAGATCCGTTGAAGGAGTTGTAATACTTATAGCATCTTCATCATCTTGACTTTGATCTCCGTCATCATTTGCTGGCTGACTGTTTGGATCAAATTGATCACTTCTTGTAATTTGAGCAATATTGAGATATTCATCTGTTGCAAATGTTGGCATGTTTACAGTTACGTCATATGTGAGGGTTAATCCTGTTAAAGGAATATTTAATCCTGTCCACGTAATGATGTTTCCTGTGAGGATTCCACCGTTACTTATGTTTGTAATATTGCTATATCCTATTGGTAACACATCCTCTACTTCAACACCTGTGGCGCCAACTGAGCCTGCATTACTTACCGTTAATGTGAAGGTAATAACTTCTCCAACATTTGCATTTATATTACTTACTGTCTTTGCCAAACTTAAATCTGCTGTTTCAGTCATGATTAAAACATTGTCCTCATCATCTTCACTTTGATCGCCATCGTCATTATTAGGGTCACTGTTAGGATCTTCAATATCACTTGCTGTTATTTGAGCAATGTTGAGATATTCATCTACAACTCCTGAAGGTTGATTTACAATTACTTCTATAAACAGTGATTCAGTAAATCCGTTTTGAACTGTTCCTACTGTCCATAATCCTGTTGTTTCGTCATAAACTCCTGATGTTGAGTTGTATTGAACAAAATCAAATCCTGCTGGAAGTAAATCAACAACTTCAACACCTGTAGCGTCATTTGGTCCTGCATTGCTTACCGTAATTACAAATGTAATTTGATCTCCTGCATTTGGTGTAACCAAATTATTTTCAACAGTTTTGGAGAGAGATAAGTCTGCCATTGCATCTACTGGCGTTACTACTGCATTATCTTCATCATCTTCACTTTGATCGCCATTGTCATTGTTTGGCGCAGAATCAATATCAGCAATATCAGCGGCTGTAACTTGTGCAATATTGTTATAATCGCCTGTAGCGTTTACTAACACGTCGATAAGTAAAGTTTCTGTTGCTCCATTAGGAATGTTACCTATTGTCCACAATCCTGTTATTTCATCGTATGAACCTGTTGTAGAACTGTACAATACAAAGTCGTAACCTGATGGTAATAAATCTGTTACTTCAATACCTGTAGCGTCTTGTGGACCATCATTGGTTACCGTGATTTCGAATGTAATTTCTGATCCTACTAAAGGTGTTGTATCTCCATCGACAACTGTTTTTGTTAATGATAAATCCGTTACCATTTGTACTGGTGTCACAATGGCATTGTCTTCGTCATCTTCACTTTGATCGCCATTATCATTGTTTGGTGTAGAATCTATATCAAAAATATCGGCTGCCGTTACTTGTGCAATATTGTTGTAATCGCCAGAAGCATTTACTAACACATCGATCAATAAGGTTTCCGTTGCTCCATTTGGCATGTTACCTATTGTCCACAATCCTGTTGTTTCATCGTATGAACCTGTTGTAGAACTGTATAATACAAAGTCGTAACCTGATGGTAGTAAGTCTGTTACTTCAATACCTGTAGCGTCTTGTGGACCATCATTAGTTACTGTAATTTCGAATGTGATTTCTGAACCTACTAAAGGTGTTATATCATTATCAACTACTGTTTTGGTAAGCGATAAGTCTGTCACTACCTGTACTGGAGTTACCGATGCATTGTCTTCATCATCTTCACTTTGATCTCCATCATCATTGTTTGGTGCAGAATCTATATCCAAAATATCGGCAGCTGTAACTTGTGCTACATTTAGATAATCACCCGAAGCATTTACCAATACATCTATTAGTAAGGTTTCCGTTGCTCCGTTTTGCATGTTACCTATTGTCCACAATCCTGTTGTTTCATCGTATGAACCTGTTGTAGAACTGTATAATACAAAGTCGTAACCTGATGGTAATAAGTCCGTTACTTCGATACCTGTAGCGTCTTGTGGACCATCATTAGTTACTGTAATTTCGAATGTAATTTCCGATCCTACTAATGGTGTTGTATCTCCATCGACAACTATTTTTGTTAATGATAAATCCGTTACTATTTGTACTGGTGTCACAACGGCATTGTCTTCGTCATCTTCACTTTGATCTCCGTCATCATTATTTGGTATTGAATCAATATCTAAAACATCTGAGTCCGTAATTTGAGCTATATTATTATAATCGCCTGTAGCATTTACTAATACGTCGATAAGTAAAGTTTCAGAAGTTCCATTCATAATTGCTCCTATATTCCATACACCAGTTGTTTCGTTATAAGCTCCTGAAGTAGAGCTGAACAATACAAAATCATATCCTGATGGTAATAAGTCAGTCACTTCCACTCCTGTAGCATCTGATGGTCCATCGTTTGTAACTGTAATTTGGAATGTTATTTCTGATCCAACTAACGGTGTTGTATCTCCATCAACAACAACTTTTGTTAATGAAAGATCTGCTTGATTAGGAACAATTGTTACTTCGTCTTGATCATCTTCATTTGATACATTATTATTCACTGTACTATCAGGATCATACTGATCACTTGCTGTTATTTGAGCACTGTTCGTATATTCTCCAGCAGCTCCTGTCGGTGTATTTACTGTAGCCGTATACGTCAGTACTACTTCTCCATTATTTGCTGGAATCGTAATTCCACTCCAACTTGCTGTATTTCCTGTGAATGGCACGTTTGCTCCTGTACCGATTACATCTGTTAATGTATATCCTATTGGTAAAATATCTTCTACCGCTACATTCGTTGCTATGTCTGGTCCTGCATTAGTTACTGTTAACGTAAACGTTACGGTATCGCCTACGTTTGGACTACTGTTATCTATAGCTTTTACAATGCTCAAGTCAGCTAGTTGTGGAACTACTACTGCTGTATCTTCATCATCATCGGCAATACCATCGCCATTAT
>NZ_LBMG01000007.1 GCF_001005315.1 Kordia jejudonensis
AGGCGAAACAGTTTCTAGCTTTTTGAAGCAAGAAGAAGGATTGTAGTGATGAGAGAAAATTAAATAAATTATAATATAAAAAAGAGGCTGTCTGAAATTCTGAATTGATACTGAATCAAGTTCAGCACATGATTCAGAATGACGTTTTTATACTTTTCAGGCAGCCGCTTTATCCGTTTTAAAATATATTTTTAAAAATCTCGTCTTGGTGGACAGTGATAACACATTGTTTGAAGTGTTGGATCTGTCGTCGTTAAAATAGTATCAATTGTTTTGATAGTATCTGCTATTCCTCCTTTAATTTTTTGAGATAAATTGGAAACTGATTTCTTATTCAGTTCCAGCTTTTTAAGACTTTGTTTCATATGACTAAGTTTTCTTAATTAGTTCCTACTCGTACGTTTTTCGGATACCACGTATTGTTTGTACCCTATAACGTATCAGGTGGACATATAAAACACATTGTCAATGCTGTTGGACCACCTGGTCCTGTAGTAAAGGTGTCAAATGTATCTTCTTGTCTTCTAAGTCCTCCTTTAATTGTAGTTGATAAATCTGAAACTGACTTTTTGTTGAGTGTTAATTTGTTGAAACTTTTTTTCATAAGTATATGGTTTTGGTTATTAAATTAATAAGTTACTGAGCAATCAAAACATCCTGTATTTGCTGTAGGATCATTGGTTGGAAACGTATCATTAGCTCTTCTAAATCCTCCTTTAATTAATTGACTCAAATTTGAAATAGCACTTTTGTGCAAGGTTAATTTTTGCAAACTTTTTTTCATGTTACTTTATTTTAATATTGCTCCTACTCTTACGTTTTTCGGATTCCACGTACACATGTGCAATGCTTTTGTAACAACAAAAACACAGCAATGCAACAGTATTAAAAGTTTTAAGGGGAATATATACGCAATTAGAATGACCTAATTTTGACATAAATTTAAAAAAAATAGCGAACAGTATCTACTATTCGCTATTCTTTTATGAAATAAGACGGTAATTAAGAGTCCAACTCTTCATAATCAGGATACAAAAAGTTGTTGTAAGGAAAGCGAGTTACGTGTATTTCACGAACCACTGTATATACTTTACGTTTGAACTCGTCTATGTTTTCTTTGTTAATGGCAGAAATAAATAAGGCGTTTTCGCCCATGGCATTCATCCACGTTCGTTTCCAATCGTCTAAAGTATAATGCGCTTTGGTTTTTTCAGTAACCAAATCGTCACTATCAATAGTTTCATGACTATACGCATCAATTTTATTGAACACCATTACTGTTGGTTTATCGGCACTTTTTATTTCTCCTAAAATTTTATTAACCGAAGCAATATGATCTTCAAAATTAGGATGCGAAATATCTACAACATGCAATAATAAATCTGCTTCACGCACTTCATCCAAAGTACTTTTGAATGAATCTACCAATTGTGTCGGCAATTTTCGAATAAATCCTACGGTATCACTCAACAAAAAAGGTAAATTTCCAATAACAACTTTACGAACCGTAGTATCTAAAGTGGCAAAAAGTTTGTTTTCAGCAAATACATCACTTTTACTAATTACATTCATCAAGGTCGATTTCCCAACATTGGTATATCCTACCAACGCTACACGAATCAATGCTCCTCTATTTCCACGCTGAACCGCCATTTGCTTATCAATGGTAACCATTTTTTTACGAAGCAACGAAATTTTATCACGTACAATACGTCTGTCCGTTTCAATTTCTGTTTCTCCAGGTCCACGCATTCCAATTCCACCTCGTTGACGCTCCAAGTGTGTCCATAAACCTGTCAATCGTGGTAATAAATATTGGTATTGTGCCAGTTCTACTTGTGTACGCGCATAACTCGTTTGTGCACGCTGTGCAAAAATATCTAAAATCAATCCTGTACGATCAATAATTTTACATTTCAACAAACGCTCAATATTCTTTTGTTGTGAAGGCGATAATTCGTCATCAAAAATAACCGAACCAATATCATTTGTTTTCACAAACTGCTCCACCTCTTCCATTTTTCCTGTTCCAATAAATGTTTTCGGATTTGGAATTTCCATCTTCTGTGTAAATCGTTTTACGACTTCGCCGCCAGCAGTATACGTCAAAAACTCAAGCTCGTCCAAATATTCTTTCGATTTGGTTTCGTCTTGTTCTTTTGTAATCACTCCTACAAGTACAGCGCGTTCGTACGCAATAGTTTTCTTTTCTAACATAAATAAAATAAAAAGCAAAGTTACGCAATTCCTTTATTGATTTTAGTACATTTATGTCTTATAAAGGACTTTTACATATAATATGGAGAAAAACAACACAAAACAATCCTATCATACGGTTGCATTTTACAATCTAGAAAACTTATTTGATACTGTTGATGATGAAAATGTGTTGGATAATGATTTTTTGCCTGAAGCAGATCGGAATTGGACTCCAAAACGTTATGAAAAGAAACTCTACAAACTAAGTACTGCTATTGCTAGCTTAGGTACCGATGAAACAGGAAATGCTCCTGTAATTATTGGTGTTGCTGAGGTAGAAAACAAAAAAGTATTGACCGATTTAGTGCATTCTGAAAAACTCCGCGCGTTTGATTATGACATTGTTCATTACGATTCGCCTGACGAACGAGGAATTGATGTTGGCTTAGTATATCAAAAAGGACATTTTCAAGTTATCCATTCCGAATCGATCCCTATATTATTATATAATGAAGAAGGCGTACGTGATTATACCAGAGATACGTTGTATGTAAAAGGTGTAATGCATGGAGAAGACATTCATGTTTTTGTAAATCATTGGTCGTCTCGTAGAGATGGTTCGGCGGAAACTGCTCACAAACGCATTGAAGCAGCACAAGTAGTTCGTAAAAAAATAGAAACCATTCAGGATACAGAATTTGATCCGCATATTATTGTTATGGGTGATTTTAATGACAATCCAACTGATGATAGCATACAAAAACACTTAATGCGGGCTGATTTATACAATCCGATGGAAAAGCTATTAACAATCTACAAAGGAAGTCTTAATTATAGAGGCGAATGGAACCTATTTGATCAAATTATTTTCTCTACAAACTTCTTCAATTACAAAAAAGGGACACACAGCTTTGCGTCGGCAGATATTTTTGACGATCATTTTCTGACCAATTGGAAAGGAAGATACGAAGGAACTCCTTTTAGAACCTACTCTGGGAGAAAATACCTAGGTGGCTACAGCGATCACTTTCCTGTATATATAAAATTAAAATTTAACCAATAAGGCGCATTTTTCGCAACTTAAATGTTAAAGTAAAGTTAAGTTTACTTTTTTTTACTATTTTTAGGGCTACTAACTATTAACCAACTTTTTTATGAAAAAAATTACATTGCTATGTATGGCAACGTTATTTTACACGTTTTCATATGCACAAGTATTAAATCAACCCGCGAGTTGGCCAAACACAAACTGGTCAGTTACAGGTACATATAATACAGATCCGAACGCATTTGAAGCAGATCCAACACTAACAGGAAACTTCGCTTTTGACGATGATGATGCAGGTAATGGCAACAATAATGACATTGCCGCAGAATCACCAGTTATAGACATTTCAGCAGCTTTTACCGCTGGAGAAACATGGCTTAATGTCAATGTTGACTACACCTACAATGACTTAGGAGGCTCGCTAAACCTAGAATACTGGGATGCTGATGCAGCTGCTTGGGTAGTCTGGCAAGTGTTTGGCCCTAGCGCAGACCAACCTCTTGGAGACTTTTGTAGTGGAACAAGAGATTCATTTTCGAGTGATCCTTTAGATATTTCAGGATTTACAGCAACACAACAATCTGGTTTTCAATACCGATTGGCATTTGATGATGCCGATGGTTGGCAATGGGGTTTCTGTTTTGACGCTCCGACAATTGTATCATCGCTTCCTCCTTCTTGTTTTGACATTTCAAACTTAACATCTGCAAATGTTACAGCTACAACTGTTGAACTAAGCTGGGACGCCAATAGTGGCGAAACTGCTTGGGAAGTTGCTATCCAAAACGCAGGAACTGGTGTTCCAACAGCTGCAGGAACTGGCGTAACTGCCAATGCTCCTTACCTTGCTACAGGATTAAGCGCAAGTACAGCGTATGAAGTATATGTAAGAGCTGATTGTGGCGTCGTAGACGGATTCAGTAACTGGATCGGTCCTATTAACTTTACAACATTAAACTTACCTCCACCAGCACCAGTTGGTGTTACGTGTACTACAGGAACTTCTTCTTTTATATTTACTGAAGATTTTGACGATGATCCACCATCAGGTTGGACAGGTACAGGTTTTGACGGAAGTAACGGAAACTGGGATATTACTGCCGGAGGCATAAACTCTGGAGGAACAGGTCCTTCTGCTTCTTTTAGTGGAGGAACTCACTTAGAGTATGAAGCATCAGGAAACTCTTCTACGATTGCTTCTGCGATTAGTCCAGCAATTGACTTAACACCTGCTGTAGACGGTGCAGAATTATCATTCTATCTACACGCATTTGGTGAAGATATTGGAACATTAAATGTAAATGTTGGAACTTCTCCAACAGGTCCATTTACAAATGTATATTCTTGGACTGGCGATTTACAAGCTACTGATACAGAAGCTTGGGTTCCAGTAGGAATTGACTTAGCTGCCTATTTAGGACAAACTATTTACGTAGAATTTAGCTACGGTGGAACAGGTGCAGGTTTCGAAGGAGATTTATCAATTGACTTCGTACGTGTTGAAGCATGTGGATCTTTCTGTATAGCACCGAGTAGCTTAACAGCTTCCAATGTTGTTGATACAAGTGCTGATATAAACTGGTTAGCCAATAGTGGCGAAACGGAGTGGGAATATGTTATACAACCTCCTGGAACAGGTGTTCCAACAGGTGCTGGTACTTCTACAACAACAAATCCAGTTACAGCAACAGGATTAACTTCTAGCACGGCTTATGAAATATATGTAAGAGCTATTTGTGGCCCTGGAGTCGAAAGTGTTTGGGCAGGTCCAATAAACATTTTGACTTTACCACAAGCTCCAGTTGGAGTAACATGTACTACAGGTGCTTCTTCTTTTATATTCACTGAAGATTTTGACGATGATCCACCATCAGGTTGGACAGGTACAGGTTTTGATGGAAGTAACGGAAACTGGGATATTACTGCTGGAGGTGTAAACTCTGGAGGAACAGGTCCTTCTGCTTCTTTTAGTGGAGGAACTCACTTAGAATATGAAGCATCAGGAAACTCTTCTGATATTGCTTCAGCGATTAGTCCTGCAATTGATTTAACACCTGCCGTAGATGGTGCAGAATTATCATTCTATCTACATGCATTTGGTGAAGATATAGGAACACTAAACGTAAATGTTGGAACTTCTCCAACAGGTCCTTTTACCACTTTATATACTTGGTCTGGAGAATTACAGACTGATGATACCGATGCTTGGGTTCCTGTAGGAGTTGACTTAACTGCTTATTTAGGACAAACGATCTACCTAGAATTTAGTTATGGTGGATCAGGTGGCGGATTTGAAGGAGATTTATCTATTGACTTCGTACGTGTTGAAGCATGTGGATCTTTCTGTGTTGCTCCAAGTAACTTAACCGCTACAAATATTACAAACAGTAATGTTGACTTAAACTGGTTAGCCAATAGTGGCGAAACAGAGTGGGAATATGTTGTACAACCAGCTGGAACAGGAATTCCAACAGGTGCAGGTACTTCTACGACAACCAATCCAGTTTCGGTTGGTGGTTTAATGTCTGAAACAGATTATGAAGTATATATAAGAGCTATTTGTGGTCCTGGAGACGTAAGTGTTTGGACAGGTCCTATAACATTTACAACTGGTATTGGTGTAGACTGTAATGGAGCACCTGTAAATACTACTTATTGTTATACAAATAATGACAATACTTCATTTACTTTCTTTAGTTCTGACGCAACCTCTACACTTGCTGTAATATTTAATGCAGGACAAGTAGAAAATAACTGGGATGAATTAATCATAACAGACTCCGACGGAACAGTAATATATAATGATTACGGAAATGCTGGAGACTTAGCAGGATTGTTTTTCCAATCTTCAGGTTCTTCAATAACCGTATCAATTAGTTCTGACTTTACGATTGGATGTCAATCATCAGGATTTACACCTTGGGATTTCACAGTTGCTTGTGTTGATCCTACTGCACCTCCAACTTGTGTTAGCTTAATTAGTCCACAAGATGGCGATACCGCTGTTGATATTATAGGTGGTGTAATCACTTGGGGGAATGCAATTGGTTCTCCTGCTGGATACATCTTAACTGTAGGTACAACACCAGGTGGAAATGATATCGTAAACGGATTAGATGTTGGAAATGTTAATACATATGCTCTAGGAGATTTAGTATATGATACAACATATTATGTGACTATCCTTGGATATAACGGAAATGGACTAGCATCTGGATGTGTTGAAGAAAGCTTCACGACACGCCCAGATCCAAACCAAGTATTTAACTTAGTTTGTGCTAATGGTCCTGTAAATGTGAATCACTGTTATACAAACAATGATGACAATACCTTCTTGTTTACATCTGATAATGGTTTCCCATTAGAATTGAATTTTACAGCAGGAACAATTTTAGATGATGATGATATTATCATTATATATGATGGTTCAGACAATACATTCCCTGTACTATATTCTGGAAATAATGCTGGTGACCTTGCTGGTTTGACAATCACATCTAGTCTTGGAAACTTATACATAGAAGTTATTAGTGATGGATTTACTAGTTGTGCTTCTGGAACAGGAGTTCCATGGGAATGGTCAGTAAGATGTTTAACATGTTTTAGACCAACTGCTTCCTATACAATTGTTGATGATTGTGCAATGGGAGATCAATTCTTAGTAGATGTAGAAATACTAGATACAGGAGATGCCGCTACTATTACAATTACAGATGATTTTGGTAGTGCACCACAAGTAGTTTCTGCTACTGGAATTTATACATTTGGACCGTATCCAAATGCTACACAAGTAGTATTTACTGTAGCAGATACAGATGATACAAACTGTGTATTGACAAGTAACCCACAAACACAAGCATTCTGTCCAGACCAAGCCTGTGGAATTATAAATGCAGGATACGATCAGTTACAAACATGTGATGAAACGTCAACAGATTTATCTGCTACTTTCATGACAAGTGCAATTACAACTGATACAAGTACGTACGGAATTACAGGATTACAATGTCCTCCTGATAACTTAACTGGATTACCAACATCTATTACATTAGATGATAGATGGTCTTCAGCGATCAACTTAGATTTTGAATTCCAATATTTTGGAAATACATATACACAAGTAATTATTGGAGCAAATGGACTCGTTTCATTTGATATTTCTGATGCTGGAAACTTCTGTCCATGGAACATTAATGCGGCAGATTTAATACCAACAGCAAACATGCCTACCAATGCAATTCATGGTGCATATCATGATATTGATCCAAGTGTTGCAGGTAACCACTACATAGAATATGCAGTAGTTGGCTCGGCGCCAGAAAGACAATTTAAAGTAACGTTCTTTGAAATTCCACATTTCTCTGCGGCATGTAACAACTTGTTAACGACACAGCAAATCATTTTACACGAATCGTCTAACGTGATTGATGTATTATTAATTGAAAAACCAGTTTGTACAACATGGAATCAAGGATTGGCAGTTGTAGGTATTCAAAATGGAGCAGGTAGTGTTGGATATTCGCCACCAGGAAGAAATACTGGTGCTTGGGCAGTAACACAACAAGAATTATGGAGATTTGTTCCAGAAGGAAATCCAAACTACACATTTGAGTGGTTAGATGAAAATGGAAATGTCATCAGTAATAATACTGATATTACCGTATCACCAACGGAAACAACAACATATACCGCATCTATTACCTATGCACTTGTTGATGGAACATTGGTAACACTAACAGATGATATGACAGTAACTGTTGAGTCAAATCCTGAAATTGCGAATACAATCGTAATTGAAGCTTGTGATGATGACTTTGATGGAATTACAGAATTCGATCTTTCAGCACAAGATGCGGAAGTTATTGGAACACAATTAGACGTTTCTGTTTCTTACTACGAAACACTTGCTGATGCAGATGCTGGTACAGGTATGTTAGCAGATCCAACTGCATATGTAAATACAACGCCTGATACGCAAACATTATATGTTCGTATTCAAAATAATACGACAGGATGTTTCACAACAGGACCATTTGACATTGAAGTATTAGAGATTATTGATCCTTCTGATATCGCTATTGAAGGAGAATGTATCAATGACGAATACACCATGACAGTTACACCGCTAAATGGCTCGTATGATCCAGCTACCGTAACGTATGAATGGTCTGGAGGATCTTCAACGAATAACACTGGTTCGCAATTCATTGCAACTGACGATGGAGAATACACCGTTTCAATTACAACTCCTGATGGATGCGTAAGTATGAAATCATTCACTGTAGTAAACTCTATGTGTTCATTCCCAAGAGGTATTTCACCAAACGGAGACGGACTAAATGACAATTGGAATTTAGCTGCATTTAGAGTACAGCAGTTAGAAATTTTCAACTCTCATGGACGCTCAATATATAAGAAACAAAATTATGTAGACGAATGGTATGGTCAGACAAATGAAGATGATGCATTGCCTGTAGGAACTTATTTTTACGTATTAACACTTGAAAATGGACAATCTAAAAACGGATGGATTTATCTAAACAAATAAGATGTCCACATACGTAAAAACTAACTCTATACTATAAATAATATCATATCATGAAGAACATATATATCGCACTATTTATATTACTTTTTACGCTGCCATCATTTGCGCAACAAGATCCACAGTATACGCAATACATGTACAATATGGCAGTTATAAACCCTGCGTATGCAGGTTCTAGAGAAGGAATATCTTTAGGTGCACTATACAGAAATCAATGGACCGGATTTGACGGTGCCCCAAGAACACTTACGTTCTTTGGGCATTCGCCAGTCGGTAAAAATGTTGGTCTAGGATTATCATTAATATCTGACCAAATAGGACCTGTAAAAGAAACAAACACCTATGCTGATTTTGCATACACTTTAAATTTAGGAGGCGCACATAAATTAGCCTTTGGATTAAAAGGAGGACTAACGTTTCACGATATCGGACTATTAGACCTTGTAGATCCTACGCTCATCGATGCAGGAGATGAAGCATTTTCTAGCAACGTGAGTGAAACTACATTCAACTTAGGAGCTGGTTTATTTTACTATACTGATAATTATTACTTAGCCTTATCAGTACCTAACTTTTTAAAAGGAAAACATTTAGATGTTAATGGAAGAAGCTATGGTTCGGAAATATCGCACTATTTCTTAACTGGTGGTTATGTATTTCAGGTAACACCAAATACAAAACTGAAACCTTCATTTTTAGTAAAATCGGCATTTGATGCGCCAACTTCGTTTGACCTCAACATGAATGCCCTATTTTATGAAAAATTTGAAATTGGAGCTTCTTACCGTTTAGATGATTCTTTTAGTGGAATGGTCAACTTTGCGATTAACCCGAGATTACGTATAGGTTATGCCTATGATGCAGTAACTTCAGAAATTTCTTCTGTAGCCAATGCTTCTCACGAAGTATTCTTATTATTTGATTTATACTTCCCAAGAAAAATTTCTCGTTCGCCTAGATATTTCTAACCTAACTCGCCAAAAAAATGAAAAAAATACTAATATTAATTCTCGTTCTAGCAACTTCAAACGTTTTTGCGCAGAACGACAGAACCAAAAAAGCTGACAAGCTCTATAACAGACTTGAATACGTAAAAGCGGCTGAGGAATATTTAGAAATCGCTATTGACGATGCTGATGCTTACGTATACGAACAACTAGCTAACTGTTATTACAACTTATTTCAAACCAAAGACGCTGAGCGTTGGTACAACCAAGCCATCACCGAAGGAAGTACAAGTGCTGATGTATATTTCAAATATGCACAAATGCTAAAAGCGAATGGTAAATACAAAGAACACAACGAATACATGGCTAAGTTTGCAGCTGCAAAACCAACGGATAAAAGAGCCATTGCATTTAATGAAAATCCGAATTATATTCCTCAAATTCTTGCGAAAGTAACCAAGTTTGAAGTGAAAAACTCTGAAATTAACTCAACTAATTCTGAGTTTGGAGCAGTAGCATCAGGCGGAATGGTGTACTTTACCGCTACACGTGATGGAGGAAAAAAATACGGTTGGAATGATCAGCCTTTCTTAGATATCTATATGGCTTCGTATGATGGAGACGGAAATTTGTCAAACGCTCAAGCCTTGTCTAAAGATATCAACACAAAGTTTCACGAAGGAACACTAGCATTTTCTCCAGACAAGAAAACGATGTATTTCACTCGTGAAAACTACTATGAAGGAAAGTTTAAAAAGGATGATGAAGGTATTGGGACACTAAACCTATACAAAGCTACGATGTCAGATGGCGAATGGTCTAATGTAGAACCGTTACCATTTAACAATGACGAGTATTCTGTAGGACATCCAACGGTTAGTGCTGATGGAAAAACGCTATATTTTGCTTCTGATATGCCAGGTGGACTTGGACAATCAGACATTTATAAAGTTGCCATCAATGACGACGGATCATTTGGAGAACCAGAAAACTTAGGTGGAGACATCAATACAGAAGGAAGAGAATTTTTCCCATTCATCAGTAACAATAATACTTTATACTTCTCATCTGACGGACACTTAGGAATTGGAGGACTAGATGTATTTGCGTCTAAAGTAAACGGATCATCTTATGGTGCAGTTCGTAACTTAGGAACACCTTTAAACAGTAATTCAGATGACTTCTCATTTACTTTTGATGAAGATGCTAAAAAAGGATTTGTCGCTTCAAACCGTGACGGTGGAAAAGGAAGTGATGACATTTATGAAACAACACTTATCAATCCTATTTGTGATGTTGACTACGTAATTTCTGTTACAGATAAAGAAACTGGCGCTGCATTAAGCGGAGCAAAAGTAGTATTAGCAGACGATCAAGGAAACAGCGTTGGAACTAAAACAACTGACGCAGACGGAAAAGTAACGTTCAAAGTAGAGTGTGACAAATCTTCTCAAATAGAAGCAACTATTCAAGGATACGTTCCACAACAAATTGATGTAAATAGTGGAGACAATCCTGAAAGAAGAGTTGATATTGCCTTAGCTCCTATTGAAGAAATCATTGAAGATGTTATTGTTTTAAATCCTATCTATTTTGATTTTGACAAACACAACATCCGACAAGATGCTGCTTTTGAGTTAGATAAAGTTGTCAATGTAATGACAAAGTATCCTAATATGGTAATTAAAGTGGAAACTCACACCGATATTAGAGGTCCAGCCTCTTACAATCAAAAATTATCTGAAAGAAGAGCAAAATCGACAGTTCAATATATCATTTCTAAAGGAATTGATGCAACGCGCCTAAGTAGTGAAGGAAAAGGAGAATCTTCTCCATTAATTGACTGTACAAAATGTACTGACGAAGAACACCAACAAAACCGTCGTTCTGACTTCATTATCATTAGCAAAGACTAAACATACACTAAGTTATGTACACAAAGCCTGTAATGTAAAAATTACAGGCTTTTTACATTTATAGATAATTCATACAACCTCATGAAAAAACTAGTACTCGTACTACTACTCTGTATTTTCTCGGCATGTGCAACGAAAAAAGACCAAAATATCGTTCTGATTGCAGCTATACATAAAGAAATTATCAACGCTGAACTCCAAAAAGATAGCACGCTTGCTGTCTTAGACACATCAAGAAACAATACATATCTTGACTTTCCTGAATTCACATCTTTTTTTGGCGATAAAGACACCACAATTCAACTCTCAAAAAATATATTAAAAGGAATAAAAGTGTACAGTTCGGATAGTTTAACAGCTTTTGCAAAAAAAAGTAGCAAAGGAAAAAACAAGCTTTCTGATTTTTTACCAACTTACAATGGCGAAATACTTCTATATCTATCCATCCCGTTTGGGAACAAAGATAAAAGCTCTGTGATCTGCGAAGCATCAATACTCAATCCTACAAACGAATCATTTGTAAGTCGTTTTTACAGTCTACAAAAAACAGAAACCGGATATACAATACGCAATATACGAACGCTAGATAGTACAGGAAAAGTTGTTGAATGAAAAGTTTCTTATCCAAAAATTAACATTAAAACGTCAAAAATCAAGTATTTCTACCGTGTTATAGCATCATTTTTTGAATTACATTTGAAACTATACTTTTATAAAGTTCTCCCTTACCAAAACTAACGTAAGATATAATTATAGTAAAATAATGGCTACGCATAGAAATATACTTATTGGGAGCGATACTTCTTCGTCTTTAACAGCTATCATAAAAAGCTTACAAGAAGTAAATAAATATAGCTTTATTACGGCTACGCGTGTGTCAGACATTGTACAAATTTCTAAATCATTACAACCTACACTCATCATTCTGAGTTTTAGAAACAATCAACAAGTATTAAGTTCACTATATTCCTATTTTCCAGAATTTGAAACTCCTGTAGTTTGTCTTCGACAGAGAAACGAATACAAAAATATTCAACTAAAAGAACACAATATTATATTTACTTATTCATACGAATATGGTGTACAACACAACAATTTAGGGAATAATGTAAAAGGAATTCTAAAGCTTTTACAAGCTGAAAAAGAATCAAAAAGCAATACAAATTACAGCAAACAGAATAACGATTTAACACGGTATACTTTAGAGTTAGATCAAAAAAAACAAATGCTTGATAAAATAAAGGAGCGCATCAAACAATTATATACCAATGTAGATACTGCCACAAAAACAAAACTAATGTCCATTGTGAACTCTATCAAAATGACGCACAACAATAACAAGCATTGGGACGATTTTAAACTGTACTTCGAAAACATAAATCCTAACTTTTTAAAGCAGCTTTCTTCTAAATTTCCGTGTTTAACGTCCAAAGACCTAAAATACTGCTGCTACCTAAAAATGAACATGTCTAATGAAGACATTCGTTTCATACTAGGCATCAATCAAGAAAGTGTACGTACACACAAATACCGCTTAAAGAAAAAAATGGTGCTAAACAAAGAACAAGACCTCAGAATGTTCATTCAATCCTTTGCGAGTTAAACACAAACCAACTCAACTAACATCATTGCTATTTCGTATCTTACTACAGTGTGAAGTATTGCTATCTTCAGCCAACACAAATTAAAAAAATTATGAACCACAAAATTGATGCATGCGCATGCATGTGTATATGACTTGTGACGTGTAAAAACAATTGTCTACGTTTTGTCTACGGTAAATTACTTACAACCGCAAAATGTATATAAATGGTATACGGTCATTATAGTTGTGTATGCATTGATATAGCTAATTTTAGCATACTCGATTTTCTAACCAACAACCAGTTATGATTGAAAAAGCATTTCAATTTACCGCAAAAACACTAAATCAATACGTTAAAAACAAATTTAGCCTAGATGATGATGCTGTAGTTATCAACAGAATTATTGAACAAGATGGTAAAATTCCTCAGTTGAATAAAAATCATATTGTGCTCTCTCTAATTCATGTAGAAGAAGAAACTTCGAAACAGTTTTACAACAGAGTGGAAACCGTTTCAGACGGAAACTATGTCAAAAAACCTGTTTCCAACCGATTCAATCTATACATGTTAGTAACACCAAACTTTGATGATTACAATGAAGCATTAAAATTTTTAAGTGTCACGATGCAGTTTTTTCAAACCAATGAACTCATTGACGCTACCAAATATGCTAACATTCCAACAGAAATAGAGCGACTAGAATATGAATTCCAAAAAGGAGATGGTTACATGCAAATGCAAAACCTTTGGACAGCACTTGGCGCCAAATATCAACCATCAATCATATACAAAATGCGAATGATCACAATTGCTTCTGACGAAATAGAAGGATTTGAAACCAAAGTAGATAGTATCCGAAATACCGCAAATCCAAAATCATGAATACGAGCTACACATCCTTATTCAGTCTAACAACCATGCACAGCTATTTTGCATCAGGTAGTTGCGAAACTGTAGCTTACCATCCAAGTGTGGAAACTAAGAAAATGATGGATACGTATGGCCTACTAATGCGAAAAATGCCCAATGGTTTTCAAATATACACTTCAACTAGTCAGTCCATTGAAACGTATATAAACTACATCACACAAGTAACAGGAATAGATGCTTTAAAATTTAACGGAACTGCTACAGAACAAGCGTTTTATAACTATACAGCACAAATTCCCTTAAATGAAATTGGAATGCTTTCGTATACCAATACACATCAAACAAATACGCCTGTACTTTTACAAGAAACATTCATTTCGCAGTCAAGCACAAACGATATCTTACAAATAACAATAACGTTTGAAGACATTGTACAAGCACAAAAAACGGGTACGGACTTAGCATATCAAATTCAATTCACTGCTCGTGAAACGCAATGGAACTATTACATTATTAACACTTCTAATCAAAACTATCATGAAATAGCGATTCAGAGTAGTACGGAAGAAATACAATTTTCAAATAAAGGAGAAACCACGTTACAAAACGGACAAAAAGCAATACTATTTTCCTCAGGAACTTTGCTCTCACTAAAAGATATTGCACAGCACAAATTTGATCTTATCAACACAAAACAAACCATAGCTGGCAATCGCAAGGAAACCATATTCAAAGGATTACCCATACCAAATGCATCGAACTTACAACTATTAGACAACAGCACCATTGCTTCACCAATGTATGTCTATATCTAATATGTATATAACAACCATAAAAATTATTACGAATTAATAACTATGTTTTATGAATTTATCAACCATTAAATCTCCAGGGGTTTATATCAATGAAATAAATGGGTTTGGAAACTCTGTTGTCCCAGTGGCAACTGCCGTTCCTGCTTTCATTGGATACACTCCACAGGCCATGTACGAAGGGAAATCGTATACGAATGTACCTACGAAAATTACATCATTCAGTGATTTTCAGGCAATCTTTTGTTATCCAGATGCTGCACCACCGGCAGATCCTGCAAAACAATACAGTCCACAGTACTACTTAGTAGCTGAAAAAAGTCAACCCGAAAAAGGCGATTACATGCTCATCGGCGACACGTACTATTCCATTGTACCCGATCCAAATACGGTATACTATCTATACAACAGTATTCGCTTATTCTACGAAAATGGTGGAGGAGACGCATACATTGTATCAGTAGGAACGTACGGAGAAGGTTCAGGTGCTGGAATGACACCAGGCGACCAAATTGTAAACCCTAATGTACAACTCGGCGATCTTACAGACGGACTTGCTTTATTGAAAAATGAACAAGAACCTACCATGTACATCTGCCCTGAAGCAACATTACTTTCGGTAGCAAACAACGGAACACTGATGGCTTCTATGTTGTTACAAGCAGAAACAATGCAAACTTCTGTTGCTATTTTAGACATCATCGGAGGAAGAAATCCTGATCCAATCATGTGGACGAATGACATTGAAACATTCCGTGACAATACAGGCGCAAACGGATTAAACTACGGAACAGCATACTATCCGTTTGTAGGAACAACCATTATGCAAACTTCTGACATTGACTATACAAACTTATTTGGTGGCGATGTAAAACAATTGCAACCATTACTAAGTCCTGCTTCCGATCCAAATCCTACGGTGGAAACCATTCTATCAAACATTGAAAACCCGCCAGGAACGCCTTTAACGGTAAGCCAATACAACAACTCACTAATTACTGCTAGTAAAACGTATAGCACCATCATTAATCATGTATTAAGTGATGCTAACATGCTTCCGCCAAGTGGAGGAATGGCTGGAGTAATTACAGTAACCGACAATGAAGTTGGTCCTTGGCAAGCACCAGCAAACACATCAATGGTAGGTGCTTCTTCACTTCCTATAAAACTATCAGAATCGCAACAAGGAGACTTAAACGTTGATGCCGTTTCTGGTAAATCAATCAATGCAATTCGTTTCTTCAACGGACTTGGAATTCTTATTTGGGGAGCCAGAACCTTAGACGGAAACAGTCAAGATTGGCGCTACCTTTCGGTAAGAAGAACCATGAATTTCTTAGAACAATCGTGTAAACTAGCGGCGCAAGCTTATGTATTTGCACCAAACGATAAAAATACATGGGAAGGTGTAAAATCGATGATTGGTAGTTTCCTTACGGGAATATGGAAACAAGGAGGTTTACAAGGAGCAACTGCTGCAAGTGCCTTTTCTGTTGAATGTGGACTCGGTTCTACAATGACGTCAGATGATATTTTAAACGGATTTATGAATGTTACGGTAAAAGTAGCCGTTGTACGTCCTGCAGAATTTATTGTATTAACATTCCAACAACAACAAGCTACATCTAGCTAAGCGTTTAGAATAAATACAAAAACTGAATAAAAATTAATTAACAAAACTAAAAATATAACATTATGGCAGATGATGGAAGTAAACAAGGCGCAACATGGCCCATGCCAAAGTTCCGATTTGAAGTAGACTTAGGAACTGAACTTAAAGGTGTTGCATTTCAAGAAGTATCTGGAATGGACGTAGAAAACCAAATCATTGAATACCGCAAAAGCAATAGCCCATTATTTTCTACCGAAAAAATGCCTGGCATTGTAAAATATGGAAACATAACAATGAAACGTGGTGTTTTTGTAAATGACAATACCTTCTGGGATTGGCATGCAGAAATTTCAATGAATACCATTAAAAGAAGAACAGTACTCATAAAACTATTAGATGAAACTGGAAAAGTAACGATGCAATGGCAGCTCAACAATGCGTGGCCAACAAAAATTACAAGTACCGACTTAAAATCTGATGGAAACGAAGTTGCTGTAGACACATTAGAAATAGCGCACGAACAACTAATTATTACAAATGGCTAATACTGATTATCCTGTTGGATTTTACTTTTCGCTCTCGTTTGAAGGTGAAGATGCGGCTTTCAAAGAAGTATCTGGCATCAGTAAAGATCTAGGCATAGAAGAAATAACAAGCGGTGGCGAAAATCGATTCAAATATCGATTGCCCAACGTAAGTTCTAGCCAAAATCTGGTACTCAAAAGAGCCATAGTTCCAACAGGATCAAAATTAATAACATGGTGCTCAAGTACGTTAGATGATGGCTTAGCAGCCGCTATTCAAACCAAAGATGTCTCTGTGAATTTATTAGACAACGAAGGAAAAGTGCTTAAAAAATGGACGTTTTACAATGCATATCCAGTAAAATATGCCGTTTCCGATCTAAAATCACAAGAAAGTGAAATTCTAATCGAAACCATTGAACTCGCATACAACTATTTTGATGTAGGTTCAAGCACGTAAATAACGAAAGTTTGATATAAAAGTGAGTTGCATCTTTTCCGGAAAATAGTAGCGAGTTTTCGTTAAAAGCGTATAGCAAATAGGTCTAAAAAAATTATTCATGCCGATAGAAATTAGAGAATTAGTGATCAAAACAGAAATACAATCAGTAACTCGAAATACAACGACAAGTCATCAAAAGCAAGACTTATCACGTTTAAAAAACGAATTGCTCGAAACATGCAAACGTATGATTTCTGAAAGTCACAAAAAAGAAAAGTATAAACGATAAATTACGATTATGGCTTTAGAATATATGAAAATAACTGGTTATCAAGACGAGGATTTCAAAAAACCTGTGTCTGGTGATCCATATAATCTAATGATTAATCCAGAATCCATAAAGTGGAATCGAACCATAGAATACAATGAACAACAACCGATAGATACAAGTTCAACGTCTCAAAAATACAAAAGTACACCAAGTGACAATCTCAGTTTTGACATTGTTATTGATTGTACTGGAGTGGTAGACAACAAACGAACCGATTTATCAAAAGAAATTCAAACGTTAGAAGACATCGTATATACCTATAACGGCGAAATTCACAGACCAAACTTTGTAAAAATCCAATGGGGAAGCAATCTTGTATTTTACAGTGTGCTCAAATCATTTGACACAACTTATACACTATTCAAACCTGATGGAAGTCCGCTAAGAGCTAAAATTTCCTTGAGTTTTGGAAAATATATCTCTGCTGATAAGCGTACCAAAGAAGACAGCGAAAGCTCACCAGATATTACACATATGGTAGAAGTTGTAGAAGGCGAAAGCTTGCCGCAACTATCCGAAAAAGTGTGGAACTCTCCCTACTATTATGTACAAGTGGCACAGTTCAATGACTTAAACAAATTTAGACAGCTAAAAGGCGGACAACAATTACTATTTCCTCCAATTATAAAACCAACAAGCTAAATGAGCGCAACAGAAATTACTAGTGGCGGATTGGTCACATTTACAATTAAATCTGAAGGAAGTGCTATTCCTGACACAATGGACGTGCAATCAATTCATGTGGAAAAAGGTGTCAACCGAATTTCAACAGCAACTATTGTCATCATTGACGGAAGTCCTGCTACGGAAACATTTGAAGCAAGTTCGTCTTCTACGTTTGTACCTGGAAACAAAATTATTATTGAAGCAGGGTACGATACCAAAAACGAAAGTATTTTTGAAGGAATTGTTACCAAACAAAGCATCCGAATTCACGGTGCAGAAGGTTCAGTTTTAATTGTAGAATGCCGTGATGAGGCTGTAAAAATGGTCGTAGGACGCAAAAGTGTAACCTATGCAAAAAAGAAAGATAGCGACATCATGAGTACCATCATTGGAAACTACAGCGGTCTATCGGCTACTGTAACGGCAACCACAACAGAATGGCCAGAACAAGTACAATATTACACAACAGACTGGGATTTTCTTTTAGCACGCGCAGAAACAAACGGAATGATTGTTACGGCACTCAACGGAAAAGTTTCGGTACTAAAACCAGATGATGACACGAGTTCTGTAATAAACATTACATACGGAGATAACTTATTAGAATTTAATGCTTCGCTAGATGCAGTAACGCAATTGGGTTCAGCAAAAGCGACTTCTTGGGACTTTACACAACAAAAAACGGCTTCGGGAGAAGCGTCAAGTAGTTATGCAGGACCAGGAAACTTATCCTCTAAAAAATTATCGGAAGTTGTGGGTTTGTCAGATTATGAATTGCAAAGTACAGCGCCGATTCAAAGTGCCGATTTAACAAATTGGTCAAAAGCGGCATTGGTAAAAAGTGCATATTCAAAAATTCAAGGCGATGTAAAATTTCAAGGAAGCAACTTGGTTGATCCTGCTAAATACATCACACTTGCTGGTTTGGGCGATCGTTTCAACGGAGATCATATCATTTCTAATGTACATCATGTCATTGCACACGGAAACTGGACAACAGAAGTATCCGTTGGCTTGTCTCCTATTTGGTTTACAGAAGAACCAGATGTTATGGCACCGCCAGCTTCAGGATTATTACCTGGCGCGCAAGGACTCTTCAATGCAACGGTAAAAAAGATGTATGAAGATCCTGATAATCAATATCGTATACTAGTTGACATTCCATTGTTTGATCCAAGTGGCGAAGGATTATGGGCTCGTTTAACCAACTTCTACTCCACTTCAGGCGCAGGTACATTTTTTATGCCCGAAGTTGGCGATGAAGTCGTTGTTGGATTCTTAAACGAAGATCCGAGATATCCTATCATTCTGGGAAGTATGTACAGTTCATCAAAAAACAAACCTTTTGACGGTTTAGATCCAAATGAAAAAAATACCATAAAAGCATTTGTATCAAAATCTGGAATCAACATACAATTTGATGATGAAAATAAAGTGCTTACGCTTGAAACGCCTAGTAAAAATACCGCCATTTTTAGTGATGATGACAAGAGTATTACCATCAAAGATCAAAATAGCAACAGTATTGTCATGTCAGATAGTGGAATTACCATAAAAAGTCCAAAAGACATTACCATTGAAGCAACTCAGAATTTAAACCTAAAAGGAACACAAGGCGTAAACATTGAATCTTCTGGTGGCGATGTACAAATAAAAGGACTCAACATTAAAGAAACGGCGCAAATGGAATATTCCGCAAATGGAAGTATGACAGCTTCTTTACAAGGCGGAGCACAAACCACTATAAAAGGTGCCATGGTGATGATAAATTAGATTGGGTCTTGGGTCTTGGGTCTTGGGTCTTGGGGAAAAAAAAACAGACTAACGTCACTTCGAGTGATTTTCGATAGAAAATCGTATCGAGAAGCAAAAATAAATCCGAGGTTTAATAATGAGCAACGAGTTTTCTCAATACTCAATACTAACATCTCAATACAAAAAAAAACGTCACTTCGAGTGATTTTCTGTCATATCGAGCGCAGTCTAGATAAACAGAAAATTATATCGAGAAGCAAAAATAAATCTGAGGTTTAATAATGAGCAACGAGCTTTTCTCAATTCTCAATACTAACATCTCAATACTAAAACATAAAACTTGAATCATTCAATAATTGAATCATTCAATCTTTTAATTAAATAAAAAAACTATGCCACCAGCAGCACGATTAACCGATTTTCACGAATGTCCAATGCAAACGCCAGCAGTTCCAGCGCCAATTCCACATGTTGGCGGACCTATAGTTGGTCCTGGAGCACCTAATGTATTAATTGGCGGATTACCAGCCGCACGCGTTGGTGACATGCTTGTATGTGTAGGACCTCCAGATTCTATCGTAAAAGGTTCTGCAACCGTACAAATTGGCGGAATGCCAGCCGCTCGAATAGGCGACTCAACCGCACATGGCGGATCAATAGTTTTAGGATGCTTTACAGTAATGATCGGTGGATAAGCAAGCAATCATACAAAAAGAGTTTCTAGGCTCAGGTTGGTCGTTTCCTGTAAAATTTTCATCAGGAAGCTACCAAGTACAGCTTACGAAATATGAAGAAAACATCAATGAAATGATCAATTTGATCATGCAAACGAACTTTAACGAACGTCCGTTTGAACCACAATTTGGAGCAGGATTGCAACGGTTTTTCTTCAAAGAAATGCGTCCAACATTAGAAGGAGAAATACGCGATGCTGTAAAATCGGCATTATTAGATAATGAACCTAGAATTAAAGTTTTAGATGTCACAGTTGAATTTAAAGATTTACAAACGGGACTGATTGAAATTACAATTCTTTACATATACAATAAAACAAATACAAGACACAATTATGTATACCCTTTTTACATAAAAGAAGGAACTAATTTAAAAAAGTAAATGAGTACCATAGACCAAAATAACGCAATGCTATCGCTTGAAAAAGCCTTAGTGCCAAAATCCAATCTGATTGACGGACGATCGGAAAAGGATCAGTTGCGCATGTTGGTCGACTTTGCAGCGTTGTTCAATTTTTATGAGCAAGACAATTCTATTCATGGAAATTGGTCGCCATTTCTATTAAAAGATCCTGTGTTTTTAGTGGCTTCTATTGCAAAAAGCACATTTCAAAAAACCTATACTTTATTCATCAATACTTGCATTCAAGTACAATTACTACTTGCTAAAATAGCCAAAGGTGATGACGTGGAAGAAAGCGTACTTTCAACGACTTACAATCAACTATTTGAACAACTTACCAATATTTTTCAAACCATTCAAGATTGGACGGTATACATGAAAAATTCAACTTATACATACAATCTTAAAACGTATGTGATCAACAATGTAAAAAAAACGTACAGCTTGTTACTTTGGTCACTATTAGAGTTTCAAGAAGCATTGTCAAAACAGACAATCATTCCATTACTTCAACCTGTAAACACGACTGTTTTTGAAACGTATGATCAAAAAATTTGGAAAACCAGCAAAGGCGAAATGCCGTATTGGACCGTTTTAGGTCTGCCAACATTTCCTTGTGAAGATGATGCGACACAAAACTGTTTTTACATCTCAAAAATAACGCCTACAGCTGTTTTTGATGCGTTGCAATACACTGGCAAAAAAATATTTTCATTTTTCAGCAATTGTGTTTCGTATGCAGATACAGAATTGGAAACCATTAAAAAAGTACCTGGACATTTTCCCGATACTTTACTGCTTCGCACTTTTACGAGTTTGCTCAAAATTTATCAAGCACAACTCAATGGATTGACTACGAAGCATCTCAACTTTTACTATCAAGATATTTTACTACAAAAACCGAAAAATACAGTTGCAGATACCGTTTTTGTATGTTGCGAACTGACCAAAACAACCGACACGTATAGATTACAAAAAAATACAACATTTGCCGCAGGTGTAGATGCCAACAAACAACCAATTCTATTTCAAACTACCAACGCAACTTCACTAAATCCTGCCAAAATTGTCAACGCATATACCTTAACCGCAGGAGCAACGAATGCCGCAAACACACAACTCTATTTAGACAAATTACCACCTGTAAATGTAATTACCAAAGACGAATCAGGTGTTGTACAACAATGGAATACGTTTGGTTCGCAACAGACACCAAAAGGAACCATAAAAGACATGGGAATAGCATTTGCTTCGCCTATGTTACATCTCACGGAAGCGAAAACAAGAACTATTACCATTACGATGTCGCTTTCAAACGATTCGTATTCGGCTATCATACAAAACGATACCAATTTCTATTTGAGTACGGCAGCAACATGGTTTCAAATTCTTACGCCAAAGCGTACAATCAACATCAAAAATAATGCAGTTACCATAACAATTACTTTAGATGCAACCGATCCTGCAATTACAGCATTTATCGAAAATCCTGATGGATATTCTTCAGATTGGCCATTGTTTAAAATGTCGTTTTCAGCATACGAAACCAAAACGATTCCACCTGCAATTTCATCACTGACCATTAGTGTGGATGTTATAGCATTGCAAAATTTTCAATTGTATAATGATTTTGGAGCGATAGATGCAACAAAACCGTTTCAACCTTTGGGTCCAGCACCAAATGTGAACCAAAATTTCATGGTAGGAAGCAATGAAGTTTTTAGCAAACCTGTCACAGACATATCGTTAACACTTACGTGGAATCCGTTTCCAGCAGGTTTTGATTTTTCGACTTATTACGAGGAATACAACGATTATTTTAATGGAAAGTATACGAAAGTAATTGTAAATAATCCAGAAGAAAAAGAACTGTTCAAAGATTTTATGAAAACAGTGAATAGCTTGTTTCAGAAAATACTAAACAATCAAAAAGCAATGTACAATTCCATTCTTAAAAGTGCTATTGATGTAATAAAAAAACTCATAGATGATGAAATTGCTACGTTGAAAGCACTTATCAAAACTGATGTGAATGCTTTAGAACAAAAAATTAATTCAGATCATGCAATTATGCAATATCTCAAAAATGCAGTAAACGCACTTTTGCACGATTTAGAAAAAATAGCTGCGGATAGTATAAAGGATATCACAGCAAATGGCATTGTTGACACAACCAAAGTAACCAATGCGAAAAATACGGCTACAACCAAAATTACGAATACTAAAAATACTATAGTACAGAAAGTTGGAGCTTTTCAAACAACAGCTTTAGCGCAACTTCCTAAAACATCTATATTTAAGAAAATTGGAGGTGCAATTGGAGGACTTTTTAAGAAAGATGTAATGAGTTCTTTAATTTTTCAATATTCAAATTCGACATTTTTTGTAGATTTTACATGGTTGCAAAATGGTGTGTGGGAAGGTTTTAGTATGAAACGAAAGGATGACGAAATTTCCTCAACAGCCACTGAAAATTTATTTTTTCCGCTTGATGATACAAATACGATTATTCCAGCAACACGCACATTTGATTTTTCTGGTATTGAAGTCGCTAGCACGCAAATTGATCCAACATTGCAGCACACTCCTTTACTGTTAACAGATACAACGTCACTTGGTTTCTTGAAAATGCAGTTTGTTTCACCAAGTTACGGATTTGGTTTAGACATATATCCAAAAGTAGTTGGCGCTATTGCGTTGTATAATGGAAGGTTGATGATAAAACATCCTAAAAAACCATTAGTCAATCCGCCAAGTATTCCTTTTACGCCAATGGTAAGTAAAATTACAGGAAATTACAGCGCTTCCACTACGTATGATTTTTCAAAAAGTAACAATGCATATCCGTTAGAATGCTTTTATTACACACCATTTCAAAACTATAAAGTATACGATACCACCAATGGAATTTCGGCAAAAGATACCACAATAGGAAATTTACCAACACGCGATTCCGATGGAAACTGTGTTCCGTTAACTGCATTGCCATTGGTTCCAAATTTTACAGCCACAGGACAATTATTCCTAGAATTGTCAAATGTTATCGCGCCAGCGCAAATTTCATTCTATTTTGAATTGGCACGCACGTACACAGAACAAACATTTGATGAAAAAACAGTTACGTTTTCATACTTAAGCACAACAGGTTGGAAAGCGCTTTCCATCATTTCAGATAGCACAAATGAGTTTACCTGTGCTGGAATTATTACGGTAAATGTTCCAAGTGACATTGCTACAACACATGAAAATATGCCTGGCAATAATTGTTGGATTGCTATTGGCACTACAAATACTCCAGATAGTTTTGCAAAAACAACATTTTTAAAAACAAATGGAATTACGCTGAAAAGAAGTATCACCGCTTCGGATGTTTCCAAAACAGCACCACAACTTATTGCCAATGTAATTTCGAGTCCTGAAAAGGCAATTCCTGAAATTTCGGCAACTGTACAACCGTTTCCATCGTTTGGTGGAAAAGCAGCTGAGACGAATCAGCAAATGAACTCACGTGTCAGCAAACGCTTAAAAACGAAAGATCGGTTGGTCACTTCAGAAGATTATTTCAACATGATTCGGTTGGAATTTCCAGAAGTGTATTATTCAAAAACAAACCATGATGCAACGAAGAAAAAAGTGATGACATATCTCGTAAAACGAGTTTCCGACGCTACTGTTGCCAATGCTTTTGAACCGTTAATTAGTGAATGTTCCGAACTTGCTATTGAAACTTATATCCAAAACAGAGTCAATGCGTTTACAAACATTGCTGTGTCAAATTTTGAACTGAAATATGTAAAAATTAAAGCAACAATTACGGTAGATGCAAACTATGAAATTACAAGCGTAAGCAAAGAAATAAATGATGGAATCAATATTTTTCTGTCGCCTTGGATTACCAGCGCACAAGAACAAATTACGATTGATAAAGGATTGAATACCGCACAAATAGCTTCGTTTATCAACAGTTTTGATGCTGTCATAGAACTTAAGGATATTTCATTTCAAATTGGTTCAAAAGATTTTACCACGGGAACGATTCGATATGATGAAGATCCAACACCAAAATATGAATTTACACCAAAAAACAATGCTTTAATTGTTCCATCACTAAACAATTTAACCAAGAAAAGTAGCATTACATATGCTTATCATATATGAATGAAGAAAATCACATCGTAGACACGCAACTTCCTTTGACGCTAGACTTTAAGTCGCTCAAAGCAGCTGGACTTGCCTACATCCAAAAACACAGCACAACCGCTTGGACAAATTTGAATCCGAGCGATCCTGGTGTGACGATTTTGGAGCAATTGTGTTATGCTTTTACAGAACTTGGCTATTGTGGAAATTTCCCAATGAAGGATATTTTGACACAAAAAGATGGAACGCTTCAAGTAGAAAATCAATTTTACACACCAAAAGAGATTTTAACGACTTCGCCCATTACGATTCAAGATTATACAAAACTGGTTATTGATCAAATTTCGGCGGTAAAAAACATCCTATTTAAACCAGTTACAACCTCGTTTTCGTTTGTACAAGGCATGTATGAAGTGTATCTGTTATTAGATATAAATTACACAGACAATACCGTTGACGACAATCCTGAATTTGATACATTTTTCTTGCTAAATACGTATAGAAATGTAGGCGAAGTATTTGCCATGCCAACAACATTGGTTGAAAAAACATATACCATTACAGGAAATTTAGAGTTGCAATCGGGTTATCATTATCAAGATGTATTACCAGAAATTATGCAAAGCATCAATCAATATATTTTTCCTGATGTTACCCAAACAGGATACGATGTATTGCGCAAAGAAGGCACAAGTACAAATGCTATTTTTGAAGGTCCAATCTTAAAAAATGGCTGGATTCCTACGGAAAGTATTCAACCCAAAAGAGATGCCATTCAACCTTTTGAAATCACAAAATTGATTCACGATATAAACGGTGTACAATCGATTTCTAAAGTTACTTTTCTGTTAGATGGAAAAGAAATTGACACTGCTATCTGTGCTGAAAATGAAATCTTACGATTCGATTTTACACAATCTATCAAAAATACGCTACAACTAGCAGTACATTCTGATGGAAAACAACACAATTTTGATGTAAATGCTTCCGTATTAGAAGAATTTGGCAACATGCAACAACCAGCTTCCAAAGTACATACGGTAGCAGCTGTAGTAACTGAACCTTCACTTCCAACAGGAAAATTTAGAGATATTACCAACTATTACGCCATTCAAAATACATTTCCAGATTCATATAAAATTGGCACAAATGCCGTAAATAAAAATACGCCTGCCTACCAAGTAGCACAATCGCGTCAGTTAAAAGGTTATTTAAATATGTTTGATCAAATGTTGAGCAATCAATTTGCACAATTGGCAAACATTGACAAGTTATTTTCATTCAAAAATACAGCGACGGGAAATCCTGCTGATTTAGAAAATTACAACGCCACAAAAACAAAAGAAGAAAAAGAACAACCAAAATATCCAGCGCCATTTCAAGCTTTTTCTCCAACTTATTTTTACCAATCATTGTACGACAGTGTGCCAAATATTGAACCGCTTTTGCGCGATTATACAACGTTCAATTTTGGTCCTGTATTAGAAACAGAGCAAGAGTTGGCACAGAAAAAATGGACGCGTTATAAAGAAGATCCATACAACGGATACATGTACGGATTGTTGGTAGCTACCGAAGAAGACAACGTAAATTTGAAACGCCGAAACGATTTGCTCGATCACGTATTGGCACGTCATGGCGTATCTCCAGCAATTATTGACACCTTAATTTACGGCACCATATATTCGGGCGATGTATTGAAAGATCGTGTGATTATTAAAAGTGTATACCTTCAAAATTTTGCGCTTTTATCATACAATCGAGCAAAATCATACAATTATATTGGCGCACAAAAATTACATTCATATCACTTAACAATTACTGCGGAACTTATTGAGGAACTTACTCAAAAAGACACTTTAATACCGCCAAATGAACAGGAAGAAAAGCTCACAAAAGAAGAAAAACAAGCTGCACTTTTAGCATACGAAGCAAAAACTGCGTTGCAACAAATTTTAAAACATTCGTATGAAACCAATGGAATTTTTGACAGCGTTCGTTTTGATACTTCACAAAAACTAACATCGCAAGATGTTATCAATTACAATACTATTGAATTAGAAGCATCATTGCTTTTGACATTGCAACCTTACTATATCAATTTCATACAAGAAACTGCTTTATATCAAGAATTAACTCCAAAAAAACAGACTGAAATAGACACTGCTTTTTGGTTATACACACAGCGAAAAGGCTTCATTACGATAGAAACAAATCTGTTGTTACAATCTGCAAGTTTTAAAATATATATCAAAAAAGTAATTGATCCATTAGACGGAAGATACATGTATTATAGTAATACTACAATGTTATCCTATCACGATTTTATAACACAAACTTCAGCTTTTGACACTATGACTTCTGATGCTATAAACAGCTTGGTAAGCGATACTTCGAAGTGGGAAACTAGCTTTGAAGTTTCTACAGCAATAGCAAGTGACACTTTTGATAAATTAGGAAGTTCAGCATATACATATACGGTTCAAGTTTCATGGGAAAATGCATACACATGCTCTATTCACAATTCAATTTTTGACAATACACTGTTGTTCTTTTTTCCTGATTTTATTCCTGAAATGAAAACAACAGCTTGGCAAAATAGACTTTCGTATTTCATGGAAAGTCAGTTACCATTGCAAATATCGCAAGACACAAAACAACTATCAGAAGACACCTTAAAAAATTTAATTCCTAAGTATATCGATTGGTACAATGCAACCATTTATACTGCCAAAACAACCACTGAAACACAAGAAGAAGTAGCCGCAAAAAGAAAACAAGAAACAACTACAAGTACGGGACATTTGGTAGCGTACGTAGACACAATTTACACAGAAAACAATGCATAGTTCAGGAGCACATATCGTCACACGTTGTGAGTGGAATACCGCCTTTGATTCCAAAGACCTCGCTACTACATTGCAAACATATATTAGCAAATGGAGTACGTACAAAATGCAACGTATTATCAACAGTGTTTTTGATCGTTTTTGTCCAGAAGGGCAAACCATGAAGATTAAAAAATTGTCGCTTGATTTGGGCGCAATTACATATGAAAATATGGAACGAGAATTGCCAATTCGACTCAAAAGTGCTTTGTATGATGCCTTATTTGCCTTAATAATGTATCCAAAAAGTGGCGATCAAACGCTGGAAGTTGTCAATGCAAGTATGGCGCAATTGAGCATTATAAAAGCATTTTTACTAGAAGGAATGTTGCCTTGGAATTATCAAGAAAGTTACGGTTCAGCCAATCAAATTATGCGTTTACAACTGACAAATAATCGATTGGAAATCATTCAATTAATCCAAAAAATTGGTCAAAACGCAAACGTCCGAAAACGAATTGCATGGCAGTTTGATGAAAAAATTATCAAAAAAATAATCACTGGATTAGAACCAAATAATCATCAACAAATTATCAGTTTCTCGGAAGAATTTGTCAAAATTCAAGAAAAAGAAAATGTACTCAAAACAAGTACACAAGCCTTTAAGAAAAACTTATGGTTGTGGATTTTAAACTATTTGTTTGTCGACAGAGGAACTATTTTTAATAAAATCGCTTTTGTGCGAAGTACCATTACACAAATTGCCAATCATTTTAATATTTCATACGATATCTTGGTGGAACTTATTGAAGCTGCCATTAACAAAAACAAAAAGTATACAATTGTAAATACTGACTTTATCGCAATTTTAAGATTATTGTCAAACGAATTACATCACAAAGCATATACAGAAGTTAATACCTTACAACAGCAAGAAAATTTCTGGAGAAAAGTTGTTCGTTATTTTAATAACGCTTCCGCGAGAAGTACCTCAACTCAGAAAAATGAATTCAACGAATTGGTCATTAATTTATCAAAATTAGATGCAAAGCGTTTTCAAAAAATCATCATTAGTGTTGAACAAAAACCAACACATTGGGAAGCAATTCTAAAGGATTTAATTCCAGCAGCCATTGAAAATTTATTCATTGCCTTATCGCCTTCACAATCGAAAAATATATTGACACAAATTGAGTTTTTGACACAATTGCAAACAGAAATTAGCACAAAAATAGCACCTGTAAAACTATATACGCTGGGTATTGAGTTTTGTGTAAAACATCAAAATGCTTCTGTTTCCAAACATGACTTTTTAACCTTTGTCATTGAAAAAATTGCCAAAAAACAACAACAGTCAAAGTTTAGCATTTTACATCAATTAATTGGAACGGCAATTACGAGTACAACGACTCAGAAAACCGTATTTATTCCTTTATTCAATGAATTGAAAAGTTTATTTCAGCAAGAAATTGTATCTGCAACTGTTACAACTACTGAAAAACTAGATACCATTATAGAAGACTATATAGAAGCTATTACTACAGGACAAATTTCTACAAATGAAACACATACACTTGAACAAAAAATAATACAGTGGATTGGTATTGCACCAAAAGATTTTTGGAATATTGCTACTAAAGCTCCAAAAAATGTACTTGTAACCAAACATATTAGCGCATTAATTGCTTCCTACGGAACACAACGTTTCATAACAAAAGTACAGCCAACTATTGCTTCATTTGTACAACAATTGCAACGCATACTTTCAGATGTTAGTTCCAAAAATCCAAAACAGGCAGCAACAATTCGTGTTATCAAACATGTATTGTTTGAAATCAGTTTTGCCATACTTTGGAAAGAAAACATACAACAGATCGATCGCTTTTTTGTAAAGTTGCTAGTGTACATTCAACGAGAAAAAGCTGTGCAACATACCACAGATGTACAAGAAGTAATTCAATTATTGCTACAGCATCCAAACATGAGAACCATTGGTTTTTCATCACAGGAATTAGTGACAATTCAGCAACAATTTCACACACTTTCTAAAAAAACTATTCTAACAAGAATCCTCGAAGCGACGCAAGAGATAAATCAGCAAGAAAAAGTAGCCGAATTAGTAACTGAAGTTGTCCGTTCTAAGAAAATATATCATGCGACCTATCAAAAACATACAGATGTAATTGTTTCGTATTTGCTTCCTAATGGAATGAAGATCCGCAAAGAACTTTTGGCTACTTATATCGCAAAAATCACCAAAGCAAACCCAAATTTTAGCAACATTAAGATAGAAAAAACGCTCAATGATTGTTTTTGGCAAACATTGCTATTGTATGTTTCATACCGAGGAAATGCACAAAAATTCCATAAGCTATTTGAAGAAACTATTGCGAATACTTTTCCTGAAATACAGATTGGCAGAAATGTGTTTCGTTCTAGTGAAAAAGTTCAAAAAGAAGCCGCAACAACCACGCTAGTAGCGCGTGCAGAAGTTGCTAAAAACGCCAAAAGACAAGAAAACTTCGCGTCAAAACTAACATTAAAAACTATTGAAGAAGCGATTCAGCAACAAAAATCAGCTGAAACAATTGCTGAATTAGTTGCTGAAATAATTCAAACAAAAAATATACAATTTTCAGATTACCAAACACATACGAAAACAATTATTGCGTATTTACTTTCTAATGGAGTTCACTTGCGTACAGAATTAGTTGCTACGTTTTTAACAAAAATTACAAAAGAAATACCAAATCTGAGTCCTGCTGAAATACGTCAAATTTTAGAAATTAATTTCTGGAAAACCTTAGTTTCGTACACTATACACAAAGGTAAGGAACAACGATTTAGAACACTGTTTGAAACCAATGTAACGAATGCATTTTCAATATATAAAGCGGCTTCAGTACAACTAGTTCATGAAACAAAAGCTCATGATATTGCATTAACAATTCCTATAAAAGTAACAACTACGGTACTTTTTGAGACGATTCAGCAAGCAATGCAAAACGCAACTACAACAGTTATTATTGGTAAAAAAACCTATACGTTTTCGGAAGCATTTGTACTTGGTTTGGAAACATCTCCAGCATTCATAAGACGTAGTATTCAGCAAACTGTACATACCAAAAAACAACGTGTACAATTGCAAAACGCCATCTCTTTTGAAGCATTTATTGTGTTAATTCCGAAAGGTTTATCCAACTCAGCAATAGTAATGTACAAGTCATTTCATATGCTATTTGTCATTGCAAAACACTTTGGAAATGCTCAAATTACAGCAATATTAGAAACGCTATTTTGGAAAGAAACTATTGCAAGTATTCAAACAAAAATACCAACGCAACAACAACTTAAAGCGTTAATAAAAATCACGTTTGATGAACTTTCAAATATAGAAACGTTAGACCTTTTAACCATTGTAAAATATATACAACGCAATCGATTGGCAATTCCGAAGGTATTAAAAACGGCATTGATTTCGCATCATACTATTTTTGAAGCAATCGCTGCAACAAATCGTAACGTATCGCTTTCTAAAGCAATTGAAACATGTGTAGCACATAAAAAAATTGATGTATTGAGCACACATCTCATTACACAATTTACCATTCCTGCATGGTTTCAACATACAGCATCGTACACGTATGAAAATATACTAAATACTTTACTTGCGGAACAACCTTTAGTGATGTTAAGCTCCATTCGAAGCAGTAAAGTTTCCGACATACAACTTACAAAGTTGTCGCAAACAATTCAGTTTTCGACATTAATTAACACGTTAATAAAATTATATCCTGTACAACGAAAACGACTCTTAGATATTCAAAAACTATATGAAAGTATGGCAATGATTTCTACCGCAGGAATTGCTACCAAAGAATTGCAAGACATACTCAGTAAAAAAGTATGGAAAGCGTGGCAAACGTCCAATTGGTCATTGTTAACACAAACCAACATTTGGAACGAACTCGTATGGGAAACCTGTGGCAAGAAAAACATGCACACACGTGACTTTGTAAAAGCCATTCAAAGTATCAAAACAAGTTTGCCAAACGCATTACAAGTAACATTTACAAGCTTATTTCCTGACAAGAAAAAAGCAGTACAAATAACAAGCGTAACAGAAACTAAAACCCTAAAACAAGTATCAATGCAAACACAAAATACATCACTTCCTGAAGAAGGTATTTACATTCCAAATGCAGGATTGGTATTGCTCAACAATTACTTTTTAATGCTCATGGATCGTTTGGGAATTATTGAAAACAATGAATTTAAAACCGAGGAAGATCAAGAAAATGCAGTGCATTATTTCCAATATATCGTCACTGGATTAACGGAAACTGAAGAAGCATTATTGGTCTTAAATAAAATTCTAGCTGGACTTTCGCCAACTACGCCTGTAAAAAGTGCGATAGAAATGACAAGCGATCAAAAAGAATTGATTGATGGTTTAATACAAGCAGCAATTGGGTATTGGCCAGAAATCGGAAATACTTCTGTTGATGGATTCCGAGGAAATTGGTTGGTTCGTGAAGGAGTTTTGCGAGAAACCGAAGAACGTTGGGAACTTACTGTAGAAAAAAGAGCGTACGATATTTTAATGATAAAAGCACCTTTTTCATTTTCAATTATAAAATTACCGTGGATGCCAAAACCACTTCATGTTACTTGGCCATTTTAAAAAAACGAACAACCATGAAAAAATATAGAAGTACACCAAAAATAGATAGTAGTTAGCTCAATATTAAAGAGTAAACAGAAAATTTAAATAACCACAAAAAGGTTAAAAATTATTAATAAACCAAAAAATAAAAATTTATGAGTTCTTACAATGACAATCTACATTCAAGTGTTGTTACCTCATTAAACACACAGGAATTAGAATTACAAAAAGTAAAATCGAAACAAGACGCGTCTATGTTTTCACTTTACTATGCACAAGGTGCACGAATTACAGCTTCTGAAAAATTGGAAGTAACGACGGAAAAATATGATTACCAACAAAAAGTAAACGGACAAGCCACGGTTGACAGTGACATTTCGACCAATGTATTAGCTTCGGCTAAAAACACAAAAACGTATGCGGACAAATCGGTTACCAACACATCTGTTGCCGCAGCAAATGTGCAAATTGCTACAAATGCAATTGTAAAACTGAGCAGTGATACTGGAAGTATTTTAAGTATTGTGAGCGCAGGCGATTACGGTACAGAAATTTACGAACAGGCAAAAAATGCTGCCATTTTAATGGATAATACTGCATATGTAGCCGAAGTTGCTTCACAAAAAAGTATGGAAGCTTCTGCGAGTATTTCGGAAGTCAGCACAAAAACGTTGTTAGATAAAGCCACCATAACCGACACTTCAATTAAGGATTTATTGAAAGTTGTTTCTGGACAATTAGAAGCTACCAACGATTTGGTACAAACAGAAACAAATGAAGTTTCCACTACTGGAATTGCAGAGAAAAAAGCGGAAGGACAATTAGAAGATATCAGGATTTCTTACAGAGCAACACAAAACGCATATCGATTGAGTAATGCGCAGCTCAACCTAAATTTAACGGTCCTTCCAGCATTAGACCATCAAAAGTTTACAGCAACGTTTGATATTTACGAAAATCCATTTTTCTCTAACATCACTATAGACGGTAATACTGAAAATACACCGCCGAATCCAGTAGAAAATTACTATGTTATGTTAGTAAAAGAAAGTAAAAAGCAAACTTTCTCTATCAACATAGCGGAAAATATCATTACTAACAATGAAAAATCGTATATAGAAATTTCGCCTTCGGATGCAGTAAACGGAAAAATTTCATCACTGATATATACGGCTGATCCAAACAACGATTCGGATGATATTACTATAAAAGTGTTGCATGATAGTGACGGAAACAAATTAAAACTGGGAGACGAATATGTCATTTTTGTGTTAACGGTATTTACCACAGTATACAAAAAATCAATCAATACGTTTGATGATTATTTATCGGCTCCATCAGCTATGTTTAGCATGGCACATAATTTGCTGGCTCCTAATTATCAAGATATTACTGTAATTCCTGCAGATAGTGCTCCACAAACTCTTGGTTTTCCTATTTTGCAGAAAACAAGTTTCTCATTTGATTTTAATAGTCCAAAAATTACCAGTATTACTCCAGAATACCGTTGTATATTTTTACCTGACAATTCTGAGCTTATTGACGGGTTAATGACTGCTAAAGATCTGTTTCGTCAGCAATTAATAATTGAAAATGAAGAATTAATCGCTGCTTACAAACATGAAATCAAGGATTTAGAAAAAAGAATTGAATTCTTAAAAGGTAAAAAAGCTAATGCTGACAGTTCCGCAAAAGATACAAAGAGCGTCAATGTTTCTGCTATTGAAACACAGATTGAAGAAAGTCAGTCGCGTATTACCACATTGGAAGGGTATCTTACTTCTATACAATCAAATCTTAGTGGAGAAGAAAGTGAAAAAATAAAGCCTGGATTCTTTTTTAACAAAACAATTGCAGCACAAATTCCTGCGGGAAGCTACACAAAAGGTACGGTAGAATCGCTTGATCCCATTGCGTATTTTTCCAAAAAATATCCGACAGAAATGAAAGATTTACAGGATAATGAGTTAAAAAAACTCCAAGATTCTATTAAAAAACTTACGAAAGATTTTCTGAAAGGTAAGTCGATTATAAAGCTTTACAGTGATTTTCTAAAAGTATTAAAAGATTCTATAAAAGTAGAAAGGAAAGTGAATTCGCTAATCAAAAGTGATGCGTTTCAACAAGAGTTTAATAAAATGATTCTTGGGTATGAGGCATTTTATGTAAGCATGGAATTGAAGCCAGAAACTACCGATAATTTTGGAAATAGGTTAATTGCCAACAACTTGTATATTCCTGCTGTATTGGTTGTAAGTGATGCTTCAGAAACCACTCAAGCTATGTTTACCAATGCATTATCATTATTTAGTAGTACTGCAAATTTCACCTATCATACTGAAAATCAAAAAAACTCTTACCAAGCAGTAAATGAGTTAGTAGCAAACCAAGATCAAAAATCTAAAAAATAGAACCCATGAATATAGAAACATTATATCAACAATCGCTTAATACACGTTACGGTGTAACTGAAAAGAAAAAGCAAGAACTCGATCGTTTAACGCAAGAAGTGCTCAATGCAAATGGCTCTGTACAAGAATATCAAGCCATTGTAGATTCGTTAACTGAAAAATTAACAAAATTACAAGGACAACTTGCTTCTGCGCAAGCGAATAAAGAGCAAGCATTGAACAATAAAAATTCGGTTGATACAGTTATTGACAACGCCAAAAACTTAATGCAAAACTCTAAAATTGTCATCGCTGAAATTTCAAATGCAAACGGTGATATTAAAGATACTGCCAAGCAGGTCAACTCATTAATCAACAAGCTTATCTATGCTGCTGAAATTGTAAATAAATTGGCAAACTTGATCATTCGTAAAAAAGCAACAAATCCGTTAATTTCTAATGAATTAATCACATTGGTCACACAATCACAAACGGACGCAAACAATGCAGTAGCATTAACGTTAGTGGCATTAGAATCTGTATTTACTTCACAAGCAACAACCTTAGAATCTACAGCAGCAGCTGAGTTGGAAGATGAACAAGTGAATCGTTTGTACAATTTACTGGTTTACGGAGATATGGAACTCGCACAAGCGACAAACACGGATGATTCTTCAATAGCAACACAAATAAATAATGATTCTATCAAAAGCTATTTGTACGAAGCTTACACAATTACCTCAGCCATGTATGAAGATGTTTTGACTGCTGTAAACGATACGACAAGTCAGCTAAACAATGCCAAAGCATCATTGAGCAAAGCACAAGTAAAATTAGCTTCGTTACAATCTGGACTTGCGGCGGCAAATGCAGCGGCACTAGCATCGTAAAATTCTGTATCTTAGAGCTATAAATCATCTTAAAACCTATAAAACATGGATCACATATCTAAAAAATTCTATAAAAGTTTTTATAACAGAACCAATGGTTTTATTCCAGCAAAACCGTTTAGTCAGTATATGTATCCAGGTGATTTTTTTCAAATTCAAAATGGAGAAATCATTGTTTTAGGTAATATTTTTAGAAATTCCATTATCAATGTCGAAGATGTCGTATTTGATAATGGAATACAACTCAATCCTGCCAGTTGGAACTTTAACGAAGGTGTCTCAAAAACCTATTCGGGTCGAGACAACGGACACAACGATATTGAAGGCAGTTTTGAATACAGCAAACAACTACTCACATTTGACGGATTTGGAAGTTTCTATTTTAAAGCGGAAACTCCCGAATCCGTGAAATTTGCAAATTGGAGTGACTTTCAACAAGAACTCATCATCAAAATGACGCAAGTAATGTACTCTTTTAGAGAAGTGTACATTGTTACAGAAACTGCGACAGCCGAAAACTGGACATTAGCCATTGCAGGCTCAGACAAAGCCGAATTGGAAATTGCTAAAACATCTGAAAACTTTGGATTGGTTGATATTTTCGGACATACCGATTCAAAAACCATTCAAGCAAGAGACATTGAAGTACATCTAAGAGAAGACAAAAAGAAACCTAATTTTTTCAAAGGGAAAAAACTCATTGTCCAACCACAAAAATTAGAAACATTTATCAGTCAACTAATAACTGACAGAACGCAAATTGCTCCTTGGGCAGCTACTTTTTATGACTACGATTTTTATCATGATACCACGTTTCCGCCACCTGTAACGCAAAATGCACAAGCTTCTATACTAGACATGTTGCAAGCAAATCAACTCAATCCTAATACAGCATTGCAATACTTTTCTTGGACAAATACAAATCTGGATGATGTAGAAAAACTATTTGCAAACTATGGAAACTAATAACTTTATTCTTTCGATCCATCGTGAAATAAATTGGTTGCAAGATGTTATCAATGCAGTCATTAGTAGCTATTTGCAACATGAAGGCGCAGATACACATTGGACAGATTTAGAAATTCCTGAAATTGAAGACGAAAATACGCCGTTTACAAACACCATACGAGATTTGAACCTTAATACAATTGAACGACTTGCGCTCATATTGGCAATTACGCCACACATTCGCCCTGAAACACTAGATATTTTCTTTGGTCAAAATAAAATATACAATCGTGGTTTTACCGAATTTGGCGGTGTCATCGATAAAGGTCACAGTGGTTTTTTGCCCACAGGACAAACCTTACTATTCTTAGTAACTGCTTTAGATCCTGAGCAATACACACCAGTAATTTCAATTTTTGACAACAATCATATATTTCAACAAGAACAAGTTATAAGCTTAGAAAATACCGAAGACTACTTACCAAAACACAACGGAATACTCAATATCAATTACAGATGGTTGCAATATTTCATCACAGGGGAAATGCCAGCATTGCAACACAGTATTACATTTCCTGCTCAAAAAATAACAACCAATTTAGATTGGGAAGATGTCGTGCTAAATCCAAATGTCATGGATCAAATTGTAGAATTGCAAAGATGGTTGACACATAAAGATACGCTTCTGCAAGATTGGGGATTGTCCAAACGACTAAAACCTGGTTACAGAGCCATATTTTATGGTCCGCCCGGTACTGGAAAAACTTTAACGGTTTCCCTGTTGGGGAAAAGTCTCGGAATGGACGTGTACCGTGTAGATCTGTCCATGATTATTTCAAAATACATTGGAGAAACCGAAAAAAACCTATCGAGAATATTTGACAGTGCAGCGCACCAAAACTGGATTCTATTTTTTGATGAAGCAGATGCGCTTTTTGGAAAACGTACGCAAGCAAATTCTTCAAATGACAGACATGCCAATCAGCAAACGGCCTACTTATTACAACGCATAGAAGATTTCCCAGGATTCATCATTCTGGCTTCAAACCTAAGAGGAAATATGGATGAAGCGTTTTCGAGAAGATTTCAATCCATCATTGGCTTCAATATGCCGTCTGTAGATGAACGTGTCAGACTTTGGGAAAAAGCATTTTCAGATACGTGCACGCTCTCACCAGAAATTGATATCTATCAAATTGCAGAAAATTATGAACTCGCTGGTGGCGCCATCATCAATGTACTTCGCTATTGCGCATTAGCGGCGATTCAACGAAATGATACTGTTGTACAAAAACAGGAACTCCTTCATGGCATCCGAAGAGAATTCAAAAAACTAAACAAAACCATGTCAATATTGCAATAACACGATGAATATGCAACAACACATACAAACTGGAGAATTCTCACGAATATTAGTGATGAGTTCTTGGAGTGATGACATTCCTGAAATGACACGGAATATCATAGTTGCCGACGCGCTCAATCATTGTGTAGAAAGTGAAGAATTGCTTGTCATGGGCTATTTAATAAAAAATCAATGTGTCTTTTTAATTGGTTTTAGTAGAAGTGTAAGTATAGAAGAAACACTGAATAATTTTTTCCGTCAAGTTGCCTATGAAATTGAAGAATATTACCAGCGAAAAAACAACTACAACTCCTATAAAGTTGACAATGTTAAAAAAATAGCTTCTTACGCATATGTTTTTAAGCAATATCCGTTTACGGACGATTACATTCGAAAAATCATCATGGGACAAACGATAAAAATGCCTTATTATGATCCACGTTTAGCACGATTGCAAGACTATTTGCGCTACGAAAATTTTTGTTCCGCGCTAGATTACGCTGGTGGAAAAAGTCCTGTATTAGTTACTATTAAACAAAAATATTAACATAATCTCTTAAAATTATGTATCAAAAAAAACAACAAAAAACTGTACAACCAAAAAGCGTTGCCAACCATATTGCTGACGAAAAAAATAGTGCAATGGCACTAAAAGATAATCGTGAGACATCAATCATACAACAGAAAAAAAACAATACAGGTTTACCAGATAACTTAAAATCGGGTATGGAAGGTATTTCCGGACATTCGTTGGATGATGTAAAAGTACATTACAACTCATCCAAACCTGCACAACTCAACGCGCACGCATATGCACAAGGCACAAATATTCATCTCGCTTCTGGACAAGAAAAGCATTTGCCACATGAAGCTTGGCATGTTGTACAACAAAAACAAGGTCGTGTAAAACCAACCATTAAAAAAAATGGTGTTGCTATAAATGACAATGTAGGTTTGGAAAAAGAAGCAGATGTGATGGGCGCAAAAGCATTGCAAAGAAAAGCAGTTTCAAACGAAACTACACAACTTCAAGAAGTAGCACAATTAGGAGATACACCTAAATTTAACAAAGGTAAAAAAAGTACGACCAAGAAAAAGAAACCGAAAGTAGAAAAAAGTCCTGAGGAAAAAGCAAGAATAGCATATAATAGAATGAGAAAAACACATGGAGGAGCAAAAGCACATGGTAAAAAACAAAGAGCTAGACCTAAAAAGAGGCGAGATAAATATGAAGAAGAAAGTTTTAATAAAGTGTTAGACAAATACAAAAAAGGGCCAGATCGTGGTCCAGGACCAGGTGGAGGAACTGGAGGAGGAATCGCTACTTAAAAAAGTTAACCATTAAAAACCAACCAATATGCAAGCAACCAGTATATCCAATCATGAAAGTGATTTTTTTGAAACAGGAAGAGATTCTCACGGAAAACAATTCAATTTAACAGAGATGTCGGTTCCCATTAAAGGAACAAATGAAGTATTGGAGTATGTAAATTGCAGATTGAAAAATAATGATACTTCCTTCTTCTTCCAAGAAAGAAATACCAAAACACAAATTGTAATTCACTTTACTGCTGGTTTTTTAAGAGGCGATGTTGCAGCATTATCCACACCAAATAATCATGTGTCGACTGCTTTTATCATTCCTAGAAACGGAAAAACGCTAAATATGTGGTCGTCTGCATATTGGTCGTATCATTTGGGAATTTCGCCAAAAGCTAATAATATCAAAGCTTCGCAACGAACGATTGCTATCGAAATTTCAAACATTGGTTACTTGATAAAAAAAGGAAATGAATTGGTTACCATTTACAACAATGGAAAAGATGATTATTGCACGTTGGATGAAGACTATTACTATACAAAATTAGATGCGCCATTTAGAGGACAAGAATATTATGCGACGTTTTCAGATAAACAGTATCATAGTTTAATTACGTTACTTCGCTATTTAACAGCACAATACGATATTCCAAGAACATTTTTACCCGAAAATAAAAGATATAATACATTACCTATTGATGAGTTATTTGATTTTAAAGGCATTACATCACATGTAAATTATAGACCTTCTGGAAAATGGGATATTGGTCCTGCATTTGATTGGGAAAGAGTCATCAAAGGTGTTACGAAAGGATTGTAATTTTTTAAAAGCAATCATTTATATTTTATGTTGAAATCCTGTACTTTTGCGTGAATTCTTAACGAAAAAATTCATGCTCAAAAAGGCAATTCAATTTATGATCATTAGCGCACTAGCGTTTGCTTTTTTGAATGCCATTGTGAAGTATTTAGGCGATTTTAATGCCTATCAAATTGTGTTTTTTAGATCGATTGGCACCTTGGTTTTTACGATTCCTTTTTTACTAAAACACAAAATTTCTATCTACGGAAATAAAAGAACCCTATTGGTATTACGCGGAATTTTCGGAGTCATATCCATGGCACTATTTTTTATGTCACTCAAATATTTACCGATGGGATCAGCAGTTTCACTCCGCTACATCTCTCCTATTTTTGCGGCTATTTTTGCTGTATTTCTTCTCAAAGAAAAAATTAAATATGTACAATGGTTATTTTTTGGCATTGCGTTTTGTGGCGTGTTAGTTTTGAAAGGATTTGACACACAAATTGGAACAATAGGATTGCTATTTGCCGTTATTTCTGCATTTTTTAGCGGTTTGGTTTTTATCACTATTCGAAAAATTGGTTCGAGCGATCATCCTGTTGTTGTTGTCAATTATTTTATGATGATTGCCGTATTGGTCGGAGGAATTTTGTGTATTCCGTATTGGAAAACGCCCCTAGGTTGGGAATGGGCATTATTGCTCAGTTTAGGAATTTTTGGCTACGTTGGTCAATTGTACATGACGAAAGCGTTGCAGCTTGCCGAAACCAATAAAGCCGCACCTTTAAAGTATATCGAAGTTATTTTTACCATGCTTATTGGACTCAGTTGGTTTAACGAATCGTATACACTGTGGAGTTTGCTTGGAATCCTTTTGATCGTTATCGGACTGACATTGAATACGTATACGAAGACTAAAAAGTAACCAAAAAAGCACTCACAATTTCTTGCAAGTGCTTTACGTTTAAATAGAACTCGTTTAAACTTTTTTAATTTGCTAAAAAATTGCTCTTTTCAGACCTGTTTTTACCTTATTTTCGTTCCGTAGCGCTGCTATGAAACTCAAAAAAGCTGTCAACAGAACTTAAAACTGCTAATTTTCGCCTAAATCCGAAAAGTTTAAACGAGTTCACTAAATAAAATAATTGAAATTATTATTTTAATGTTATCGGAAATTCAGCAACTGTTGTGTCCCATCCAATTTTTAAGTGTACTACATTTTTACTTTTTTCATACAAAACAACTGATAATTGCTCTATTTCTTTGTCACTTTTTTGTGTTGGTACCGTAATACTTGCTACGTCTTTTGAAGCGTCATACGAGTAATTTCCCCAACCGTCATTTTCCGAGTTAATTTTTAACGTCCAAGAATCTTTTTCAGGAATAATAATTACTGAATAACGACCTGCTTTTACGTTGGTATCGCCAACCATAACATCCGTCATAAATAATACTTCCGTAGATTCGTTAGCGCCTACTCTCCACGCTTTTCCAAATTTTAACAATCCGCCAAAAACGTCTCTTCCCTTTTTGAAAGGTCGTGCATAAATCACTCTAATTTTTGGCTCTAATGATTTCTTCTGATCATCCGTTTTTGCAAACGCTCTTTTAGCTGCATTTGATGGATAATGTGCTATATCTGTTGGACTTTTATCAACTTTAGGGAAATCTTGTGCATTTACGGTACTTACTGCTGCGAAAAACGCAAGCATCATAATGATTTTCTTCATGATTACTGTTTTAAATTAATTATTTGTTGGGTTTCTATTTTTGATAATTCTTTCAATTTTCCTTTTTCATACAACGCTGGCAACTCTTTTAAAGGCGTGCCAACTGGCGCTTTGTAGTTAATATAATCTTGAAACGTAATTCCGTCAACTACACGAACATTGTACGCGCTTCTAAAACGAACGCCACCGCCATTTACTTGATAATTGTAAGCTAAATAGTCTACTTTTTTAGTTGTTTTATTGATCCAATAATGGTATTCATCTTCAAAATCTTCGCCACCACCTTCTTGACTAAAGGTAACTTTTATAACATTATAGGTTTGATTTTTAATTGTCGTTTCTTCTACAAATGATGTATTTACCGAAGTATCTTTTAATTTGTGTGGAAGTGTCGCAAAATAGATTACAGAATTTACAGCTCCAATAGCACTTGTTGTGTTCTTTTCCGAAAGTTCGACAGATTTATTATTGATTGTTCTTGAAAATTTTCCATTGTCTAAAACGTCTCGTATGATTTTGCCATCTTTTGTGCTTTCTACTTCATACACATACGAATTTCCATCATTTTTGAAACGATAGGTTTTATCTCGAAATACAAATTGATAGTTTGCTTCATCATACAATTCGCCACCATGCGATTGAATAGTTTCTTCTATAATTTTCGTGGCTTTGTCTACCGTTTTTGTAGTTTCAGCTTGTGCAGATTCTTCAACGGAAGTTGGAGTTTCAGAATTGCTTGTAGATTTCTCTTTAGCATCGCAGGCTACCAAAAAAATGCTCAATACGAATGCTAAAAATAATTGGATAGGTTTCATTAAAACGGTTTAGGTCTTCAAATTTAGTTCTAATTTTTGTCGTATTATCTATACTTCCTTTCTAACTTTAACAAAATTTAACATCAAAAAAGTGTCAGCGGTCTTTTTTTACCACGAATTCACGAATATGTTGTGTCCAAAAGCAAAGCAATTTATTTCAACAATTCATTTAAGCCTTCTTTTTCAAATAAAATTCGTCCAACTTTAATATCTGACCAACCTTTTTTTAGTTTATACGTAAATGTTGGCTTGTTTTCTACAAGTTCACAATCGATATAATAGTTAGAAATGTCTGCATTCGATACATTTTTAAGTTCTTGAATGTGTGTAGAAATTAGAAATAGTGAGTTTTCATATTTGCGCAATCCATTGATGGTTGTTTTACAAATTTCAAACGCATCTTCTACATTCGTTCCGCTAAAAAGTTCATCAAAAATGGCAAAACATCGTTTTCCGTCAACGGCATTTTTCACTACCTTTTTAAGGTTTACTATTTCTGTCATAAAGTGACTGTAGCCGTTGAGAATGTCGTCTCTTCTATTGATTTCAATGGAAAAATTATTAAAAAACGGAATTGCTCCCGAAGTCGCAGGAATTCCAATGCCTAAATGTGCAAAGTAAACACACAGTCCAACAGCTTTTAAAAAAGTAGATTTTCCAGACATATTGGGTCCGTTCAGAACAATAACATTACTCGACGTTTCAAAGTCATTTTTTACTGGATTTTTAATTAATGGATGGTAAAACTCCGTCAATGAAATTTGTTTTTCTGTAAAACTTGGAAAGACAAAATTGTTTCTTAAAATTGTAGTATGTATGGATAAATATGCTTCAAATTCGAAGAAATTTTCCCAAAAAGAAAGCGCTGCGCCATTGCCTCTAAGTTCAAAAATTTTCTCAGTTAACGCGATAACGTGTTTGTCTTTCAATCGTTTTTCTCGAACAATATATTCGTATTTGTAGAGTTCAAAGTGTGAAAAAAACGTTAGAATTTCTTTTATTTTTAACTGATATTCTTCTGGAAACTGCTTTATATTTAAGCGTGTAAAATACCTCGATTCTAAACGATGAAAGAACAATATTAATTGATTAAATCTGCTTATGTAGCGTATTTTTTCCTGTTTTGAAGCAAGCAATTTATACTTCAGTTTTCTTTGTGACAAATCTTCTATTTTTTCATTGACCAGAAAAAAATGAACTTCATTTAGGTACAAAACTGTATAGGAATAATTGTCTAGTATTTTTTGATTTGCGGCAAATCCTTTTAAGATTTCTTGACGCTGCATAATTGCCGTTACAGATTGCAAAGGTCTATTTAGAATTTCTCCAATTTTCCTTTTTGCAAACATGTTTAGCGAATAATCAAACAATGGCAATAGTTCTTTCTCAATGTGTAAGTCTTTCAGATTATTCATTTATTCGTTATTGCTTTTAAGATTTTACAAAAATTCCAAACAATTCATTTCCAGCGCGTGGTGCAATGGAATTGTATGCTTTTTCAAAGGTTTTTAGTGTAAAATACGGTTCAAAATAACGTAGATATTCTGTTTTGCTTCCGCCAAATGGACGTTTTTCTAAATCGTCAGTTAATGGAAAATCAAACCATACACCTACCAATTTTCCATGCGCGCCAAGCAAATTAGCCATTTGTTTTGCATATTGTTTTCGTGTTGCTGGCAATGGTGGAAACGAACAAAAGAAGGTTTGTTCTAGAATTAGATCATAGATTCCTTGATGCGTAAAAAAATCATCGCATATTAAATTTTCAGCAGGAAAATCGGGATTTCGTTGTTTGAATTCTTGCAAAGGAATTTCAGAAATATCTAAAATGTAGACATTGGTAAAACCTTGCTGAACTAAATATTCCGCTTCATAGGCGTTTCCTGCACCTGGAATTAAAATCTTAATAGTTTTGTCTGTCAATTGATCAATATAGGTTTTCAATGGTGTTGATGGCGCACCAATATCCCAACCTGTGCGTTCGTCTTTGTACCGTTGTGACCAATATGTTTTCGTTTCGGATGAATTCATTCAAATTAATTTTACGCTTAAAGTTCTAAAAAGAATTTGATTCTGCGCTTACATTAACTTTATTTTAATAGTGCTTTGCTACATGAGATGCTGAATGATGAAATGCAAGAGATCCAACAAACATTCCCACCTTCTCGGGAACAGGCCCAAAAACAAAACGCCCTAGTATAATAATACCTATATTTACCGCTTCATATTATAACCGTAATGAGTTCTCCGTTAGCAAAAGATAAAAAAAGTTTTTTCGATAAGCTCTTGATCAAATTTCACAAGAATGCTTCCCACAGCAATCGGATTGGTATGTTGAGTGGTTTGTTTACACAAGAAATTCAAAACTTAGCTATAGAAAAAGAAACGATTTCGTTGTTAGATATTGGTTGTGGCGATATGAAAATTACGAAGGTTTTATCGGAACAAAATTCACAATTGGAAGCTACAGGAGTTGATATTTATCCAAATACCCAAAACTGGGAAAACTATGTTTCTTTTGATGGAAAAACACTTCCGTTTGAAGATAAAAGCTTTGATATTGTATTATTTAGTGACGTTTTGCATCACGATGAAGAACACATTGATCAGTTGTTGAAAGAAGCCAAACGGGTTTCAAATTTTATCATTATTAAAGATCATTTTGAATATGGTTTTTTCTCTCGAACACTTTTACAACTCGCGGACATTGTTGGAAATTACGGATATGGCGTTTCCATTCCGAAGCGTTATTTTACTAAAAAACGTTTTCAAGAAATTCTCAAAAAACAGCAACTTACAGAAATTAAACAGTTATGTCCGGTATATTTATACAATCATCTTCCGCTGGTACCCTATATTTTTAAAGGGAAATATCAGTTTGTGAGTGTGATTAAAACTTAATGCGTTAGGTTGTTAATTTCACAAAGTTGTCAATGGATTCCTTCCTGCGAAGGAATGATAGATTTACGCTTTCTTTTTTGGTGCAATATTTCGCTTTAAGCCTAAAATACTAAAGAAAAAACTAAAGAGTATAATTTGCAATCCTAGCATGACTGTAAATACTGCTGGAACTACGATACGCAAGGTTTCAGCAGGCTTTAAATCGCTAAAACTTGTCGCTTTCCAATCTAACAATCCGTTTATACTTAGATAAATTCCTAAAGCAAGTATTAGAAAACCCGCAATGAGTCCTTTTTCTAAGTTGAAGTACTTGAAAAGGTTGTCATATCGATCACTTTTGGGTAATAATCCGTTTTCTACGGCAAAGATTTTGGTTAATGCATAAAATGCCAAAAATTGAAATCCGACCACAACTGAACTTGCTGTGTATAAAAGTGTGTGCACATCAAAAACGATTCCTGCAAACGTAATTGGCTGTATAATTAAGATGGTTGATAAGATCGTTCCGACAAGAATCATCACGATTGCTGGATACAAAAACAACCATCGTGGACTGTACAAAAGTAAGAAACGTAAGTGTCGCCAACCATCGCGCCACGTGTTCAAATGTGGCGGACGCGAACGTCCATCAGGATGTAAAATAGTTGGAACTTCTGCAATGGAAAGTCCATTGAGCTTCGATTTTACAATCATTTCGGAAGCAAATTCCATTCCTGTGGTGTTCAAGTTCATTCTAGCGAAAGCTTCTTTTGAAAAACCACGCAATCCACAATGAAAATCACCAATTTTGATATTAAAAAATAGGCGTCCAATAAAGGATAATACTGGGTTTCCTAAATATTTATGCAAAAACGGCATGGCTCCTTTTTTGATGCCGCCTTTGAAACGATTTCCCATGACCAAGTCGTTTCCTTCGCGCAATTTTTCTAAAAATGGTTGCAAGGCTTCAAAGTCATAACTATCATCTGCATCGCCCATAATTACATATGTGCCTAACGCAGCATTGATGCCGCCTCGCAATGCACTTCCGTATCCTTTTTCGGCTACAGGAATCACACGTGCTTGCAACTTTTCGGCAATGGCTTGCGAACCGTCTGTACTGCCATTATCAGCCACAACCACTTCTCCATGCACTTCGTATTTCTTGAAAAAAGATTGTGCTTTTTGAATACAGATTGCTAAGGTTTCCGCTTCATTAAGACATGGCATCACGATTGATAATTCAGGACTCATATATTTTTTTGTTAAGCGAATTTAGTAAAATAAAAATGGTTAGAAACAGAACCCAATCATTATAAAAGGTAAATCGGACAATAGCGTGCATTCCAACAGAAACCAGCACCAAATTACCAATGAAAAGCATGGATAGTAACAATAATATTTTATAAATTTTTGTATTGTATTTTAGAATTCCAATTATGCTGCTGAGCAAAATGATAAGGTATAAGAATACGAATTTGATGCCGCCAAAACCAAAAATGAGATTTCCGATATAGAGTTTTGTCCATTCCGAAAAGTTGTCTAAAATTAACGGTGTTGACATGCTTTTGGTCATTTTTTCAAGCGCAATGTATTTTTCATCTTCCGAAAGTGATGGATCTAAAACCGCATTTCCATTTTTGAAAATTGGTCCCATGGTAATGTTTGCAAATTCGTTTATATACACCTCAGTTTTACTATGCGTATTTCTTTCTAAGTGATGAATGTTTAAGTGTGCTTTTGCCAAATCTTGATATGTATTTTGGAAAAATTGCTTTTCTGCTGCATCACCAAAAATTGCTTCATCTTCTGCATTAGACACATAAAAAGCTGCCGTAATAATGTTCATTCCTGTCCACGGCGTACTTACAAAATGATTGTGTACTATTTTGTGATAGGTTCTATCTACAAGTGATGTTGCAATGGGCAAACAGCATATAAGGATGATGATTAATCGGTATGTTTTCCATTGTTTTTCTTTGAAGTTTATCCAAAAAATCATCACTAATGCAACTGGAATTAGGTAAATAAATTGGTAACGTGTAATGAGCAACAAACTTAAAATTGGCAACGCGTAATAGAGTTCTTTTTTGTTTTTTGAGATGAAAAACGCAATGAAATTACCGACCACAATTAGGTATAAAGCGTATGAAATTGCTTCCGTAAGGATATTATTTGCCACATGAATACCAAAAACAAACGGCAATAATAAAGCAAACGAAAGGCAACAACAATAGAACTCATTTAGCAATTGTACACTTCGTATTTTTTGAATAAAAAAGTAAATGGAGAAACAACCAATTACGGTTTGTATGAAACATACAGCGGTTTCAAAATTACTTCCAAAAATTGATTCAATAAGTTTTAAAAATATTGGATATCCAGGCGTACGATTGATCATCATATTGAGATATCCTGTGGAATCTGGAAAGGAATTTACAGGTCTGCGAAGTATCCATATAAAAGCAATTAGGAATAGTATTCCCATAAAAATATTGCCCTGTTTTTTACTAAGTTTCACGGATTCCTTTTTTGTAAAAGTATGTATATATTTTTAGATTTTTCGGAATGAACTTGTGAATATCTCAACTCCGCTTCATCTGCCTCTTTTCCTTTTTATTTAACAAGTTCGATTTGCGTCATTTTTTGATAGATTTTTTTACCGAGTTTTGCTGCGCCAGCTTCCGTCATATGATAATAATCGTAAAAATCTTCTGGTTGCCAATCGTCCTCACTCGAAATATCAATAACAGGAAAATCGCTTGCCGCTTCTTTGATGGCATCGTTTAGTTTGGTCAGTAGTTTGTAATATCCAACACCATTGTACGCGTATTTTTCTTCTATATAATTGATATTTTCCACACCGAAAACTTCGCCATTTTCAATTTTGTATAAAAACGTAGGTTGTGTAATGAAAATAGGAATCGCGCGCATTTTTTTTGAATATGCAATCAATTGCTGTACACGTACTTTGAATGCTTTCAAGTTTTTTTCATCATATAATGCTAGCAATGTGGAGTCTAGCACTTCTTCTTGCGTGTATTTCGTAGCTGAAAAATCTACTTTAAAATGTCCAACCTTTACTTTTTGTGCCTTTCGGATGCCTTTTAGTTTTCGGTACACATTGTACAAAACCGATTTGTCTTTGATGGTATTTTTGAGTCCTGCATGCTCGTATTGTTGAATGGCATCGTACTTGGCATCGCTACTGACTTTGTAAAAATCGTTGATTCCGACGTAGAAGAAAATCATTTCGGGTTGTAGTTTTTCGATGTTGGAAAACCACAATTCGAAACTTTTTAGATGTCCGTAAGTTGATTGTCCGTCCACACCTGCATTGGAAACCAACCAAGTTTCTTTTTCTTGGGAAAGTGCTCTTTCGAGTGCTTCTTGCCATGTTTTGGCATCGTCAATATAGCGCTGATCGGTTGTGCTTCCGCCAACGGTAAGAATGTCTATTTTAGAAGGTTCATTAAAGGTTGAAATACCGCGCAAACCATATGAATCTCTAGTATATGTAATGGTTGGCTGATCGGTTTCATACAAATGATTTACCGTATACTCCAACTTCACATCACGCAAAATGCCAATATTACTCAATTGATTGTTTGCATTGAACCAACCACCAAAGATGAGTTCAATAAGCAACAGTCCTATCAAAAGAATGGACAAGTTTATTAGGATGATTTTTAGTTTTTTGGGCATTACAAGACGAAAATAGCATTTTATGTGCTAAAGTCAATTGATTGCATTCCATTTATGTAATATTTGCCCGATTGAATTGCTGAATTAGGTTTGGGATACCAATTTTGTGAAGAAGTTTTCAATTTAATTTATCAGGATTTTTTCCGAGTTTTTTTGTTTCAGAATTCACTCTTCTTTCCAATTTTTTAATGTCTTCTTCGGCAGGTAAATCCTCTGGTTTTATTCCTCTTTTTAGTAAAATATTTCTAACACCTCGATTATTCGTTATATGTTCAGCTGAAATTTGCCTTTCTGTTGAAAGACCTTTTTCCTTCGTGTTAAAAACCGTTATTTCCGTAGCAAAATCCTTTGCTTTGATTGTTATAGTGGGAAGATAATCTGCTAAAGCCCGTCCTTTGGGAACTCCAAGCTTCGTTTTCATTTGTTTTGTGGTTATTCCGAATAATGCTTGGTCTCCTTTACTTCTTATAAGTCCAAAATTCTTATCATTTCCAGTTTGCTCGTATATTAATTCTGAAAGTTCTTTTTCTGACAGTGTAAGTTTTTGACGAGCTTGTAATCTCTCCCAATCTTTTATTCTTTTTTCAATTTCCTCAAATTTCCGAGTCTGTATAGCAAAATAATTTTGAGCGAAGGCTATTTGTTCTTTTCTAGGATCTCCATTCTGAGCTATCAAATAACAAGCATATCTTGTTAACATTAAATCTTCAATTTCTCTTTCACTACCTGAGCCCAGTTTTACCATTTTGTTAACGTCAACAAAATGGTCTAAAACATCATTTCCTGTAGCTTCACACGAGATTTTAGCCTTGATAATTACTTTTTGAAAATTTCGCCACTCAGTATATCCCAGTAATTGCTGAATATCTCTAGCAAACCAAAATTCTATTCCATTGTTTGTGGTCTGAGAGTGATCTTCAAAATTGTTTGATAATGATTTTATTATTTCAGATTTCATATTATAAAAATACTATTTTATCGCATAGATTGATACTAAAATAAAGGAAAATCAAATTACCAATTCATCCAAGCTTTGAAATCACTCGTTTTTTGTCGGCTCACAATAAATTCCTGATCGCGCTCTTTTAAAATTGAAAGTTTTACACGATGATTGAAGTATGGATTTATTTTTTGAATGGCTTTTTTGGCAACAATTTGTCCACGATTTATTTTGTAAAATTGTTCTTGATCTAAGGAATTGAACAACTGATCAATAGTTTCATCAATAATGTAACGCTTACTTTCCGTGACGCCAAACGTAATGCTATCTTCCGAATACACGTATAATAAATCTTCAATTTTTATTTGCACAAAACCTGTGCCTTCTTTGACTAATAAACCGCTTCGTTTTTTAGTGTTTTTTTGCTCGGTTTGTGTTTGAATACTGCTAAGCAACTGTTTTAAAACGTCTGTATGAATGTGTTCAGGTTGCGTTGATTTTGAAAATTTATCCAATGCTTTTTGTACATCTTCTTGCTGAATTGGTTTCAATAAGTAATCTACACTGTTTACTTTAAAAGCCTGAATGGCATATTGATCAAATGCAGTCGTAAAAATAATGGGCGCTTCTACCTCAACATTTTGAAATATTTCAAAGCTTAAACCATCTGCCAATTGAATATCCATAAATACCAAATTGGGCATTTCGTTGGTTTGAAACCACGTAACAGCATCTTCAACCGTATCAATAATATCGAGCAAATTGTAGTCAAAAGCACATTTTTTCAACATGTTTTGTAACTGATTTGCTGCGCGAAATTCGTCTTCTATAATTAAAACATGTATCATGATGTAATAGTGTCTGAAGGTGTTAGTAAAGGAATAGAAACGGTAAATTCTGTTCCGCTATTTTCAATTTTTGGCACTTTATTGGTAATTAACGCATGCCGTTTTTCAATGTTGATCAATCCTAATTTTGTTGATGGTAATTGTGTTGATTTTGCTTGAATTTTATTCGTCACAACCACATAATCGTCTTGTATTTTTACATGAATTGTCAATGGTTTTGATCGTGAAATGACATTGTGTTTGATGGCATTTTCAAGCAATAATTGCAAACTCATTGGTACAATCATGCGATCTAAATCTGTTTCAGGAATATTCCAATGTAGCTTCAAGTTATCGCCAAAACGTTCGGTTTGAATGTGAATGTATGCACGCGCAAATTTGAGTTCGTCACGCAACGGAATTATGTTTGCATCGCCAGAATCTAAGATAAATCGGTATACATCTGACAGTTTATCTACAAACTGCTTGGCATCATCTTTTGAGTTTTGATCAATGATATCGCGCAATGTATTTAAACTGTTAAAGAAAAAATGCGGTTGTGCCTGATTTCGCAAAGCGTCTAATTGTGCTAAAACGACCACTTGTTTGGCTTGTTCTTCTTGTCGGATAGATTTTTTGAGTTGAATGTAAAAATATATTGCTTCGTAAATCGCCATGACCATCACACTAATAATAATGATTGGCAATAATACACGATACCGTTCTGAGAAATAGTACGTTTGATCAAAAATATATCCTACAATCGTACCGCCAAGCGCATCAATAAGCGTGACCGAAATAATGATGGAAATAAATAGTAAGAAGGCTCTTTTACCAACATCTTCAACATTTGGAAACTTTTTTCGCAAGAAAATAAAGTTCGTCCGCATCACAAACCAATTTGTAATGGAAAACATAAGTGAAACGCTCCAATTAATGATAGCATCTCCAAACGAATAACGCATAAACGAATTGCTGAATAAATAATCGGTCACAAAACTCAATACGATGATTCCGATAATGACGAACCAAAGATCGTTGAATCCTATATATTGTAAGCGTTTTTGTTTGTTGAATAACATTGTGTTTCTATAATTTAATTACTTTTTGTTAACTAATTCATTTTAAAATTACATTAGTTTATCCGTTAGTCACAGTAAAGTCAATATTCTTAATTTTAAAAGCGCAGCAGTCTAAAATCTAATTAACGGAATTCCTTGTTTTGCTTGATAGAACATGTAGGTTATCCAAGCAGAATAGGCTAATCCGAAGATTAGGGTTGCAATCACTTTAGTTGTGGTGGATGTTTTCCATTTTTTAGAAAGTACCATTGCGAATAACGGAATTATTTGTATACCATGCAATCCGAAGAAATGTGCAATGCGTAAATCGCCCGCAACCGTACTCCAATTTACAAGTGGCAATCCTTCGCCTCCATCTGCGATACCGACATTGTGTGCCATTTGGCTAATCATTTGTCCGCCAACCCAACTTCCGACAATCATTACAATCCAACCCATAAAAATGGCAACTTGTACAGGTTTTGCGACTTTCATTTTTAATCGAGCAGCGTCAAAAGCGAATAAAATCATGAGTAATACGTTGATTCCTATTAAAATTCCCATGGCTGCGAATAACATTCCGTCAAATAAAGAATCTTGATTGTAATGAGAACGTACACCGCGTGTTGCTTGGTAAAATATGATGCCCACTTCAAGTAAAAGTGTCCATGAAACAATGTTGTTGAGAATGTTTTTCTTTCGTGTGGAATATGGATATTTGGTCATTAAAAAACCAACAGTAAAGATGTAAATAGCGCCTGAAATGCAGAATTTTAAAGGTTTTACCCAAACATTTACGCCCATTAAGGTTCTATCGTCTATGAACAATCCGCCAATACAAACCAATCCACCAAGAACATGAATTAGTACAATTGTAAATAATATAGGACTTGCTTTTTTTACGGTACGAATACAATTTTTTAGAAAATTCATAACTAGGCTTTTTTAAGTTTAATAGCTCTCATAATCATAAAAAGTAAAAATCCGACCGGTCCTAACATGAAACTTGATAGTAAACAAGGTATGATTAGTAAATGATGAATTTTTATGGTTTTATTTTGATTCAAAATCCACATTCCGACTAGTAGATCGAATGCTAAATAGTGAATCCAACCTGCTAATACTGCATGTTCTTCGGTAAATAATGCCATGACTGATTGTAGACTTCCAAAGTCCATTCCGCCACCAATTTGCATGGCTTGAATGATATAAATTACATAGATAATGGATAGTAGTATTGGAATAATTTTATAATCGATAAAAAATCGAGTTACCTTCCATTTTGGTAGAAATACCATTAAAATCCACATGGGCATGGCGAGCATTCCGACAATTTTGAAAACTTCTGCTGGTGTCATAATTGATTGATTTTTAAAGTTCGTTTTTTGATTGATGCTTCAAATATGTGCCGTTTTAAAAAAAAATAAAATTGTTTTTTGTTGAAGTGTCGTAAAAAGGTATTGAATTGTAAGTTCCCTATAAATCACTAGTAAAAATTCATCACTTATGCCCATTGCTGGTATTGAACGCAAGTAATAACTTAGCCACAAATAATTCTCAATCAATAAGAAAGTAAAGAAATAGTTGAAATTTTAAATAGTGAGGAAACCCATAAGGATAGCTGAATTCTTATGATTTATTTTGACACTGTAAAGTAATTAATATTTTTTTGGTTGAATTCTTACGTCATGAAAAAGATATTGAGTACTTTTATTTTGTTAAAATTTTAACATTTGCTTACGCAAAAAAATATGTCGTATAAATAGATCGCCTTTTTATGGTAAAAAAATACTTTTTAGCATTATTCTTAGTTTGTTTTTCGCTACAGCTAGTGAATGCTTCGTCCCGAGATTCGAAAAATGCACATTCAGTCCTAATGCCTGATGCTACAATTAGTGTAGACATTACAACTGTTTGTCAGTATAATGATTCACCCGTAATTACGTTTACAGGTTCGGCTGGAACGGCTCCGTATACATTTACGTATACAAGAAATGGAGATGTCAGAACTATTAGTACTGTAGGAAATTCTAATAGTGTAACGTTGGATGCGAATACCAGTTTTTCAGGAAGTATCACCTACGTTTTGACAAATGTTCAAGATCAAACTGGTACAAATACTATGGTTACGGGACAAACAATTACAATTGATATTACCGAAGGACCTGATCCTACGCTGAATGGTGATGGAGCCGAACCAAGTCAATTTTTATTTAGTATTTGTGATGGTGATCCTACAGCTACGTTTACGTTTACAAATGCTTCTTCAACTGCTTCAACTCTAAACACGAATTATACTATTGATTGGGGCGATGGTAGTACTCCTTTTACAGGCACTACTTGGAATTTATTAACACACGATTACAATCAAGGAACTTATACACTTACGTATACAATTGTGGGAAATAATGGTTGTACAACGGTACAAGAATATACTGTATTTTTAGGTTCTACACCTGGAATTGGGTTTGATACGCCTGGAAATACTACAATTTGTGCAGGTGGTTCGCTTACGTTTCAAATTACAGGTTTTGAAAATAACCCGCCATCTACAACCTACACAATCGTTTTTAGTGATGGAACTACCTTACCAACCATAACACATCCGCCTCCATCCTCTATAACGCATCAATTTAATGTGACTTCTTGCGGAACAAATAGTGGTGGATTTATGAATTCTTTTTCTGCCACCATATCTGCTTCCAATTTATGTGCAACTTCTACTGCAACGGTTGCACCAATTCTAATTTCATCAGATCCAGTAGCCGATTTTTCATTTCCTACAGAACCTTCTTGTACAAATACAGAAGTTTGCTTTGAAGATTTATCGATGGGAAATGCTACAAATGGTACTAACAATGATTGTGATACAAACCCAAGGATTACATGGCAAATAACGCCAAATACGTATACTATAAATAGTGGAACTTTAGGAAATGATTTTGGGTCTACCAATCCTAATCTTTGGATTTCTGGCTCTGAAGATTTATGTGTTAATTTTACACAAGCAGGAAATTACACGATTACACAAATGGTTGGAAATACGTGTGCAGTAGACACAATCACGCAAACCATTTGTGTAGAAGAACCTGTAAATCCACAGTTCAATTTGAGTGCCACTTCAGGATGTACACCTTTAGATGTAAATGTCACTAATACTACCGATGAAACCACAAGTTGCAATCCGCCAACGTATCAATGGCAAGTAACCTATGCGGCAGATTTTTGTGGAACAGCACCCGAAGTTTGGAGCTTTACCAATGGAACATCTGCAACTTCAGCAAATCCTTCGTTTAACTTTGTTACGCCTGGAACATATACAATTCAACTGACTGGTACCAACGAATCATGCGGAAGTGTAAGCAGTTCACAACAAGTGATTGTTAAACAACCGCCGACAGCTACTATTAATCCTATCAATGATTTGTGTAATGCAACTTCTATAACACCAACGGCAATCATAAATAATTGTACTGATAACACAAGTGCAGTAACGTATGACTGGCAATTTCCTGGAGCTACTACAACTTCGTCAACCTCTGCAACGCCTGGAACTATTGATTATTCTTCTCCTGGAACATATACAGTGACACTTCAAGTTACAAATGATTGTGGTGTTTCTACATTGGTCTCAGAAACATTTACGATACAAGAAGTTCCTGTCATCACAAATACAGACCTATCACAAGATATTTGCTCCGGAGTTTCTTCCACCGCTATTAATTTAACATCTAGCGTAGCAGGAACAACCTATTCATGGACGGCAACAGCAACAGCAGGAATTAGCGGATTTATACCTTCAGGCACTTCGGCAACGATTCCTTCACAGATTATCACAACCTCAAATACAGCACCCGGAACTGTGACGTATACGGTAACACCAACGTTAAATGGTTGTGACGGAATGCCCGTAATATTTACCATCAACGTAAGTCCAGCACCCGAAATTACAGTACAGCCACAACCAAGTACCGTTTGTCAAAATGGAACTCCCGCAACATTGAGTGTTGCTACTTCAGGAGCTTCTCCACAATATCAATGGTTTAGCAATACTGTAGATAGTACTACAGGCGGAACGTTGATTTCAGGCGCAACCAATGCAGATTATGTACCACCAACAACTACCGTAGGAATGTTATATTATTATTGTGAAATCACGTTTGCTTCTGGAGGTTGCTCCGTCATCACTTCGCAAACGGCTTTGGTTACGGTAACGCCAAATGCTAGCATCACAAATCAACCAACACCAACACAAAGTTTATGTGTAGGAAGTACCATTTCGAATCCTTTATCGGTCGCTTTTACAGACGGAACAGGAACGGTTTCTTACCAATGGTTTAGCAATACTACGAATAACAATACAGGTGGAACAGCAATTGCTGGCGCAACAAACGCTAGCTTTACGCCACCAGTTTTTACTACAGCAGGCACTTTTTATTATTATGTAGAATTATCTTTTGCTGGAAGCGGTTGTAACAATGTTGTGAGTGATGTGTCAGAAATTGTTGTTGTCGATTTACCAACTATCGATTTGCAACCTATCGCATCGCAAACACTGTGTCAAAATACAACACTGCAAACCTTAGAAGTACAAGTTTCAGGAGGTTTGGGAGCTTTTTCATACCAATGGTATAGCAATACCACGAATAACAATACGGGTGGAACAGCAATTGCAGGCGCAACTAATACTACTTATGTGCCACCAACAGATACCGTAGGAACGTTGTATTATTATTGTGTAATTTCACAAGCAGCAAGTGCGAGTTGTACCGTAACGAGCACTACTTCTGAAGTTATTGTAAATGCTGCGGCAACAATTGATACGCAACCCGTTTCACAAGAATTATGTTTGGGTGAAACTGTAAATAATTTAACAATTACATACAGCAATGGTGTAGGAACACCAAGTTTTCAGTGGTATTCAAATACTGTAGACGATACTACTTCTGGAACGCCAATTTCAGGAGCAACAACGACTACCTTTACGCCTGATGTCACTTCTGTGGGAACAAACTATTACTATTACACCATCACATTTGGCTCTGGTGGATGTTCCGAAGTTACATCTGATACGGCTGAAATTATTGTAAATGAAACACCAAGTATTAGCAATTTTACCGAAACCATTTGTAGTGGAAACGATATTTCCATCACGCCAGATACTTTAAATGGCGATATTGTTCCAACAAATACAACCTATACGTGGACAACACCAACAATCGTACCTGCTGGAAGTGTTACTGGTGCCACTTCGGAAACAGTACCACAAACTTCAATTAATCAAACATTAGTAAACACCACAAATGCAACTGCGGTTGTAACGTACACCGTAACACCAACTTCTGGCAATTGTAGCGGAACTCCTTTCACGATAGAAGTTACGCTCAATTCAGCACCAGAAATTACAACGCAACCACAACCAAGCACGGTTTGTCAAAATGGAACACCAAACACGTTGAGTATTGTGTTGGGAAGTACTGCCGACACACCACAATACCAATGGTTTAGCAATACTGTAGATAGCAACACTGGCGGAACTTTGATTCCAGGTGCAACCAATGCAGATTATGTACCACCAACGGCTACTATAGGAATGGTATATTATTATTGTGAAATCACGTTTGCTTCTGGAGGTTGTGCATTGCTGAGTTCACAAACGGCTTTGGTTACAGTCACAGCAAATGCAAGCATTACCAATCAACCAACCGTGACGCAAAGTTTATGTGTTGGAAGTACAATTCCGAATCCTTTATCGGTCGCTTTTACAGACGGAACAGGAACCGTTTCTTATCAATGGTTTAGCAATACAACAAATAGTAATTCAGGTGGAACAGCTATCGCAGGCGCTACAAATTCTGATTATACACCACCAGTATTTACCGCCGCAGGCAGTTTTTATTATTATGTTGAATTATCTTTTACAGGAAATGGTTGTAACGATGTCGTAAGTGATGTTTCTGAGGTTATTGTGGTAGATTTACCTGTAGTAGATGTACAACCAATTGTTTCACAAAATTTATGTCAAAATACGTTGCCACAAACCTTAGAAGTACAAGTTTCAGGTGGTTTGGGAGCATTTTCATACCAATGGTTTAGCAATACCACAAATAACAATACTGGTGGAACAGCCATTGCGGGAGCAACGAATGCTACGTTTGTACCGCCAACTGATGTGGTTGGTACTTTTTATTATTATTGTGAAATTACACAAGCAGCCAGCACAAGTTGTTCAACGGTGAGCAATACTGCGGAAGTGATTGTAAATCTTGGTCCGATGTTTACTTCACAGCCACAATCGCAAGCATTGTGTTTGGGTGAAACTGTAAATAGTTTAACCGTAAGTTACAGCAACGGCGTTGGTTCGCCAGCGTATCAATGGTATTCAAATACGGTAGACGATGTAATTTCAGGAACGATTATCACAAGTGCAACAACAGATACATTTACACCTTCGGTTGCAACTGCTGGAACAACTTATTACTATTGCATCATTACATTTGCTTCTGGTGGATGTTCCGAAATTATTTCGAATACTGCAGAAATTATTGTGAATGAAACACCAAGTATTAGCAATTTTACCGAAACCATTTGTAGTGGAAATAGTTTTACTATCACGCCTGATACTTCAAATGGCGATGTTGTCCCTGTAAATACACAGTACACATGGACAGCTCCAACAATAGTACCAGCAGGAAGTATTACGGGCGCAAGTGCTGCAACAACTCCACAAAATAATATCAGCCAATTATTAACAAATACGACTACAGCTCCAGCCGTTGTAACGTATACGGTAACACCTTCAACTGGCATTTGTGATGGTATTCCGTTTACGGTAGAAATTACGGTAAATCCTGCTATTTCAGCAAATGTGATGATTACAAATATTGATTGCTTTGCCAATAACAATGGCGCAATTACTACAAATATCACTGGCGGAGTACCATTTAGTTCTGGGGCACCATATATTATTTCTTGGACAGGGCCAAATGGTTTTACAGCAACTACGGCTAATATTTCAAGCCTTGAACCAGGCGATTATACACTTACAGTTCAGGATGAAGGTGGTTGTCCTTTTTCGGAAACATATACTATTACGGAACCTACCGAATTAACTTTAACGGTTGACACAGAAACATCTATCAGCTGTTTTGGTTTAACAGATGGTGAGATTGCCATTACCGTTTCTGGCGGAACTCAAAATTACACCTATAATTGGACGAGAAACGGAGTACCATTTTCAACAGACGAAGACATTTCGAACTTAAGCGCAGGAACTTATGAACTCACACTTTCTGATGCTAATAATTGTGGCCCTATTTTACAATCTTTTGTGATCACACAACCTGCAGCATTGAGCGCTTCCTTACTAAATCAAACAAATGTTGCCTGCTTTGGAGAAGCTTCTGGAGCCATAGAAATTAATGTTACTGGTGGAACACCAACCGAAACTTCGCCAGGTGTTTTTGAGTATACGTATGCTTGGACAGGACCAAATGGTTTTACAAGTACTTCACAAAACCTAACAACACTTGTAGGCGGAACTTACGATCTTGTTGTTACAGATGCAAATGGTTGTGATGATACTTTAAGTGTCATCCTTACACAACCTGACGAAATTGTGATTACCACAACGAACACCGAAATTTTATGTTTTGGCGATGATGATGCTTCAATTACGATCACTAATATTACAGGCGGATCAGGAAGTTATACTATTGCTTGGAGTAATTTGGGGCAAGGTATGAATCAGACAAATTTATCTGCGGGCGATTATACCATTACGGTTACAGATTCTAATAACTGTACAGGTTCAACAACTGTAACGATTCCGGCACCACCAATTTTTACCATTGACCCTGTGGTAACGCAAATTTCTTGTTTTGGTGCAAACGATGGTCGTATTATATTGAATTTTCAAGGCGGACAAGATCCTATTGATTTTTCATGGGCAGACGATCCGAATGCTGGTGTAGAACGAAACAATCTTGGTCCAGGTGTATATACTGTTAATATTATAGATGCTGTTCCTTGTACCATCACGGAAACGTTTATCATTTTAGAACCTGCTGAACTTTCACTTTCGGCAAATATTACCAATGCGTTGGATTGTGATGATCCAAATTCTGGAGCCATTAACTTATTAATTACTGGTGGAACAGCTCCTTTTACGGTCAATTGGTCCAATGGAGCAACTACAGAAGATTTAGACGCTATTCCTCCTGGAGATTATGTTGCTACTGTTGTTGATGCTAATGGTTGTGATATTACGGACACGTTTACTGTAGTGCGTCCGTCGCCAATTGTTATTGATGTAGCTACGGAAACTATTACAAATTGCAACACTTTTACGGTAAATCAGACTTTTACAGCACAAGTTTCTGGTGGTGTTCCTCCGTACGATCTCAATTGGTCTAGCGGAACAGTTACAGGTGCAAATGATGAAATGATGACTACGATGCAAAATGGGTTGGTTATTTTGGAAGCTACGGATGCGTTGGGTTGTGTAAGTAGTTTTACGTTTGAAGTAGATATTCCTGTGTTGAGCAATCCAGATTTTAATTTGTCTTCTATTGCATTTGACACCTATGGAATTTATTCACAGCTTGATCCTATTCAGTTTACAAATGTTACTACGGGCGATTTTACAAATGTGTCTTGGAATTTTGGCGATGGTAATTTTTCCAATGAAGAAAATCCGTTACATACGTATGCTTCACCAGGTTCGTATACGGTGATTCAAACGGTAACTTTCCCTGGCGATTGTGTGTATGAAAGAGTCATTACATTATTAATTGAAAAAGGATACAAACTCATTATGCCAACAGCTTTTACACCGAATGATGATGGATTGAATGATTTCTTCCGACCTGTTTTTGTAGGTTTAGACAATATGGAACTAAACATTTATGATACTTGGGGAAGTTTAATTTATTCTGAAACTGGTGACGATATTCAAGGTTGGGACGGAAAAGTCAAAGGCGAACTTGTCGAAAATGGAAATTACTATTACACCTTTACTGCTAAAACATTTTTTGGATCTGTCGTTCGCGAAAACGGACCACTTACGCTAATACTATAATCGCATTATGAAATTAAAAATATGCATCTTACTTCTTGGGCTATGCTTCATTCCTAAAATGAAAGCACAAGATCCTATATTTTCACAATATTTCTTGGTACCACAAACTATCAATCCTGGGTTTGCAGGGTTTTTAGAAACTACGCATGTAGGAATCATTCATAGAACACAATGGCCGGCATTAGGTTTACGCATTGACACTAATTATGCGTTTGCTAGCACGTGGTTTCCTGAAGCAAATAGTGGTGCAGGAATTAGTTTTCTGAATCAGCGCGAAAGTCAAAGTGGCTATGTTTTTTCTCAGTTCAATGTAAATTATGCGTATCAGGTACAACTGAGTGACGATTGGTATTTTAGACCAGGTTTGGAAGTTGGCCGTGGCTGGAAAAATCTTGGTTTTCAAGGCTTATTATTGGAAGATCAAATCAACATTCAAACCAACACCATCAGTGCTACTTCTATTGATTTATTATCATTGAATGATGGCGCCATTGGTTTTTGGGATATTTCTGCTGGATTGTTGTTTAATACAGAACAAGCTTGGATTGGCGTTTCAGCAAAACACTTAAATAGACCAAATATTTCGTTGACATTAGGTGGAAATGTTCCGCTGGAAACGTTTTTCTCTATTAGTGCAGGTTACGAATTTTTAGTAACTGACTTTATTGACGTACGTTTTTTACCATTTGAAACTCGCTTGATGATTACAGGAAATTATATGCATCAAGGTCGTTTCAATAGGTTTGATATTGGAACTTCTCTTTCGGTTGGTCGTTTCTTTTTAGGTTCTACTTTGGTGACCAATCCTGCTAAGAATAGCGGAAATAGTCACTTATTAACTTCTATTAATGCATTTACAGGTTTGCAGTATACAAATTTCCGTTTTGGAGTTTCGTATGACTTTAATACTTCGCAAATAGGACGAACTGGCGGTGTTTACGAGCTTTCGCTGACGTATCAGTTTGACTCAGAAGCCAAGAGATGTTATGGATGTCCTGATTATCAAAAGTAGTATGAATTATTGGCGGTGTTTTGGGTGTTAGTTATGATGTAAGTTTAAACTTGCGCTAGCAATGGCGAAGAGGTAAAATCGCTAAAGATTTATTAGCGGTTATCTATTTACTTACGTTATTTTATTTGAAATTACATGCGCCTCCGCAGATACATGCTATTCTGAAGTCATAGAATTTATTTAATTTCTCCGTTTCTCTTATGAAGTCTTTCCAAACTTTTGGTGAAAAAGAGCAAGGTGCATAAATTTCATAAATGATATTATCTATGAATAAAATTAAATTAAACTCTTTGCCTATATCTAAAGATGCATCTTTAGATGATTGTAATTCATTATAAATTAAATTAACCTGTTTATTATTATCAAAAATATGAATCATAACATAAACAGAACTATTATTAGATGTACGCGTATATTCTTTTAGTTGAGATTTTCCTTTACTTCTTTTTGTGAAAAAACCATAATCAATTTCTTTTTTTGCATTTAAGCTATCAAATACAAATTCAGCGTCATTAAAAACCGTATTTAATTTAGCTTGAAAATTTTCCACGTTGTTTGTTATTTGGGAATGAACTTTAAGTAAATTAAAGAGACAAATAGTCATAAAAATAACAGTAAGTTTTCTCATAATAATTAGTTATTTCTTAATTGATGTACTTCTTCCCTTCGCTAGCGCAGGTTTTTCAACTGGTGCAGATACACCACATTATAACCTAAATAAAAATAGTAATTATTTCTAAAATGGTATGACCACAAAGATTCCTATTTTGATGGACTATAAAAGCTGCGTTTTCAGTTATTTGTTAGTTACAAAACCATTATCTTTTCTATAGTTTGATTCTAATTTTTGTTGGATAGTATAAACAGTCTTGTAAAGTAGAGAAAAAGTATGCGCATAAAAAAAGCCATCATTTCTGATGGCTTTTGAAAGCTTTGCTCCCCCTCTTGGGCTCGAACCAAGGACCCTTTGATTAACAGTCAAATGCTCTAACCAACTGAGCTAAGGAGGAGTGTTATTGCTTTTTGCGAGGGCAAATATATGCTATTTTTTATTTTGAACAAACAATTTTTTTAAAAATTTGAAAAACTTTTTAATTCTTCACAAAACCATTCGCAGTGTTTATTTGAATAAGTTCCAAATGTCATTTCCAAAGATGACAACCATCAAGCTCATAATAAGCACAAATCCTACAACTTGTCCTACTTCCATTACTTTTTGAGATGGAGCTTTTCCAACAATGATTTCATAGAGTAAAAACATCACGTGTCCGCCATCTAAAGCAGGAATTGGAAGAATATTAAGAAACGCCAACCAAACAGAAAACATTGCCATAAAACCCCAAAAGAATTGCCAATTCCAAGTTTTAGGCATAATTTCTACAATTCCTATAGGTCCTTTTACTTTTTTATATCCTTTTATAACAGGATTGAATATCAGTTTAAATTGCTTCACCTGACGCACCAATACATTAATCGTTTCTTCAAAACCTCTAGGAATGGCTTCAAAAACACCATATTCTTTGGTAATGAATAGTTTTTGTTCTGCTAGTGACATATTTTGTCGAACACCTAAACCTAAGCTATCAGAAACGTTTGCTGTAATGTCTATGAGTTCGTTTTGTCTTTTTACTTTTAACGCAATGGTACTTCCAGCACTTTTATCTATTTCTTCTGTAAACTCATCCCAGAATTCTAGTGATACATTATTGGCTGCTATGATTTCATCTCCGGCAAGAATTCCTGCTTGTTTGGCATACGTACTATCAATGACTTCTCCAATAACTAAGGAATTGTATCGTGGTACTATTATTTGCTGTCCTCTGCGTTCTAAAGCGGCTTTTTTACCTTCGTCACTTAATGGAATAGTAACTTCTTTTCCATCTCTCATTACGGTCACATCATCACCAAGTAATAAGTCCATGTTAAGATACTTGTCAAGCTTTTCAACAGGTTTTCCATCTATAGCAATGATATTATCACCCGTTTTTAACCCAATTTGTTCGCTGACACTATCAAAGTACAAACCGTTTTCTATTTTGTTTACAGGAATGTAATTTTCGCCATAATAGGTAAATAATACAATATAAATTACCCAAGCTAATAAGAAGTTTACAATAACACCACCTAACATGATAATTAAACGTTGCCAAGCTGGTTTTGATCGGAATTCCCACGGTTCTGGTGGTTTTTCCATTTGTTCCTTATCCATGCTTTCATCAATCATTCCCGCAATTTTGACATAACCTCCAAGTGGAAGCCATCCAATTCCGTATACGGTATCTCCAACTTTCTTTTTTACTAATGAAAACCAAGGATCAAAGAATAAGTAGAATTTTTCCACTTTTGTTTTAAAAAGCTTCGCTGGTATAAAGTGTCCTAATTCATGAAGAATCACTAAAATTGATATGATAAGGACAAACGATGTAATCTGAATAAATACTCCCATTTAGGTATAAAAATGTTTATAGAACGCACAAAAGTAAGCTTTTATGACAACTTAAAAAAGGGTCAAACCTATCGATGTGTGTTTTTTAAAATAATTAAATGGAAATTGAAAAAATTAGAAACCTATTTTTCAGTAGAAATTGCTGTAGTTTTACGTGTAGTATCAGTTAGTGTTGGTTTAATTTCCAAATCTGCAACCGCTTCAATATCAATACCTATAGTATTGTTTCTAGAAATTAAATCATATTGAGGATCAAAAACAATATCTGCAATTTCAAAACCTACTGAAAGTGTAAATTCTTGTCCATTGAAGGTATTATCTAAGGTGATTAATTTCTTTTCTCCTTCAATTCCAACGACTAAGAAAGGAACATTCATTTCAAAGTATGCCACTTTTCTATTTGATTGTGCTTGATTTACTCTAATGTTTACATCATCTTTTCCTGATTGGTACCAAGCAACATCATATGAAGGATATCCTTCTCCGTAAATCCAATCGTTAAAAAATTCCGTTAAGTTTTCTCCGCTTTCTTTTTCTAAATGTACTTTTAATTGATCCGTATTCGCATACCCATATGCCAATTCTTCATCATTCAAATAATTTCTAATTCCTTGAAAAAACACATCGTCACCTAACTTTTTGCGCAACATGTGAATTACCATTGCACCTTTGTTATACGTCAAACGTGAACTAAAGATTCGTCCAACATTCGCTAATTTTTCATCTTCTACATACACCGAACCGTTTCTTGACGTTGTAATGTCTGCTATTTTTCCACGCTTCCAATTGATAAAATCTTGTTCTCCATCAAAATGATCTTCTACCAAACCTGATAAATATGTTGCAAAACCTTCATTTAACCAAATGTCATTCCAAGAATCACACGTTACTTTGTTTCCAAACCATTGGTGTGCCAATTCGTGTGCAATTAATGATCTGCTAAAATTCCCCATAAAAGAAATTGTAGAATGTTCCATTCCGCCACCATAGGCAAATTCGGCATGACCGTATTTTTCATCTTTAAAAGGATAATCACCAAATAAATCTTGAAACAAATTCATCATTTCAACCGTTACTTTCGTGTATTCTTCGGCTTTTTCTCTTGATTCTGGATACACATAATTTACAATATCAAAGCTTTCTCCATTGTTTTCAATTGTTTGTGAAAACACTTCGTAATTTGTGACCGCCATTCCAATCAAATACGAAGGAATTGGGTAATTGTGTTGCCAATGTGTTGTTACGAAATCGCCATTAGTTTGTTCTGAAATAATCATTCCGTTTGAAACGGATTTGTATGCTTTTGGCGCAGTAATGATCACATCAATCTGATCAATTTTATCATTTAAATCTTGCTTACATGGCCACCATTCTCTTGAGCCATAAGGTTCTGAAAGTGTGTATAAAGATGGTGTATTGTTGTGTGTAGTTGTGATAAATCCGTTTCCGTCTTTATTTACTTTTGGAGTTCCTTCGTATGTAATGGTTACTTTTTCGGTTGCATCTTCGCAAAGACCTTTTGCAAACGTAATTGTTAATTCATTATTTTCGTGTGTAAAAGCCAACTCTTCATCAGTGGTAGTTACTGATGCCACTTCTAAATTATCGGACAAATCAAAAACGATTTTATCGGTATTTTCCAACGTACGGAATTCAGTAGTTACTTCTCCTTTGATGTAATTTTTTGCTGGATCTACTTCGAACTGAAGCTTGTGATATAATAAATCGTATGAAGCTGTATTTACATTTGCTTCGAAATCTTGTAACTGAGCTGCCTTCGTATATTCTCCCTTAACCACGTCAATCAGTTCTGTACCTGATTGCGCGCTGGCGATAAAAGTGCATAAGAAACCAATGGCTAAAATGGCATTCTTCATAGTAGTAAGTTAGATTTGGGACAGACAATATAGGAATTTTTCCCAGTCAAAAATAAAAATCGTAAATTTGCACAGGGTTTTTTCGATGAATACCCCAAAACAAATCGACGAACTGTAATTTTTTACGTTAAACGACACTATATGCTATCATTTTTCAGCAAATACAGACTTTTTGCGATTGTAATGACTTGTTTATCAGCTATTATCATCACTTTAATCTATCTTACCCTTAAACGAAAAGAAGTGTTGCCAATATATCAACCTGCTAATGTAAATGTCGAATTAGTTGACAATTCCATACAACACGTTAGTAAATACCATAAAATAAAAGATTTTTCCTTGACAAATCAGAACGGAGAAACCATCACACAAGAGACATATAAAGGTAAAATTTATGTTGCCGATTTCTTCTTTACTACATGCGCTACTATTTGTCCAATTATGACAAAAAACATGGCAGACATTCAGAAGGAAATCCTTAATGATGAAGATATTATGCTATTATCACATTCTGTAACGCCTGAAATTGATACAGTTGCACAACTAAAACGATACGCTATTGAAAAAGGTGTAAATGATAAAAAATGGAATTTAGTCACGGGCGATAAAAAGCAAATTTATGACTTAGCGCGCAAATCATATTTAGCAGTAAAATCGGAAGGAGATAATGATTACGGCATGGTACACACCGAAAATTTTATGCTGATTGATAAAGAACGTCGCATTCGTGGTTTTTATGATGGCACAAAAGAAGAAGATATTGAAGAACTCTTGGAAGATATCGAAATCTTAAAAAATTCATATAAATAGCGGTTTTTCTACAACGAAATTTTCTAACTTAACTTTTTAGCTTATTTTTGCTTCTTTAAAATTAATCTAAATAAAGAATGCTTACTATTGCCAACTTACAAAAAGGAGAAAAAGCAAAAATTCTTGACTTTCCAATAGATACCATTCCACTAAAACTCATAGAAATGGGCTGTTTGCCCGGAAATGAAGTTACGTTGGTACAAACTACACTTTTTAATGGTCCTTTATTTTTAACGATTAATGGAAGTAATATTGCCGTTCGAAAAGATACAGCAGCGCAAATTTTTATAGAAAAACTATAATCCTATGAGTGACACAGTGATACAAGTAGCATTAATAGGAAATCCGAATACAGGAAAAACGTCATTATTCAATCACCTAACAGGATTGAACCAAAAAGTGGGAAACTATCCAGGAATTACGGTTGATAAAAAAACAGGAACCTGCAAACTTTCCAAAACACAGAAAGCCACCATTTTAGATTTACCAGGAACGTACAGTTTAAATGCTTCTTCCGCAGACGAAAAAATAGCGATTGACGTTTTAAACGATCCTAATAACGAAAATTATCCTGATGTTGCTGTGGTAGTTACTGATGTAGAACAACTAAAGCGCAACTTGCTGATTTTTACACAAGTAAAAGATTTACACATTCCTACAATTTTAGTCATTAATATGGCTGACCGAATGAAACCGAAAGGAATTACCATTGATATTCCACAATTGGAAGCCGATCTAAACACAAAAATTGTTGTCATCAGTTCCAAGTTGCAAACTGGAATTTCAGACGTAAAAGAAGCCATTCTTGCGTATAAATCAATTTCAACAGAAGTTTGTATTCCCGCAGAACGCTTCAAGCAAAATACCATTAAAAATCCTGAATTACTAACGTCGTTAACTGCTGCCGAACTTAAAAAAGTACAGCATCATGAAACCGTAATTCGGTATCAATTCATTAATAATAGTTTAAAAAATTCATACAAAATAGACAAAGAAAAAGCATCTGACTTGCAAACCAAGCTCGATCGTATTTTCACACACAAAATCTTTGGCTACCTCATTTTCGGATTGTTGCTATTGTTGATTTTTCAAGTAATTTTTGAATGGAGTTCTGTTCCAATGGAATTTATTGATGAAACATTTGGCGCACTTGCCGATTGGACAAAAGCGACGTTACCAGCAGGAATGTTTACCGATTTACTCGCCGAAGGCATCATTGCAGGACTCGGCGGAATCGTAATTTTTATTCCACAAATTGCATTTCTATTTCTGTTCATTGCCATCTTAGAAGAAAGTGGCTATATGAGTCGTGTTGTGTTTTTGATGGATAAAATTATGCGTCGTTTTGGTATGAGTGGAAAAAGTGTTGTGCCGCTAATTTCAGGAGCTGCCTGTGCTATTCCTGCAATCATGGCAACCCGAAACATTGAAAGTTGGAAAGAACGTCTCATTACCATTTTAGTCACACCATTTATTACCTGTTCGGCACGTTTGCCAGTATATGCCATCTTAATTGCGTTGGTAATTCCGAGTGAACGTGTGTTTTGGATTTTCAATTGGCAAGGACTTACCTTAATGGGATTATATGTTATTGGCTTCGCGATTGCGTTACTTTCTGCATACATTTTACACAAAACCTTAAAGATTGAAAGCAAGTCGTATTTTGTAGTAGAAATGCCAAAATATAAAGTGCCACTATTTAAAAATGTAGCATTAACAGTAATAGAAAAAACAAAAACCTTTGTATTTGAAGCTGGAAAAATCATTTTAGCAATTTCAATCATTCTATGGGTGTTGGCTTCTGTGGGCGTCAATGATGCGTTTACAAATGCAGATAAAATTGTAACAACTTCAATTGAAGAAAACGGTTTCAATGAAATACAAGAAGTATCGTTGCAAAACAAAATGATACGTTTTGAAGAAAGCTTAAAGGAAGAAGCTAGTAAATCCAATAAAACCTTAACAGCGCAAGATGTAAACACCGCTATCGCTGAAAAAATGCCCGAATTTAGACAAGCTGTTATTGAAGATGAAATTGCCGCATTGAAACTTGAAAACTCAGCGCTAGGAACCATCGGAAAAGCTATTGAACCCGCTATAAAACCACTTGGATACGACTGGAAAATAGGCATTGCTTTGGTAAGTTCGTTTGCCGCGCGTGAAGTATTTATAGGAACTTTAGCAACCATTTACAGTGTTGGAAGTGAAGGCGACGACGAAGAAGGAAATACAATTATTGCCAAAATGCAATCAGAAGTACATGCCAATTCAGGAAAAAAAGTATTTACCTTTGCTTCAGGAATATCGTTATTATTATTCTATGCGTTTGCAATGCAATGTATGAGTACGTTGGCTATTGTAAAACGTGAAACTAACGGCTGGAAATGGCCAATGATTCAATTGATTGGAATGACGATCATTGCGTATGTTGCCGGATTAATTGCGTTTCAATTTTTAAAATAATTGTTATGATTCAAGCATTCTTAGTAGGAATTACATTTTTAATCGCTGTTGGTTTTCTAATCAAGAAATTTTTCTGGAAAAAGAAAACCGCAAAAGCTTGTGGAAAAGACGATTGCGGTTGTTGATTACACGTTTTTAATCTTCCTAAAAATAATAACTCAATCCGAAAACTAAGTTTGAAGTATTCAGTGAAAAGTTAAAGCCTTTGGCATCACTTTCTGCATTATTCTGTCTGTTTTCTAGTTTTTCACTGGTATATCCTAACGCACCAATAGTAGTTTCTATCGCTAGACATTTACTAACCATATACGTAAGTCCAGGACGTGCGCCAATAAAAAAGCTGTTTGTATCTATAAAATCTTCTCCATTACTTTTGGTTTTTCCAGTAGAAAATTGTGTTTCTCCTTGTACAAAAAACGCCAAACGCTTCCCAATTCCTTTGTAATAACGGATGTATGGAAATATACGGAATGTATCTGAAGTCGTTTCTTGAACAGGCGATCCTGGTATGTCATTTTCCCGCTTGTTGCGAATATAACCAAGTCCTAAACCTATAAATAAATCGTCGCTTATTGCATATGCATATGAAGAATTGATTCCGAAACCAAAACGACTGTCTTCTTGCTCTAACGTCGTTGTTGTTTCTGTATTGGTTGAATTTAAAAAGATACCACCATTTACAAAACTTGTTCCTTTCGCGAAATTTAATTTGTCTGAACTAGAATTTTGATCATTTTCTTGTGCGTTTACAAACCCAATAATGAGCATGCATACAAAAAGTGCAATTTTTTTCATAATTATTTTTTTGATGAATTAAAGTCTTAAATTATCAAAAAAAACAATCACAACAAATGATTCTGAACGTTTTTACTTGATTCCTACAAATAGAAAATATAATAGTTCTTAACATTCACTGTGGTTCGCTTATATTTTATTCCATACAAATGATTGACGATTCAAAGACTAAAAGTATCATATATCGGGACATCAAAACGCTAAAACGGCTGAAATATACACGAACTGGTATTGCAACAATCAAAAACACTTTGGATAACTTTGACTTTGAAGAAGAAAATTGTAGTTTTAAAATGACTAAATTCCCAAAATAATAGGAATTCCTATTGTACACTTGTTAAGCACAACACCAAAACACATCTGTGAACAAACTAAAATCTGAAATAAAAAGACTCTCAAACGGAACGGAATCTGAAATACATGAGATTTACGAAAATCTAACTTTAACAATTTTTAGCAAAGGCGATTTTTTGTTAAAACAACATCATATCTGCAATCAATACTTCTTTGTAGAAAGCGGAACAGTGAGATTATACTATTGGAAAAATGACAAAGACTTTACAGTTTGGCTTGGGACTGAAGGACAAATTTTCACAGAATTAGATAGTTACTTACATCAAAAACCATCACTTGTATCCATAGAAAGTGTGGAAGAAAGTTTGGTATATCGAATCACAAAAGAAAAAAGCGACCAATTGGCAAGAAAATCTGCAGCGTACAACACACTTTTAAGAAGAACAGTTGAAGAAGCATTTGCAAATATGTCGAGAAACATTATTTCGTTTCAAAGTGAAGACGCAACCGAGCGGTACAGAAGAGTTGAAAAAGAGAAAAATTGGCTGGAAAAATATCCACTAAAATATGTATCGAGTTTTATTGGCGTTACTCAAAGTTCACTAAGTAGAGTTAGAGCTAAAAAAGAATGATTTTTTATCCTATGGCAAAAAATTGAAAATTAGTTCGTTATAGCTTTGCCAAAACCAATAAAAGAAAAAAATGGTAACAACAATTTTACTCTCAATCGGATTTGGACTTTTAATCGCTTTGCTAATTTTGGTATTCAAACTGCCAACCAAAATTCAATATATTGAAGAAATAGAAGTCAATGCATCAATTAATACCGTTTATGATGCCATTCGCTATCAAGAAAAGTTAATGAAATGGTCCGCTTGGCCAAAAGAAACAAAATCACAATGCGCAGTAAAAAACGTAGATGGACAAATTGGTGCCCAAACAGTTTATCTTCAAAAAGACAAGCAATTTGGCTACCAAGAAGTAACCGAACTTATAGAAAATGAAAAAGTTAGTTTCTATTTAACAAGTAAAGCACCTTTTGAACAAGACACAAGACTGCACTTCTTTCTAAAAGAAATTGAACATGACAGAACCAATGTTTGTTTGTATTTTGACAATACATTAAAAAGACCAAGTCACATTTTTCCACATATTTTCGGAATCATCCATTGGACACATAACATGCACCTAAAGGATTTGGCAGGACTTAAAAAATTTGTAGAGCAACAAACACAATGAAATCGTACAACGGAAAACAAAGCATCAAACAACTCGAAAAACGCAAAGGCGGCTATTATTATCTGAAAATTGATTCCGAAATCATACATCAATTCAGCAAAAAAAGAGCTACTAGAATGATATGCACGATTGATGACAAAATTTCTTACCGTTGTGGACTTAATCATTTGGGCGATGGAAATTTTTATGTAATCGTTGCGGGAAAATATCTTGAAAAACTACACAAAGAACTTGGCGAAGAGGTAAATTACAGAATTGATGAAGATCCAGACCAATTAGGCGTTGAAATACCCGAAGTTTTAACCGCTTTTCTTACACAAGATCTAGAGTCAAAAGCAATTTTCGACAAATTAACAGACGGAAAAAAAAGAAGTCTTATCTATAGCTTTGTCAAAATAAAAGACATTGACAAAAAGATAAAAATTATCATGGAATTCTTGCACAAAGAGCAATGGAAAATGAATCAATCACAAAAAAATTCTGAGCCTGACAACCTATAAAAATGTATGCATAATAGAAAGCGTTACATCGAATACAAATTTTATTGAACTATAATTAAATTATCTTACATTTAGTATATGATTACACTAATGGAGTTCCTGTCGTATGCATTTCTATTATTAATAGGAATTGGATATTACTATGATTTTCGGCAAAATCCGAAACAATTCAAAGCTGATATCAAAGGAGGAACATTCTATTTGCTAGGAATTTTGATCATTATACTATTGGAAAGAATACTATTTACTATTGGAATTATATACATCGTATTACAAATAGCAGTTTTGATACTAATATCATTTTTGATAAAATCTGTACTCCAAAAAGGAAAATAAAAGACATAAAAAAAGAGAACGTTAAGCCTCGTTCTCTTTTTCTATGTCGATCTCTTGATTTTACTTAATAGCAAATCAATGAAGACTGTTTTTAAAATTACTCAGTACTAAAGTAGTTTGATTTTCAACAACTTATCAGATATTTAGATTAACTAACTATGTTGGTCGATAAACGGATTGTTTTCATAGATAAACGGTAAGCGTATAATCCCAGAAAACGAAGTAACCTTCTGGAAAACAAACTACTAACAGCCGTTAACTCCTGTACAGAACTGTAAAAAAATTGTACATATTATCCTCGAAATAAGAAAAAATCATCTTTCATTTCTTCTATTTCTGTGTCTTTATTTGTGATGATATAATCAATCGCTTTTTCGGTAAACTCCTCGCCTTTTTCGGTTAATGAAATAATGTCGTTATCAACAGTAATCATATTATTTTTCAATGCCAATTCTACCACAGAATCAGAGCGTAAACGTTGCCAATTTATATGTTCGTTCAAGTGTTTTACATGCCGTTCACTTTCTTCTGTATGATTTCTGATGTGTAATAAAAATACCAACAACATAATTTCCGTCTTTTGTTGTCGCACTTTATAATATCCGTAAATCACGCCTCTTTTGGGCAAAATGTATATCAATAAAACGGCGCAAACTCCTCCAACTAACATGATAGTTACATAATCTAAAAGGACAAATTCCGCAAAAACTCTACTTATCTTTTCGCTTAGCGCGAATTGTGCAAAACCCGTTTCAGTTAGTAATTGCTGATAATATTGATAAAAAATTACGCTGGTGGTAGTTGCCAAACCAATAACTATGGAAGTAATAATTGGTTCGTATACCAATAAGAAAAGAATCGCTAAAACGGTTGTCATTGATCCAGAAATAGAAGCATCTAACAAATGCGCCAACCAATACCCTGAAATGGCGGAAAACACCCCAAAAAAGCAAGCAAGTACCAGCATTTTTTTCAGGTCTTTTGTAAACAAATATGCTGTTGCCGCAGGTGCAATCATCAACGCGACGACTAAAATTGGTCCTACAGCATCAAAAGCGCCCACAATAGTAATGGACGAAACGGTCATTAATCCGTAATGCATAATTACTGGTGAAAATCCTAAAGCTGCCGCCAAACCTGCATCAAACGTACTCACTTTTAATTCTTTGAAAAAAGCAAACAATAAAACTAAGGTAATTACCAAAATGGTTCCGATAACCCAAATAGCTTTTGGTCCTAAATTGATGCATGAATCGGCAATTCCTTCCGTACAATTGATCAATAACGGATCAAAAGGTGCCAAACTGAGATCGCCAACCATTACAGAATCAATATCCAAATGCACGTCATTGGCGTTTTTCGCAATCAAAATAACTCCAATACTAAACAAAGCAGGAAACACAAGTCCAATAGCTGTATCTTCTTTTACCAAGCCTGTTTTTTGAATAAATTCAACCAAAAAAACCGTGACAATTCCCGCGAAAGCGGCCAATACAATAAGTAATGGAGAAGACGTATCGCCTACAATAAAAAATCCAATAACAATTCCCAACAATATAGAATGACTAATGGCGTCACTAATCAACGACATCTTTCGTAACACCAAAAATGTTCCTGGAATGGCACAAGCAACGGCAACGAGCGCCACAATGATTTGTATGGTAATTTGTGCGCTATTCATGGGTATCTTTTACTTGTTGATCGTATAAATTTTCAGCCGTATTATATCCTTTTTGTGTCATTGACCATTGTTGCCCGTTGATTTCAACATAATTTAAATCGACGAGTTCTTGCAATGATCGTTTTGAAAATCCTTGAAAACCATTCAAAATTTTAATGGCGTGTGGATGTGCTATATTTTCGTGGTTTTTGGCAATTCCGTACATAAATGCCAAGGTTTTCTGCATTTTGATACTATTTCTATTTTTCATGAAACGAATTTGACGAAATAGCAAACCTCTACTTGGTGAAAATATAAACGAAATCAGCACAATACTTGCCGCAACCAATACAATTACAGGACCTGTTGGTAAGTTGCTCTGGCTCGCACTAATTCCTGTGCCGACAACACCTGAAAATGCTCCAAATATGGCAGCCAAAATAACCATAATCCCTAAACTATTTGTCCATTGACGCGCTGCTGCTGCTGGCGCTAACAACATAGCACTCATTAAAATAACACCTACCGTTTGTAAACCTAAAACAATGGTAATTACAATAAAAGTTGTGATTAAAATGTCTATAAAACGTGTATTGAAACCGAGTGTTTTGGTATAATCAGCATCAAAGAGTAAGATTTTGAATTCTTTCCAGAAAACCAATAAAATGATTAGGCAAATTCCTGCTACGATAGCCATGAGCCACACATCTTTTTCGAGTAAAGTCGCGGCTTGTCCAAAAAGATACGTGTCCAAACCTGCTTGATTGGCATTGGGTTGTTTTTGAATAAAGGTTAGCAACAACATTCCAAAACCAAAAAATAAGGAAAGTGTCAAACCTAAAGCCGTATCTGATTTTAAGTGTGTTTTGGTCGTTATTCCTTTAATCCAAAATGTTCCAATCAATCCGCTAATTAATGCGCCAATAAGTAAAATGTTGGTGTCTTTTGCGCCCATAATTAAAAATGCAATGGCAATTCCTGGTAAGGCTGCATGTGAAATGGCATCGCCAAGCAGACTTTGTTTTCGCAATACGGCAAAGCTTCCCAACATACCACAAATGGCGCCTAAAATTGCCGTTCCGAGCGTAATGGTTCGCAAGGTATAATCTTCAAAAACAAGCGATATGTATTCTTGAATGTCTATGGTTTCTCGTTTTTGATTTGTTTTACAAATTGTGTTCCATCAAACGTTAACAATACCTTTTTTCCTGTGGGAAGAAAAAATCCGCTATCGTTGTCCATAACAAATTCACTATGTGTAATGGTTTTATTTTTTGTCAAGATTTCTAAATCGAACTCATATTTTCTTGCAATTTTGAACACATATGTATCTTGATTGTTTTCAAAAATGGCTTTTCGAACTAATTCTTCATCGATCAATTCAAAATAGGTAATAATTTTATGATGATGTCCGCTTCCATACGTTCCGTAACCTTCAAATAAATAGCCTTTTTCAAAAGGATAGATTCCCAAAATTATTGCATCTGCAAACATATCATTTCCTTCCTCTTCTTCATCAATAGGTTCATCATCTTGAAGTGAAACTACATGTATTTTTTCATCCGATTTAAATTGAATTAAACTTCGCAACGCATGCCAACTTCCACCTGTGAGACTGTCCCAACTAAAAGTTCGTATTTTTTTATCTTTTGAAGTTTCTATATTGATATATTTGCGCAGTTCAGGAAATTTATACGACCAACTTTCTTCTTTCAACAATACTGTTTTCAAGGTTTTTTCAAATTTAATTGCAGCTTTATCTCTATCAATAGTTGCATCTTTCGAACGTAGTTGTGTCAACGCTGCTAGCACTTTTTCCTCTTCCACTTTCATGTCTATTTGTGCACACATGGAAAGTGTATAAAAACTTAAAAACGTTATAATAAAGAAGGTTTTTGATTTCATAGATTTTTGTTTATTCTTGAACACTCACTTTGTAATTGATTCCGTACGTTTTGGTTAAATTATCATCGTTGAAAATGTCTTTTACAGGTCCAGTAGCGATCTTTTTTACATTTAAAAACGTTACCCAATCAAAATATTCAGGAACCGTTTGCAAATCGTGATGTACAACTACCACTGTTTTTCCTGCTTTTCGAAGTTCTTTTAAGATGTTTATGATTGCTTTTTCGGTCGTTGCGTCTACGCCTTGAAAAGGTTCGTCCATAAAATAGATAGAAGCATTTTGCACCAACGCTCTTGCCAAGAAAATACGTTGTTGTTGACCGCCCGAAAGTTGACTAATTTGACGATTTTTGAACGGTAACATGCCTACTTTTTCTAAGGCTTCTAATGACGCCTTTTTTTCTTTTTGTCCAGGACGTTTAATCCAGCCAAGACTTCCGTACGTTCCCATCATGACTACATCTAATGCCGTTGTTGGAAAATCCCAATCGACACTTCCTTTTTGTGGTACATACGCAACTAATGAACGTTGTTGTTTATACGATTTTCCAAAAATAGAAACCGTTCCCGCAATGGGTTTTATGATACCTAAAATGGCTTTGATTAAAGTAGATTTTCCAGCGCCATTTGGTCCTACAATACACATCAATACACTTTCTGGAATTGCCAAATCAATATCCCAAAGTACCGGTTTGTAATTGTAAGCAACCGTAAGGTCATCAACTGTAATGGCGTATTTTTGTTTCATTTTTTTGAGGTGTTTGGATCTTGCGTTTTTGGTGTTAGGTGTTTATAATTCAACATTTATAATTCTGAATTCATAATTATCGCAACGCATTTACAATGGTTTGTACGTTGTATTTGTACATTCCGATATACGTTCCTTCTTCCGTTCCTGCGTTTCCAAGCGCATCCGAATATAACGTTCCGCCAATAGCTACTTCATGACCTTTGGATTTTACCGCAGCTTGCAACGCTTCAATGGTCCGTTTTGGCACTGAACTTTCTACAAAAATGGCCTTGATATTTTTCTCAATGATAAAGTTTGCCAGCTTTTGCACATCTTGTACGCCAGCTTCCGTAGCTGTTGAAAGTCCCTGTAAACCAACGACTTCAAAGTTATGTAATTTTCCAAAATAGTTAAATGCATCATGCGCTGTGACTAAAATTCGTTTTTCTACAGGCAAGGTTTCAATGATCGCTTTGATTTCTTTTGCCAATACGTCTAATTTTTCAAGATAGATTTGCCCGTTTTTTTCAAAATCAGCTGCATGTTCAGGATCGAGTTTTTTGAGTTCGTCCACCACAAATTGCGTAGCTTGTTTCCAATAACCAATGTGAAACCAAATGTGCGGATCATAGCTAGACGCAAAGTATTCGGAACCTATTAAACCGCTTTTGTCAACTGCATCCGAAACCGCAATGGTTTTCTTTTGTTGCTTGCGCATTTTTTCAAAAATGTCTTCCAATTTTCCTTCTAAATGTAATCCGCTATAAATAATAACATCTGCATTGAACAACTTAGTCACGTCGCCTTCGCTGGCTTTATATAAGTGTGGATCAACGCCGCTTCCCATTAATCCTTGTACATTTACTTTATCGCCACCAATATGTTGAACCATGTCCGTGATCATGGTTGTTGTGGTTACAATTTGAAACGTTCCATCTTTTGATTTTTGTTCCGTTTTGCAACTGATAATTGTGAGAATGATAAGAAATAAGTATGTGTATTTTTTCATTTTTTATTATTGATTTGGAGCATTCTTGTTCAGTGTTCGCTATTCGCTATTCGTTATTCGTTATTCGTTATTCGTTATTCGTTATTCGTTATTCAAAACTACTTTTACATTTAGCATGAATATTTTTTGTCACGAATTCACGAATTGTTTTCTTTGGTCTTTGGTCTTTGGTCTTGGGTCTTTATTCTTTATTCGTTATTCAAAACGCTACTTCTTAATATAAATGTTATTAGCTATTTGCTGTGATATCATGAATTCTTCTTTTTTGATGCGAATTTTCATAGAATTATCAAATGGTTCTTTGTCGATCACTTTTACTTTTTTACCCAATGCAATTCCTTGTTTGTCTAAATATTTAAGGAATGATGATGATGAATCTTTTACACCTACAATGATTCCTTTTTCGTTTTCATGAAGTGTAACTAACAGTACATCAGCATTATCTGAAACGTTTCCGTCTTTATCTGGAATTGGATCTCCGTGTGGATCACGCTTTGGAAATCCTAAGAATTCATCCAATTGATTGATGAGTTTTTCAGATTTTATATGTTCCAATTGTTCCGCAACATCATGCACTTCGTCCCATGTAAAATTTAACTTTTCCACCAAAAACACTTCCCAAAGTCTGTGTTTCCGAATGATGTTTGCCGCCACAAATTTGCCTTTTTCTGTCAATTCAGAACCTTTATAACGTTTATAATTTAGCAAGCCTTTTTCAGAAAGCTTTTTAATCATATCGGTTACAGAAGAAGCTTTCGTATTCATCTTTTCTGCAATAGCGTTTGTACTAATACCGCCTTCGCAGACATCACTGATATGATAAATTGCTTTTAAGTAGTTTTCTTCTGAAAGTGTCATCATAAAGAGTTGTTTAATAGCACAAATATACAATTTTTACTCATATGCTTTCTATTTTTTTAGACAAGACTAAAAATTAAACTTATATTTGCAAAAAATTTCTTTTGATGAAGCTTAATTTATGTTTACTTTTTATCTTTATTTCTTCCGTAGTTTTAGCTCAAACTACTGAAATAAAAGGAATTGTATCTTATGAAAATCGCCCTGAAGGCTTTGTAAATGTATACATTAGAAATGGAGATAAAGGAACTATCACGAATGATAAAGGCGCATATTCGCTAACTGTTTCACCTGGAAACTACACATTGATAGTTCAAGCTTTAGGTTTCAAAACAATACAAAAAGATATAACTGTTGGAACTTCAATAGTTGTTTTAAATTTCAATTTACAAAAAGATTTGCTAGGATTAGATCAGGTTGTGGTTTCTGCTACAAAAACCGAACTTAATCGTCGTGAAGCGCCAGTTTTGGTAACGGTTACCAATGCCAAATCCTTAAAAAATGTACAAGCCGCAACATTGTTTGAAGGTTTAAATTTTCAACCTGGATTACGAACCGAAGTCAATTGTCAGAATTGTGGTTTTTCACAAATTCGAATTAACGGTTTGGATGGAGCATATTCGCAGATTTTGGTAAATAGCCGTCCTGTTTTTGGTTCACTGAATGGAATTTACGGTTTGGAGCAAATTCCAACGAACATGATTAAACAAATTGAAGTAACGCGCGGTGGCGGATCGGCTATTTTTGGTTCCAATGCTATTGCGGGAACAATTAATATCATTACGAAAGATCCACTAGAAAATCAGTTTCAAGTAGCTTCTAAAATTGGATTGATTGATGGCGAAAGTACGGATGCCGTAACAACTTTTAATTCTACATTTGTCTCCGAAGATTTAAATAAAGGAATTACGTTTTTTGGGATGCATCGCGATCGGGAAGGCTACGATAATAATGATGACGGTTTTACAGAAATGACCAAACTGCGCAATTTGAATTTCGGTTTTAAATCGTTTTATAAGTTTGATTTCAGGCGAAAATTGACCTTAGAATTCAATAATTCACACGAATTCAGACGCGGTGGAGATTTTATTGACAAATCGCCCATTTTTGCCAACATAGCGGAAGAAATTACAAGTAATGTGATTGGCGGAGGCATTACGTTTGACTATTTTTCGGAAGATTATTTGCAGAAGTTTTCCGCGTATGGAAATATTCAACATACACGGTCGGATAATTATTACGGAACCAACCAAGATCCAAATGGTTTCGGATTGACGAAAGATTTTGTAACCGTTGCAGGAATTCAACATACGGCACAGTTTGAAGATTTTGTCAAAGGAAGTATGGATTTGACTTCTGGCGTAGAACATCGATTCAATCGCATTACGGAACGTCGCGAAAACCCTCTGATTATTCCTATTACACAAAACACCAATACACTTGGAATTTACACACAATTGGATTGGAAAATTTTAGAGAATTTGAAACTTTTGGCTGGCGCAAGGGGCGAATTGTTTACCTCTAATTTGAACGACAAGTCGCTTTTTATCGTGAATCCGCGAGTGAGTATTTTGTACAATATTTCGAAAAAGTTGAGCTTTAGAACTGGATATTCACAAGGTTTTAGAGCGCCACAATTTTACTCCGAAGATGTCCATTCTGAGATTATTACGGGCGAAGTGCGAAGAATTCGTTTGGCAGAAAATTTAAAAAAAGAGTTGTCACATAGTTTTATTGGTTCGTTGGAATATTCGCATCAGCATGAAAATCATCAATTGATGTTAACTTTTGAAGGTTTTTATACAACGATTAACGATCCGTTTGTGTATGAAGCGCGCGGAGACATTGGCGGATTGCAGATTAAGGAGAAAATTAATGGTGATAATGCGATTGTAAATGGTTTTAATTTGGAAGCACGTTTTAGTCCAAATCCGAAGTTTTTGTTTCAGCTGGGCGGAACGTTTCAGAATAGTTATTTTGAGAATTCATACGAACCCGAAGAAGGAATTGTGACGAATAAAATCACGCGTACGCCAAATATTTATGGGAATATGATGGTAAATTACACACCAAATGACCGATGGGATTTTAACTTAAATGGTGTGTACACAGGAAAAATGTTTGTACCACATGTTGCTGGTTTTATTCCTGAAACCGTATTGGAAGAAACGCCAAACTTGTTTGAAATTGGCTTGAATGCTAGTAGAACTTTTACAGTTTCAGATAAGTTTCAGTTTGAAATTAATGGTGGCGTAAAGAATCTTTTTAATGCGTATCAAGATGATTTTGATAAAACTATTGACAGAGATCCAAACTATATTTATGGACCTTCGCAACCGCGAACTGTTTTTATTGGCTTGAAGTTTGGAACGGATTTGTAACTAGAGATCGCTGGCGCTTTTAGATATTTAGATATTAGATGCATTCCATCATGCTGAACTTGATTCAGCATCACATAACAGTAAGAAAATCTCAATACTCAAATCTACCTTCTCAATTCTCAAAACTCAAAACTCAATACTAAACCTAAACTGTTCTATTCATCAATTGCTCACCAAATGCTTGCAATAGCTGCTTTTCTTTATCGCCAATATTTAACGTTTTTAATACAGCAAAAGCTTTTTTGGTATACGCTTCTATCGCTTCTTTAATAGCTTCTGGCGCGTTACTTTCGCTAAATATTTTCATAACTGCAGCTACTTTTTCAGTAGTATCTTCTGGTTGAATAGAAAATAAATGCTGTAAACTTTCTTGATTATCTGCTGAGCTATTTTCGTATGCTTTTAAATATAAATACGTCTTTTTATTTTCAATGATATCGCCTCCAACTTGTTTTCCAAATGTTTCAGGATCGCCATATGCGTCTAAATAATCATCTTGTAACTGAAACGCCAATCCTAAATTTCGACCAAAATCATAAATGCCTTCTGCGTCCGTTTCACTTGCTTCGGCAACAATAGCGCCCATTTTCATGGCAGCTCCAACCAAAACAGCCGTTTTATATTCAATCATTTTTAAATACTGAGGAATGGTCACATCGTTTCTAGTTTCAAAATCGATGTCATATTGTTGTCCTTCGCAGACTTCAATCGCGGTTTTACTAAACAATTCTGCCAATGATCTAAACGTTTTCCCTTCATAGTTTTCAAACAGTTGATACGCCAAAATTAGCATAGCATCGCCTGACAAAATTCCAGTATTGATGTCCCATTTTTCATGCACCGTTTTTTTACCTCTTCGCAAAGGTGCATCGTCCATAATATCGTCATGTACTAATGAAAAGTTGTGAAAAACCTCAACTGCCAACGCAGCATCTAAAGCTTTTGTATGTGAAGTTCCAAAAATTTCGGCTGTCATTAACGTCAATACGGGACGCAATCGTTTTCCGCCTAATTGAAGAATGTATACAATGGGTTCATATAAACTTTTGGGTTCAGTCAATACTATCTTTTCTTCTAAATAGTTTAGAAAGGTTTCACGATAGTCAGCAATATGTGTCATGCAATAAAATTTTAACAAAAATACCACATTTACAATTTATGCTGGTAAAAATCAATTGTTAAATAATTGTAAAAACTCAGGAAACTTTTTTTGTTTTCAAAGTTTCCGTGTTACATTTGCACTCTACTTATGAAAGAGAAAATTAAAACAACAGCAACAGAGTTATTCTTAAACTTAGGGTTTAAGAGTGTTACCATGGACGATATTGCTAATGAAATGGCGATATCTAAAAAAACCATTTATACACATTTTAATAACAAAACGGCGCTGGTAAATGAAGTAACAGGTTCGTTGTTTTGTGAAATTAGTGAAGGAATTGACTTGATTTGTGCTGCTGAGAAAAACTCCATTGAAGAACTGTATGAAATTAAACGTTTTGTAATGGAGCATTTAAAAGATGAAAAATCATCGCCACAATATCAGCTCCAAAAATATTACCCAAAAATTTACATGAACCTGAAAAAGAAACAGTTTGATGTAATGCAAGATTGTGTAAAAGACAATTTAAAACGTGGAATAGATTCAGGAATGTACAGAAGTAATATTGATGTAGAGTTTGTATCAAGAATTTACTTTAACGGCGTAATTGGTATTAAGGACAATGAATTATTTCCAGCAAAAATGTTTCCAATGCACGTATTAATGGACTACTTTTTAGAATATCACTTGCGTGGAATTTGCACACCGAAAGGACTTGAAATATTACAAAAATTTATAACAACTAATCAATCATAATATGCGAAACAAACTAATTTTTATCTTTAGTTTATGTTTTCTAAACGTAGGGTTTTCTCAGGAAAATCAAGAAATACCGAAAAGCTTTTCGTTAGATGAAGCCATTACTTTTGCACTTGAAAACAACAGAACTGCTAAAAATGCAGTGCGCGATATTGAAGCCGCTAAAAAACAAAAATGGGAAACTACCGCTGCAGGACTGCCACAAATTAATGCCGCAGTAGATTATCAAAATTTTATAAAGCAACCTGTTTCTTTACTTCCCGCAAGTGCTTTTGATCCGTTTAATCAAATTAGACAATTGAATGAGTTTTACGATCTAAGCAGTTTGCCCGTAATAGACAACATTCCTGCTGCGCCAAGAGATGACGAGTTTATTCCCGTAGTTTTTGGAACGAAACAAGCTGTAAATGCAAATATTACCTTGAATCAGTTAATTTTTGATGGTTCGTATTTAGTCGGATTGCAATCTGCAAAAGTATTCTTAGAAATTTCTCAGAATGCGAAAGAAAAAACAGATTTAGAGGTTCGAAAAGCGGTAATTAACGCGTATGGAAATGTATTACTTTCAGAACAAAGTGTTGCCATTTTAGAACGAAATAAAGCGACTCTTGAAAAGAATTTGAACGAAACGAAGAAAATCTATGAAAATGGATTGACGGAAGAAGAAGATGTAGAACAACTAGAAATTACGCTATCAAGTATTGAAAGTAATTTGAGAAATGTGAAGCGTTTGCGCGATTTATCATATAAAATGCTCAATATTACTATGGGAATCGATTTGAATCACGATACAACGTTAACTGATACACTTCAAGAGTTGACCATAGAAAATATTGCACCTTCTTTATTAGGAACTGATGAAGATGTTACAAAAACAGTGGATTATAAAATTGCTGCAAACGATACACGCTCTAAAGAACTGTTGTTAAAATTGGAAAAAAGTAAAGCACTACCTTCTCTAGCAGGATTTGTAACAGCTGGATACAACGGAAATGCAAATTCTTTCGATTTTTTCCAACGAGAACAACAATGGTTTGGAACTGCAGCTTTTGGTTTTAGCCTAAATATTCCAATATTTAGTTCACTACAAAGAAGTGCGTCCACACAACGTGCAAAAATAAATCTAGAGAAAGCAACAGACGATTTAACAGAAGTAGAACAGCAATTAAAACTACAAGTTGCTGCTGCAAAAAGTGATTATCAATTATCTATTGAAGAATATGAAACGGCTAAGAAAAACTTGCGCCTTTCTGAACGTATTGAACAAAAAAATCAAGTAAAATTCTTTGAAGGTGTCGGATCGAGTTTCGAACTGCGTCAAGCACAAACACAACTATACACAGCACAACAAGAATATTTACAAGCAATGCTAGATGTAATCAACAAAAAAGCTGCTTTAGAAACTATTTTAAATCAAACGAATTAGAAAGTGAGTTGTTGAGTAATTAAGTTTTACACAACTAAACTTCTAACCAAATAAACGAATAAACACACAAACAAATCAACCGCAATGAAAAAAATAAATATACTACTGCTCTTTCCTATCTTGCTACTTATAGCTTCCTGTGGTGGTGGAAATAAAGATATAGATGCACTCATAGCTGCAAAAGATGTCAAAAAACTAGAAGAAAAAAGAGACGAATTAAAAGCTGAAAAAACAGCACTTGAAGCGGAAATAAAAAAACTTGTAGTGGCTATTGAAGACATAAATCCTACAGAAAAGAAAACGCTGATTACTACGTTTGCTGCAAAAGATACTATTTTTAACCACTTTCTAGAATTGCAAGGAAATGTAGACACAAAGAAAAATATTGTGATTACACCTGAAATGTCTGGAATTTTAAAGCAAGTGTTGGTTAAAGAAGGACAACGCGTTTCCAAAGGACAAGTATTGGCAAGAGTGGATGACAACGGATTGAATCAACAATTGGCACAATTGCAAATTCAGGCAGACTTAGCAAAAACAACCTACGATCGTCAAAAAAGATTATGGGATCAGAAAATTGGTTCTGAACTGCAATTTTTACAAACAAAATCTTCATACGAAGCACAACAAAAAGCGGTTGATCAATTAAAAACACAACTCGCCAAAACTGCCATTAGAGCGCCATTTTCTGGTGTTATTGATGATGTGATTACAGAACAAGGTTCAGTGGTTGGCGCTGGGCAATCGCCAATAGTTCGTATTATAAACTTAAGTGATATGTATGTAGAAGCGGTAATTCCTGAACAATACCTGACCGATGTAAAAGAAGGAAAAGATGTAGAAGTATATTTCCCTATTTTAGGCGAAACTATCAACGCTAAAATACGTCAGGCTGGCGATTTTATCGATCCTAACAATCGTACATTCAAAGTAGAAATTGCCATTCCAAACAAAAAAGGAAACATTAAGCCAAACCTAACGGCAAAACTAAAAATCAACGATTATACCAACGAAAAAGCCATCCTAATTCCACAAAGTGTCATCTCTGAAAATGCCGATGGAGAACAATATGTGTTCATTGCAAGTGATATTAATGGAACAACGGCAAAGGCAAAACGTGTGATTGTAACTACAGGTAAAACGCAAGGCGATTTTATCGAAATTACCTCTGGACTAAAAGATGGTGATGCCGTTATAAAAGAAGGTGCGCGTAGTGTAAAAGATGATCAGGAAATTGAGATTATAAACAACTAATGAGCGAACCAAATGGCTAAAAATAAAACCAACAAAGAGTTCATTTTATCCTCTTGGGCGATTGATAATAAAACGATTATCTACATCGTAATGGGCTTAATTCTCGTCTTGGGAATCTCCGCGTACTTTAGCATGCCACGTGAAAATTTCCCAGAAGTTATCGAAACCAAAATCTACGTAAGTACCATTTATCCTGGAAATACTGCGGAAGATATAGAAAAACTCATTGTAGATCCGCTAGAAGATCGACTCAAAAATATAAGTGGCGTAGTTGAAGTTACCTCAACATCTCAAGAAGATTACGGAATCATCATTGTAGAATTTAGTGAAAAAATCAGCGTCGAATCGGCTAAACTCAAAGTAAAAGATGAAGTTGATACCGAAAAAGGTGGCGAAGATTGGCCAACATTCAACGGTGCAAAAGTAGAACCGAATGTATTCAACCTGAATCTTTCGGAAGAACAACCGATACTGAATATCAATATTTCTGGAAACTATCCGGTAGAAAAACTAAAAGATTTCGCAGAAGACCTTCAAGATGAAATTGAAGACCTCATGGAAATCAAACAAGTTGATATTCGTGGAGCACAAGAAAAAGAAGTAGAAGTTGCCGTTGACGTTTATAAAATGATGGCAGCAAAAGTAAACTTTGACGATGTACGAAACGCTATTGCCAATGGAAATGTAACCATTTCGGCAGGAAATCTTATTTCTTCTGGACAACGACGTACAATTCGAATTTTAGGCGAAATTGAAAATCCGCAACAGCTCAACGATTTCGTTGTAAAATCAATTGATGGACCTGTCTATCTAAGAGATATTGCTACCGTTAGTTTCAAAGAAGAAGACAAAACTACCTACGCACGTAAATTTTCCGAAGATGAAACGATCATTGCGCGTGATGTAGTCATGCTCGATGTAAAAAAACGTGCAGGAGAAAATATGGTGGCTGCCGCAGAACAAATAAGCGTAATCATCAAAGATTTCAAAGAAGAACACAAAGATTTAGATATTTCGGTTACCAATGATCAATCTGAAAAAACAATCAATCAAGTAAACGACTTGGTAAACAATATCATTTTCGGAATCATATTAGTCGTATTTGTACTGATGTTTTTCTTAGGATTTAGAAATGCATTATTCGTAGGATTGGCAATTCCGATGTCGATGTTTATGTCGTTTGTTATTTTAGATTTCTTAGGCTACACGATGAATACCATGATTCTTTTTGCTCTCATTATGGGACTTGGGATGCTGGTTGATAACGGAATTGTAGTGGTTGAAAACGTATATCGTTTAATGGACGAAGAAGGAATGTCGCGCATTGAAGCCGCTAAAAAAGGTATTGGAGAAATTGCATTTCCAATTATCATTTCTACCCTAACTACTGTGGCTGCCTTTGTTCCACTTGGAATGTGGCCAGGAACTATGGGACAATTCATGATCTACTTCCCTATTACACTTTCTGTCGTATTGGGTTCATCATTATTTGTTGCCATATTCATCAACTCATTAATGGTATCGCAATTTATGGAAGTTGGCGAACGCAAGTTAAAAGTGCGTCAACTCATCATCATAAGTGTTGTGCTTGGAGTGCTTGGACTATTGTGTGTAGCCATTGGCGGAGCCGTAAAAGGTCTCGGAACCTTATTGATCTTTATTGCACTAATGTTCTGGATTTACAAATACGTTCTAAAACCTGCAGCACGTTTCTTCCAAAATAGAATATTAGCCGCTTTAGAGCGCACATACGAACGTTTCTTGCGTTTCGCTTTGGGCGGATGGAGACCGTATTTATTTACCGCAGGAACATTTATCTTACTATTTGTTGCCTTTGGACTCTTTGGCGCATCAATGGAAAGTAAACGTACCAAAGTAGAATTCTTCCCAGACAATAAACCAAATCAAATTATTGTTTACATCGAATATCCGCAAGGAACATCAATTGAAAAAACCAACAAAATCACGAAAGACATTGAAAAACGTGTATACACGGTATTAAATGGTGATGAATACATGGATAACGGTTACAATTTCTTAGTAGAATCTGCGGTTTCTCAAGTTGGTGAAGGTGCTGGAAATCCACAAACAGATGGCGGTTCAGCTGCAGAAATGCCACATAAAGGAAAAATTACGGCGTCCATGCGCGAATACAAATTCCGAAGAGGAGAAGACAGTGAAGTATTGCGTCAAAAAGTAACGGAAGCCCTAAAAGGAATTTATCCTGGAGTAGCCATTTCTGTAGAAAAAGATGCCGTTGGTCCGCCTGTGGGTTATCCAATCAATATTGAATTGGAAGGCGATGATTATTCGGAACTTATTATAGAAGCTGAACGCTTGCGTGATATCATCAATTCTAAAAATATCCCTGGAATTGAAGAATTAAAAATTGACGTAAATAAAGGAAAACCTGCCATGCAAGTCGTTGTCGACAGAGAAAAAGCTGGAGAATTAGGCGTTTCGGCAGGACAAGTGGGACAACAATTACGAAACTCACTATTTGGATTAAAAGCTTCTGTATACAAACAAGATGGAGACGATTATGACATCTACGTTCGTTTTAATGAAGACAATCGATACAACCTGAGTTCTTTGTTCAATCAGAAAATAATTTTCAGAAATCAGATGGGACAATTAAAGGAAATTCCACTTTCTGCGGTTGTAAAACAACGAAACACATCTGGTTTTAGCGCCATAAAACACAAACAGAAAAAACGTGTCGTAACCGTCTATTCAGGATTAGCTCCAGGATTTACAGATGCTGGCGCCATTGTGGCTCAAATTCAGACAGAAATTGGTGACGAATTTGATGTGGAAGAACAAGGAATTAATGTCGATTTTACAGGGCAAATAGAAGAACAAAACAAGCAACAAGCATTCTTAGGAGGTGCATTCTTTGCTGGTTTAGGACTCATTATGCTGATTCTAATATTCCAATTTAGTTCTATCTCAAAGCCAACAATTATCATGATTGCTATCTTTTTAAGTTTGATTGGTGTTTTTGGTGGAATTTTAATCACAGGTGCGCCATTTGTAATTATGATGACAATGATGGGAATTATTTCCTTGGCGGGAATTGTGGTAAACAATGGTGTGGTTTTACTTGATTATAATCAACTACTCATTGATCGTAAAAAAGAAGAACTCAACATAGATGAAGACACTTATCTACCTATCAATCATGTGTTTGACACGGTAGTTCGAAGTGGAAAAGCACGTTTGCGTCCTGTATTACTAACAGCAATTACAACGGTATTAGGATTAATTCCGTTAGCTATCGGATTTAACATTGATTTCTTTTCACTTTTCAGTGAATTTGATCCAAAAATATATCTTGGTGGAGACAACGTAATTTTCTGGGGACCATTAGCATGGACAGTAATTTACGGATTAATCATTGCAACATTCCTAACGTTAATAATTGTTCCGATACTATTCTTCCTCATCACAAAATTCAAGTTTTGGTTATTCAAAAGTAAGCAGCCAGAGCAAGATGAAGATGGTGTAAGTATCAAAGATGATACTGATGAAGAAGATGACATTAACGAAATTGATGTACCTATAGAAACAGTATAAATATATAATCACAAACGGAAAAAGGTTGTCTCAGAAGTAACAATTTCGTCAAACCAAACTCAATTTGGTTCCTCATGACGATTTTAAAAACTTTTAAGACAACCATTCTTCTTTCTGAAAAGTCGCTCGAAAAGCATAAAATTTCTTTTAAACATATCTTTCAAAAACAAAAAAATCCCGAAATCTATAGACTTCGGGATTTTTATAGGATCGTTTATTTTCTTTATTTGTTACTTACAACAGTACTTGTACGTTGCCACTTATTTACATTTTTAATTTTACTACCATCATAATCTACTTCACTTAAGCTGTTTGTGTTCCAAAAAAACCACTTTCCAACTTTTTGTCCGTTCTCATAATTTCCAACAGCAACTTTTTTTCCATTTGCATCATACGATTTCCATTCGCCTTGAAGCTTTCCTTCCAAAGTAAAAAATCCTGTTTGTGCAATAGTTCCATTGGTATGAAAATACGTAGCTTCGATGATATCTCCTTTTTTCTCTAATGTTGGCTTGTTATTTTGTGCGAATGCAGTTGCTCCTGAAACCAAGAAAACTGCTATTAAAAGTAACTTTTTCATATCTATATATTTTTAAAATGATTTGGGCTTATTAATATTTACGTTACAAACTTAACATTTTTTTTACTTTTAAGCAACAATTGCGTAACATTAAATTAACATTGAGGGCTTAAAAGTCTAATATTTAACATTTTAAAAGTTAACAAACAAAGATATTCTTACACAAAAAGGGTGTAAACCCTATTCGCATTTTAGGATTTACACGGAGCTAAATACATAAGATACATTCTAGTTTTGCAAAAACTAGAATAAAAAATTAAAACTAAAACTTTATGGGATCAATAGGAATTGAATGGGTCAACCAATACAACGGAAACGCATCCGATCTTAGTAATAACGACGACAATGCTAGAGGTTTTTACAACACATTGCATGGTGTAAAACAATTTGACTACGGAGATAATCTCGCTTGGGATCGTGATTTTGAACAAGAGGGAAAAGGAAATCCTTCAAGAGGAACCGATACTATCTATGCAGACAATGTCGATATTGCATTTTTCTCAGGTCATGGCTCTAGAAGCTATCTTCTCTTCGGAAGAAATGACTTTGATGACGGAAAAGCTAGAAATACAGAAATGTTACTAGGCGACAAACAATTAGAATGGATTGTTTTTGACGGTTGTCAAGCACTCGAATTTAACGATGTATTCTCACGTTGGGGATGGGGCGTTTTTAAAGGATTGCACTTTATACTTGGTTTTGCCACAATATGTTATGACAGAAGAGATCGAGGCGAAAAATTTGCCCGACGTTTAAATGATGAATGGACTATGCGTGAAGCATGGATTAAAGCCTGTGTAGAGACAGAACCTGTAGCAACAGAGTGGGCATATTTACGCGCTAGCGAAGGAAGTATTAACACATTTAGTGATCATTGGCATGGAAAAGGTCCCGTAAGTTTCGATCCTACCAATCCTACACAATTAGCATACGCAAAAGGAAGCTGTTAACATTCAACCATCAAAAAAATAAAAAATGAAAGATTCATTATTCAAAATCAATACACAATTACCACAACATATTTCAGACGTTCCAATGTACAGAACGTTTCACTTTGATACGGCTTCGGCTAAAAACAAATCGTACGCAGATTATATTGCAAAACGTGTCGAATTTTTACGTTCAAACTTTAAAACAGACGGAGAACTCAGAGATTTAGGCGATCAACTCATCATTAGAAATGATATAGAAGCATTGGAAATTTACACAGGAAGCGATTCTTTTTGGTGGACAGATCGTGAAAATGCATACAGCGAAAAGAAAGAATTAGCTGAAAATTTACCTTCTGAAAAAGAAGCGATTCACAATGCACAAAAACTTTTGGAGCAATTACAAATTGATCAAAAAACGATGAAAGTACATTCGGTTACAAACTCTTTTGCGGCATTTAGTGAATCTCCTAAAGATACTGATGTGAAAGAATTTCCAACCAGTGTAAATGTAAACTTTATACACGAATTGAGTGGTTTACCCGTATTTGGTTCTGGTGCAAAAACACAAGTTTCGTATGTAAATAAGGATCAATTAGTACAATTGTATCACTTTCATAGAACTCCAAAACAAGAAGGAAAAGCGGCCGTAATTTCGCCTGAAGAAGCTTTACAACAAGTACTCGATGACAAGCGATTTGCCATCATCAAAGAAGAAGGAAAAAGTTCGGGAGAAATCACAGATGTAAGTTTGGGCTACTATGCGACAAGTCCGTCAGACTTACAACGATTTTTAATTCCTGTATACAAAGTACAAGGAAGTGTATCAACGCCTGAATTGGAAAATTACGATTTCAACTTGTTTGTTATTGCAGCAAAAGAAAGTCAGGAAATGGCAAAACGCAGAGGATTAGCGAATCAGCCACTAGAAACGGTTTTCAATTAATAAAAACACAAACACTACTAAAAAACGCTTTGCAGCTTCTTGCGGAGCGTTTTTTTATTAAACTAAACTCATTACCGTTTCTCCTTCGGTTTCAAAATTAAATATCTCAGAATATTCTTTAGTTCTAAGTCTTTAAAAAAAGATAGCTTTTGAATAGTTTATTGCTGGCAAACTATGACTATAAAACATTTTCATCTTCAATAGCTTTTTCCAACTCTCGAAATTAATGTAGATTGAAATAAATACAAGATTTTAAACTCTTATATTATTATATGCTGATGTTTTCAAATTACAGCTACTATCTACCAATATTTAGCATTATCCAAATCATTGAGTTTTGAAAGGAATAATAATTCCTGTGGATGGAGAAAAGATTCATCTATTAGATTCAAGTTTTTATCTACAATAATATATCTTGGTACAGATTGTAATTCTATAAACTTTAAAAAATCTTGATTTTCAGAAACTTCATCCTTTACAAGAAAACTAATTTCTTGATCTAGATTTTCTGTCATTTTTTTCCATTTTTCAGTATCACTTTTCCTATCCAAACTAAGACTGATAACAGAAACATTTTTTGGGAATTCCATTTCTTTCATGATATGAACGCCTTTGATACATGGCTTACACCAAGTCGCCCAGAAATCTATCAAATAGTACTTGGAAGGATTACTTTTTATGATATCTGAAAAAGCAAATTCTTTATTTTGCGGACTTAGTATTTGGAGATTTTTTAATTTCTTTTTAAAAAGAGTATTATTTAGTGGAGCAATCTGTTTTTCGATTTGAGAAGATTCCTTTTTGTATAGTTCTGTTGTTTTGAGCCAATCAATAGCCGAATTATATTTCTTATCTCCTTTGTTATCTTGATGCTTTAAAAAATTGAATACGCCAATAGATAATAAATCTATGTAATTTTGAGAATAATTTTGTGTGTTGAGATGTGAAAAGTCAAAAGTATCAATATTATCTTTCACATAGGTAAACGTTAAATTATATAATGGATCTCCTGCAATGATTGGATGTGATATTTTTTTAATAAATGTATCGACTTGTTCATTTTTAGGTTCAATTAATTGAAGACTATTGTAATAATGATATTCATTAAGTGTACTTAATATCCTTTGACCAGTAGTATGATATTTTTTTTGAAAAAATGTATAGACACTATCCAACTTCACATGATCTAGCGATGTGTTGATTTCTCTATATTGCTGAAATAAATCATCTAAAAAAAATAATTGATCTGATTCTTCCGATTTCAAAACAATATTTCCTTTATCAAATTGAAATTGGATGCCTTGATTATCGCTATGTACTAGGTAATAGTGTCGATACGTAGTCATTTTTCCGTGAATAACACTAAAACCAAAATATTTTAATACTTGATAATCATATAAATTCGGAATGGTTTTAACTATAAGCGCATCTTTATTTTGAGTATTTTCAAACTCTAAATAATCATAATTGAGAAATTCGTCAGGAATACTGATACCCGTTTTCATTTTTTCATTAAAGAGAACAGCTAATGTAAGTGAATCATTTTTTTCTACGACTACCGGAGTGTCATTGGTTTCCTTCGTAGCCGTTTTTTTATTCTCCTCACAAGATAATAATGTGATAAGCGTAAAAAACAGTAGACTAAAAAGCCTACTGTACATAATTATTTTGTGATATTTCATTTTTTTATTGTCCAAATCCATCGTGTTCACAATCATAGAAACATCTTGAAACACCAGGTTCACTTTGTACTGTCTGTGAACAAAAGTTACTTGCGGCATTGGAAATGTCTTGACCTGTATCGCCTAAAAAATAGCCGCCGCCTGGTTCTCTTCCTCCGTTAGAATAAATGATGGTAAGTCTACAATATCCACCGCCTCCACGAACATTTTGTTGTTGCTTCTTGTTAAGAATTGTTACTCTTTCTAAAGTTAAAATGTTTTTTAACATAATCTAATTTTTAATAATTTAAAAGTTTTCTTGAACATTTAAAGACACTCAAGAAGTGTGTCGCAAATACACAACACAAAAGTAAGTAAAAAACTATATATTTTGTAAGTATAATAAATATTAAAATGTATCATAACAGATGTGATGTTTTTTATTGTTCTTTGTAATGACAAAAGAAGAAAACAGATATCTCAACATTCTGGGTAAAGCATTTCCTTTTTAACAAAAAAATGGATTTACACAAATTGAGGTTCGTGATGCTATAGATATAGAAAAACCCAACTTATCCGCTATAGAAAACGGTAGACAAAATACAATCACACTAACTTTACGAAAAATAGCCTTAGCAATAAATATAGAAGTACATGACATTTTCAAAGAAGGTTTTAATTACTAAATCAATTTTTAGTTCTATTTACGTATGTTTGTTAGTATAATACTTCATATAATGGAAGCAGTTATATTAAAAAATAAAATACAGTCCTACTTAGACAATGCTGATGAAAGAGTGTTAGCTATCGTTAATGGAGTTTTCGAAAACTACTACAAAGACGAAACTGTTGCTTTTCATCCTGATGGAACTCCTATGTCAAGACACGAATATAAAGTAGCACTTGATACTGCAGAAGAACAAATTAATAACGGAGATTTTATTTCTGTTGAAGAATTTGAGCAACAAAAAATTATGGGTAACTGAATCAAGTTCAGTTTAACGCAAAGAATATTTTTTAGATAATTTATATTTTTAAAATCAACTTCGATTTAAAGTTCAACCTATACTTAATTTTCGACTTCGATTTCAAATTCAAATTCTTCTCCCAAAATATTTCAATTCCTACACCATTCATCCGCCAAAAACCATTAAATTTGCGCTTTTAAAATCGCATACACATGTACAGATCACATAGTTGTGGTGAGTTAAGAGCATCACACATTACACAAGAAGTTACCCTTTCAGGTTGGGTTCAAAAGTCTAGAGATAAAGGATTTATGATTTGGGTCGATCTTCGCGATCGCTACGGAATTACACAATTAATCTTTGATGAAGAACGTACACCAACAACCATTTTTGAAAAAGCAAAAACACTTGGTAGAGAATTTGTGATCCAAGTAACAGGAGAAGTGATTGAGCGTGCTTCTAAAAACTCAAATATGCCTACGGGAGATATTGAGATTTTAGTCACAAAACTCACGGTTTTAAATGCTTCGTTATTACCACCATTTACGATTGAAGATGAAACAGATGGTGGCGAAGATATCCGAATGAAATATCGCTACTTAGACATTCGTCGTAATCCTGTAAAAGATAGCTTAATCTTCCGTCATAAAGTAACGATGGAAGTTCGCAAATACTTATCTGAGCAAGAATTTATCGAAGTAGAAACACCGTATTTAATCAAATCGACGCCAGAAGGTGCACGTGATTTTGTAGTGCCTTCTCGTATGAATGAAGGACAATTTTACGCCTTGCCACAATCGCCACAAACTTTCAAACAATTATTGATGGTTGGCGGAATGGATAAATATTTTCAAATTGTAAAATGCTTCCGTGATGAAGATTTACGCGCCGATAGACAACCAGAATTTACGCAAATTGACTGCGAAATGGCGTTTGTAGAGCAAGAAGATATTTTAAATGTATTTGAAGGCTTAACACGTCACTTACTAAAAGAAATCAAAGGAATTGACATTGAAAAGTTCCCTAGAATGACGTTTGATCACGCGATGAAAACCTACGGAAACGACAAACCAGACATTCGTTTCGGAATGGAATTTGGCGAACTAAACGACGTTGCACAACACAAAGAATTCAATGTATTCAATTCGGCAGAATTAGTCGTTGGAATCGCAGTGCCAGGCGGCGCAAGTTACACACGTAAAGAAATAGACAAACTCATTGATTGGGTAAGACGTCCACAAGTTGGTGCACTAGGAATGGTATATGTAAAATGTAACGAAGACGGAAGTTTCAAATCATCTGTAGACAAATTCTACGATCAGGACGATTTGGCAAAATGGGCAGAAAAAACTGGCGCAAAAGCAGGCGATTTAATCTGTGTATTATCTGGAAATACCAACAAAGTACGCGCGCAACTAAGTGCCTTACGTATGGAATTGGCAGAACGCCTAAACTTGCGTAATCCATCAGAATTTGCTCCACTTTGGGTAATGGATTTCCCATTATTAGAATTGGACGAAGAAACAGGTCATTACCATGCAATGCACCATCCATTTACATCTCCAAAACCTGGTCAATTGGAATTATTAGACACCAATCCTGGTGATGTAAAAGCAAATGCTTACGATTTGGTTTTAAACGGAAATGAAATCGGTGGTGGATCCATTCGTATTCACGATAAAGAAATGCAAGCAATTATGTTTAAGCATTTAGGATTTACCGAAGATGAAGCAAAAGCACAATTTGGGTTCCTTATGGATGCTTTCCAATACGGAGCGCCGCCACATGGTGGATTGGCTTTTGGTTTGGACAGATTGGTTGCCATTTTGGGCGGACAAGAAACGATTCGTGATTTCATTGCGTTCCCGAAAAACAATTCGGGTCGTGATGTCATGATTGATGCGCCAGCACCAATTGATGACGAACAACTAAAAGAATTAAGCATCAAGCTTGATATACAAGCGTAAAAAGCTGAACATATACATAATACAAAACCCTGCAATTTGCAGGGTTTTGTATTATATAAAAATTATTAAACGAAATCTTAGTTTATCATAATAAGTGTGTGCATGTTATGAGTTAAATCAGAGAAAAGAAATAATTAATGTAGCCGCTATTGATATTGAAAGTAAAATAAGCTTCATATTTTTTTGGGTTTGTTTTTCTTTTTTGAGCGAGTTCACAAGTATAAAACCTGATATTACAAAAATAACTGCTAGTGAATACATTTTATATTCAAATACATCTTGATAAAAGTTCTTAAAGAATATGATATGAATTACGATAAAAAGTAATGGAACAAGTCTAATTATTTTTTTCATGTAGTTAATTGGTAAGTATTACAACAAATATAGTTTTTTCTTACAAATAAATAAATTTACCAATTATTTTTTTCAATTATATAGATTATAAAAAAACTAGACTGAAACTCAACGGTGTTTTAATATACATTAGAGAAAATAATTTTTCAAATTAATACAGTTCATACTAAAGTAATGGAACTTCGTACAAGTATTTAAGTCATGTGTGCATATTATATCATCAATTTCCTTTTTTTCATTAGATTTATATGATAAAACCAACGAATGAAAATTTTTAAAATAATTATTTCCATTGTACTACTTGCGATTTTTGCCTTTGCAGGATTTTTAGCTTATTCCTATTACAGCTATACGGAAGCTTTTAATACAGAAAACAAGCCTTATAAACACTATGTCGGTTATATTGATTCTGAAAAAGCGTTGCTAACTGACGAATTTGATCTTTGTGATGAAGGCAGAATTTACCATACATACAGCAGTGCAAGCTTAAAAGCGTATAAAGGTTCAAAAAAGCGTTTCCGCGATCATATCCAAACGAGCTTTAATGACAATACATTTACAGATTCTGGCTATCTAAATTTTCGGTTTTTTGTAAATTGTGAAGGAAATGCAGGCATGTTTGAAATTATTCAAATGGATTTAGATTTAAAAGAATCGCCACTAAATCCACAACTCGTAGATTCACTATTTACGCTAACTTCAAATCCTGAAAACTGGGAAATTATTGAATATTACGAAGCACCTAGAAATTATTACATGTACATATCATACCGAATAGAAAATGGAAAAGTTACTGAAATTATCCCTTAGTTTTTGTTGTTTATGCTTGTTATTTTCTTGTGGAAATGATGCCGCAAACAAAAGACAACGCGCTGAAAAACGCTATAAAGAAGCAATTCGATTTACACAAGGCACAACAGCTTTTCAAAACGGAATTGCCGAAGCTGTCGCTATTGACTCAACCTACGAAGATGCCGTATACGAACTTTCCGTAGCACACCTAAAACGCGGAATGCCACACAAATGGTTGCCACAATACAACAAAGCACTTGCACTAAATCCTGAATATCGATATCCATGGCGCGGTTATTTATATCTTTGGTTTTATAGAGATTACAAAAAAGCCATTGCAGACTTTGACGCTTCTGACTCACTTACACCTAATTTTATTGATGCGCCACAAGGTCATAGTGTCGATTTTTGGCGCGGAATTGCCTATTTGGGTTTAAATGACCACAAAAATTCCATTGCCTATTTTGACAAACACATTCAAAAAGAAACCGAAGAAACTGGTGAAGATTGGGTAGAACATGAAGCTTTTCTCTACAGAGGAATTGCACATTACGAAGCTGGAAATCAGGAAGAAGCACTCAAAAATTTCAATACCTTACTAAAATACAACTCCGATTTTGCGGACGCGAAATATTACAAAGCTTTGTTGCTTCGTGATACACTGGAAAAACTTCAACAGGAAATTGAAATGGCAGGATCAAGATATGGCTCTACATTACACACAAAAATTCCAAGAGAAAAATTCCAAGAGAAAAAACAAGAAGCACTTTTACTAATTGACGAAGCTATTGACAACTTCAACAATGGCTATTCAAATCAGCGTCCATATGTGGAAACATTGCGACAATTATATGGGGAAGATTATATAAACCTAAAAACGAAATTAGAGGCAATGTACTAATTTTTCTTGCGCTCAACTTTCAACTAATATGTCCCAACTACGGTATCGTTTTGTGCTAGTTAGAAAGATAACACAGATAAATTACTTTTAAATTTCGTTGATTACGTGTCTAATATTTTGATTTCCATCAATATTATTATAGCTTTAGCATGAACGGAAATTTCTATACAACTACGTGTAGTTTATTTCAATAACCAACAATATTTCACCAAAATCTAACAAAAATGAACCTTTCAAAAAAAATCAATCGTATTGCAATTGCTTTTCTACTCATAAGTGCAATTGCTTTTCAAAGTTGTGGCGACAAAGATAAAAAAGACGCTATGGAGAAAGAATTAGCGGCAGTACATCAAAAAATGGATTCAATTCATGACATGATGGAAAAAGATCACGAGCGTTTTGAAGCAAAACATAAAGAATGGCAAAAAATGCATAAAGTGACAGATACTACCAGCAATGAAAATGAGCATGTTGCTTTTGAAACAAAACATCAAAATATCATTAAAAAACATTCCGCTATTTTAGACAATCATGAAAAATTGATGGAAGAACATGAAAAAATAGAAGAAGCACATTTATCTGGCGATAAAACAATAGAAGAAATAAAAGCTGAGCATGACAAGATACAAGCTGATCACGAAAAAATGGAAGCAGAACACAAACAAATGGTGGAGGAACATGAAAAAATGGAAGCGGAACACAATAAAATGAATAAAGATCATAGCGAACCAAAAGAATAATACATTCTATACCAATCAAATAAGTACAACAGTAAGAACAAAAAATGAGCAAAGGAAACTTGCTCATTTTTTTGTTTTATTGCTTATATTGAATACACATTCGTAATTTATAACATCCGTTTTTAAAGCGAACAATGGTAAATTTCTCATAAATAATCAAAGTATGCCAACGCAGAAAAAATCATTATTTAGACGTTTCTTAATTTGGAGATACAAACATATATCCAACAAGAATTTTGTTTTCATCCTGAGCATTTTAGTTGGTTTAGGATCTGGTTTGGTTGCGGTTACGATTAAGAATATTACATTTTGGATTCAAGCATTATTAGAAAACGGCATCATATTTTCTAAAAATCAACTATACTTCATTTTACCGTTGGTCGGATTGTTTTTAGTCTATCTGGTTTCTAAATTTATCTTTAAAAAACAAACGGAACACGCTATTTCGTCCATTTTATATGCGTTATCCAAACGCACTGGAATTATTCCAAATCATAAAATGTATGTACCGCTAATTACAGCGCCGTTAACGGTTGGTTTTGGTGGTTCGGTTGGATTGTTAGGTCCCGCAATTGCTTCAGGTTCGGCTATAAGTTCCAACATTAGTAAACTTTTTCACATCAACAGTAAAACCCGAATGTTGTTGATTGGTTGTGCGGCAGCTGGCGCAATTTCTTCTATCTTTAAATCGCCCGTAGCAGCTATCATTTTCGCCATTGAAGTCTTTAGTTTAGATTTAACGCTCACTTCCTTAATTCCACTTTTATTAGCATCCGTTTCGGCAGTTGTAACGTCGTATTTTTTTCTTGGGAATGAAAACTTGTTCAATTTTACACTTTCAGAACAATTTCAACTAAGTGATATTCCATTTTATGTACTGCTTGGCGTAGGAACTGCGTTTGCGTCTATCTATTTTACTAAAATGCACTTTGCCATCACTACCTTTTTTGATCGATTTAAACAAAAAATCACTAAACTCATTATTTGCGGATTGGGCATTGGTGTCATGCTCTATTTTATTCCGCCTTTATACGGAGAAGGTTTTGGCTTCATTACCAATTTACTCGATGGAAATCATATTCAAGCATTGGGAAAAACGCCTTTAGACAATTACACCGAAAATATTTGGGTGGTCATTTTGCTGCTTATCGGAATTACCATTTTTAAAGCGATTGCCATGACTACAACTTTTGCGGCTGGAGGTTCGGGCGGAATTTTTATTCCAACAATGGTTATGGGAAGCGCGCTTGGGAATATTGTTGCCAAAGTCATCAATCAATTTGGATTTAGTGTTTCGGAAGCTAACTTCACATTAGTTGGCATGGCAGGTTTAATTGCTGGCGTATTACATGCGCCGTTAACGGCAATTTTCTTGATTGCTGAAATTACGGGCGGATACGATTTGTTTGTACCGTTGATGCTTACCTGTGCAATTTCGTTCTTAATTACAAAAAATCTATTAAACTATACCATTTACACACGCGAACTTTCTGAAACGGGCGAATTGTTAACACACAACAAAGATGAAACGGTACTTACGTTGATGGCGTTAGATAGTGTAATTGAACAAAACTTTAGCACCATAAAACCCGAAATGACACTCGGCGAAATGTTGCACGAAGCGGTTGCAAAATCGAAACGAAACTTGTTTCCTGTAGTAGATGAAGAAGAAAATTTGGTTGGAATTATTGTATTAGATGATATTCGAGAGTTTATGTTTGATACGTCTTTATACGATTCGCTTTCGGTAAACGATTTTATGCACGACGCGCCCGATTATATTATTTATGAAGAAGATAATATGAAATCTGTGATGAAAAAATTTCAAGATAGCAGCGCTTGGAATTTGCCTGTTTTGAAAGATGGAAAATACTACGGATTTGTGTCAAAATCGAAATTATTAACGGCATATAGACGAAAGTTAATTACTTTTACGCGATAAATTGAAGTTTACTATTATATGAGACTACTTATATACATGTTTCTATTTTTAATGCCTTTATCTGTTATTCAATCTCAAGAATTAACAACAATTGATAGAAATGGTTTTTCAATAACGTTCCCCAATTCTTGGAAAGAAGAAAAAGTTCCTAATTGCCTAATTTATATTTTAGAATCTGAAACTGATAAAATACAAACTAATTCCTTAACAAGTATAGGAATACAAGAAACTAAAAACAGTCAAACGCTAGAAGCATTTTCCAAAGAATATGAAGATGACTTAACTAATCATAAAAACTTGAAAGATTTCAAAATCAAGGCAAAGAGAAATCTAATGTACGGTAGTAAAAAAGCTATCCGGTACTTTTACACAGCTACAGATTCACACATTCCTATAGAGGTAATGGCAATTGCAATTGAAAACGAAGGAAAAATTATCTTAGTTACTGCAACTATTTATTGGTTTAGACCTAATAGTAAAAAATTAGATTTCGTACAATTACTTAATAAAACAGAAAAAATACTTAATTCTATAAAAGTAGAATAGTGTTTTTACTTTAAAAAATAAACACATGAAATACCTTCTCATCATACTACTCATCGCATTAATAGGCGTTGGAATTTTTGCACATTATTACGAATTTCAAGAAGAAAACTTTGATCAAAAAGTAATTGGTATCTGTATTTTGACGTTTTCTTTTATTTGGATGCCGCTATTTATTTACCATCGATACAAAGGACGAAAAAAGGAAGATTTTATACTTTCTAACGAGAAATTGAAAGAAATGAATGACTTCAACCGAAAAGAATAACATAAAAATAGTGTTCAGGTATGCTAGTTATGCTTTAAAAACAGTAACTTAGATATCTATTAATTTTATTTTTTATCACAAATGACTGGTACAGTTAAATTTTTCAATGAATCTAAAGGTTTTGGATTCATCACCAACGACGAAACAGGAAGAGACATTTTTGTCCACGTTTCCAACTTAAACGGCTTAGTTATAAACGAAGGCGATAAAGTTTTTTTCGAAGAGGAACAAGGAAAAAAAGGAATGGTCGCAGCACAAGTACAAATTATTGAATAGTACTTTTACGAACACATTTTACAATTTCACGCGCAATATATATTGCGCGTTTTTTATGTTATTTAGTATTGTTACTACAACGCTAGTACACTTATTCCGCTAGTAATTTTTGAATTTCTACAGCTAATTTTTCAACATTTCCTTCCGAGTTTCCTATAGAAATGTATCGTACGATACCTTTTTTATCGATCACAAAACTTTTTGGAATTGCGCCTGTAGCATATTCTTTCCAGATTTTTTGAGTTGTATCAAATCCAACATTAAAGTCAACTTCATACTTTTTTAAATCGCGCATCTTTTTTTGAACCTTTTCTTGCGTTTCTCCTATAGAAATTGGCAATAAAACGAAATCTTCATTTTGAAATGGTGTAATTATTTGAGATGGGAATTCTGTAAATTCCATCAAACAAGGCGCACACCATGTTGCCCAAAAGTTGATCAATACCACTTTTCCTTTTAATTTGGATAAGGTAATTTTTTGTCCGTCGAGCATTGCAACCGTAAAATCTTTTGCTTTTTCGTCTACGTTCAATCTTAATTCATTCGCTCGATTTTTACTTTTAGCTGAACTTTTTTTCGCAGAAGATTTGTTTTTCGCTCGTGCCTTTTTTTCTTCTTCCGTTAATAAAGCGACTTTTATGATAAACTCTTTATCGCCAATAACATCTCCAAATTTTAGCGCAAGTCCGTTACGTTCTGCTTCGGTTACGCCTTTATTCATACTTTTGATATAACCGTTTTTTCCATATGCATCTAACTGCTCTTTTGTAATGATTTCATTACCAACAATGATGACGTATTCAGGTTTTTTGGCAGCATTTTTTTGTCCAAATGCTATCAATCCGCATAAAAAGAAGCATATAAATAGTAGTTTTTTCATCGTGTGTTTTTTTGACTGGATTAATTTAAATTTCGCTTTTCAATAAAAAAACGTTTCAATAGTTGCGAAGCTTCTTTTGCCATTACACCACCTTTCATAACTGTTTTTGGATGCAATTTTGTGTCTAAGGCTATACAACCACGTTCTTCATCACGAGCGCCGTATACAATGTTTGAAATTTGACTCCAATACAGCGCGCCCGCGCACATTTGACACGGTTCGAGCGTTACGTACAACGTACATCTTTTTAAATATTTTCCACCTAAAAAATTTGCTGCTGCCGTAATAGCTTGCATTTCTGCATGTGCCGTCACATCGGTTAAAGTTTCCGTTAGGTTGTGTCCGCGCGCAATGACTCTATTGTCAATCACAATGACAGCGCCCACAGGAACTTCGCCTTTTTCAAACGCCATTTCCGCTTCTTGCAGTGCTTTTTTCATGAAATAATTATCGTCGAAGATGTTTTCGAGTTGCATAGACTAACTTTTTTTAGGCAAAGCTACGGTTTATACTATACTTTTTAATGCCAAAAGTGCCACCATTTGCATATATGACCTCCAAAATTGGCAAATGCTGATACTGAAAAAGTTAAAGTTACTACCAAAAGTAATTGCGAACGTTTGGTTATTTTTTTCATATTGAATTCTTTATGTTCTCAAATTACAAAAAAAGTAAACAATAAGAACACCTCAATTTAAAATCGTAATTTTACAATTCTTAATTGTTTTACATGAACAAACTCCTTTCACATATCAATTCGCCTATCGATTTACGTAAACTTTCTAAAAACGAATTGCCACAAGTTGCGCAAGAATTACGCGAATTTATTATTGATATTGTCGCTACGAAAGAAGGACATTTGGGTGCAAGTTTGGGCGTTGTCGATCTTACAATTGCCTTGCATTATGTATTTGATACACCAAAAGATTTACTTGTTTGGGATGTTGGTCATCAAGCCTATGGACATAAAATTTTAACGGAAAGAAGAGCAGTTTTTCATACCAACCGACAAAAAAATGGAATTTCAGGTTTCCCAAAACGCGATGAAAGTGACTATGATACCTTTGGCGTGGGACATTCGTCTACAGCAATTTCTGCGGCTTTAGGAATGGCAATTGCTTCCAAGTTGCAAAATAATTTTACCAAACAACATATTGCCGTGGTTGGCGATGCGTCTATTGCCAGTGGAATGGCGTTTGAAGCCATGAATCATGCAGGCGTTACAGATACAAATATTTTGATCATCCTGAATGATAATGCGATTGGAATTGATCCAAGTGTTGGTGCGTTGAAACAGTATTTAACGAATGTAAAGAAAGGAACACAGAAGCAAGATAATATTTTTGAAGCGCTAAATTTTGATTATTCTGGACCCATTGACGGACATGATATGCTAGGTATCGTTGCCGAATTGAAACGCTTGAAAACTGTAAAAGGTCCAAAGTTTTTGCATGTAATTACTACGAAAGGAAAAGGATTACGCAAAGCTGAAGAAGATCAAGTAAAGTATCATGCGCCAGGAAAGTTTGATAAACTCACAGGAGAATTAGCGCCAAAAAATACCGCACATTTACCACCAAAGTTTCAAGACGTTTTTGGACATACGATTGTAGAACTTGCCAAAGAGAATAAAAATATTGTGGGAATCACGCCAGCAATGCCAACAGGAAGTTCGTTGAAATATATGATGGAAGCGATTCCTGAACGTGCGTTTGATGTTGGTATTGCCGAACAACACGCTGTAACGTTAGCCGCTGGAATGGCAACGCAAGGTTTAATTCCGTTTTGCAATGTATATTCTACATTTTTGCAACGCGCATACGATCAGGTAATACATGATGTTGCGTTGCAAAATTTGCCTGTAATTTTTTGTTTGGACAGAGCCGGATTGGTAGGACAAGATGGTGCTACACATCACGGTGTGTTTGATTTGGCGTATTTGCGCTGCATACCAAACCTCATCATTTTTGCTCCTTTGAATGAAGTTGCGTTGCGAAACATCATGTATACTGCGCAACTTGGTTTGAAACATCCTATTGCCATTCGTTATCCAAGAGGTCGTGGCGTCATGACAGATTGGAAACAACCGTTTTCTACTATTGAAATTGGAAAAGGAACATGCATCAATGAAGGTAGTGAAGTTGCAATTTTGAGTATTGGAGCTATTGGAAATAGTGTGATTGATCTGTGCAAAGAAGCTGATTTTTCAGGTAACGTAGCTCATTATGATATGCAGTTTGTAAAACCGTTGGACGAAGTGTTATTACATGAAATTTTCAAAAAATTTGATGCAATTATCACACTTGAAGATGGTACCATACAAGGTGGTTTTGGAAGTGCTGTGAGTGCGTTTGCTTCGCAGCATCAATATTCAAATAAGTTGTATGTATTAGGAGTTCCTGATCGTTTTGTGGAACATGGAACTGTAGATGAATTGTATGAAGAATGTGGAATTTCGAAAGATGCAATTAAGGAATTAGTGTCGAATTTATTGACATAAGTCACGAATTTATATTTTTTTGGCATGAATTGTAACTCGCTTTTGCAGTGGAATCTGTTTTTGCATCATCGTTCCCAAAGATCACTTTTTTCAATGAGTTGTTTGAGAATTTCCATATCAACATCTGCCAAATTTTTAATGTATAAACAACCTTTGCCCGTTTTGTGTTTTCCGAGTTTACTGAGCAATTCTTCCTGTGCACTGACATCGAACATCATGTATAATGACATGTGTGCTTTTGCTGGAGAAAATCCTGTATTGAACCATTCAAATTCGTCTCCATTTTTTCGCTGATAAGAATATTTGCCGTAACCAATCATCTTCTTTCCCCAAATTTTAGGCTCTTTTCCCGTGATTTCTTTGAAAACTTCTAGTAATGTTTTGCTATCTGCTTTCCGCGTTTCGTTCTCAACAGCATCTACAAATGCATATACATCTTGATCTGTTTCCGCATTGACAAGTGTTTTTTTAGCCATGTTTTAGATTTTTTAACTGTTATTTTATCAGTATTCGAATCACTTTTGTACGTTCTCCTTGTCGCATCTTCACAAAGTATATTCCTGAAGATAAAGAAGTTAAATGTACGCTTTTTGGCGCATTTTTGGTAAGATTTACAGTTTGATTGTACACTTGTTGTCCTGATATATTGTAAATTAACATATCTGCTTGCCCGTTTTCATTCGCGCTAAGCGTAATGTTTCCATCAGAAATGGTAGGATAGATTTTGAAGTTTTCCGTTGGAGAAAATTCAGAAGTCGTGAGTGTTCCTGTTAAGAATTTCCCCGTAAATAAACCACGTCCGTACGTAGATGCCAACACCGTATGATCTGAAGTGCGTTCGTCTAAATCTGTCACAGAAACGGCGCGCATTCCGTTGTTAGATTGTATCCAAGTTGGCGAAGTAGTATCAAAATTTTGCGATCGCCAAACGCCTAAATCGGTTCCTACGATCACTTCTGAGCCCGCCGTAATTAACGGATTCATCAAGATACATTTTACGGGTAAATCGGGCAAATTTCCTTCTTTACTTTGCCATAAAACTCCTTGATTATCAGAGAACCAAATATTTGAAACTCCGTAATTATGAAACGTAACCAATAGCTCATTTTCCGTGAGACCAAATTCAATATCAGAAATACTTCCGACAAAATTAGCATCACTAATGTCTGTAAATGTTGGTGTTTGCGTGTGAGGATTATCGATTTTCAGGAGTTTCCCATTTTTTAAACCTGCATATAAGGTTTGTCCGTCTGCTGCTATTTTGAGCGCTGTGGGAGCATTATCAAGCAATGGATCTGTTAAGTTGAAAGTGGCAACAGTACCATTTCCTCCATTTACGTTTGTGTGTTGTCCTATGCGAAAGCTTCCATTAGACGTTGATGCATTTGTATATAAGATGTTTCCTGTTTTATCTAATGCAGCGGCGTTTATAAATTCGCCTTCTCGAAAACTAACTGTATTTGATTCGAATGCGATAAAATAACCCACATTTACATCAAACGAGGGATATGGAACATGTGCATGATTCATAAACGGAAACGAAATGACGGCATATCCATCGTCTTCGTCAATTTCAAGATACGCACCATCGCCAGAAATGATGGAAGTAAAGTTATTGCTTCCTATAGCAGCATCAATAGCTGATAGACTTCCATAGTCTTGTGTTCCACCAGCAATGTCGTCTCCATCTAAGATGTCATTTTCTGCAATAGCTCCAGTATAAAACTGCGTTACATTGTAATTTAGAACTCTTTTTTGAATGGCATTTGCATCATTTACTGCCGTAGAAAAGTGATCGCTATAGTATACGCCTCCATCGTTTCCAATGATTGCTTCGTTGTTGTTATTAGGTCTAAAAACGATGGCATGTTGATCTGGATGAATGAGCGAAGCCGTGATGTTTTCTAAACCGCTGTTGTTTTTCCATTTGGAAATTTGATCCCAATTGTTGTTCGTTGTGTTGTATTTGAAGAGATCAATACCGCCAACATATAGATTGTCGTTTGCGTCTGCTTCAACTACTAAGTCGTAAAATGCTTGATTTCGAGTGAAATCGGTAGCAGGAATACCACTGTCAGCATCATTCGGTTCTACGAATGGCGTTACTGTGTTGAAATTGTCATCTGTGAAGAATATATCTGCTTGATTGTTGACTTCGGCAAGTATCCAAAATGTTCCTGGCGTTGTGGATGAAGGTTCTATTTCCGTGCGTTTAGCATTTGGAATGGTATGTTTTTGCTGAAATGTAATTCCATCGGAAGATGTATATATTTGTCCGCCAATGTTATTGAAGAAATCGCCTGTTGTTGCTAACCAAATGTCATTGTTTAGATCAATTTCAATATCGTTTGGATTTTGGTACAATCCACTTGGATATTGAATGGGAAAGCGTGACCAATTGTTTCCGCCATCGGTTGATTTGTACAATCCGCGTTGGTTGTATCCTAATACATTGAATGGTCCATGCGCATTTCGGTAAACGGCACTTGCTACAGAAGCATATAATTCGGTTGTTCCGTTGTTATTTCTCGCGACCAAATCATTGATATAAAATACACCATCAACATAGTATGTAGCGGGATCAGCAGAAGCTGTTCCAAAGTTTCCGCCATATATTTGTTGCCAAGTTGTACCGCCATCAGTTGATTTGTAGATTCCGTTTCCAACAGCATCGCCAGTTATATAAGATTCGCCAGAACCTAAGTATAACGTATTGGTATTATTTGGATCGACTATGAGTACAGAAACCGAGATATTATCGGGCAAACCCGTGACCAATTGCCAAGATGAGTTTGCGTCTGTGATATCGTTATTTACCCATAATCCACCTGAGACACTTCCTGCAAAGACACGTGTATAATCGTCTGCTGGATTTGCATTGTTGACATCGTTTGGATCAAATAGGATGGCGCGCGTACGTCCGCCAGTATTGTTGGGACCTCTTTCTTCCCAAGCATTATCAAACCTATCGCCTGGTGCGCGTTCTTGTGTATTTTGCAATTGTTGTTGTAAACGTGCTAATACTTCTGGCGTTGGTCTTCCTAAATTGGGATTCATGGTAAGTTCCCATTGTTGTTCAAAGTATGCGTTTGGCGGTAATCCTTGTAATTTTCGCTCTTGGCGAGCTAAGTTTTTAGAAACTTGAAACGGACTGTTTTCTAAGTGATACGCGTGCGTTTCTTGAATACTTTTTTTAGGAACTTTTTCTTCTTCTTTTTTATATTTACTACTAAGTATGTAACCGATAATGGCTAGAAATAGCAGTATATAAAATATCCTTCTCTTTTTTCTTCTGTCCATATGTATAGATCGATTTTCCAAGAGAAGGATATTTATGTTTGTAATTGAGTGTTTATGTATTACTCAATGATAATTTTTCTAGATTCTGTAAAATTGTCTCCTTCAACTCTTAGAATGTATAATCCAGATTGTAGGTTATCTAAATTAAAGTTTACAGTTCCTGTTAAAGTTACATTTTTTGTGTAAATACTTCTTCCATTGATATCAAAAATATTTACAGAAACATCGCCTAAGTTTTTATTAGCCTGAATGTTAAAGCTTCCTTTTGATGGGTTTGGATATACTGAGAAGCTATTGTTGTTTGCAAAATCGTCAACACTTAAGCTAGAGTTTACTGCTAAGTTATCAATGATTGGTCCTTCTTGGTTTGTAGCTTGATCAGCAACCATTGCAAATCTGAATACGATACTTGATTCACTACTTAAAGCGATTAAGTTATAGCTATATTCTTGCATTGTTGTGTTTGTTCCTGTCCATTGTGCTCCAGGGCAGTTAAAACAGTCTGTATTTCCTGAAGAAGCTGCTGTTCTGTCACTGTTGTACCAGTTCGGATCGTTTGCAGAACCTAATATATTCCAGTTATCGCCTCCATCTGTAGTGTATTCTACGAAGAGAATATCCCAGTTTTGCTCAAGATCGTATGCTAAGTCGAATACGATTTGTGGATTTGTAATCTGCGTTAAATCGTAACATTCCGTTAGTAAGTAACTACGGGTATTTTGGAAGTGATTTCCGTTAAGATTCGTTGCATATACATCTCCTTCTAATACTGTTGATTGGAATACGCTTCCTGCTTGTGCATACGTTCCTCTACTCCATAGTTGAGGAATTCCTTCCGCGTATGTATTTAGTTCATCATCTATCGATTCAAAATCATTCACTGCTTGTGGCGTTCCAACTTCATTGATTCGGATAGCAAAACCTTCTGTATTGTTGGTTGCATCTTGATCGTTAGGTGTTGCAATTGTAAAACTTACGGCATGGAATCCGCGTGTCATTGTTATTGCAGGAATGTTAATGTCTTGCGTTGCTCCAACAGGAATATTTACATTGAACGTTGAAGTTGTAGCTGCTCCGCCATCAATTGTATAGCTTACATCTACGGAAGTGATTGCATTGGTAACACCTGAATTTTCTACTGTTATTACTGGACTAAATGTGTTTAATCCACAGTTGATTTCAGGATCCGTTATAGCTGCTATACGTGCATCTGTGTCTAGTGCTACATATGGACCTCCTACGTTTACTGCGTAGAATGCATCTTGTGTTGCAATAGCTTCTGGACTGTTTGAGCCGTATAAGTTGATTGCTATTTCTATTCCTGCATTTCTAGCATCTAAGAATGTACTGTTTGGTGTTAAATAGTCTCTTAATGTTAAGTATGCTATTTCTTCGGCTTTTTGCATTCCGATTCCATTTACATTGAATACATCAAATACATCATTTGTTCCAGATCCACCTTGTACTAATAAGTAAAACCAGTGGTTTAGTACACCACTATTACTGTGAACTCCACATTGATCGTTTGAACTATTTGGTGTAGGACAACCTGAAACTGTGGTTGCTCTCCAGTTAGCTCCAAGATATGTATCAGGATCTCCAAACATATTTGGATTGCTCATGCTACGAATTCCGAGTCCGTTAGAAACAATTTCTTCTCCAATTTGCCATGTTTCAGCATTTGGGTTTAAGTCATCTGCGTTTCCTTTTGCATAGAATTCAATGGCTGCTCCCCATAAATCAGAGTATCCTTCGTTTAATGCTCCAGATTCTCTTGCGTATACTAGGTTGTTGGCAAATTGTGTGACTCCATGACCAATTTCGTGAGCAACAATATCTATACATGTTAATGGCTGAATTCCTCCGCCACCGTCTCCGTATGACATTACCGAACCATTCCAAGCTGCATTTACCCAGCTTCCTCCTGTTTGTGGACTGTTTACGTGAACGTAGCTTCGCATAGAAAATCCGTTTCCGTCAATACCATCTCTTCCATGTACCGCTAACCAATAATCGTATGATTGCATTGCTCCCCAATGTGCATCTAAGGCAGCATTGTCAGGACTTGGAAGTGACCAAATATTGTCAGCATCTGTAAATTCAGCAAAGTTATTGATGTATCCACCACCAAAAGGAATGTTTTGTGCATCTCTTGTGAATACATTTCTTGAGTCATCATTTAGTGTAAACACACCTGTAGTTTCTAAACGTGTTTCAATGTCACGTAATCCGCTGTAACGTGTGTTTGCAGATCCAAGAACAAACATTGCAGATTCAGCTTTGTTAACTGAAACTAAGTTTGCAGGATTGTTTAGTATTTCACGACCTTCGTTGTTGTGATGTTTTATAATTTTATTGTAAAATAAGATTTCTCCATTTTGAGCGTCCACATACACTTCTCCTCTACTTACAGGTTTTGTAGCGTAGATATCAAATTTGTAAGCTAGGTTTAGTAAACCAGAATAGGTATCCATTTCAGGAAGTAATACCAATTCGCCTGTTGGTTTTGAATAGTTAATGGCAGCAGCTTCTGAAGCGTTTGACCATAAATATTCTTGTGCTCCAATGTGTGCAGTTGCTTTGTTAAATGCTTCTACAGGAGATAATGCAGGAGAAAGGTTGACACCAACTCCATTATATACTTCTCCGTTGATACTTTTTACAGTATTGTTTTTAGAATGCACAATCAACGTACCAAATTCTACTTTGATTCCGTTGTAGTATTGTTGCATTTTCTCGTGTTTCATTCCTTTTCTATCCTGATTGACAGTTGTAGATTGAAATACGTTGTTTTCGTCTAATTTAAATTTTTGCAAGAATTCACGCTGCGCTTGTGCCGAAGAGACATCTTTTGTGAATTGCATACGCTTATTCGCAGATACGGCTTGGTCTTGTGCATTTGTTTGTAAGATAAACATAGCACAGAATAGCATCATTCCAGTTTTAATGTAATTTGAATACATAGATAGTAAATTGGGTTAAAATATCTTAATTATAAATTTATAATGTTTTGGCTGTCAATTTGTTAAATAAGAATACCGCCTTACTATCTGATAATCTAGATACGAAATTAGTGATATTCATCAGCCTTTTGTACAAATGATCTGTAGAGTAGTCTACAGTTTCAGGTAAAACTTTCAAAATTAATTTGTCATAGTTTGATAGGGAATCATTATGGTAGTTTGTTGTTGCTGTAATAAATGTATCCAGCAGGTGTTGCAATACGTGATAACCTGTAATTTCTTTTTCTATAACTTCCTTACTCTGATATATCTTTTCAACACTTATTTTAATAATGTCATCAATTTGTGCTTTATATTTACTCTTATCTAATATACTTACGAGAAAATTACCATTTCGGATTGCTTCTTCGTTTTCTAAAAAGATTCGAGCCGCATCATTTATGAGTGTATTGATAGATAGTGCTCTTAGATAACTCAACCGATCTTCACGATATTGTAATGAGTTATACTTTTCCGTCTGAATATTGTCTCGAACTAAGTTGATTAAATATTCTAATGCATATTCTTCCTGAATGAGCCCAAGATTGATTCCGTCTTCAAAATCAATGATTGTATAACAAATATCGTCGGCAGCTTCTACTAAAAATGTCAATGGATGTCGCGCATATCTGAGGTCGTTTCCTTCTCCGTAAGTTTTTAAACCTAATTCGTTGGCTACATCGGTAAATGCATTTTTTTCCGATTGAAAAATACCGTACTTTTTATCTGCTATATGCTTTGTGGGCTTTTTGGGTAACGATTGCTTCGGATATTTCATAAACGCGCCAAGGGTTGCATAACTTAGACGTAAACTTCCATTGACTCCTTTACGGTTTTCGGTTAAAATTTTAAAACCATTGGCATTTCCTTCAAAATCACATAAATCCTGATATTCTTTAGGTGTTAGTTGTGATTGAAATTGTGTACCGTTTTTAATTTTAAAATATTCGCCAATCGCTTTCTCTCCCGAATGTCCAAAAGGTGGATTTCCAATGTCGTGCGCTAAGGCTGCCGCAGCAACAATAGCACCAAAGTCATTGAACTGAAATCCGTGAACTTCTTTAAGGTGTGGATACTTTTCTAATAGTTTTTTTCCAACACTTCTTCCTAAACTTCTCCCAACAACCGACACTTCCAAACTGTGTGTCAATCGGGTATGTACGAAATCTGTTTTGGATAACGGAACAACTTGTGTTTTGTCCTGTAAGCTACGAAAAGCAGAAGAAAATATGATTCGATCATAATCTACTTCAAAGCCAAGCCTAGTTTCATCTTGTTCTTTTCGAAGTCGCTTATGGGTATCCCCGTAACGTTTTAACGAGAGTAATTGTTCCCAATTCATTGGTAAATAGCATTTTTTCCTTGCAATATACTACATAAATAATTGATATGCCAACCTTAAGGATTTCTGAGGCGTATATTATTGATTTTAAGCAAAAAATCGTGATTTTTACTTACAAATTTGACTTATTTGTTATATTTATGAATCGTAATAAATACAAAACTCATTATCAACTAAGATATAACCTTATGGTAACATTACATTTGGTAACACTATTGATATTTGTAAATTATTTTTAATACCCTCATATGGATAATATTTACTTACTGATGATTATTGCACTGACTGTGTTAGCAATTGCTGATTTGGTCGTTGGAGTGAGTAATGATGCAGTAAACTTCTTAAATTCTGCCATTGGTTCCAAAGCTATTTCTTTTAAAACGATTATGATTGTTGCCAGTCTTGGTGTTGCCATTGGTGCAATTTTTTCAAGCGGTTTAATGGAAGTTGCGCGTAAAGGAATCTTTAATCCTGAACATTTTGTTTTTCATGAAATCATGATCATTTTCATGGCTGTTATGATTACCGATATTCTACTACTCGATTTTTTTAATAGTGTCGGAATGCCAACATCGACAACGGTTTCCATCGTTTTTGAATTGCTTGGAGCTGCCGTAGCAATGGCGTTAATTAAGATCAATAGTGCTGATGTAGGTCAGAAAATGGAGTTGTTAGAATATATAAATACATCACAAGCGACTAAGATTATTATCGGAATATTGCTCTCCGTTGTCGTCGCATTTACCATTGGTGCCATTGTACAATGGATTAGCCGATTATTATTGTCATATAATTTTGATAAAAAAGCACGTTGGGTTGGTGCCTTGTTTGGCGGAATTGCCTTAACAGCAATTACCTATTTTATTTTTGTAAAAGGAATTAAAGGAACTGATTATTCTAAATCAATTGTCGATATTTTATATAATGGTCCCATTGATGGAGTTGTGGCTTGGGTAAACCAATACTTTGGCACAGAATACAAAACCGTTCAGGAAATCTTGAGTCATGATGACATGAAGGGAATCATAACAATTGATACTACTTCAGGTGTAACTTCATTGACATTGAAAGGGTTTTTAGAAATCTATGTATTGCCTATTGTTGCTATCAGTCTTGTCGTTTGGTCTATTATTTCCTATTTGGTAATGTCATTGCTAAAAACCAATATCTATAAACTCATTATTATTGTAGGAACGTTTGCTTTGGCACTGGCTTTCGCTGGAAACGACTTGGTCAACTTTATTGGTGTACCAATTGCTGGTTGGCAATCGTTTGATAAATTTATGGCCGCCGCAGGAGATTCACCAGATATTGTTACTGCTGCACAAGGTTTTAAAATGGACTTTCTAGGAAAAACAGTAGCAACACCTACAATTTTCCTTGTCATGGCGGGATTAATTATGGTTGTAACACTATGGTTTTCAAGCAAAGCAAAAGCTGTTGTGAAAACTTCACTTGACTTATCAAGTCAGGAACAAACTAAAGAACGTTTTCAGCCAAATTTCTTATCTAGAGGTTTTGTACGTATGGCCATTGGAATTTCGCAATGGACTTCCGCCATTGTGCCTGCATCTTGGCAAGTTAAGATTGACAAACAATTTGAAGTGCCTGCGCTAAAAGCATATAAAAACAAAGAAGATATTCCTGCTTTCGATATGGTTCGTGCCGCAGTAAATCTTATGGTTGCTAGTGTATTAATTTCTCTTGCCACTTCATTAGGATTGCCATTATCTACAACATATGTAACATTTATGGTTGCTATGGGAACGTCTTTAGCCGATAGAGCTTGGGGCGCAGAAAGTGCTGTATATAGAGTTGCTGGAGTATTAAATGTAATTGGCGGATGGTTTTTTACTGCCTTTATTGCCTTTCTTGCCGCAGCAATCATAGCTTTCTTATTAAATATTCACTTACCAATAATGCTTGGTGTTTTACTAACTGTAGCTTCCTTTTTATTGATTCGCAATTATGTGAACCACAATAAAAAAGCAAAAGAAGCAAAAGTTGAAGACAGTTTGCAAAAAGCCGAAAGTAGTTCTGTACAAGGCGTAATTCACGAAAGTGCAAACAATATTGCAAATGTAGTCAAGCGTGGTAATCGAATTTACACAAGTGCTATCAACGGACTGGCCAAACAAGATTTGGCAATGCTCAAGAAGAACAAAAAGAACATCGTAAAACTTTCTACAGAAATTGACGAATTGCGTGATAATATCTTTTATTTCATCAAAAATCTTGACGAATCAAGTATTGGCGCAAGTAACTTCTACATTAATATTTTAGGCTATTTACAAGATATGACTCAATCATTAGAATACATTTCTAAAGTAAGTCACAAGCATGTAAACAACAATCATAAGAAGTTAAAATTCAACCAAATAAAAGAATTAAAACAAGTTGATGAAGCCTTAGAAAACTTATTTAATAATACCAAAGTTGCCTTCGATTCAAGATCATTTGAACGAATTGGCGATATTTTAGATAACAAAAAGCAAACTTTCGATTTGGTTTCTCAAAAAATTCAAGCGCAAGTTGCACGAACTAGAACTGAAGAATCAAGTCCGAAAAACACAACGCTTTACTTTAGTTTACTATTAGAAACAAAAGATTTATTAAATGCTACGATGAATCTTTTAGAAGAATACCATAACGCACACGATGGTTCCGTAAAACCTGCAACAATTACTATTGGAAACACTACGATTGAAATGCAGCCTGAAGACAAATCTGAAGCTAAAAAAGCTGCTCCAAACGTAGCTGAAACAAAACCTACGGAAGAGTCAGATACTAATGGAGACGAAGCTTCTGATACAGAAAAATAATACCATCTTTATATAATTTAGGAAAAACACAATCGTAATGGTTGTGTTTTTTATTTTCATCTCATTCAAAATTTCTATCTTAGGCAAACCAATTTTAAAACAAAACTCATGTTCAAGTCGTTTTTTACCTATGTTCTTTTACTTTTTTCTGCTTTCGCGACAGGACAAGAACTCACAGGACCGCAATTGCTTGAAAAGGCCATTCAATACCATGATCCTAGTGGAAATTGGAACACGTTCAATGGAATCCTAAACATTACCATGGAAACGCCTAAAAATCCTGATCGGGTAAGTACTATCAAAATAAATTTACCACAAGAATACTTTTATGTAAAAGCTACACGTGGCGAAAAAACAACAGAATATACGGTTGAAAAAGACAATTGTTCTATTGGTTTTAATGGAAAAACTGAACTTTCTGATGCTCTTAAAAAAGAACACAATTTGAGTTGTGAACGCGCCAATTTATATAAAAATTATTATACGTATTTATATGGTTTACCTATGAAATTGAAAGATGAAGGTACCATCATTGATCCGAAAGTGACAAAAAAGACTTTTAAAGGCAAAGAATATTTGGTATTAAAAGCCACCTACACGGAAGATGTTGGTAAAGATACTTGGTATTTTTATTTTGATCCAACAACCTACGCTATGGAAGTATATCAGTTTTTTAAAGACGAATCTAAAAATGATGGCGAGTATATTCTGCTAACGGAAGAAGCTGTGATTAACGATATTAAAATGCCAAAAAAACGTGCTTGGTATTATAATAAAGACAACGGATATTTGGGAACGGATATTTTGAAGTAGATTGCTGCGCTTTTAGAAAGCTAGATTGTCGGATGCTTTGCTGTTAGATAATTAGATCAATCGCCAGCGCGAGTTTGCAACTCGTGATTTTGTAAAAAAAGATCGTTTATACTATTGGATTTTTAGATCGTTAGATCGCTACGCTGTTAGAAAGTCAGATTGTCAGATTCGTCATGCTCAACTTGATGCAGATCACATAAAATAGCTTTTCAAATAGTACTTCCATGTACTTCTCGATACTAATTTGCTCCACAAATTCACTCGAAGTAACGTTTGTAACTTCCTTGCTTGTCATTCCGCACTTGATGCGGAATCCAATTTAAAACACAATGGATTACTGCCTACACAGAAATGACCGTTTTATAACGATATTCGTCGTATTGCCAGATTCGTCATGCTCAACTTGATGCAGATCACATAAAATAGCTATCACAAATAGTGCTTCCATGCACTTCTCGATACTAATTTATTGCACAAATTCACTCGAAGTGACGTTTGTAACTTCCTTGCTTGTCATTCCGCACTTGATGCGGAATCCAATTTAAAACATAATGGATTCCTGCCTACGCAGGAATGACAGTTTTGTAACGATATTCATCGCATTGCCAGCGCGAGTTTGCAACTCGTGATTTTGTAAAAAAGATCGTTTATACTATTAGATTATTAGATTGTTAGATCGCTACGCTGTTAGAAAGTTAGATTGCCAGATTCGTCATGCTGAACTTGATTCAGCATCACATAAAATAGCTTTTCAAATGGTACTTCCATGTACTTCTCGATACTAATTTGTTGCACAAATTCACTTGAAGTAACGTTTGTAACTTCCTTGCTTGTCATTCCGCACTTGATGCGGAATCCAATTTAAAACACAATGGATTCCTGCCTACGCAGGAATGACAGTTCCGTAACAATATTCATCAATCGCCAGCGCGAGTTTGCAACTCGTGATTTTGTAAAAAAGATCGTTTATACTATTGGATTATTAGATTGTTAGATCGCTACGCTGTTAGAAAGTTAGATTGCCAGATTCGTCATGCTGAACTTGATTCTGCATCACGTAAAATAGCTTTTCAAATAGTGCTTTCATGTACTTCTCGATACTAATTTGCTCCACAAATTCACTTGAAGTAACGTTTGTAACTTCCTTGCTTGTCATTCCGCACTTGATGCGGAATCCAATTTAAAACACAATGGATTACTGCCTACACAGAAATGACCGTTTTATAACGATATTCGTCGTATTGCCAGATTCGTCATGCTCAACTTGATGCAGATCACATAAAATAGCTTTTCAAATAGTACTTCCATGTACTTCTCGATACTAATTTGCTCCACAAATTCACTTGAAGTAACGTTTGTAACTTCCTTGCTTGTCATTCCGCACTTGATGCGGAATCCAATTTAAAACACAATGGATTACTGCCTACACAGAAATGACCGTTTTATAACGATATTCGTCGTATTGCCAGATTCGTCATGCTCAACTTGATGCAGATCACATAAAATAGCTATCACAAATAGTGCTTCCATGCACTTCTCGATACTAATTTATTGCACAAATTCACTCGAAGTGACGTTTGTAACTTCCTTGCTTGTCATTCCGCACTTGATGCGGAATCCAATTTAAAACATAATGGATTCCTGCCTACGCAGGAATGACAGTTCCGTAACAATATTCATCAATCGCCAGCGCGAGTTTGCAACTCGTGATTTTGTAAAAAAGATCGTTTATACTATTGGATTATTAGATTGTTAGATCGCTACGCTGTTAGAAAGTTAGATTGCCAGATTCGTCATGCTGAACTTGATTCTGCATCACGTAAAATAGCTTTTCAAATAGTGCTTTCATGTACTTCTCGATACTAATTTGCTCCACAAATTCACTTGAAGTAACGTTTGTAACTTCCTTGCTTGTCATTCCGCACTTGATGCGGAATCCAATTTAAAACACAATGGATTACTGCCTACACAGAAATGACCGTTTTATAACGATATTCGTCGTATTGCCAGATTCGTCATGCTCAACTTGATGCAGATCACATAAAATAGCTATCACAAATAGTGCTTCCATGCACTTCTCGATACTAATTTATTGCACAAATTCACTCGAAGTGACGTTTGTAACTTCCTTGCTTGTCATTCCGCACTTGATGCGGAATCCAATTTAAAACATAATGGATTCCTGCCTACGCAGGAATGACAGTTTTGTAACGATATTCATCGCATTGCCAGCGCGAGTTTGCAACTCGTGATTTTGTAAAAAAGATCGTTTATACTATTAGATTATTAGATTGTTAGATCGCTACGCTGTTAGAAAGTTAGATTGCCAGATTCGTCATGCTGAACTTGATTCAGCATCACATAAAATAGCTTTTCAAATGGTACTTCCATGTACTTCTCGATACTAATTTGTTGCACAAATTCACTTGAAGTAACGTTTGTAACTTCCTTGCTTGTCATTCCGCACTTGATGCGGAATCCAATTTAAAACACAATGGATTACTGCCTACACAGAAATGACCGTTTTATAACGATATTCATCAATCGCTAGCGCGAGTTTGCAACTCGTGCTTTCAATCTTAAAAACAAAAAAAAGGAACGTCATGCAACGTTCCTTTTCTATTTTTAGTCGGTTTTTTATCTATACTTTATGAACCACACATTAAGCAATCATCATCTTCATTCTCTTTGGCTCTTGCAATCATTTCTTTCATTTCTTGCGGTGTTAACGGCTCTACGGCAATTGGAGTTGGCTTCGCGCCTACGGCTCCTGCGGCAACTTCAACAACTTCCGCTGCTACTGGTGCTTTTTTCACTGCTTTCTTTACCGTAAATTTAATCGCATCAACTGCCGATTTCGTACGTAAGTAATACATTCCCGTTTTTAACCCAGATTTCCAAGCGTAGAAATGCATTGACGTTAATTTTGCCATTGTTGCACCTTCCATAAACAAGTTCAGTGATTGCGATTGATCAATGAAATATCCTCTGTGACGCGACATATCAATGATATCTTTCATACTCAATTCCCAAACTGTTTTATACAATTCTTTGATGTCTTGTGGAATTTCATCAATATGCTGAATAGATCCATTAGCACGCATCAATTCTTGCTTTAAATCTTCTGTCCAAAGGTTTAAGCTTACTAAATCTTCTAGTAAATGCTTATTTACCACAATGAATTCTCCTGAAAGTACTCTACGTGTGTAAATGTTTGAAGTATAAGGCTCAAAACATTCGTTGTTTCCAAGAATCTGAGACGTAGAAGCTGTTGGCATTGGCGCTACTAATAATGAGTTTCGCACACCATTTTTGGCAACTTGCTTGCGCAGTTTTCCCCAGTCCCAACGACCGCTTAATTCTTCATCTTTAATTCCCCATAAATTGTGCTGAAATTCTCCTTGTGATATTGGCGAACCTTCATATGTTTGGTATGGACCTTCTACTTTTGCCAATTCCATCGAAGCGGTTACTGCGGCAAAATAAAGCGTTTCAAAAATTTCTTGATTCAGTTTTTTAGCTTCATCCGATGTAAATGGCATACGTAATTTAATGAACGTATCTGCCAATCCTTGTACACCTAATCCAATTGGACGGTGACGGAAGTTAGAGTTTTCTGCTTCCTTTACAGGATAGTAATTACGATCAATTACGGTATTTAAGTTCTTTGTTACACGTTTTGTAACACGGAATAATTCTTTATGATCAAACTCTTTTCCTTTGACAAACATTGGCAATGCAATAGACGCCAAGTTACACACAGCTACTTCATCAGGAGATGTATACTCCATGATTTCTGTACATAAGTTTGAAGAACGAATTGTTCCCAAGTTCTTTTGGTTCGATTTACGGTTTGCCGCATCTTTATACAACATGTACGGCGTTCCTGTTTCAATTTGCGATTCTAGGATTTTTTCCCATAATTCACGCGCTTTGATCGTTTTTCTTCCTTTTCCTAATGATTCGTATTTTAAGTACATTTCATCAAACTCATCACTGTGTACGTTGAATAAGTTTGGACATTCATTAGGACACATTAACGTCCATGGACCGTTTTCTTCCACACGTTTCATGAATAAATCTGGAATCCACATCGCATAGAACAAATCACGCGCACGCATTTCTTCTTTACCGTGGTTTTTCTTTAGGTCTAAGAAATCAAAAATATCGGCATGCCAAGGTTCTATATATATTGCGAACGAGCCTTTACGTTTTCCACCACCTTGATCTACATAACGAGCCGTATCATTGTACACTTGTAACATTGGTACAATTCCGTTACTTGTACCATTGGTACCTGCAATGTATGATCCTGTAGCACGAACATTGTGAATAGACAAGCCAATTCCTCCTGCTGATTGTGATATTTTCGCCGTTTGTTTTAGTGTATCGTAAATTCCGTCAATACTATCATCTTTCATTGCTAATAAGAAACATGATGACATTTGTGGTTTTGGTGTTCCCGAATTGAACAACGTTGGTGTTGCGTGCGTAAAGTACTTTTTAGACATTAACTCATACGTTTCAAGTGCCGCATCTAAGTCGTTTAAATGAATTCCGACAGAAACACGCATTAACATATGTTGTGGACGTTCGGCAATTTTACCATTTAATTTTAGTAAGTACGAACGTTCTAAGGTTTTGAACCCAAAGTAATCATATCCAAAGTCACGATTATAGATAATGGTAGAATCTAACCGATCTGCATTTTCCATAATTACATTATATACCTCATCGGATAATAATGGTGCTTTCTTTCCTGTTCTTGGATTTACATATTCGTACAAATCCACCATGGTTTCAGAAAATGATTTTTTGGTGTTTTTATGTAAGTTTGATACAGAAATACGCGCAGCTAATCGAGCATAATCAGGATGCGTAGTGGTCATTGTGGCGGCAATTTCTGCTGCCAAATTATCTAATTCTGATGTGGTAACTCCATCGTATAATCCTTCAATTACACGCATGGCAACTTTTACAGGATCTACCAAATCGTTTAAGCCATAACATAACTTTCTCACTCGTGAAGTGATCTTGTCAAACATCATTGGCTCTTTTCTTCCATCTCTTTTTACTACAAACATATGCTCGTCTATTTTTTTAGTTCTTCTGACTTTCGTTCAGAAAAGGGGTTAGTTATTTTACCAATCTTTCGGCGAAAAAATTGGTATTTCGGGTATTTTTATGTGTTTTTAAGTTTTAACTGCACGCAATTAAAAACTTATGGATTTTTAACTAGAAATCAGCGTCAAAGCTAAATTTGTCTGACTCTTCTTCTTTATTTAAGACACCTGCTTTTTGATATTCAGATACTCTTTTTTCGAAGAAGTTTGTTTTACCTTGAAGGGAAATCATATCCATAAAATCGAATGGATTTGATACATTATACTCTTTTTCACAACCCAATTCTTGTAAAAGTCTGTCGGTAACAAACTCCAAGTATTGTGTCATTAATTTAGCGTTCATTCCTATAAGACTTACAGGTAATGATTCTGTAATGAATTCACGTTCGATGTTTAATGCATCGACAATAATACCACGAATACGTTCTTTAGGAACTTTATTTACGAGGTGATTATTGTGTAAGTGTACTGCAAAATCACAGTGAACACCTTCATCACGAGAGATTAACTCGTTAGAAAACGTTAATCCTGGCATGATTCCTCTTTTCTTTAACCAATAAATAGAACAAAATGCACCTGAGAAGAAAATACCTTCTACGGCTGCAAACGCTATTAAACGTTCTGCAAAACTTGGTGAATCAATCCATTGTAAAGCCCAATCTGCCTTCTTTTTGATGGCTGGGAAGTTTTCAATTGCCTTGAATAATTTATCTTTTTCTTTTTCATCTTTCACATACGTATCAATTAATAATGAGTATGTTTCTGAGTGAATGTTTTCCATCATAATTTGGAAACCGTAGAAAAATTTAGCTTCAGAATATTGTACTTCGTTTACAAAGTTTTCTGCTAAATTTTCATTTACAATTCCGTCTGATGCTGCAAAAAATGCTAAGATATGTTTGATAAAGTAACGCTCGTCATCATTCAATTTTGTTGACCAATCTGTCAAATCTTGGTGAAGGTCTATTTCTTCCGCTGTCCAAAAACTAGCTTCAGACTTCTTATACCATTCCCAAATATCTGCATGTTTGATTGGAAAAATCACAAATCTGTCTTTGTTTTCTTGTAAGATGGGTTCTATTGCTGATGACATAAAATTATTGAGTTTTTAATGTAAAATTTGGTAAAAAGACTATTGTTTGATTTGGGAATAACAAAGATTGAAAAATGTATGCGAAAATGAAAGCCTAACTTATTCACAATGTTCGTGAGTTTTTAACAACAGTACAGTTTTTTCTTACTTTTTGACGTTTTTTCAAAATGGCATTTTTTACTGATTATCAGGTATTTACAAGAATCAATTCTTTGGTAGCAGTGATAAAACCAGCGTTTTTAAAAAAAAATGAGAAAATGAAATTTTAACTATTTAGCGACCTAATTTTTGTGCAGTCTTTTCCAATTCGGCATACCAATCTTCGCCAAATTTTCGAACTAGGGCATCTTTTACAAATTTGTAAACTGGCACTTGCAATTCTTTCCCCAAAGTACAAGCATCATCACATATTTGCCATTTGTGATAGTTGACGGCTGCAAAATCACTGTATTCTTCAATTCGAACTGGATATAAGTGACAAGAAATTGGTTTTTTCCAATCAATGAGTCCTTTATTATAAGCTTCTTCTATGCCGCACAAAGCCGTTTGCTTGTCATCAAAAATAACATACGCACATTCGGCACCATTTACTAACGGAGTTTCCAAGTCGCCATTGTCTCTTACAATATAGGTTCCTTGTGCTTCAATAGCTTCTATTCCTTCTTTTCTAAGGAAAGGTTTTACCGTATCATAAATACGATCTAGTTTTTTTATTTCATCATGATCTAATGGTGCGCCTGCATCACCTTCAACACAACAAATTCCTTTGCATGCTTTTAAGTTGCACACAAAATCCTTCTCAATAATATCTTCCGAAACGATGGTTTTTCCTAATTGAAACATGCTGCAAATATACTTTTTCTAGACTTTTTTATTCTGCTAAATTCACGATTTTTTTGAGCGTACAAAATTTACTTTAATTTAATCTAAAAAATATATGCATTTCCTTTGGTAATTAGTGGAATAATGTACTTTTGCCGCGAATTTAAAAACGTATCGAAATGGAGTTAAATTTTAAACACATTTTAACAGCAAGTATGGTACTTTTTGCTGTTATTGATATTATTGGTAACATTCCAATTATCATTGATTTACGCCGTAAAACGGGACACATTCAATCAGGGAAAGCTACGATTATTGCAGGGATTATTTTGACCGTGTTTTTATTCGTGGGACAAAGTGTATTAAGCTTAATTGGAATTACCGTAAGTCAGTTTGCTATTGCAGGTTCATTTGTCCTATTTTTTCTTGCCCTAGAAATGATTTTAGGAATCACATTATTCAAAGAAGATGATGAAGGCGCATTGAGTGATGCTTCTGTGTTTCCTATTGCATTTCCATTGGTAGCAGGTCCAGGAAGTTTAACATCAATTTTATCACTGCGTGCCGAATTTACAGTAATAAATATTGTCATTGCCATTCTAATCAACATGATTATCATGTATATTGTACTGAAAGCTTCCGCTAAAATTGAACGCTTGTTAGGACAAAATGGAATTCGAATTTTACGAAAAGTATTTGGTGTCATTTTATTAGCGATTGCTGTTAAGATTTTTACAACAGGTATTCAAAAAATATTTGCGTAATTTTGCAAACAGAATACGTATTGCGCACATCGTTGTACAAATTGATGTGCGCAGTACTCTTTTGATCCTAAATTCACACAAAATGAAACTATTTACATACATATTTATTGCAATTGCCACGTTACTTTGTATTTACAATGCAACAAAACTTGATTTTTCAAATTTGCTACAAGGCGACAGTTTGGTTGCTTTAATTAGTATTGTAGCATCACTTTGCGCAATTCTAATTTTATTAATTTTTATGACTTCAAAGAAAATTGAAGATAAAGTTAAGAAGAATAAGTAATGTTTGATGTGCTCATTATTGGTGGCGGCGTTTCAGGAATGCAATGCGCGCTTGTATTAGGTTCTGCAAAGACAAAACCTTTTGCAGTAGACAAAAAAATGGGGATTATTTTACATCAAAGGTCTTCACATTTACAAAATGCTTTGTTTAATAATGTACTCGGTTTACCAGAAGGAAAAACAGGTGCAGAAATTTTACAAGAAGGACGCGCACATTTACAAGATGTATATCCGCATGTACTTCAAATTGAGAAAGAAAAAGTAATAGAAATTTCGGGGGAAGCTGGCAATTTTCAAATTACAACAAACAAGAATACGTATCAAAGTAAAATTGTTGTCATTGCACTAAATTATGCAAAGCCGTTTACAATTGAAGGTTTAGAAGAATTTATTGCGCCGCATCCAAGAGCTGCTGCCAAAAAAGATCGGATTTATCTGAAAAACGAAGATCATTTGGTCACAAAAGGCTTGTACGTTTGTGGTACCATTGCAGGTTGGCGAAGTCAGTTTGCTATTGCCGCAGGAAGTGGTGCGCAAGTTGCAACAGATATTTTAACGCTTTGGAATGATGGAAATCATACGAAAGTACATGATAAGATATAGTTAGGGTTTAAGAATCAAAAGTAAAGAAACAAGAACATAGAAAATAGAGGCAAGACTGTTTTTGAGTACGTTTTTAACTTGATGATTCTGATCTAAATAGTTTATGGGTTTATGATTCAATTATATATTGAAAAACACTCATCTGACAAAAAAAGAAGCTTTCTAAAGAAACAAGAATATAGAAAATAGAGGTAAGACTGTTTTTGAGTACGATTTAACTTTATGATTCTGATCTAAATAGTTTATGGGTTTGTGAGTCAATAGTATATTGAAAATCACTCATCTGACAAAAAAAGAAGCTTTCCAAAGAAACAAGAACATAGAAAATAGAGGCAAGACTGTTTTTGAATACGTTTTAACTTGATGATTCTGATCTAAATAATTTATGGGTTTATGATTCAATTATATATTGAAAAACACTCATCTGACAAAAAAAGAAGCTTTCTAAAGAAACAAGAATATAGAAAATAGAGGTAAGACTGTTTTTGAGTACGATTTATATAAAGAAACAATCTTGAATTCGAAGTAAACTATAGGTTTTACAACAAAGTAGAAATGTACATCTTCATCATTTGATGCAATGCCGAATCATATGTAGCGTCACAAATTCAAAATCTACAAAAAACAAACGCTAATTATCTGAAAGTGACCAAAAAGCTTAGCTCCTAAAACGACTCAATAAAATCATAAAAAAATCCCAAACGCAATCTCATAAAAAGAATAATCCGTATTTTTAGTATTTCAAAACCAAACCAACCTAAAAATGCGATTTTTATCCTTAATTGCTGTGCTATTCCTTACTCTTGGAAGTGCCTTTGAAGCACAAGCACAAACTTTTGACGAAGCTTATTACAAAAATGTAGAATACCGACTTATCGGACCATTCCGTGGTGGACGAAGTGCCGCCGTAACTGGCGTTCCCAACAAACCAAATCTTTTCTATTTTGGCGCTACAGGTGGCGGAATCTGGAAAACAACCAATGGTGGACGAAGCTGGGAAAACATCTCTGATGGCTATTTTGGCGGAAGTATCGGCTCCATTACAGTTTCAAATAGCGATCCAAATGTTATCTATGTTGGCGGTGGCGAAAAAACCGTGCGTGGAAATGTATCTTCAGGATACGGCGTTTGGAAAAGTGTTGATGCTGGAAAAACATGGACAGCTTCCGGCTTAAAAAATTCACGACATATTCCAAGAATGGCAGTACATCCTACAAATCCTGATATTGTATATGCTGGCGTCATGGGAAATATCTACAAATCAACACAAGAACGCGGTGTATACAAAAGTACAGATGGCGGAAAAACATGGCGAAAAACACTTTTTGCTAACGCAGATGCTGGTGTTGTCGATTTACGCATCGATCCTACAAATCCAAGAATACTATACGCTTCAACATGGCGCGTCCGCAGAACACCTTACAGCTTAAGTTCAGGTGGCGACGGTTCTGCCTTGTGGAAAAGTACCGATAGTGGCGAAACGTGGACAGAAATATCAAAACACAAAGGATTTCCAACTGGTATTTTAGGAATCATTGGTGTCACGGTGTCTCCGCTAAATAATCAACGTGTATGGGCAATTGTAGAAAATAAAGACAAAGGTGGTTTGTACCGAAGTGAAGATGGTGGCGAAACGTGGAAACAAGTCAATAGTGAACGTAAATTACGTCAACGTGCTTGGTATTATACACGTTTATATGCAGATACGGAAAACGAAGATGTTGTGTACGTTTTAAATGTTCGTTACCACAAAAGTATGGACGGTGGAAAAACATTTAGTACGTACAATGCACCACATGGCGATCATCACGACTTGTGGATTGCTCCCGAAAATCCAAAACGCATGATTATTGGAGACGATGGTGGCGCGCAAATTACGTACGATGGTGGCGAAACATGGAGCACATATCACAATCAACCTACATCACAGTTTTACAGAGTGACTACTGATAATAGTTTTCCATACAGAATTTATGTGGCACAACAAGACAATTCTACCATACGAATTCCACACCGAACAGACGGACGTTCCATTTCGGATGATGATTGGGAAAGCACAGCTGGCGGCGAATCGGCTCATATTGCAGTTGATCCAAAAGACAATGACATTGTATATGGAGGAAGTTATGATGGTTTCTTAACTAGAAAAAATCACAGAACAGGAACCGTTAGAGCCATCAATGTGTGGCCAGACAATCCTATGGGACACGGCGCAGAAGGTATGAAATATCGCTTTCAGTGGAATTTTCCAATTATATTTTCAAGACACAATCCTAACAGATTATACACCTTTTCAAATCATGTACATGTTACTGAAAATGAGGGACAATCGTGGGATATTATCAGTCCAGACTTAACCCGAAATGATCCAGAAAAATTAAAATCGTCAGGTGGACCAATTACTCAGGACAATACTTCCGTAGAATACTACTGTACTATTTTTGCTGCGCAAGAATCGCCTTTAAAAGAAGGGTTATTGTGGGTTGGAAGCGATGACGGATTGATTCACGTAACGCAAGATGGTGGAAAATCGTGGGACAATGTTACGCCAAACGGAATGCCCGATTGGATGATGATTAACAGCATTGAACCCAGTGCGTTTGACGCAGGAACCTGTTATGTAGCAGGAACAAAATACAAAACGGGCGATTTTAAACCATACATTTACAAAACTACAGATTATGGAAAATCGTGGACAAAAATTACCAACGGAATCAACGCGGAACATTTTACACGTGTAGTACGCGAAGATCCAAAACGAAAAGGATTATTGTACGCAGGAACCGAAACGGGCATGTACATTTCTTTCAATGATGGAAAAAATTGGCAGTCGTTTCAGTTGAATCTTCCAATCGTTCCTATTACTGACTTAACTATAAAAGACAACAACTTAGTTGTAGCAACACAAGGAAGAAGCGTTTGGATTATTGACGATTTAACGGTTATTCATCAGCAATACAACATTACGAAAAATGCTAACATTCTCTACACACCAAAAGATTCATACAGAATGCGTGGCGGTTCGCGTAAAGGAAGCAAAACGGAAGGAACAAATCATCCAAATGGTGTGCTAACCTATTTCTATCTACACGATTATGACGAAAAAGACGAAGTAACGTTAACGTATATGGAAGCCAATGGCGATGTGATTAAAACATTCAGCACGAAAAATAAAAAGAAAGACAAGCTTGAAGTGAAAGATGGCGCCAATCAATTTGTGTGGAATATGACCTATAAAGGCACTGAAAAGCTGAAAGGAATGATTTTATGGTGGGCAAGTCTCAACGGACCAAAAGCAGTACCCGGACAATACAAAGTAAAGCTGACGGTAAAGAAAGAAGGTTCAGACGCTGTTGAAATCACAAAACCATTTACCATTTTAGCCGATAAAAGAGCCGAAAGTACGTTGGCAGACATGCAAAAGCAATTTGATTTTATCAAAGATGTTAATGCAACAATGGACAACGCACACAAATCGATCAAAAAAATACGAAAGATTAATGCAAAATTGACGTCTTTTGCAACGCAATATAAAGATGATGACAATGTGAAAGATTTGGTGGAAAAAGCCAAAGAACTCAAAAAACAATTTACTGAAATTGAAGAAGCATTGTATCAAACAAAAAACCGTAGCGGACAAGATCCGTTAAATTTCCCAATTCGTCTTACCAACAAATTAGGACATTTAAACTCATTGGTAAGTATGGGCGATTTTGCACCAACGGAACAAGATATTGCCGTGAAAAACGAATTATCGCAGAAAATCAATGCAGAATTGAACACCTTTAACAACTTGGTCGATACTGAAATTAAAGCGTTTAATGATGCGTTTAACGCGAAAAAACTAAACTATTTATTTATAGAAGACTAAATGGAATACAATTATATAAAATCATTACACCTGATATTTGTAGTGACATGGTTCGCGGGATTATTTTACATTCCGCGACTTTTTGTATATCAAATAGAAGCTTTTCATAAACCATCTCCTGAAAAGGAAATTTTAGGAAAACAGCTCAAACTTATGGCAAAACGTTTATGGTTTATCATTAGTTGGCCTTCTGCAATTTTGGCAACAATTTTTGCCATTTGGTTACTAATTTTAATGCCAGGTTGGTTGCAACAAGGTTGGATGCACGTAAAACTCGCATTTGTAGTTTTGTTATTTCTATACCATCTAAAAACACATCAAATGTACAAGCAATTGCAACGAGATGATGTACGTTACAGTTCTAACTTTATGCGCATTTGGAATGAAGGTGCCACATTTATCCTGTTTGCCGTCGTTTTCTTAGTAATTCTAAAAAGTGCCATCAATTGGATTTTTGGTGTTATCGGAATTGTAGTTTTGGGAATTCTATTAATGATAGGATTCAAACTATACAAACGGATTCGCGCTAAAAACCCTGACGCGTAACTTGGCTTGATTATTGTGATATCGATCAAGAAAAATACACATTCATGAGACCAGCAAGACTTTCATTACGTTCACGAATATTTGCCTACATGATACTACTCATCTTAGTAGCTTCTATTCTAATTGCATTGGTTAGTATTTACCAATACAGCGAACAATCGAACGATTATCATGAAAAACGCCTAGAACGTAAAGAAGATCAGGTTCGATCTAATGTAAATTACGTTATCAACAAAGAAACTACATATGTCATTAGTGAAGAAAATTTGCGCCTTATTTTTAAAGATGCCATTTATAAAATTGCGGATATTCATAATGTTGATTTTAACTTATACGATTTAAGCGGAACACTCATTAATACTTCTGACACTTCTATTGCAAGTAATGAAGTAGAAGTTCCAACCTGTTTGCCCGTTGATGTTTTAAACAAAATAAATACATTGGTTGACAAACATTATGTAGAAGAAATAAAAACTGAAAAAGGAGAATTTCAATCTTCATACACCATCATTACCGATGCAAAATCGAAACCTTTAGGAATTTTAAATCTACAATACGAACGTGACGATTCATTCAGTAACAACGAACTGAAAGAATTTTTGCTTCGCTTAGGATATGCATACATAGTAATGTTGTTAGTAGCTATTGTTTTTGCCTACTTTATTTCAAGATACATTACGCGTTCGCTGAAAAGTATTGGCGAAAAATTAGATCAAACTCGATTCAATCAACGCAATGAAAAAATCATCGTAGAAGATGCAGGAGAAGAAATATTCAACCTAATTTCGGCTTATAACGGAATGATTGACGAGCTCGAAGAAAGTGCCGTAAAACTTGCCATGAGCGAACGTGAACAAGCTTGGCGCGAAATGGCAAAGCAAGTAGCGCACGAAATTAAAAATCCGTTGACACCAATGCGCTTAAGTGTGCAAAGTTTTCAACGAAAATTTGATCCGAAAGATCCAAAGATCCTTCAAAAAGTAGATGAATATTCCAAAACTTTAATTCAGCAAATTGATACCATGAGTAGTATTGCGTCCGCGTTTTCAAACTTTGCCAAAATGCCTGCGCAGCAAAACGAAATGCTCAATGTGGTTGAAATTACGCGCTTGGCAATGGATATTTTCAATGAAGATTATATTACAGTATACTTTGAACGGGAAGAAATTATCGTGAAGTTTGATCGTACCCAACTGATCCGCGTTATTACGAATTTGGTCAAAAATGCCATTCAAGCTATTGCTAACGATCGCGCACCATTGATCGATGTACGTGTTTTTGAACGTGACGGAAACGCAATCATTACGGTAGAAGACAATGGTATCGGAATTTCCAAAGAAAACACACCAAAAATATTTGAACCAAAATTTACTACAAAAACCAGCGGAATGGGACTTGGTTTAGGAATGGTAAAAAATATTGTGGAAACTTATAACGGAAGTATTACTTTTACATCAGAAGAACACAAAGGAACCACATTCACAGTGACCATTCCGAAAAACTAATAAGCATGAACTACGAAAATATACTTGTACAGCAAGAAAATGGTATTGCAACCATTACCATCAACAGACCAAAAAAATTAAACGCGTTAAACCGTGATACCATTCAAGAGTTGCACGATGCTTTTGAAGCATTAGATACAGATTCGGATGCAAAAGTAATTGTCTTAACAGGAAGCGGAGAAAAAGCATTTGTTGCTGGTGCTGATATTAGCGAATTTGCACACTTTTCAGTAGATGAAGGTGGAAAATTAGCCGCAAAAGGACAAGAATTACTATTTGATTTTGTTCAAAATTTAGGAACGCCCGTAATTGCTGCCGTAAACGGATTTGCGCTCGGTGGCGGATTGGAATTGGCAATGGCTGCACACTTTAGAATTGCCAGCGACAATGCAAAAATGGGCTTGCCAGAAGTATCGCTTGGCGTGATTCCTGGATATGGCGGAACACAACGTTTGCCACAATTGGTTGGTAAAGGAAAAGCTATGGAAATGGTTATGACCGCGGGAATGATTGGCGCAGAAGAAGCACAACAATGTGGATTGGTAAACCATGTAACCACACAAGACGAATTGTTACCATTGGCATACAAATTGGCTAGTAAAATAATGCGAAACTCGTTAGTTGCCATTCGTGGTGCCATCAAAGCGGTAAATGCAAACTATGAAGCTGGCGTAAATGGTTATGAAACTGAAATTACCGAATTTGGAAACTGTTTTGGAACGGAAGATTTTAAGGAAGGAACAACGGCTTTCTTAGAAAAACGAAAAGCTGATTTTCCTGGGAAATAAACTTCATTTCACGATAAATATGTAATCGTGATTTATGAATAAAGACTTTTAAAAATTGAATTCTATACGTTAAAGCAGTACTTTTAGCATAGAATTTATTTTTTTATATGAGACTTATTTCTACAATTACCTTACTATTTGGATGTATATACTTTACATTTTCTCAATGCGCAATTGATCCATTCATTCAACAGAATTATGAGTTTGATGCTAAATTAATGGTGTTAAAACAGATCAGATATAATACAAATGATGCTGATTATGACAATCCATTTTTAACACAATCTCGAGTAGATTATCATTTAGAGAAGCTTTCTGCGATGTATGCAAACCCGCAAAACTCCATTGAGATAGACTCTTTATTTAATGAATTCCAATTTCATGTAAATCCAAGTGATGTGCAATATAAAAAAATGCGCTTTCGCGTAAATACGAGCGTAAGTTGGGTACAAACACTAAAAGACACTGGAACATCAGGAATAACCGATCTTGATAACTTTCTTTCGCAATATCAGTTTTCAGTTTCAAACTTTAATGATTCTTCGAGTACAGGAAAAACCTTTTTTGAGTTGACAACGGCATATGATTTTTTAAATATGTATGCACTTTTAGATGATTTACAAAATGCTTCAGCAGCTATAGAAATTATTAATGGAAATGGTTACTATGATGATAATGTATGTAATTATACAGGAGTTGATTATAGCATACCTGATGGTTCATTAATTCCAAGCTTTTATTCAGTATCAATGTGTAATATAGGAGAAAACACAAACAACAATTACTGGTTTTTTAGTTTTCTAGCTCCATGCGTAACAGTTGCGGTTACAGAATATCGTTATGTAACAGTTTCTAACGATTGTAGCACAGTTAATTTTTCAAGAACCTTATCTACAGAAGATACTGAATTGACAACGGTTGCCATCTATCCAAATCCAACTACAGACTTCGTACAAGTTCAAGGAATTACAACTATTAAAAATGTTGAAGCGTATACTATACAAGGAAAAAAGGTGCAAATTTATGTAGACAATACTTCAAGAATCAATGTGAGTTCTTTACAAAGCGGTATTTATTTTTTAAAAATAATGGATGCTCAAAATCGTGTTGCGATTCGAAAATTCATCAAAAAATAAGCATAACATAGGTATTTACTCGTGTTTTTATGAACCGTCAATAGTAAATTTTTGTTTTTAAAACATTATTATGTTCCTTTGAATTGAGTCTAAATGTTTGATTTTTATAATTTTAAAAACAATCAACGTGTTTATGCTCTCTGTACCAAAAACGAACGCTATGAAAAAACTATTACTTGCCAGCTTATTTTGCTTCTTTCTATTTTGTGTAAATGCACAATGTACTATTGCTCCTTTTATTCAACAAAATTATGATATTGATGCCAGAATTCTTGCTTTACGAGAAATACGAAGTGATGTAAATGACATTGATTATGACAACCCATTTGTTCCTGAAGCAAGAGTAAATCCATACTTAGAGCAGTTATCGGCTATTTATAACAATCCACAAAATTCACCTGAAATAGATTCTTTATTTAATGAATTTCAGTTTCGAGTTAATCCTGTTTACAGTTATGTTGATTACACAGAGTATAAAAGTCTCGTTTTCACTGTAAATACTACTGTTTCATGGGTGCAAACTTTTAAAGATACAGGCGTATCGGGAATTACAGAGTTAGACAACTTAATGAGTCAATATCAGCTAACCATCAGTAGTTTTTACGACTTTAATAGTTCAGGAAGCACGGCATTTTTTCTAACAACAGGTTTCGATTTTTTAAACATAAGAGCTTTGATAGATGATTTCGAGATTATTCCCAATATCATTTATGCAGAACCGTATAATACGTATGCGAATCCGTTAGGTCTTAATTACACAGGAGTTCCTTACAGTATTGTTTTACCTGTACTTCCTAGTGGTACACAAAATTATTCGGTTGCTGTTTGTGATATTACAGTGAACGGAAATGGTATCTATGAATTTTGGCTTTATGGTGGCGATTGTTTTTCTGGTTGCCAAGCTTCAGAAGCTCGTTATGTTTCCATTTCGAATGATTGTAACACAGTAAATTTTTCAAGAACTTTATCAACCGAAGAAGTTGAACTGACAACTGTTTCCATCTATCCAAATCCAACTACAGACTTCCTACAAGTTCAAGGAATTACCAACATTAAAAATTTAGAAGTATATACTATTCAAGGGAAAAATATAAATATTTCTTTCACAAATACCGACAAAATTGATGTGAGTTCGTTGCAAAGTGGCATCTACTTTTTAAAAGTAATGGATGCACAAAATCGTATTGCGATTCGAAAATTTATTAAACAATAATCATGAAATAAAAAAATCCTGCTCGTTTTGAGCAGGATTTTCTTTTTTTATCTTAAGAAGTCAATTACTTCTTAATTGTCAATTCTTTAATAATATTATCTGCTCCTGATAGTTTATCAACTAGCCACATAACATAACGAATATCGACGTTAATAGTACGTTGTAATTTATCATCAAAAATTACATCTCCAGCCATTGCCTCAATATTTCCATCAAAAGCCAAACCGATTAACTCGCCATTTCCGTTTAATACAGGCGATCCTGAATTTCCTCCAGTAATATCATTGTTTGTTAAGAAATTTACAGGCATGTATCCGTTTTTATCTGCATACTGACCAAAATCTTTCTTTTCATATAAATCTAATACTTCCTTAGGAAGATCAAACTCATCATCATTTGGCTTATACTTCGCAACCATACCTTTCATGGTCGTATAATTGTTAATTTTTGCATCATTACGAGAATCTTTAGGCAATGCAACTACTTTTCCATAGGTTAAACGTAAAGTAGAGTTTGCATCTGGGTACTTTACAGTACTTAATTTAGACTCACGCAATCCTTGAACAAGTTTTCTGTATGCTTTATCATAAGCTTCCTTTGCACTTGCAATTGCTTCTGGCTCTTCTCTGTATTTTGTAATTAAATCAGAAGATAATAAGAATAACGGATCGTTTTCAAGAAGTACTTTATTTGGATACATTAAATATGCTTCCAAACGCTCTTTTGATGTAAAAATACTCAAGTCAAACATAGCATCAATGTAGCTATCAAAATCGCCATCTATTTCTTCGTTGATTTCTTTTACCAATGTAGGTAATTCGTATCCAGATTTTTCAACGTATAACTTTAATTGTGCCGCCAAAACATCTTTTTCCAAAGGCATATATGCATTTTTGAATGTATCATCAATTAATTGTTGTAATCTAGGTCGTAATTCCTCACGTTTTGCTTTATTCTGCTCTGTGTAATAACTTAAATTCCTTCCTAATCTCCATGGTGCAACAGCAAAACTACTTCCGCGTAATATTCCAATTAAATAATTATCATGACGCGATTTTTCATTAGTCAATGCATAATATTTATTGATATCCGCTATCACATTACCATACGTTTCTTTATTGCGTTTTTTATTTGCCCATTTATTGAACTTTGTTTCTAATTTTCGCTTTTTATCGGCAGTTCCATGTTTGGTCAATGCATCAATCATTCCTTGTCTATTTTTCCAATAATTGGCAATTCCAGCATAGCCAGAAGCGTATTTCAGATTTACATCTTCACTTTGGTTCATATGTTTTTTCATGGCATCCATACTTGTTTTAGAAGATTCAACCCAAGCAGGATATGCATAGTTTACATTTTGAGCTATTCCTTCGGCTGGCATCCAACGATTTGTTCGTCCTGGATATCCTAAAATCATTGCAAAATCATTTTCTTTTACACCTCCTAAGTTTACAGATAAGTGTCTTTTGGGATTCATAGGAATGTTATCCTCAGCGTATTTTGCAGCGTTTCCATCTTTGTCAGTATACACTCTAAACAAAGAAAAATCTCCGGTATGACGTGGCCATTCCCAGTTGTCAGTGTCTCCACCAAATTTACCAATACTTTCAGTAGGAGTTCCTACCAAGCGAACATCTTCATAATCTTCATAAACAAAATAATAGAATTCATTTCCTTGAAAAAAGGAACGCACAGAAACGGTATATTTTCCATCTTCGTTATTTTCTTTTTCAATAACAGCAATTTCTTTGTTAATAGCAGCTTGTCTTTCCTTTTCAGTCATACTATCATTTACTTTTGCTAAAATTCGTTCACTTACATCATCCATTCTAACGAAAAAACGAACATATAAACTCTCAGGTTTCAACTCTTCTTCAAAACTTTTTGCCCAAAAACCATTTTTTAAATGATTCTTTTCTTCTGTAGATAATGCTGCAATAGCATCATATCCGCAGTGATGATTGGTGAGTACTAAACCTTTGTCAGAAATAATACTAGCAGTACAACCACCATTGAATTGTACAATAGCGTCTTTTAAACTGTTGTTATTGATACTATAAATTTCTTCTGCGGTTAATTGTAACCCCATTTTTTGCATATCTCTGTGGTTCAACCTGTCTATAAACATTAAAAACCACATACCTTCATTGGCATTAGAACTTGTAGGCATCATAAAAATGCTTACAATCATAAATAGAAAAACTTTTTTCATGTATTAATTTTTTTTGAAGGCTAAAGATATTAATAATAGTTTTAAAATAATTTTCTTTTTTGAATGTGATGATTCAAGGTAAGGAATGAAATTCCCGTAGTTGCACTCAAAACTTTGCTTTTTGGCTACAATTCACTTTGGTGAGAATTACTTTTGAAAAAAGAAATCATCAACTTGAATCATTCAACCAACATAAAAGGAAGAGGCGCGCAAAAAAATGTACACAATCGTTTTTTACAAGATGTACACGAAACACGTGCCGATTTTTTGGAATATTGTCATAAAGAAGGAGAACTCGCCGACAAAAATAAAACTACGTATATACAAACGTTTCCAAAAACAATTATCAACAAAGTAACGAGTCCTGATGTGGGAATGGAATTTTCTCTAAATCCATATCAAGGTTGCGAACATGGTTGTATTTATTGCTACGCACGCAATAGTCATGAATTTTGGGGATTTAGTGCAGGATTGGATTTTGAACGAAAAATATTAGTCAAGAAAAATGCTGCGGAACTATTAGAAGCAAAAATAAAAAAGAAAAGCTGGAAAGCCTGTCCTATAGTACTTTCAGGAAATACAGATTGTTACCAACCTGCGGAAAAACAATTTGAAATTACACGAAATTTGTTAAAAGTATTTCTAAAATACAAACATCCCGTGGCAATCATCACAAAAAATGCGTTAATTCTTCGCGATTTGAATATTTTAAAAGCGCTTGCAAAAGACAATCTTGTTAGTGTAAATATTTCTATCACTTCATTATCAGAAGAAACACGTCGTGTGTTAGAACCAAGAACAACCACCATTAAAAAACGATTGGAAACCGTACAAACGTTAGCTGAAAATGGAATTCCCGTAAATGTGATGTTGGCACCAATTATTCCATCTATCAACAGTCATGAAATACTGCCATTGGCAAAAAAAGTATCCGAATTGGGCGCAACTTCCATTGCATTTACGATTGTTAGACTCAATGGCGCTATTGGTGAAATATTCTCCGATTGGATTCATAAAACCATGCCCGACAAAGCTGCCAAAGTGTTACATCAAATTGAAAGTTGCCATGGCGGAAATTTAAACGATAGTCGCTACGGACATCGCATGCGAGGCGAAGGAAAAATAGCAGAACAAATTCGGAACTTAATCAAATTGGCTCGCCTGAAGTACTTTAAAGATAAAAAAATGCCAAGACTTAACAGAACGCTCCACGAAAAGTATAAAAACGGACAATATTCGCTGTTTTAATAACGCTTACAAAAAAAATGCTACGCTTATAAAATACATAAGACTTTTCATTCAAGATTGCTATACATTTAATCTTAGATAATCAAAAATGATTACTAAAAACATGTATAATTTAAATTCATAACAATGAAAAAAGTATTTTTATGTATCATGACGTTGGTCATGTTATCGTGTTCATCAGATGATGATAGTTCTTCTTTGCAAAACGCCATAAGTTTTAATCTTGATGGAGTCGAGTATTCCATAACGGATTATAATGTAATGCTAAATCCTACTAACACTATTTATAGAGATGTAGAGGCTTCATTTGATAATAATACTAAAAAAATCAAATTTTCTGTCTTGGTTGGAGAAGCGAATGAAATATATGAATTTGCTTTAATTATTGATGATGTATACTATCTATCCTATCCTAATTTTACTGGAGGCGAAAGAGAAACTTCCATCACAACACATACAGATTCAAAAATGGAAGGTGCTTTTGATATCACTATCGTAGATACCAATTGGGAACCTCTATATGTGTTTACAAACGGAGTTATCAATATTGACTACTAAAACTACTTTAATACAAGTTCAGTATGTAAGTGGAAGGAATTCGTAGAAATGTTTAAAAAAGCCTAACATAGTTTAAATATTGATTCTCCATCAACACTTACAAAATACACACGTTTTTTCACTCACAATTGCTATGCAGCTTCGTTCGTCAGAATTGATTACTAAAAAACAGGTTTAATTTAAAGAAATAATAATGAAAAAAGCACTTTTATGCATCATCGCATTAGTTATACTGTCCTGTTCGTCAGATGATGAACCTATTAGAACAGAAAGCGCCATAAATTTTACTCTTAATGGAATTAATTACTTTGTGACAGAATTTACCGAAACCTTAGAAACTACAGACGAGAATTGGCGAAGAATTGAAGCTTCATTTGACGACAATACCAAAACACTAGTATTTTATGTGTTAGAGGAAGAAACCAATCAAATAGGCGAGTTTTTTTTGATTGAAGATGATGTGTATTACAGCTCAGATGTAAATTTTGGCAACCGAGAAACTTCTATCACAACACATACCGATTCAAAAATGGAAGGAACCTTCAGAGTTACTATCGAAAATACGAGGAATCAGCCTATATACACATTTACAAATGGCGTGATCAATATTGAATACTAAGCATAAAAAAAGCGTAGTAATGTATACAAAATACTACGCTTTTTAGTTAGTTGAATCGCTGGTTATTTAAAAATTAATCTTCTCCGTAAACGCTCTACCTTGTGTAGTAAATATTACGGTATATTTTCCTTTTTTCTCTTTTGAAAGTTCGTAAATTCTAGAAATTATTTTCGTATTTTCAATCTCTTCAGAAAATAACAATGCTTTGTTGTTTGCAAGCGAACCTGTATAAAATAGTTCAATTTTCATTGGTTGCGCTTCAAGCGAAAGTCTGGAAACACACAACTTATTCCCCAAAAGTCTAACCGTTGGTTTATAGAGTATAGTTTCTTTTTCTTTGTCAAATTTTACAGTATTGTCAGTCACGGAAAACGGAATCGTGACAATTTTTACATCTTTTTCTAACTCAAAATAGTACGATCCATCAGGTAAATTCGTTAAATCGAAACCTTTAGAATAATCGCCGTTTTGCGTAATAGCTTCTCGGTAAAGAACTAAAAAGTTGGTGTCTTTAATCAACAATTGATGTCCTTTCTTGACATTCGGTAATGTTAAAACAGTACTTCCTTTTTTTGTGTGTAAAGAATAGTCACTGTTTGCGTAGCTTGCCATACTAACAATCATTAGTAGTATAGATACAATGTTTTTAATGCTTTTTTTCATGACTTTTATTTTTAATAGTTCACATAGCAAAACTAAGCGCGATTTCGGTAATAGAAAACAGCTATTTTGATGAATTTGTGTGTTATTTTAACCATTAAATAATTGTGAATTTTTATTTAAGTTAATATAGCATACAATTTGGGTAAAAGAACATACAATTTGAGCAGTATAAATGGTAAATTTGTACAACGCATTGCGCTACATAATGAACAATAAACCTACATACGAAAAAATAACGCCCGAATTTGGTAATTCTATTTTGGTAGCACAGAATACGAAAAAACGGAAACGTGGATTGGCATTTTGGCATTTTCATCCAGAAGTAGAATTGGTGTATGTAAACAAGGGAAAAGGAAAGTGTCACATCGGAAATCACTTGTCATATTTCAATAATAGTCAGTTAATTTTGATAGGTTCCAACTTGCCACACAATGGTTTTGCAGATCGTTTGACTTCTAAAGGAAAGGAAACGCTGATTCAATTTAAAACAGATTTTTTAGGGAAAGAATTTTATAATTTACCTGAAATGCAACATATTTCTTTGCTATTAGAAAAAGCAAAAAGAGGCATTCGTTTTAAACCCGATACTAAGAAAATTATTGGTCCTAAAATTGAAAAATTACCCAAATATGAAGGTTTTAAGCGGGTTATAAAGTTATTAGAAATTCTACATATACTTTCTTTAGCCGAAGATTATGAATTGCTAAATGTAGATGGATTTGCTTTTGAAACGCAACCGCAAGACAGCGTAAAAATTGATACGATTTTTAAATACATCAACAATAACTTTCAACGACATATCTCGCTTGACGAAATTGCCGAAGAAGTAAATATGACTGTTCCTGCGTTTTGTCGCTATTTTAAAAAAGTAACAGGGAAAACTTTTACCAAACTCGTTAACGAATACAGAGTTGTGTTTGCGACAAAGCTATTGTTGGAAAGTCAAAGTAGTATTACGGATATTTGCTATGAAAGTGGATTTAATAATTTTTCACATTTCAACAAGCTTTTTAAGGAAATTACAGGGAAAAGTGCTTCTAAATATAGAAGTGAAATGAAGTTAATGATTCAGTAAGTTTAAAATACCTTGATTACGTCATTCTGAGCTTGACTCAGAATCTCATAAACTTGCTCACTCAGATGCGATGCTGAATCAAGTCCAGCATGACGAATATGAAAAATCTATCTTTCTCCTTGCCATTCTGCATAAAATTGCTCTAAAAACTGTTCCATAAACGCATGCCTTTGTTCTGCAATTTTTCGTCCAGTTTTCGTATTCATTTTATCTTTTAACAACAGTAATTTTTCATAGAAATGATTGATTGTCGGCGCAGTAGTTTTTTTATATTCGGCTTTAGTCATGTTAAGATTTACAGGAACTGCTGGATCGTATAATTTTCGATTTTTAAAACCTCCATAATTGAAACAACGTGCAATTCCGATAGCGCCAATGGCATCCAAACGATCTGCATCTTGAATCACATTTAACTCTGGAGAAGTAAACTTTTGATCAAAATTTCCACCTTTAAACGAAATATTAGAAATGATATTTTCTACATGAATAATCACGGCTTCTTCAACCTGTATACTTTCTAAAAACGCACGCGCTACTTTTGGGCCAACAGTTTCATCTCCATTGTGAAATTTAGCATCAGCAATGTCGTGTAACAACGCACCCAAACTCACAATAAATGTATCTACAGTTTCGTCTTTTGCTATTAATAGAGCATTTTTATATACACGTTCAATGTGAAACCAATCGTGTCCGCCTTCAGCATTTTTGAGGGTTTCTTGTACAAAAGAAATCGTTTTTTCAATAAGTTGATTTTCCTGCATATTTTTAGTCTACAACGATATGATCTGTAATTGTTTTTTCGATACGTTCGAGCAATTCGGCGCGTTTATTTCGTGGATAATCACTCAGTTGAATTGGTGTATGCACATCAAGTGTAATTTTTGAACCCAATCCGTATGGAAACTTCCCGTATTTGGTTGTTTTCCAAGAATTATTAATCGTTACGGGCACAATTAATGCATTCGGAATATATTTAAACAATACTTCTAATCCTTTAGTTTTAAAAGGTTTTGGATGTCCATCTCTACTGCGTGTTCCTTCTGGAAAAATAACGGCAGATTGGTTGTTTTCATGAATTCGTTTGGCAAATTTGATAATTTCTGTAATCGCTTGTTTCGGATCATGTCTATCAATCAAAGCAGCACCTCCATGACGTAAATTGAACGAAATACTTGGAATTCCCTTTCCGAGTTCTTTCTTGCTAATAAACTTTGGATAATGTTTTTTAAAAGTCCAAATCAACGGAGAAATATCATTCATACTTTGATGATTGGATACGATAATTAAAGGTTGATCTGTGGATATTTGATGTGGATTTCTAAGAATATGGCGTGTTCCTAAAAGATTGTGACAGCGCATGAGCCAAAACTGGAGCATATTTACGCTTCTATTGTGCCACTTTTGTCCGCCTAATTTTAAAAAAATCCATTGAATGGCATGAAAAATAACTAACAACAAGCCAAAAAACAGCATGTAAATGGAAGATAGTATATACGATAAGAATTTCACTACTTGGTATTTTATAATGTGGTAAAATTATAAAACAAAACCACGTAAAAACGTGGTTTTATAGTATTTTTTTTTGATACGAATGTATTAACAATTTTCGTTGTAAGCATCTTTTAAGTTCTCAGCAATCATTTCTGCTGGTCTTCCTTCAATGTGATGACGCTCTAACATGTGTACTAATTGTCCATCTTTAAACAATGCCATACTTGGAGAAGAAGGAGGAAAAGGAATCATATAACTTCTCGCCTTATCTGTTGCTTCTCTATCAACTCCTGCAAAAACAGTTACTAAGTTGTCTGGTTTTTTATCATTATCTAAAGACATTCTTGCGCCAGGTCTTGCATTGGCAGCTGCACAACCACAAACAGAATTTACAACCACTAACGTTGTCCCTTCTTTTGCTATTGCAGTATCAACCGCTTCAACCGTATGTAATTCTTCAAAACCAACTGCTGTTAAATCTTCGCGCATTGGTTTAACCAATTCTGGTGGATACATAATCTTTTAAATTAATTTATTAATAATTGTGCAAAGATACGGATTAAATTAGTGAAACTCAATTTTGATAACGCTTTATAGAAAACGTATCATAGCAACCTAAAATAACCTTCAAAAAGCAAAAAACCTTGTCACTATTTTTTCAAATACTACCTCATAAAAGTATGATACTTTCTTTGTAGTTTGATAAAATAAGAACAAGGTTTTCTATGTGTGATAAGCTCTAAAAGCTATTATGCACAACATACTTTTACTGAATCACAGTACGTACCTGAAACATCACGTGCTTGTCTGCGAATACCACCGGCACTTTTTTCTGCTTGTAAATACGTAATGGTTTTTTTGTTGAGTTTTAATGAGGTAAGACTTCTTTTTTTCATGGTATAAATTTTAAAATTAGCACAGAAAATTACGGAAAATAAATCTATAAAAGACGAAAAGGAATGTTAAATAATGTTTTAAACTACAGCTTTTCCAGATCAAAATTAAACTCAGGTTGATGCTTTTCGCTATTGTAATTATCTTTTTCGACAATCATTTTGATGATTTCGTCAATAATTTGAATCAGCGCGCCTGTACTTTGGGTTCTTCCAAGTGTTTTACTTCGTAATGGAATTCGTCGTAGTTCTTCAAGTTTTTGCATTTCATATGAAGTGAGTTCTTCATCTGATATTTCAGAACCTTTGGAACGTAATAGTTCTTTTGTTTTTTTGAGAACTTCTATAAAAAGATCTTCATGTTGTGTGGTTTCTAAGTATTCATAAATTGCCAAATCAATTGCCCCAGGCATCAGTCCAACTCTAATCAAGTCTAGTTGATCATCGGATAATTCTAATAACCATTCAGGGTAGTGTTCTCTATGTTTTTCCACAACTTGTCGGATATATTCTGCGACTAATTCCATGAACCAATCGTTGATCCAAAAACCTTTGTCCATGTCGTCTTCCATGTAATGTATAAAACTTGTTGCCATGAATTATTTAAGTTTTATTTTCTTCTAAAAAATCAATTCCTTTTTGGGTGATTGAGTATCCAAATTCACTATTAAATTCAATAAGCTCATTTTCTTTAGATTTATTTAATAGATTCAAAAAATCTTTACCTAAGACATAATTTATTTTTTCATTATCACCTAAGAGTAATTTTGAATTATATAAAATTTCTAATCTTTTATAATCCATTTTAGATTTAGCGTCAAAACTAATTTTCAAAAATTTTAATATTCTATCAACTCCTTCAATCTTTTTCATATCTACTGGTTTAAAATTTTTATTTCTTCTAAAGTGAAAAAATCTATTTCTTCTTTTGATATTATAGTATTTCTCCATTCTAAATTTAAAATAGGTTCACCCGCATTATCTTGATCAAAAATTCGATCACTATATTTCCCAATTATTGTTAGAGTTAGTATTACGATTATTTAATGACTTGTTGAATGTATTCAGCAACTAACTTGATGAGCCAATCGTTTATCCAAAAGCCTTAATTCATCTTTATCTCTACATAATTTATTAAACTTGTTGCCATGAATTATTTAATTTTTATTTTCTTCTAAAAAATCAATTCCTTTTTGGGTAATTGAGTATTGTTTTAAATTCTTAAAAATATAGCCGTCATCAAATAATTCTTCTAATTTATTAGCTAATTTTTTACCTATAAATTCTCGTTCTCCTTTTCTTCCAAGCAAATGGTCAATATTGTTAATAGTAAGTCCTTGACTTCCTAATGTATTATTATAATTTAATATACTAAGTATTACTATTTTTATTTTCATGATTTTTGTTTTTAAGGAATATGAAAATCTATATCGTTAATATCAGGATGATATAAATTATCTATTCCGTTTTGATTGAATTCAGAAAGTTTAAAATCTTCTAATGTGGCTGTATGTGTATTATTCCAAACTTCCTCAGGGATGTCCACATTTTTAGTTTTTTCATATCCTAAATTTTTATACCGATCGTATTCTCTAATTTCGTGTGTATAGAAACGTTTGTCCCAATCGGTAATTTCGATGTCTCCGCGTTCTACACTTTCTAACCGATTAATCATTTTGGTATTAGCTGCTGTTTTATCAAATCTACTCAAATGTTTTTTCACAATAACTATTCCTTCTTTTGTTATTACTGTATTTTTCCAATTTAAATCCAATATTGGTCCACCAGCATTATCTGGGTCGAAAGTTCTTCGACTATATTTTCCAACAATCTGGCTAGATTTATTGATTGGATCTTTTACTTCATCGAGATCATCAATGTCATCTATAAAATCATCATTTTCGATATCTTCCGGTATGTCATCAAGTAATTCATCATTATCAAAATCATCTAATAAATTATCGCTTTCATCTGTTTTATCAAGAATATCATCAATTACAATATCCTCTTCTATATCATCTAAAATTTTTTGTTTTTCAGATGAAGGTAGTTCATCTAATGATCTCATTTTTTTTGGACTATAGCGTCTAAAATACCTAAAACTACGTCTCGTAAATCTAACAAAATTTTGAATGCTAACCGCAGTTCCGTATAATCCAATCAAGATAGAAATCAGATTAATTACATCAATTGCCATAAAGTAAAATAATGCTTCGGGCGATTTAGCGTTTTTATAATCTTTACCAAGTGCTTCAAGTATGGTTTCAATAATCTTTTCTTCATCAATCAGCTTTTTAATACTATCAAAAAACTCTGAAGCAAACGATTTACTATGTAAAATTTTACTTAGAAATCCTATCATTTCTGGCAAACCAGCAGCCAAATCAATGAGTCCATTAATAATTCCACAGAAAAAAGCGTTGTGAATGGTATTTCCTTTAAATAATGGATTAAACCCTTGTGCATGCGGATTCCATCGTGCTTCTGAAATTCGATACTTTTTTATAGAATCTGCCGTAAATTCTGCTGCTTTTACAGCAAAAAATGCTGTCGGACTACTTTCAAAAACTTCTTTTGACACAGGGTTTTTGGTAAACTCTTCTTGTAAAGCATATGCTATCATGGCAGAAGCCATTGCTTTATCTAATTTTTCTTCTAAATAATCATTTCCTATTACTCTTTGATCTATTTCATCTTCTATTTGAGTTATGATCAGAGTTTGAATATTTTCTTTTGTAACGCCTTTTTCAATAAAATCCTTAGCGACAGAAACACCAATTTGAATTTCCGCAGTTGGTTCGTATTTAATATAATCTTTACTAACGAGCCAAATGTAAATTTCGTTTTTTTCAGGAAATATAGGCTGTGTATCTTTTGATGTCAAAACACCTGTTTTGTACAAAATATCTTTTCTGCTTTTTTCAATAAAAACAGTTATTTTGTATTTTTCAGCAATGACAAGTTTTTCCAAATAAGAAATAAACTTTGTATTAAACGCTTGTGTGTAAGCAATAAAATCTAATACATTATTTTGTGACAAACCTAATAAATCAAATACATACAACATGTGATTTTTATGAACACTTCCGTTTTGAAAATATTTTTTAAATTCCGAAACAGACTTAGTAATTGAAGTATTTCCAATAGTATGAATATTGAAATTGGAAGTTTTAGTATGTTGTAAATATGTATTTAAAAACTTTTTAAAATTACTCCCTAACTTTAACGAAATATCTACAGATCCATTGCGATTTAGTTCTACAAAAGAACACACTTCGTTTTTTGAGAGCTGAACACTATCTTTTTTTCTTGTAGCTAATGCATCAATTGGATAAGTATATATCAATGAACTAATTAATTGACTTTCAGAAAGCTTCAGAATATTTTTGTTAGCTTTCGGAATAGTTTCAAATAATTTTGCACCATCAAAAACCATTGTATTAGTACCAGTAATTCCATGAACAAATGGCAAAAAAGTATCTGCATATTTCACACTCGTGTATACATTCCAATCTTTATTAAAAACAGGATGTGCTCTTGAATTATAAAGAATTTCTTCAAAATAATTTTGACTTATCAATTCCATGTGATATAAATATAAAATAGTAACGAAGGCATACTGTTGAGGAGTTAGTATGCGCATTTTGAAGTGACAATAAGAGGAAGGAAATTATTCTAATTAATGATAAATGTAGGAATAATCTTTTTATAAATCAAAGAGGAATCGTTAAAAAAATCATAATGGAGGCTTCTTTGGAAATTTTGATATTTTTTTCTTTGGAAAATGTATCTTTGATAAAAAACAAACAGAAACTAAATATATGAGTGGATTTGCAAGCTGGATTGGAGGCGCGTTAGGTTGGACACTTGGTGGTCCCATTGGTGCCGCTATTGGATTTGCTATAGGAACAGCCTTAGACAAAGCAACTTCAAAAGGATTATTACTAGAACCGCCAAAAGAAAAACGTGGAAGTCGTAGACAACAAGATCCTATTTACGAAAAACGCAGACGCAGAAAACCAGCTCAAAAGCGTGAACAAACCAAATCAGGTGACTTTGAAATAAGCCTGTTAGTCCTTTCCGCAATTGTAATGAAAGTAGATGGCGAAGTTTCAGAAGCCGAATTGGACTATGTACGAAGCTATTTTGTGAAAATGTACGGTAAAGAACGTGCCAATCATGCGTTTCAGTTGTTCAATGGCGTACTGAAAAAGAAAGACATTTCTACACGTCAAATATGCCAGCAGATACAAACACACATGGACCACTCGTCGCGTTTGCAACTATTACACTATTTATTTGGTGTTACCAAAGCTGACGGTCATGTAAGTGAAGAAGAAGTAGCACTCATTGAAAAAATTGCAGGATATCTCTACATCAACAATCGCGATTTTGAATCGATCAAAGCAATGTTTTACAATGCAACCGATAGCGCTTATAAAATCTTAGAAATTGACAAATCGGTTTCCGATAGTGAAGTGAAAAAAGCCTATCGTAAAATGGTGAAAAAATACCATCCCGATAAAGTACAGCACTTGGGCGAAGAACATATAAAAGGTGCCAAAGAAAAGTTTCAACAAGTACAAAAAGCATATGAACAATTGCAAAAAGAACGCGGCTTTTAAAATATAAAAATATAGTGTAAGTTTGATGCACAAACCCCAAACCTAAAAACATAATCTTATGATGAATGATTTTTTGATCTACTTCAAACTAGGACTCAATCATGTGCTAGATTTAAACGGATATGATCATGTATTATTTCTAATTGTCCTCACGGTAGCCTACACCTTTAAAGACTGGAAACGCGTGTTTTGGCTTGTCACCGTTTTCACTATAGGACATACACTTTCGCTGATTCTCTCAACCTACGGAGTCATTTCAGTAAAAGCCAATTTAGCCGAATTATTAGTCTACATAACCATTTTGGCAACCGCCTTATTTAACATATTTACGGCTGGAAAAAATAGTAACAAAACGAAATTGGTATTACTACTAATTGCGGCACTATTTTTTGGTTTAATTCATGGACTAGCGTTTTCAAACTACTTCAAAACCATCACTTCTGGCGTCAGCGGAAAATTGGTGCCAATGTTAGAATTTGCTCTTGGTGTAGAAGTTGCACAAATCATAGTAGTACTCGTTGTTTTAGTGCTTTCATTTGTGTTTCAAACCATATTCCGATTCTCCAAAAGAGATTGGGTAATGGTGGTTTCGGCAATTGTATTAGGAATTGCAATCCATATCATTGATGTTAATTTTATCTAAAATAAAAATAGAATTTTGATTCATCAAATATGTTTTCTAGCTTAGGAACGATTAACATTAAACATATCATTATGAAAAAAAGAGTAATTTCTAAATTAGGATTAAACAAAAAACAAATTTCAAAACTAACCTTTCACGATTTACGTGGAGGAAGAGCTGGCGGTGGAGAAACTGATTGTGAAGGAACCTGCACATGCAACTGTACAGAAGTACACACTTGTGACTGTGATACAGAAGAAACAGATTGCAAACCGTGTTATTCTGAAATAGTGCCAGGAATTTTGTAAAAAATTAACAACAAAGCTATTGTGATTCCAAAAGAAACCCAATATCTTCGTTAAGAAGACAAAAGCAACTCTAAGAAGTTGCTTTTTTTAGCTGTAAAAACTTTAAATTTGGTCATGCCAAAACAAAAACAAGCAAAATATGATCATGCCTATTTACGCATGGCAAAAGAATGGGGAAAACTCTCGTATTGCAAACGTAAACAAGTCGGCGCGATTATTGTAAAAGATAGAATGATCATTTCTGATGGATACAACGGAACACCTTCAGGATTTGAAAATTTCTGTGAAGATGAAGAAGGCTATACCAAATGGTACGTATTACATGCGGAGGCGAACGCTATTTTAAAAGTAGCCGCTTCTACACAGTCCTGCGTGGATGCAACCTTATACATTACAATGTCGCCGTGCAAGGAGTGTAGCAAACTCATTCATCAATCAGGAATCAGAAGAGTTGTCTATGTAGATGCATATAAAGATGATTCAGGCATACAATTTTTACAAAAAGCAGGCGTTGAAGTAGAACACATTCCTACAATTGATGCTTCCTAAAATAAAAACTTTTGAATAAAACAACACAATATCTACTTCCAGTAATCATTGCAGCAGCAGTTGCGATAGGAGTAGTTATTGGCGGAAAACTAAACTTTAGCGCTACTCCAGAAAAGCTGTTTTCTTCAAACACAAGCAAAGACAAACTCAACAAACTTATTGATTATATCGATTACGAATATGTGGATGATATTGATGTAGACAGCATTGTAGATGCTACGGTAAAAAATATCATGGAAAACCTAGATCCGCATTCGGTCTATATTCCTTCGGAAGAAGAAAAACGCGTTGCCGAAAACATGCAAGGTGATTTTGTAGGTTTAGGAATTCGGTTTGATATGGTAAATGATACATTAACCGTTATTCGAACACTAGAAGGCGGGCCAAGTGTAGCGGCTGGAATTCAAGGAGGAGATCGTATACTAACAGCAAATAAAGACACACTACACGGGAAAAATTATATCAATACGCAAATCATTTCCAAACTAAAAGATGTTGAAGGAAGTCCCGTAAAACTCAATATTTATCGTAAAAAAACTGATGAAGTCATCACAATCGATCTAAAACGTGCAAAAGTTCCCATCAAAAGTGTCATTGCAAACTATATGCTAACAGACGATTTGGGCTATATAAAAATTAACCGTTTTGCAGAAACTACGTATGATGAATTCAAAACAGCATTAAACGATTTACAACGAAAAGGCGCTAAAAATTTAGCGTTGGATTTGCGAGACAATCCAGGAGGAATTTTAGACGTAACACAACAAATTGCAGATGAATTCTTAAAAGACGGAAAACTGATTTTATTTACAAAAGATAAAAAAGGAGAAGTCGAAAAATACTATGCAACAGACGAAGGCGAGTTCGAAAATGCTGAAATTTATGTACTAATTAATGAAAAATCAGCTTCAGCAAGTGAAATCATTGCAGGCGCATTGCAAGACAATGACAAAGGAACTATTGTGGGAAGACGCTCGTTTGGTAAAGGACTCGTGCAACGTCCAATGCCATTAGGAGATGGATCTGTAGTACGACTCACAATATCAAGATATTACACACCGACTGGGCGATCAATTCAGCGTTCGTACAAAAAAGGAAACGACGATTATTTTGATGAATATTACAAACGATTCCGCACAGGAGAATTGCAATCTATGGATAGCATCAAAGTTGCCGATTCATTAAAATTTGAAACCCCTAAAGGGAAAATTGTATACGGCGGCGGCGGTATCATTCCCGATGTATTTGTGCCACTATCATTTACACCAGAAGAACTATCACTTGAAAGAGGATTACGCTCTAAAATCATTGGATATATTGAAGATTTTGTATTCAGTAAACTGGAAGCAGATAGAATAACATATAGTAATCAATCGTTTGAAGAATTCATGAATAATTTTGAAGTTGACGATGCTTTGTTAGAAGAATACACCGACTTTTTAAGCGCCAAGCGTAACCAACGTATCTACATTGAAAAATATGCAGCGCAAATAAAACGACACATCAAAGCCATTTTTGTAGAACAATTATATGGTGGAAATGGTTACCAACAACAACTCAACAAAGGAGATGCAATGTTGGAAAAAGTGATTGAACTCCATCAAAATTGATTGTTTTTGTTGATTTATCAATTCGTCAGATCAAGTGAAAATTCAGGAGGATTTTTGTATCGAGATCTGCTCGTTTCATAACATGTTTTCAAAGATTTCTCGAAAACAATTGAAATATTATTTTTCTACCTCAACGTTCGCTTAACTTCTCTGTTAAGATACCAACCTGTAAGAATGGTTGACAACAAATCTGCAATTGGAAAGGAAACCCAAACACCAAATATTCCATAATATGTTGGCAAAATAAGAATCAATGGAATCAGGAAAAATCCTTGTTTTGTGAGTGTCAAAAGCAATGCTGGAACCGCTTTTCCAATAGCTTGAAAATATCCAGCACCAATCATTTGTACAGCAATTAACGGCGTCACTAAGAAAACCCAGCGCAATGCATTTGGCGCATCTCTAATAACGACTTCATCAGTAGTAAATACAGCCGTAATTTGCTCTGGAAAAAACATAATAATAGCAAAAATAACCAACGCCAAACCTGTTCCGTATTTAATAGAAATATTGATGCTTTCGCGCACACGCGCCAACTTATCAGCTCCATAATTAAATCCTGCAATGGGCAAGAAACCTTGCGAAATTCCCATAACGGGAAACAATGCAAACATGAGCATTCGACTTATTATTCCATAAATAGTAACCGAAGTTTCGCCGCCATACGTGAATAAGGTGTGATTTAGAATAATAGATAAAATACTAACCATTCCTTGTCGTGCCAACGTTACGCCGCCCAATTCTGTAATTTCACGAACAATAGCTTTTTCTAACTTAAAACAGCGCAAACGTATTTTGAGTTCACTATATTTTGAGAAGAAAAACCAATAGATAAATACAAAACATATAAAGTATGAAATGGACGTTGCCCAAGCGGCACCAGCCATTCCCATGTCTAACACATTGATAAAAATATAGTCAAAGAGAATGTTCCCGATAGCAGGAAGAATCAAAGCGACCATTGCAAATTTCGGCTTCCCTTCTGCTCTAACCACCGGATTTCCGGTCATGCACAAAGCTAAAAACGGAATGCAATACATGATGATTTCATAGTATATTTCGGCTGGACCGAAAATTTTACCATTCGCACCAAATAATGCCAATGCCTGTTCTTTAAAAATTAATCCAATAATTACAAAGAAAACAGACAATCCTAACGATAATACAATTTGATTTCCAAACGTACGTTGTGCTTTGTCGTGATCGTCTCTCCCTAAAGCCCTAGAAATAATGGACGCTCCACCAACTCCAATTGCCATTCCAATAGAAGCAATTAAAAAAGTAAGCGGCACCACAACCGTAATTGCGGCAATTGCCATAGGACCAATCCATTGCCCAACAAAAATGGTATCAACTACCATATTTAGTGACATTACAAGTATTCCTATAGACGCAGGAAGTGCTTGTGCAATGAGCAGTTTTCCAATGGGCGCGTTACCGAGTTCGGCAGAGGCTTTGTTTGCCATTAAGCTGTTACTTCTTCTTTAGATGTTACGCTCCATTCGTTAATCCAACGTGTCATAACTTTTACCCAGCTATCGTCATCGTTTAAGCATGGAATATGTTTGTAGTGTTCTCCACCAGCTTCTTTGAATTCTTCTTCGCCTTCCATTGCAATTTCCTCTAAAGTTTCTAAACAGTCAGAAACAAATGCAGGTGTAATGACTACTAAATTCTTTTTGCCTTCCGTTGGAAACCGTTCAAATTCTTTGTCTGTATAAGGTTTTAACCAAGGATCGCCACCCAAACGCGATTGGAATGAGTTGCTATATTTGTCTGCTGGCAAGTCTAAGTATTTTGCCACTTCTTTGGTCGTTTCAAAACATTGATGTCTGTAACAATATTGATGTGCTTTTGAAGGCGTATTGCAACAGCTTCCGTCCATTTTACAGTGCGATTTTGTCGGATCGGACTTGCGAATATGTCGTTCTGGAATTCCGTGATATGAAAATAAAATATGATCGTAATCAACACCTTCCAAGTGTGATTTTATTTTTTCAGAAAGTACTCTGATATAATCTGGATGGTTGTAAAAAGATGGCAAAATAGTCAATTCCATATTTGGAAAATGCTGTTGTTGATCTTCTTTTGTTTTTTCAATAACCGTTTCTGTAGAAGACATTGCATAATGCGGATACAAAGGTACTACCAATACGTCATCAACACCTTGATCGTGTAATTCTTGCAAGCCTTTTTTGATGCTCATAGAACCGTAACGCATTCCCAACGCTACTGGAACTTTGGCGCGCGCTTTTACTTTTTCCTGAAAACGTTCTGAAATAATAATTAATGGCGAACCTTCATCCCACCAAATTTTTTGATACGCTTTTGCAGACTTTTTCGGTCGTGTATTCAATATAATTCCTTTTACTAAAAATGTACGCAACCATTTTGGAACGTCAATTACGCGTTCGTCCATTAAAAATTCGGCTAAATATCGTTTTACATCTTTAGGGTTTGGGCTATCTGGCGAACCAAGATTTATGAGTAATACACCTTTCATCTATATCTTCTTTTTAAGTTTAAAGCGTGTTTTTAGCAACGAATTTTCAAGCAAAAACACACTTGTTTTCTTTTTCAACATTTTTCTTAAACAAAAATACGACTCTCTATCCAATAAATAAATATTCAATCATAGGAAATCTTTATAACTTTATTTGAAAACGATTTTTAGGCATTATGATTCTGTTAACAGGAATGATTGATTATCTTTAGTACATTAGTATCAAATTGCCAGTAACAGCTATTGGTATTAATATTGCACCCGATTTTTATGAGAGTTTTTATATATATTGTATCCCTTTTTTGCACAACTATCCTTTTTTCACAACAACCAAATTCGCAACAGAGTCTTCTTTGGGAAGTTTCAGGTAATGGCATGGAAAAACCTTCTTATATATACGGAACGATGCATGTGAGCAAAAAAGTGGCGTTTCGGTTAGACGATGTGTTTTTTAAAGCGCTAAATGAAGTGGAAACTGTTGCCTTAGAATCAGATCCTACTACTTGGCTGGCACATAATTATGAGCGAATGACAACTAGTTCGCAAGGCAGATCGTACGGAGGAAATTTTTACACAAGTAATTTCAATCCGCAGTTTTCAAAAAAAGAAACCGTGCGCAGCATTATCCGATTTGACAACCGAATCATCAACGGCTACTTATACAGAAAGCAAGCTGGCGCAGACGATTTTGAGGAAGAAACGTATTTAGATATGTTTATTTATCAGGCTGGAAAAAAGAATAACAAACCAATTATCAGCTTGGAAGACATTGCCGAATCACGGTACCTAACGTCGCGTGCCGCTTATAATAGATTGAAGAAAAAACCAGATGAATGGCTTCAGAAAAAATTTAAAAAACGTAATAAATATACGCTGCAAGAAGATGTGTACAGAGACCGAAATATTGACTTGCTAGATTCTATCGGAGCTGCCGTAAATACAGACTTTTATCGTGAACACATGTTGTTTAAACGCAATGAAAATATGGTCATAGTAATGGATTCGTTAATGCAACACAAAACGGTTTTTGCAGGTGTTGGCGCGGCACATTTGGCAGGCGAAAAAGGCATGTTACAAATGCTTGAAGATAGAGGTTATACGGTAAAACCATTAACATCAAAACAAACGGATTTTGCGCTCAAAGCGAAAGCTGAATTGGAAGATTTGCACGTACAACCGTATTTAAATTCATACAGTACACCAGATGGATTTATCACGATAAAAACCTTTGATGAACTCCGCGAATTTGTATACAAAGAGCAAAAATTTTATCTGGCTCCAGACATGACAAACGGTGCGTATTTAACGATTACACGATTAAACACTTACGATCATTTTCCGAATGAAGAAAAAATTACGCTCGACGAAATTGATCCGCTTTTGTATGAAGACATTCCGGGCGATATTATTTCGAAAGAAAAAATAACAAGTCCGTTTCCAGGATTTAGTATTGTCAATAAAACGAAAAAAGGCGATTACCAAAAATATCATATTTACAAAACGCCGTTGGAAGTTATCATTATTAAATTTGCTGGTAAAAAGAATTTTGTATTACAATATGAAAAGGAAATATTTGATTCGGTAACGTTCCGATCGCCTTCAGATACTCTAAAAACCTATACTTCTGAATACAATAAATATAGTTTTCTATTTCCTGAAAATTTTATTTCGGACAACACAAAAAATGTTGGAAACAAGTTGCTGCAAGCAGAAATTAACGATCAGTATTATTTCTTTAAAGAAGTAATGAGCAACGATTTTACCTATATTGAAGAAGATGCGTTTGAAGCGAAATACATTCATGAAAACTTTTACAACAAGCTCGATATAAACAAAAAAGCAGGAGAATTTGTCGATTTTGGCTATCAAAGTTATGAATCGGAAGCGTTGTTGGATAGTGTCCAACAAAGTAACATTTACCTAAAAACGGTTGTAAAAGACGAAAGTTATTATCTGTTGGGCTATATTGGAAAAGACAAACAAAAAGCGACCACCTATTTCAATTCGTTCAAGCTACAAAAACCAACGTACGAAGCGTTCAAAAAAGTGATTGACACATCACTACATTTCTCCGTACTAACAAATGCAAAACAGCCAGAAACCAATCCAAGTTACGGGCGTTACAAAACCAAACAAAAAGCGTATGAGGAAGACAAAAAACTAATCGTATATACATCAAAAAGTAACGAACGTATTTTTATAAAACGCAAGAAATACCACGATTTGCAGATGTTTCATAACATAGACAGCATTTGGAATTCAATTGAAAAAGGCTACGAGCGAGAATTGGTCATTGAAGACAAAAAAACTTGGAAAACAGATGATACATTTTACAGTACATACCGTATAAAAGATACGGCAAGTGCAAAGCGTTTGTATATCAAAAACATCTTAAAAAAAGGCGTATTATATGGTTTGCTTACGCTCGAAGATTCCATTGCTGAACCTTCTGAATTTGTGAGCAATTTTTATGAAACATTTCAACCGTTAGACACCTTGCTTGGAAAAGATGTCTTTACCGATAAAACCGAAATTTTCTTTGATGGTATAAAAAATAACGATAGCATTGTTTTGAAATCGTATGCTAAAATTAAGTTTACAGACAAACATGCCGATACCATCATTTCTATCTTGGAAAATCATGAATTTCCAGAAGATCGAGAAAAAATTAAGAACTACCTAATTACTTCACTCGGAAAGCTTAAAAGCGATCGAATTCAGCCATTTTTTAAAAAATTATACATTGATGCATTTGACGATTCAAAAACACAAACTACCATTCTAAAAACGCTCATACAGCAAAAAAACAAAGCTTCTTTTCAATTGGTTTTAGACCTGTTAGAAAAAGATTTTCCTTTAGATTCTAAAGGCACAGAACGTTTATTTAATGCTGGTAAAAATAATTTAGCGCTTAAGAAAGACTTATTTCCAGAATTGTTAAAATATTCAAGTATACAAGAATACAAAACTCCTATTTATCAACTATTAACGCAATTAACCGATAGTAGTTTAATTAAACCAAAAGCATATAAAAAATACAAAAATCAATTATTGAATGATGCCAAAATAGAAATCAAACGGAACTTAGGAAAATCGACACGATACAGTTTTAAAAGTAGTAATGCGTTGCTTCGCTATGTGAAATTATTATTTCCTTTCCGAAAAGATAATAATATACAGGATTTCTTCAACAAACTAATCAAAACAGATTCAAAATCTGCATTGACAACCTACTTAGCGTTGTTGGTAGAGCAAAAAGAAATAATTCCAGAAGCATTAAAAGAAAAAACATTTTTTGATCAAAAAGCATTGGCATCAACACTATACAAACTTTCTCAAAAAAATGCATTGGCAATAGTGCCCGATTCGTTAAAAACGCAACAACGCTATGCCGAAACACGCTTGATAAATTACATCAGTTTTGATGAAGATAAAGATGAAATTTCGTTTGTAACTACCAAAAATGTAGAAAATGAAGATGGAAATATCACCATTTACTTCTTCAAAATAAAACAAGAAAATTCGTATTCAGACAGTACAAAACTATATTACATTGCGTTCTTAGACCAAGAAACATTGAACACAAAGTCGTATGCGCGCTCTGGAAAATACAGTGGTGTAAAAATATTTGATGACGAAATTGAAGATGAAGTCTACGAAAAAGCTATTGAACTTGTAAAGTACAAAAATAGAAAACGTGTTAGTGGCAGAACTAGATTTTAAGGTGTTTGATGTTTTAAAAAAGACTGCTTCGCTAGTAAATGTGAGACTTCTTAAAGTGCAAACTCACGCTAGCAATGCGATGAATATCGTTACAAAACTGTCATTCCTGCGTAGGCAGGAATCCATTGGGTTTTAAATTGGATTCCGCATCAGGTGCAGAATGACAAGCAAGGAAGTTTTAAGCGTTACTTCGAGTGAATTTGTATAACAAATTTGTATCGAGAAGTGCATGGAAGCACTATTTGTAAAAGCTATTTTATGTGATGCTGAATCAAGTTCAGCATGAAGAATTTAACATACTTTCAAATTGATTAATTGCTACATTATCTACTTCGTTAGCGCGAGTTTGTAACTCGTATCTATACTAAACTGATCAGCAACTATATTTACATAGTAGTATTAAATTTATGTCTTTTGTCTGGATACAAAAGAAACAAAAAATCAATGCTGTC